>CAZNIS010000053.1:0-41846 GCA_964573105.1 uncultured Granulosicoccaceae bacterium
TTTAACGGGGTCGGCCGCGTGTGCGGTGCCGCCCAGCGCCAGCGCCGCAGCGGTGGCGAGTAAAAGATTTTTCATAGCGGTGGTTGTGGTCTCAGGAAGGTGGATTGAACGGTTTGCCAAGGGATGCTGGCGCGTTCTGGCGAATCATCCGCGGGTTGCGCGAGATCAACACCAGCACGATTATCGTGAACAGGTAAGGGGCGGCTGTGAGCAGCGTTTTCCACTCCAGCTGCCAGGCGGGAAAGAGGTTGTCCAGTCGCAGTTCGGATGCCCATAACAAGCCAAATATGTAGGCGCCTGCGAGCACGCGCAGCGGCCGCCAGGTGCCGAACAGAATCAGTGCGAGCGCCAGCCAGCCCTTGCCCACCGTCACGCCTTCTTTCCAGTCGACGTGTACCAGTACGATAAAAGCGCCGGCCAGCCCTGCCATGGCGCCGCCGAATAGTATGCAATAAAAACGGATTCTTGACACCCTGTAACCTAGTGCAAAGGCACTGTCGTGATTCTCGCCAACGGCGCGAATCACCAGGCCGGTACGGGTTTTCTGCAGCACATACCAGATAGCTGGCACTGCTAACAGCGACAGCCAAACGAGCAGGTCCTGACCGAAAACACTCGGGTGATCAGCCACTTGCACCGAGGTGTAGTTCACGCCGAAAAAGTTGCTGCCCAGTGAATTGCTCAAGCCAGCACCGAGAATACTCAGGCCCAGCCCGACGGCCACATGATTGGCGCGCAGACCCTGAGTCAGGCCGCCGAAGATCGCCGCCAGCAGTGCACCGGCGGCTGCGGCCGCCACCAGCGACAACAGATAATCGGTAAAAGTGAATACGCGTACTTCTTTGTTACAGAAGCCTGGTATCAGCTCTTCGAGGCAGGTGATGGTCTGCAGGTTGTAGGCGGCGATGTAGCCGAACAGCGCGCCGATCAGCATCATGCCCTCGACGCCCAGATTCAGCACACCGGACTTTTCGACCACCAGTTCGCCGAGGGCGGCGAGCAGCAGCGGGGTGGCCAACAGGATGGCGGCGGTCAGCAGGTTGGCGAGAAACGCCAGGGTTTCAGGACTCATGTGACATTCACCCGAGTGGCGTTGCGGCGTTTGAAGCGAATTCGATACTGATCGAGTACGGCGGTGGCGAGAAACGAAAACAGCGCGGCGACTTCGATCAGATCGGCGACCGAGTCATCGACCCGCAGCGATGCCTGTATGTAGGAGGCGCCAACGTTGACATAGGAGATCATCAGCGCGGCGAGCAGAATGCCAAGTGGGTGCAGCCGGCCGAGAAACGCGATTACAATCGCCGCGAAGCCGAAGTTCTCCAGATAGTTTTCGGCCTGAATCAGCTTGCCGGTTTCGGCGGTCATGTAAACCGCGCCGGCCAGCCCCGCCATCGCGCCGGACAGGGCAAACGAGATCCAGATGGTGGTGCGCGGCTCAAAGCCTGCGAAGCGCTCGGCTTTGGGCGTGTGCTGCGCCACGCGCAGCCGGTAGCCCAGCAGGGTAAACAGCAGCACCAGGGCGAGTACCGCGAAGGCGGCAAACAGAATGATCAGTCCGGCGTGCAGTTCGGTGCCTGAAATAAACGTCGGCGGCTGGATTTGATCGGCAATCGGGTAGGTCTCGGCCTGGCCGGCTTTCGGGTCACCCTTCCACGGGCCTATGCACAAATAGGTAAGCAGGTGGCCGCCAACATACACCAGCATAAGTGAGGTCAGCAGTTCGTTGGTGTTGCAGGTCACGCGCAGTGCGGCCGGTATCAGCGCCCACAGACAACCACCAATGACCCCCGCCAGCAGTACCAGCGGCAGTGCCCATAGTGTGTCCGGACTGCCGATCAAGAGGTAGCCGGCATAGGCGGTGATCGAACCGAGCGCAAACTGTCCCTCCGCGCCGATGTTCCAGACGTTGGCCCGATAGCCGACCGACAGACCGATCGCGATGGTGGCGAGATACGCCGTCTGCTGCAGCACCAGCCCGAACTGCACTTCCATGCGCCGGCCCTGCCACGGGAAGGTCGCCATTTGCCAGATCGCCTCGGCCGGCTGCTCGCTCATCGCAAACAGCACCAGCAGGGCGAAGATCAGGGTCAGCAGCATGGCCAGACCGATCGAGCGAAACGGTGTCCAGAACGTGATGTCCTGTCGCGGTTCGAGACGAATCATGAGGCCAGCGCCTGAGTGGACTCGGACTCGCCGGTCATCGCGAGCCCGAGCGTCTCAATCGTCCACTGTGCGATTGGTTTCGCCGGCGCCAGCACGCCGTGATGCAGAACCGAGAGTCGGTCGGAGATCTCCAGCAGTTCATCCAGATCCTGACTGATTACCAACACCGCCGAGCCGCGATTGGCGAGATCCATCAACGCCTCGCGGATGCGCACTGCCGACAGGGCATCGACGCCCCAGGTCGGTTGATTGATGATCATCACGCCCGGCTGTTTAACGAGCTCGCGGCCGACGACGAATTTTTGCAGATTGCCACCCGAGAGATTGCGCGCCGCGCGTTTCAAGCCACCGTGGCGCACGTCGAACTGATCGACCACCCGGCGCGCGCGCTCGAGCAGATAGCGCCAGTTCACCAGGCCGCCTCGATTGGCGTCGGGGTTGGCTACATTGGACAGCAGTGTGTTTTCCACCAGATCCATGTGTGGGACGGCGGCATGGCCGAGTCGCTCCTCGGGGACGAACATTGCGCCGAGTGCGCGGCGATCGTTCGGGCCCATGGTGCCAACCGATGTAGCGTCGATGCTGATGGCGTCTGCGTGCTGGCATAACAGTTCGCCACTCAGTGCGGCGTACAGCAATTCCTGACCGTTGCCCGCCACACCGGCCACGCCGAATATCTCACCACCACGCAACTGCAGATCATCAATTTGCAGCGTTTGATCCTCGTGGGTAAGGTGCACGTTGGTGGCGGACAATCGCACATCACCTAGCAGGCCGGGTTGCTTGACCGCGGCGATGTCGCGGCTGCCGAGCATCAGTTCGGCGATTTCTTCAGCGCTGGTGGTGCGCGGATCGCAACTGCCGACCACCGCGCCGCCGCGCAGGATCGTCGCCGCATCACACAGCGCGCGAACCTCTTTGAGTTTGTGGCTGATGAATACGATGCCGTGACCCTCGGCCGCAAGCTTGCGCACCGTGTTGAATAACTGATCTGCCTCCTGTGGGGTCAGCACCGAGGTGGGTTCGTCGAGAATCAACAGCTGCGGGTTGAGCAGCAGGGCGCGCAGAATCTCGATGCGTTGCCGCTCACCGGCGGACAGCTCGAAGACCGGGCGCTTGGGTTCAACGTCCAGACCGAACTTGTCTGCCAGCGCCAGAATGTCACGCTCAAGCGCCGGGCCCTGTACCGCGCCATCGATGCTAAACGCGATATTTTCCGCCACGCTCATGCCCTCGAACAGTGCGAAGTGCTGATGCACCATGCCGATACCAAGCGCGCGAGCCTCTTTGGGGCTGGTGATATTACAGGCCTCGCCGCGCCAGAGAATCTCGCCCGAATCGGGCTGCTGCAGGCCGCAGATGATTTTCATCAGCGTTGACTTGCCGGCGCCATTTTCACCGAGCAATGCGTGAATCTGTGTCGGCTGAACAGAGAAATTGATCTGCTGGTTCGCCTGCACATCGCCAAATGATTTGCTGATGTTGCGGACTTCGATCAGGGGCGTATCGGTATTCATGCCGCTTGGGGGAGTTGGCTCAAGGCGTACCTTCTGCACACTGGCTTGCTCGGACCGGCTGATAATCTCACAACTATGCGCCGCTTGCGCGTGCGAACGCGAACAATAATTGACGTGTCAGTACCGCGCTGCGCACAGCGTCAGTCTGCAGTTACCCGATCAGCTTGAGCGCGGTGAGTTCACCGTCAGACGACAAGCTGCAAACCGCGCAAATGCGCGGGCTGTTTAAGTGGACTGTTCGGCCGCCATTCTGGCGAGCGCCGATGCAGCGTGCACAGCACGCCCGTCAGTGGCCTTACCCGCACTTTCGAGCGCGCCGATCAGCTCCAGCCACAATCGGTTCAACGGTGCATCGAGTTGGTGGCGCCTGGCACGTGATACGACCTCCCCGCAGATGGCAGCGATTTCGGTTCGGTTGCCGCGGCTGACATCCTGCAACATAGATGATCGATTGGCGCGGGTGATCGATGCGGCGTCAGTCGCAAGTGTGGCGGCGCGTTCGACATCGGTATCCGGCCAGGCGCCTTCGCGCTGTGCGATGACGGCGGTCTCGCGGGCGGTGGCTTCGCTCAGTGCTCGGGCGTCCGGGTGCTCTACCATATATCCGTTGGGCTGACCCAATAACGCGGTTAGCGGATTGATCGCCGTGTTGATAATCAGCTTTCGCCACAGGACTTCATCGATCGACATCGCGCCTGTGCCTTGCGCCGTTTCGGTCGGTAGCGCCGCTTGTCTGAAAAGGTTGAGCAGAGTAGTCAGGCGCGGGTGATCGTCGATCACTGTGCTGCCGTTGCCTGCGTGCACGACAGTGCCAGCGCTGTCGATGTTGGCGCCTTGCATGGTGACGCCGGCGCTGACGAAATGATCGGGAAAGGCCGCGGAAAATTGTTCTTTGTTTCCCAGCCCGTTTTGCAGCGTGAGTATGATCGTGTGTGATTGGCAATAGCGCTGCAGGCGTTCGATCGCCTGGCTGGCCTGATAACTTTTCACCAGCACCAGTGCGTAGTCGACTGGCTCCGGTTGACTCGGTATTGACGATTGCAGCGTCGCCCTGGTGCGTGTTGTATTGACGCTGCCGTCAAGCTCGCTAATTGTAATGCCGCGTTCGTTAATCGATTCGATCTGTTGTTGCCAGCTGCCGATCAGCTCGACGGAGCCAACCCGGGATAGTCGAGCGGCAAACAGGCAGGCCAGTGCGCCGCTGCCGATGATTGCGACGGATGGGCGTGATTGCGAATCATTCATGAATGGATACGGCGCTCCGCCGTGTGGCAACGATGAGTGGGTGAGGCCGGGCCGACTGCCGGTTTAACCGATCGAGGTATCTGGCCCCTTTTGTCCGGTTTTGTCTGTAGCGAACCGCCGGGGCTGCACGACAGTTAGTCGCCCGATGCCGGCAGCCTAACACGACACCCGGGCGTGAATCGAATTCGTTGATTGCGCGGCGTCATCGCCGGGTTAGCTGAATTGACCACGGAAATGTTATCGACTTCCGGTCTGTTGCCAGGGGTTGGGAAAACAGTCACAACGATGCTGACTCTGCAACTGTCAAACTGGGCGATTGCATTCAGTCGGCTCGTTGACTGCCCGCTTGAAACTTTAACGCCGGGGTTTCTGTGTACGCCATCACATCACGATTAGCGCTGTTACTCATCCTGTTTTCCACGTCCGCGCTTGCTGACACGCACGACAGTCGCGATCTTGTCGCACTGCAATTTGATCGTGCAGCAGATGATGAACAGCACCGTGTGCTGGCAGCCAATCTCGCACTGGCTCGCGCATTGAATCTGGACCTGCTGTTGGTCGGGGCACATAGCGACAGGCCGCTTGACGCTGATGTGTCGGTTGCTACTAGCCTGTTTGATGGTGAATGGCTCGATGCCACAGCACAGCCTGAGCAGGTGCGGCAGCATAGTGTCGATCGATGGTCGCAAGCACTGCAAGCCGGTGCCGATGTTTGGGTAGTGGAGGCTGGCTATTCGAGCTTCACTGCCAGCGTGGTCAGGCAGATCCGCGAACAATGGCCGACAATCGATACACAAAGCAGAATTCATGTCGTGCAGCGTATTCGATCGGGCAGAGCATTGCCGGGTCAGACGGTATCGAACAACATCAGCGCGCAGACCGACTACCGGTTGATCGACGTCACGCCAGCACCGTTAGAATCAACGGGCTCAGAAATCTCAGGCAGTCATGCCGCGATGGTGAATGGGGAGGATTACTCCGGTGTCTACCGGGCCGCATGGCGTGAGACAGTGGCCCGTTTGTTTCCGCATGCCACACTGGATATTTCCTATGCGGCTGAATTGTTGCACGTGCTCGCAAACGATGCTGATCGCGCGCTTGAACCGGCCCGTGTCGCGAAGCAGATCTTTGCCAAGCAGGATGGGGTAGCGCCGCCTTCGTCGCCCCAATACTGGACGGATTCCTATGCCGTTGACGGCCAGTGTTTTTGCGATACCACTTTTGACCACGAGCTCGAAGGCATCGTGATCGATACGCCAACCGGCCGTTTGCCCATCTATCAGGTCTGTGCCGACATTCAACGCCAACACGGCGAGGGCAGTCAGACAGGGCGGCTGTACTACAACACGGTGCAGTGTGGACACGAACCGGCCAACAACTCACCGGATGAAATAGAATGCCCCGGTTTTTTGACCGACGACTCCGGCGCCTGGAATCTCTATAACTGCAATGCGAAAGGGGCGAGCTGGAATCTGGATCAGCTCTATGACGGTGCGAATGGTTTTGTCGCGCGTGGTCCGGATGATGGTTCGATCGCCGTTTGTCTGATACCTGATGCCGACACGGATGGAGACGGGTATGGCTGGCAGAGCGGCGCGAGCTGTGTCGTGCAGGACGAAGACACCACGCCGGAGACTCGGCCGACTATCGATACCGAGGCCCCGTCAGCCTCCCAAAACAACCGCGCCCAGGGGAGTGTCATCAAGGTGGGGGGTGGTGCCGTATCGCCAAAGTGGCTGTTTGGCTGTCTGCTGCTGAGCGTTGTCTGTCGCCGGCGCTATCAGCATGGTGCTATCAGTTAACGCTAGCGTGGCTAAAATCCGATTGAATTAGCTTTCGTTCAGCCGGTCAAAGTGAGTTAGTCCGCGTCGATACAGCCAAACGATTCAATTGCGCGGTCACCCTCCAATCACTCTGGCGGCGAACGATGCGACTCTTTGTATTTGTTACCGGTTTTTTTCTGTCTTCTATCGCGACAGGGCATGAGGCACTTCATGGACTATGGGGCACAGAGGCTCAGTGCGCCCGAACACTGATCACCCCGCAGGGGACCAAGCGCGCGTCGCCTTTTGATATCCGCGCAGACTGGCTTGGCCACGGTGACGTCTGGTGTCGGCTGCTCTGGTCAAGCGTAGTTGCCACTGACAGCGGCACAGTGGCGATGGCAAAAGGGTTGTGCGGCGAAGATGCCGTTCGCGATTATCAGATCAGATTCAATCTGGCAGGCGATGCGTTGACGATAATCTGGAACATGCAACACAACAACGGACCGTTGCGTCGATGTGTTCAGTAAAACATCGGTTCCCCGGGGCGAGACCTCGCCCCGGTCGTTGAGCCTGGCCCGATTCAGGCAAAGCCAACCTGCCCGTTGGGTATCTGCATTTCGTAGCCCATGTCAAATCTGGGCAACGACAGAACAAACGGTTCCTTGCGATAACACAGTGCCTGCTCTTCCAGTATGCCAATTGCAATCGCTTCACCCATACGCAGACTGTCGTAATAATCAGTGAAGTAGTGAACGCCTGCCATGTTTCTGCCAATGGAAATATTGGCGGCCAGCTTGTTGAGTTCGGCCTCCAGAGTCAGCGGTGCATCTGAAGCCACGACTTTAAGATCTGCACCATTGAGGGAAAACTGAACCGGCACGTCCCCTTTGGCGGGTGTGCGAAAGGCCACGTTTTCAAAGGTTGTTTTGGTTTTTCTATGGCCAACGAGTACGGCGCTGGTATCGAAAAAGGCTTTTAAAATGGTGACACAAGCGCCCGCCACTGCAGCGTGTCCAGCGCCGTAGGACGGGTGCATGGGGGAGCCTTCCTGAAATGCCATGGGCAGCAGTAGGGTGCCGCCATTGATTGCACTGATTTCGTCGAGAACGCTGCTGGTTTTTCCGCTGCGGTTGTTTTGCAATGCGGAACGCATATCACTGAAAAGGGTACCAAAGCCGGGGTATTTCTTCTCCAGCTCATCAGCCTTTTCAATTCGTCCAGCGAGCGCCTCAGGGCGCAGCCGCAAATGGATTTGAAACTTCTGATATCGAACCGCTTTTAGCGCCCGAGTTGCCACTTCGGTCACGAGCGATAGAATGTGTGGGCCGCCGAACAAGGCGAATCCGCCAGCGTTGTTGCCCTCCGCCTTGCCCATGCCGGATAGCAGATCGAAGTTGTGATCAAATGGTGCCTTGTGACCAAGCAGTATCAGGCAGGCATTTAAATAGGCCTGGTAAAGTGCATCGTCGTGCACGTAGGTGGCGAGATCTCTGGGGGTTGTGATAAATCGTTCAGGCTTATTGGTGAAAAGCTTGGCGTTATCGCGCAGATGCGCACCGTTCTGTGCGGCGCACCAGCTACTCCAGTCCGTGAGGTAGTTTTTCCTGGTTGCCACCGGAACTCTTTGATTGATCGTCTGCGCGCCATAACCAATCAGACCATCGGCGGCCTTGCTGTTACCACTGGCGATATCGTTGCCCATGAGCATCAATTGGGAAAGGTAGGGACCGACTTCGACACCCGGGCTCGAACCGCGCAACAGCGTCTGGCCGTCGATCTTTCCTTTGGCGTTGGTTTTTCGTGGCCTGGTCAGGGATGCTGTGGAGGATTTCTGTAATGCATTTAAGCGAGCACAGGCGTCGATAATCTTCTGATTGCTGGTTCCCGATGCAAAATCTTGCAGGGGTTCGTCGCGCAACAGTGCCAGTTCGTAGACTTCTGCCATCTCATAGATCAACTCCTCACTTCCCAGCGCCGGTGCAGGTGGCATGGTGACGGATTGAGCATCCGGCCCTTGCAAGTCGAATACGAATCCGGCTGTAGGGGCTTCCCATTTTCGATTTTCGGTGTTTAGTGACGCGCTGACGTTGTCAGTGAATGGTTTGATCTGACCAATGTTGATCGCGTCGCGAAAGTCTCTGAAGTCGGCGGTGCGCTTGACCAATCCGGTTTCGTCGTCGTGTTTCAGGCCCTTGGTAAAGCTCATCGCGTAGTGGCTTGATTCGCCAAACCGACGCTCGTCACCGTTGCTTTCGTGGGGTGGTTGGTAAGGTGCCTTGTGGATTCTGTCTTTGGCCAGTTCACTCGCCTCGCGACGAATCTGGTAGGCCAAGTTCTTGCGGTCTGTCATTGCGCTTGCATCCGTTGCCTTGCTTGAACTTTAGTGTCCGGCGCAGGGTTTTTATCGTCAATGATCCAATCAGGTAAGATCGAAAATCAACGGATGCGTGGGTTGTTTTGCCCGGTAGTTCTACTGCGAATGGTTCTACAGTGACAGACGCTGTGCTGGTAATAGTCCCGCTCGGCGTGGACGTTGTGGCAACTAAAAATGGATCACGGTAAGTTGACCAGGCCGCCAGATGCGACATACGTCTGCCCGGTGATAAATCCAGCGCGATCACTGAGCAGAAAGTAGCACAGTTCGGCGATGTCTTCGGGGGTGCCGGTGCGACGCATCGGGGTGGCGTCGATGATGCGCTGTCGCATCTCCTCATTCATATCGCTGGTCATGTCAGTGTCGATCAAGCCGGGGGCGATGCTGTTGACTCTGATATCCGGACCAAACGCGACGGCACAATTGCGGGCAAGCCCGATCACCGCCGACTTTGATGTGCCGTAGGCGAGCAGGCGATCCGGCCGAAGTGTCGTTGGCGCCAGGCCATTGATCGACGATATGCAAACGATTCGCCCGTCGCCGCGGTTGAGCATTCCCTCTTTGGCACGCCAGATACAGTGAAAGGTGCCATTGAGATTGACGGACAAAATCTGATGCCACAGCTCTACCGGCATTTGTGTGTCATCCTGAAAGGACGCTATACCGGCGTTAGTCACCAGTAGATCGACTGCACCACGCGTTGATTCAATGGTGCTGAACATGGCGTCGGTTTGCTCGACACTCGATACATCGGCCTGCACAATGCAGCCGTCACCGCCTTGCGCAATGATACGATCGAGCGTTTCTTTGGCCGCGTCTTCATTGCGGGCGTAGTTGATTGCCACCCAGCAACCGGCCTGCGCCAGACGTTGACAGATGGCTCGGCCAATACCACGCGAGCCACCGGTTACCAGTGCGGTGCGGCCATTCAGATCTTTGTTACTCATGGTTGTCTTCGCGGACAATTGACGATCGTCGTTTACGTGAAATTGAAATGATGTGGTAATCACGGTATTGGCGATGAAATGGAGCCTGAGCAGCGATGTATCGGCGACTGAGCTGTTTTTGAGCGAGAATAATTAAGTCCTTCAAATGTTGGGTGTACCCGGCAGAACAGGCTCGCGTGGATCAGGCTGCATGTGCTTGCGAATTCTACTTTGCCCGGGATTATCTATCCAGCGAGCGGCGGCTGTAGCAATGGCGTCGCAGCATCAGTCTGGCAACGACGAGAATGCCGCCCAGGATAGGTGCCATTTTTCATGATCCGGCAAAACTTGAGTTCGCGTGGATTGTTTTTGGCAGTGCTGCCGGGACGGATTCACCGTGGCATAGAGGTTGCGATTTAGCACTGTGTTCATGGAGAACTGTAATGAATGGAAGGTGTAAGGTGTTGAAATTTCTGATCCCGGCAGTTGTCGCCACGTGGCTCGTCGGTTGTGATGGTGGTGCGGTCATCACTGAAACGTTGCAGGATGACACGGCGAGAGTGCAGAATGATCAAGAAGACGCGCTGGTTGAGCGGGTCAATCTGCGGCACTTTGGCGATGCAATATCGCTATCCGGGTGCACCGATAATATCGGCGCGTGTGCCGGTAACGGTTTAAATTCTGCGAGCTTTGCGTTCCACGCCGATAACAATGAATCCACGCATGCGATCGCTACTGATGCGATGGTGGCAGAGCTTGGTAGCGGCTTGATCGTGGCCGCCGCCGATGATGGCAGTCGTGCATTCTATCGAATTGATGTCAGCTCAAAAATTAATGCCATCGATATTGATCTGCTGACCAACGGTGTTGAGCTGTATTCAGTCGTCACCCCCTATTCAGATGAGGGCAGTCTGCGGGTCAGTCCGTCCAATCGCGCTCGTGCACCGATCGTCACGCTCGGCACCGAGACGCCGGTGTGTTACATGATTGGTCTTGCGCGATGTGATGCCAGCCTGGTGGTACAGCACTTTTCGTCCAGTCATGATCGACGCTATCGCGGCTTGATCATGGGGCGTGTCGGCAGCGACCGTGCGTACCATATTCTGGCACAACCGCTGTTGCTCGATCGCTACTATACTGCCCTTGAATTGGAGGTGGCGCTCTCGACACTGACGGACGCGGGGTTGGCCGCAGACAGCCAGGTTGAATTGCGTGTGCTGGTATCAGATCAGACCTTCTCTATAAATGAGACGTTCAACAATCTGCGCGATGTACCCGGTGCCGCCTATGTCACGCCACCGTTGTGGCTGTCGCTTCAGCTTGCTGAATAGTTCTGCGTTACACGGCCGCCGGTGTCAGCCCGGCACCGGTGCGTCGCTGTGCATCAGGCCGGCACTTTTAAGATTACTCCACAGTGCGTCGGGAATGTCGGTGGCAAACCAGTCGAATATGGTGCTCATCTCGGCTTTTGAACGTGGCCCCGGTATCACACTTGAGACCAGCGGATGCCCAAGTGGAAACTGCAGTGCGGCAGCCGGCATCGGTACCTGATGTTGCTTGCAGATGTTGTCGATGTCAGCGGCGCGTTGCAGAACGTCAGCCGGTGCCTGCGCGTAGTTCCACGTTGTGCCGCCTGCCAGCAGACCGGAATTAAAAGGCCCTCCCAGAATGATGCTGGTGCCGGCTTTCTCGCAGGCGGGTAAAAGGTCGTCGAGTGGTGTTTGCTCCAGCAGGGTGTAGCGTCCGGCCAGTAAAAAGGTATCCCAGTGGCCGTGCTTCATCGCCTCGATGCAGACCTCGCGCTCATTGACTCCCAGGCCAATGGCTTTAATATCGCCGTTGCGTCGCAGTTCATCCAGCGCCTGATAGCCACCGCTCATCGCATCTTTTTGCAACGGGCCATTTGCCTCGCCGTGTTGCATCTCGCCGATGTCGTGCAGTAGCAGAATGTCGATGCGATCAAGCCCCAGTCGCTGCAGGCTGTCCTCGTAGGATCGCATCACACCATCGTAGCTGTAGTCATAGGTTTGTCGGAATGGAAAGCTGCCCGGCCACTCGACTGCCTCGTGCTGCGGCGCCTGTCCGGCTTTGAAAAGACGGCCGGCCTTGGTTGACAGCACCCAGCCTTGGCGATTGCGCAATGCATCGCCTGCGAAGTGCTCGGAGCGGCAAAATCCGTAGAAAGGTGCGGTGTCGACAAACGTGATGCCGCGATCCAGCCCTTCGGCCAATGCAGCCTTGTGATCAGACTCCTCGACAACTCGATGATTGCCCGCCATCGCCGCAGTACCGAGGCCAAGCTCGGATACCTGCAAGCCGGTCTTGCCTATCTGTCTGGTTTTGAATGTCATGTCGTAGTTCTCGATGGGATTGACGGGCGCAGTTGGTATGCCGTCGTCTGTTCGGTCTAGCGCTAGTATATCTCTGTTGACCCGTTAGCTGGGAATCCTGGTCGGTCAACGGGTTGTCGCCGCATCGTTCAGACGGATGAACTGGCTGCGAGTTTCGGCTATGATTCCAAGGCTCCGAACCCTGTGCTTGTCTCTGGCAACATGCCTAAAAATCTCGATGTGTTTCCAACCCGGCTACAGCAGTCGGGGCGTCTGGAATTTCCCGCTATTCCGGTCTTTTCCTACGATCAATCAATTGCCAGCGAGCAGTCGCGCTACGGTGATCAACGCCTGGTGCAGGTGTTGCGGCACATGCTGCTTGTGCGTGAATTCGAGACCATGCTGAACAACATCCGCAGCACGGGCGAACACGCAGGAGTAGCGTGTCAGTACCGCGGACCGGCGCATTTGTCGGTCGGGCAGGAGGCCGCAGCCGTAGGTGCTGCACTCGCGCTGACGCCAGATGATCACATCTTCGGCAACCATCGCAGCCACGGAGAGTTTCTGGCCAAGGGGCTCTCGGCAATCGAATCGCTGAGCGACAATCAATTGGGCGATATCATGGTGTCACACGCTAACGGTACGGTGTTGCGTAGCGTGGAACAGCATCTGCGTGATGCACCGGGTCATCTGGCTGAGAATTTTCTGCTATTCGGATTTTTATCCGAGATTCTGATGCGTGCCTGCGGATTCAATGGCGGCATGGGTGGCAGCATGCACGCATTTTTTCCACCGTTTGGCGCGTATCCAAACAATGCCATCGTCGGTGGCTCAGCCGGTATCGCCACTGGTGCCGCACTGCACAAGCGCCGAGCCGGTAACAGCATTGCCGTGAGTATCAGCGGCGATGGTTCTACCGGTTGCGGGCAAATTTTCGAGGCGATGAACTTTGCCTCTATGGGGCAGTTTCAAACGCTGTGGGAAGATTGCGCTGCCGCGGGCTTGCCGGTGCTGTTTTTCTTCAACAACAATTTCTACGCGATGGGCGGGCAAACCATTGGCGAGACCATGGGCTGGGATCGGCTGTCGAGAATCGCTGCCGGTGTCAACGAACACGCCATGCACGCCGAGACCGTCGATGGCACTGATCCGCTGGCAGTCGCCGATGCCGTGACGCGCAAGCGCGAACAACTACTACAGGGCAACGGCCCGGCCCTGTTGGACGTTGAATGTTATCGACAGTCTGGCCACTCCACATCAGATGCCAACGCCTATCGCAGCCGCGATGAAATCAAGGCGTGGCAACAGCACGATGCGATAGCGCGCTATGCACAGCGATTGCAGCAAGCCGATATCCTGTCAGCCGTTGAATACAGCGATATGCAGGCACAGGTGCAGGAGCAGATTGTCCGCGTGCTGACCGTCGCCCGTGACCCGGTCATTGCGCCCGAAGTCGACGTGTCCGGCAATCCGCAGTTGATTGGCCATCTGATGTTCAACAACACCGCGATCGATCTGGGGCAGGCAACGCCTGTGCAGGAGATCGATTTATCTTCCTGTAGCCGAGTGCGGCAGAACAATAAAAAGAGCCGCAGTGGTATTGGGCCGGACGGTCAGTTACTCTCTGCGATGCGTGCAATAACATTGCGGGATAGTTTGTTTGAATCGATTCTGCATCACATGCAGCGTGACGACAGTCTGATCGCATACGGTGAGGAGTGCCGTGAGTGGGGTGGGGCATTTGGAGTCTATCGCGGCTTATCGGATCTCTTCCCCCATAACCGGCTATTCAATTCACCTATCTCTGAGGCGACAATTGTCTCCACCGCGGTAGGCTACGCGATGGAGGGCGGGCGTGCTCTGATCGAACTCATGTACTCTGATTTCATTGGCCGCGCCGGTGATGAAATATTTAATCAGTTGTCGAAGTGGCAGGCGATGTCGGCTGGCAGCTTAACCCTGCCTGTGGTGTTGCGTTGTTCCGTTGGCAGCAAGTATGGCGCTCAGCATTCGCAGGACTGGTCGTCACTGGTCGCGCATATACCTGGTTTAAAGGTGGTGTATCCGGCAACGCCCAGCGATGCCAAGGGGCTGATGGCCAGTGCGCTTTCCAGCAATGATCCGGTGGTGTTCTTTGAAAGCCAGCGCCTGTACGATAAAACGGAAACCCTGAACCCTGAAGGGGTGCCGCAGGAGTATTATCAGATTGCATTGGGTGAACCGAACATACAGAGGGCAGGTGATGCGCTAACCGTGTTGACCATCGGGCCTTGTTTGTATCCGGCGCTCGAGGCTGCAGAACAATTGCAGCAGGAGCACGGCATTGCAGCGGAAGTGATTGACGCGCGATCGCTGGTGCCATTCAACTATGATCCGGTGATACAGTCGCTCGGCAAAACGGGGCGTCTTATCATTGTGACTGAAGCCTGTGAGCGCGGCAGCTTTGCAATGACGCTGTCATCGAATATCACGAAGCTTGCGTTTGGTTCGCTGAAAGCGCCGCCGCAGGTATTGGGTGCCCCCAACTGGATTGTGCCTGGTGCGGAAATGGAATCCACCTACTTTGTACAGGCGGCCGATATCATCGATGTCGTCACCCAACAATTCTACCCTGAGTGCGGCGTTGGGCCGAGCGGGCTGCAACGTGCTGATACCGACGTGCTGGCGCGACGGGGTTTGTAGTGCCTGATTACTTGCCTGAATGGAGCAAAAGCTAACCGTGGCAGACATATCGATCGTGATGCCAAATCTTGGCAATGAAGTGAACGAAGCCCAGATAGATGAGTGGCTGGTTAAAGTGGGTGATCGCGTGGAAGAGGGCGATCAGATTATCGTGGTGACAACGCCCAAGGTGACGCTGGAACTGGAGGCGCCCGCCACAGGGGTAATCAGCAGCTTGTTGGTCGAGGCTGACGACATTGCCGAAGGTGGCGATAAACTGGGTGTTGTTACTACCGACGCCTGATGATTGCTGTGGGTTGTGCTACCACGCAACCGTTAGTGTTTCCAGTCCATGAAAGTGAAAGCTGTTGCGATACTGGGGCGTTTCAGCCAGGCGCAGCGCCGGCAGGCGCTCAAACAGGGTGGCGATGGCGATACGCAACTCCAGTTTTGCCAGCGGCGCGCCGACGCAAAAATGCAAACCGGCCCCGAGCGATACGTTGTCGTTGTCGGCGCGTAGCGGATCAAACACATCGGCATCGGTGAAGCGATTCGGACAACGATTGGCGGCACCCAGCAACAGCGCTATTTCGGTACCTTTATCGATGACAACACCCGAGCCCAGATCAACCTGTTCTTGCGCAAAGCGAGTAAAAAGATGCAACGGCGCGTCGTGACGCATGCTCTCGGCGACAACCCTTTTTGCATCGTTTGGCGATTGCCACCAGTGTGGATCGGCAGGCGGATGGCGAATTATATTGGCCACCGCGTTGCCAATCTGATGCACCGTTGCCTCATGCCCCGCATTTAGTAACAAAATGGCGATTGAGATGATCTCGTCATCGGTCGGTCCATCGGCCAGATCCTGCTGTTCAATCAAGTGAGATAGCAGATCAGCGGCAGGGTGTTGTTTGCGCTCGGCTATCAGGGTTTGTAGAAATTCAATGAACTCGATGCTCGCCTGATTGGCCGCCATTTCGTCCTCGTGAGTCTGTGTCATGGTGTAGACCCTGACCATCGCGTGCGACCACGCCAGCAGCTTGTCGGTGTGCTCCTCGGGCACACCCAGCAGCCGCGCGATAACGGTCACGGGAATCGGCGTGGCAAACTGCGACAACAACTCGGCCTGACCATCATCTGCAAATTGATCGATACAGTGGTGCGTCAGTTGCGTAATCTCGGCTGCCATCGCCTCGACCTGACGCGACACGAAGGCGCGATTGACCAAACGCCGCAGCCGGGTGTGATCGGGTGGTTCCAGTGCCAGCAATGAGTATTTTTCTGTACGCGCAAAATCCGCCAGATGCGGCAGGTAGGGGGCTTTCTCGAAGCCTGGTGGGGGCAGCCGGGCAAATCGTTTATCGCGCAGCGCCTGGTTTACATCCTCGAACCCGATCAGGCACCACAATTTGTATTGCTGCCAAAACAACGGGCCGCCACGCTCGTGCATTTGCCCGTAGTAGTGATAAGGGTTGTCGAAAAATTCAGGATCTTTCGGATTGAGGCTGAAGTGGCGCGGGCCGGTCCATTCGATCGTCATATTTTTTCCGAACTCTACAGTGGCACCTTAATGCGCAGGCCTCGTCAGTCTATGCCGGTGATTTTGTGCGTCTGCAGCGACAGTTTCCATTGCGGATTTTTCAGGCAATAGTCGATCGTGGCGGCCGTATTTTGTGCCTGCTGCGGGCTGTCCATGGGTTGCAGATAGCGATGGGTGAAGTCCAGATCAATGAATTGCTCGGGTTGTGCCTCGTCTTCAATTTGCGGATAGACGAGTTTCAGTTCATCGCCGCTGGTTTGTTTCAATGGCGCGCGCCCTTTGGGACTGACACAGATCCAGTCGATGCCGTCGGGTGCCGCAATCGTACCATTGGTCTCGACCGCGATCTGGAAGTCGCGCGCGTGTAATGCGGCGATCAGCGGTGAATCGAGCTGCAGCAACGGCTCGCCACCGGTACACACGACAAAGCGATCGCTGCGGTTGTGATCGGGCCAGCGTTCGGCGATCGCGTCTGCCAGCGTCTCTGCTTGTTTGAATTTACCACCGCCGTGTCCGTCGGTGCCGACAAAATCCGTATCGCAAAAGGCGCAGACGGCCGAGGCGCGCTGACGCTCCAGCCCAGACCACAGATTGCAACCGGCAAAGCGGCAGAATACGGCGGGCCTGCCAGCGTGCGTGCCTTCGCCCTGCAGGGTGTAGAAAATTTCTTTGACAGAGTAGGTCATGGTTACACGGCAAACGTTGCGGCGCGCTCACTCCAGCTTAACGCACAGCCGCAACCCGGTGCCTGCAACAGATCAATGCGATCGAGTTGCGGCAGCGTATTGGACAGGCGCTTGCGCGCCCACTGTGCGATCGATGCGAGATTGCCGTTGGCGGGGCCTTCGAGGGTGGCGAGGTTGTGATGATCCAGCTGCCGATAGATCGGGCTGAACATTTCTTTTACATCGCCGTAGTCAACCGTCCATCCCATCACGGTATCGAGCGGTGCAGTCAGGTGCAGGCGCGACAGGTAACTGTGCCCGTGCAGGTGGCTGCGTCGATCGCCGGCCGGTGCATGAGGTAACAGGGTGGCGGCTTCAAAGCGCTGTTCTTTCCAGATGCGGTGCTCGCGACCATTGTAGTGACAGCCAGAGGTAGCAGTCTCGAAGGTCGAGACACAGGACAAATGCGGCAAACGTTCACGTAGCGCTTGCCATATCCACGAGGCAAGTAATTCACTGGTCGGGATCTCCAACCCGGCGATGTCATTCAGACAGGCCAAATGCAATTTTTGGCCGAGCGGTTGCCAGGCGTTGTCGATGTCGTCGTAGCTTGCGATCGGCTCGGCATCGATCGCTTGTTCGGTGTGGATCATGACTTCGAAGCCGTGGCCGTGCATGCGCCCGCACTGATGACCTGCGGGTACGTTGTTCAGTTGATGCGCGGCCTCAAAGCGATAGCGGCGCCAGCGGTGGGCGCGGCCATCGGCATCCAGATCGACGCCCTGATCGCGGGTGCTTTGCAGGCTGATGCGTGCGGCCTTGAACGGTAGCTGAGCCGCCAGCCAGCGAGCCAGGTTTTCATCACTCGGCACGGCCACGGTATCGTTCAACAGCGAGTAGCCGAGCGGCTCGACAGCCGTCTGCACCCGTTGCTGCAAGTCATCCGCTTCGGCACCATCGAAGCTTGCGTGCGATGCCGGCAGTGCGGCGCGCACACTGGCGACAAAGCTGTGGCCGTGCAGTCGCGCTTCGCGGTGGCCGGCCGGCATGGTGTCGATGTGTCGCGCCGCCTCGAATGGTGCGGCGGCCATGAATTGCAGTTGATCGCTCATTGATCGGCGTAGGTGATCGGATCGGTGTGGCCGGCATCGGCGAAGCCTTTCTGGCGCAGCACACAGGAGTCGCAACGGCCACAGGACACACCGTCGTCGCTCGGGTCGTAGCAGCTGAGTGTTTTGCTGTAGTCGACACCCAGGCCGAGACCGGTGGCGATGATCTGCGCTTTGGTCATATCGATCAACGGCGTGTGAATTTTGAGTTTTTGACTGCCATCGACTCCGGCTTTGGTGGCGAGATTGGCCATGTTTTCGTAGGCGGCGATATACTCCGGGCGGCAATCCGGATAGCCACTGTAGTCGAGCGCGTTCACGCCAATGAATATGTCCGAGGCGTCCAGCACTTCGGCCCAGGCCAGCGCGAACGACAGAAAAACCGTATTGCGTGCCGGTACGTAGGTGATCGGAATGCCGTCTTCCATGTCGGCCACTGATTGCTGTTTGGGCACGTCGATGTCGGCGGTCAGCGCCGAGCCACCAAACACGCGCAAATCGATATCGGCAACCACGTGCTCGGTCACGCCAAACTGCTCAGCCACTTGCTTTGCTGCATCCAGCTCAATCGCGTGGCGCTGGCCGTAGCGAAACGACAAAGCATGGGTGTGGAAGCCGGCCTCTTTGGCAATGGCGAGAACGGTGGTCGAATCCAGGCCGCCGCTCAACAGCACCACAGCGTTTTTGGATGGAGTCATGAAAAAGGGCCTGGCTCGTGGAATAGGGTTCTTGGGGTGGCAGCGCGGGGTGGCGACTGCCGCGATCGGGAGTCAGCAAACCGCGTAGTATACTTGCCCTTGCGCGCAATAGCATTTAATGCCACCGGCACGTGATGACGGAATGTGAGGTGCGACACCTGTTGCGGCCCGCGCGACAGACCGGCACGCTTCTGTGCAACGCGCGCAAGACTGCAGGGAACCGCCGCATGAATCAATCACTCGTCCAGCTGGGCTTCACTCCGCACTTCAGCCAGCAGCTCTCGCTTGCCGATCTGGAAGAACGGCAACTGGCTCGCGTCATCGAGGTACAGCGCAGCGAGCTTACCGTCAGCGATGGCGACAACGACTGGTCGCTGCCATTTGGCGCTCGCATCCTGGAGTGGGCCCCGGAGGATCGTCCAACGGTCGGCGACTGGGTATTGCTGGACCACGACGGCCGGGTACTCGAGCGTGTGCTCGAGCGCAAAAGCCTTTTCAAGCGGGTGGGTGCCGGCGGCAAAGCGCAACTGCAACTGATCGCCGCCAACGTCGATACTCTGTTTATCGTCACCTCCTGCAACGACGATTTCAACGAGTCACGGCTCGAGCGTTATCTCGCGCTGGCGGCAGAGGCCGGTGTGGATCCGGTCATCGTGATCACCCGCGCGGATCTGACAGCCAATCCCGATGACTTTCGCGATCGCGCCGGGCGGTTGCA
This sequence comes from uncultured Granulosicoccaceae bacterium, assembly GCA_964573105.1. Classification (GTDB taxonomy): domain Bacteria; phylum Pseudomonadota; class Gammaproteobacteria; order Granulosicoccales; family Granulosicoccaceae; genus CAKZSB01. The sequence continues at coordinate 19,716 of CAZNIS010000053.1, forward strand.
GCCTGGCCTGCCGGTGGTGGCAATCAATGCACTTGACCCGGACAGCGTGCAGCAGATCGAAGCCTGGGTGGGGGCGGCATCGACGGTCGCGCTGGTCGGGTCCTCGGGGGTTGGTAAATCGAGCATTGTGAATCTGCTGGCCGGTGAGACGATGGCGGCCACCGCGGCGATTCGCGAACAGGATTCAAGCGGACGACACACCACCACCTATCGATCGCTGCATCGCCTGCGCAATGGCGGCATGCTGCTCGACGTGCCCGGCATGCGCGAGTTGAAAGTAGCGCAGCTTGACGATGCACTGGACACTGTCTTCCATGAGATCGACACACTGGCGCAGCAGTGCCGCTTTGCGGATTGCTGCCACGGCGACGAACCGGGTTGTGCGGTACAAAAGGCCATTGACGCCGGGGCGCTGGATCAGCGTCGCTTGCAGAACTACCTGAAGTTACAGCGAGAAGAGGCGAGGAACAACCAGTCGCTGGCGCAGCGTCGGCAACAGGATCGTGACTTTGGCAAAATGGTCAGGCAACACGTACAGCACAAACACCGCGACCGTTGAACAACAACACCGCCAGCGGCGGTGTTGTTGTTCAGTGAACAGCGTTGCCGATTACTGTCGACGCACGTTGAATCGATCGAGGGTAAAGGTACCCGAGCCCCAAAAAGTCTCTGTGCCCAGCTCGATCGCGCCCATGCAGGTGCTGCCGATCGCGGGTACACCGTATGCCGGCGCACTGTCGCGGGTCCACTCGACAAACGCATTCCAGTCCAGCGTTCCCGATGTCATTGGCGTTTTTGCAACATAGGCGACATAGGCCCAGCCGAGTGATGGATTGATATAGACATCCCACTCTCGTCCGTCAATGGTGGCAGTGCCAACCGGCGGTCCCGGCGTTCGCACGTCAGGCTTGCCGACCCAGACCATCAATTCAAAATGCTTGTTGTTTTGTTCGGCCTCGCAACTGGTATGAAAGAAGGATTCAAAGGCAACATTGCGTTCAGCGTTGCCCGTCTCCGAGTAGGCGAAATCGACATAGAACTGCGGCAGGCTGTCGATGTGCGCGGGCAGGCCGGTTTGCGCCACGGTGCCAGACAGGTTGTAGCGCGTTTTGCGGCCGTAATAAACCTGCGGGTAGGACTTTACCGAGTACTCATTGCCGCCGGCGCGTGGCCGCCAGTTGTAGTTCCATTTTGCCACAGGGGCTGAAGTCGAACCCGTCAGTTCAATGCACTGTGACCAGTTGTCGGAGTAGACGGCATCGGCATTCCATACATTGTTTTGCAGCCGGTAGTTGCCGTAGGAAATCTCCTGCCATGGAGTGCAAATGCGTTGATTAAAAAGCGGGTCATTGCGTGTGGCGGTAACACCGCTAACGACCACGCAGGTGCTGCCGTTTTCATAGCCAAAGCCACTATTGTTCGCATCGCTGGTATCGGTCAGACAGATGGGCCGGCCATCCTGTGTGCCGCCAGTGGCTGCAGCGACTGGCGGTGGTGCCTCTGATGTTGAGTCGTCGTCAGCAGGCTGTGAAGCTGATGAGTTTGACGAGACGATACAACTGGTGTTGTTTTCCCAGCCCCAGCCATCTCCATCCGGGTCAGAGTTAGCAAGGCTGCATTGTGGATGTCTGCTGCTGCCAGATGCTGCACTACGTGATTGCTCGCCAGACTGTTGTGTTTGTACAACGATGCAACTGGCGTTGTTCTCCCAACCCCAGCCATCGCCATCAGGGTCGCTGCTGGCACTTGTGCAGTCGGGGTGTCGGGACTGCGCGTTGGCGGGGGCTAGCGCCGGCAAAAGCGTGCCCGCCAATAGTGCAGCGGGGACTATGTCCCTTATAAATGTACGTATTGGGTATTTCATCAGTAGCGGTTTCTCGATGTGTTTTGAAAATCTGCGCTTGCAGATAGAAGGACTGTGGCACATCTATTTGAAACAACCAGACGGATTAAAATTTTGTAACTGGCGTGATTGGCTAGTGTTTGTGAATGCCGACGTAGTTTGTTGAAAATCGATACATTAGAAAATGGATTAACTTGGGCGGACAAATAATTGCCGTGGCACGCGTGAGATCTTTGACACCAATCGAATGTTGGATGCCTGTGCCAGTACCTGGCAACCGTCGCGGCACCTTATTACCAGGCGATTATGTTTTTTGCGAGCAGCTCGCAAGTCTCTGATGGTGGGCAATGTGTGGCCGCTGTGTGCCGAGTGAGCCTCGCTGTGAGCACAGGCTGCAGCCCGTTTTGTATCAATAGCACCACACAAGGTATTGGCTGTTGCTAAAACAGCGCGGATAAATCATCGAGCGTCATTCGATGTGGCGCGCTCGCCAAATCGTACCAATAACTGAACCCGTCAAAGCGACTCATCGGATGTGAATGATGTGTCAGGGCGGTGGATGAATTTTCCAGATGTTGTAATTCAATCATCAGATACGGTCGACGCCAGAGCCACTCGCGGTTTGCCACCGCTTCGAGATCAGCGACGGGTGTGGCGTCAGGGTGCCAGGTAAAAAAGTATAAGCAGAACCCATGTTCGGTAACCGGTTGGATCGAGATCAGGCGCATGCCCAGTTTGTCAACAAAGTGTGAGCGGGCGGTGTCGATGTCGTGCACGCGCAGGGTCAAGTGTGCAAGAGTCGCGTTGGTCGCCAACGGATGATGGCCGATAATGGGTCGTTCCTCACCGATAAAACCTTGTTGCAGCAGTTCGATATTGAATCCGGCTGGATCTTTCAAGTGCGCCAGATAGCCGATGTCCCCGAACTGTTCCGGCTCGCCAACCGGACAGCCGTGTGCGCGCAAGTGTTCAACCGCACGATCCAGTGCAGGCACGGTGATACCGATTTTCCAGTAGAAATCTGTCCGGGAATATTGATATGGCGCGCGTGCACCAGGGCGAAACGACAACGCACTGCGCCCGCCAGGGAAATGGAAGCTGACAGTATCGTCGTGGTGGCTGAGGCTCATACCAAGCAGCCCACAGTAAAACGCTTCGAGTGGCTGGCAGCATTCAACCTGGAAGTGGAGCTGGCTGATAAAGGGTGGCATAGCGGGCAATCCTTTGGCGGCTGGTGCAGGTGCTGATTTCGGCCTGCGTGGTCAGGCCGTGGCATCGCGCGTATAATCTGCGCCAGCCGCAGGCGGCGCGGTTGCGGGTTGCGGGCGGAGCGCATAGCCCATGATGCTGGTGAGTGTCCATCGCGCATGGCCATTCCAGCCCGCACGATTCATTAAGTGGCGAACGACAGCCTCGCGAATCGTCCAGCCTGTCCATTCTACTGGTTCAATTGGAGAATCACCTTGTTTCTTTGTTGTGGCGATGCACTGTTCGATATGTTCTCAACGCCAACCGAGCAACCGGGCAGTGTGGCGCTGCAAGGGCTGGTTGGCGGGTCGCCAATGAATGTGGCGTCCGGTCTTGCGCGTTTGGGTCATCAATCGGGGTACTTCACCAAGTTGTCTTCGGACATGTTCGGCGTGCGGATGCGCGATTGGCTGGTAGCCAGCAACATTGACATCAGCCTGTCGCTTAATACTGACCTCAACACCACACTTGCGATTGTCGAGCTGGCCGATGATGGTTCGGCGCGCTATGTGTTTTATACCAGCAACACGGCGGACGTCAGTATCGTCAAGTCGGAATTGCCTTCAACACTGTCTTCCGATATCAAATTGCTGCACTTTGGCTCCTATAGCACTGCGGTCGAGCCTACTGCAAGCACTTTGGCACATTTTGCAAGGGTGGAGAGTACCAGCCGCGTGATCAGTTACGATCCAAACCTGCGCCCGTCGATTGAACCTGATATCGATAAATGGCGAGAGATGTTTGGCCAATTTGCGGCCAGCGCCAATGTGATCAAGGCGAGTGACGAGGACATAGAAACACTGCTGGGCAAAAATCGCGAAGACCACTTTGTTGCCGATTGCTTCGCAAAGGGGGCACAACTGGTTTTTATCACCCGTGGTCCTGACGGTGCCAGTGGTTTCAAGCCGGACGGTGCTTCAGTGCATGCCGAGGGTGTTAGCGTGGATGTGGTCGATACCGTCGGGGCGGGCGATACCTTTCAGGCGGCTACGCTGCACTGGCTGGGATCTAACGGTCATCTTGGCGCCGGCGTGATTACCGGTGATGTCGATCTGCAGGCGAGTATGTCATTTGCGATTCGTGCCGCTGCAGTTACCTGTACCCGCAAGGGCGCGGATCTGCCGACACTGGCCGAATTGCAGTAACAGTACATCAATGCCCGCGTCTGCGGGTAGCGCGCTGTCTGCGACCCTATTGACGGGTGCGGCCTGAATCCGGTACCCGGCGTGACCGGGTACCGGCTTTTACGTCAGGTTACCGCTTTGAACAGCGCTTCGATCTGATCTTTACCCGTTTGGGCAATGACTCGATCAACTTCGGCGCCTTCGTTGAACATAATCAAAGTGGATCGTCGTCTGATACCCAGATGACTCACCGCGTCGGATCTGCCCCATTTATCCCAGTCTGCGCGAATCAGTTTGATAGACGCGTAGGCGGGGTTGCTGTCGATTAGTGCACTCACGGTGCGCTCCTGGCTTCGACAGGTGGGTCACCAATCAGAGAGGATACCCAGCAGGAATGGGTCGCCGCTCTCAAGGGCTGCAGCATACACATCGGGCGTGAAGTCGATAAACCCGCCCTCCGCTTGTGCTGTTTGCATTGCGGGGAGTGCGGCGAGCGCCGCCATACCCTGCAATAACTGCCTTCGATTCATACTATCTCGTCTCCGGAGTTAGAACATTTGCATAAAAGATGATGTGTCAACCGATATGTCGGGTAACCCGCCATCAACGTCATTGGACCTCATCGACAGCGGAAGATTCAACCGGTATCGATAAAGCTCTGTCAGTCGTCGGGTTGTTCATCGAATTGTTTGCGTTTCTGCGCCATCCAGTCTTCCATTGCGCCGGGCTTTTCCATCAGCGCCTTCATTTCGGCCATGACTTTCAGGTGGTCGGCGTCCTGTTTCTGAAACATCTCCATGCCGTGTTGTTTGCTCAACTCGGCCATTTCCTCGAAGCTTTCAGCGCTGAATTTTTCGTCGCAGGCCCCACCCAGTTGTCTGCAGGTCATTGTTTTCATTGGTTCAATGCTCATTGATCACGAGCAATAAGGTTAGCGGCTTGCCAACGCCTTGAATACGCATTGGCCGCTTGCAAATTGGATAGATTCTCCGGTCGGAGTCGGTTAGCTCCCGAACTGGCGGGTGTGTGGGGCCAGGCAAGTCTCACTCCGCAGACCGCAGCGCCACTGTGGGTTACACCACGCAGAGTAGCGGTCGAGCTTGCCGGCTGGAATGATGACATGGGGAGACGGATGTTCGGGAGTTTGATTCTCTATAGCCCAATCGTGCACTGCCGGTCACACGCGTGCAGAGTCGCGCAGCCCGCAATACGTCGGTGTCAACGATTGCTACACCAGCGTCAGCGCGTCCCGCTTGCCGGACACGGCATCGAAGAAGAACCCTTTGTCTCGCGCAAAATCGACCGACACGGTGCTGCGAATCGGCGCGTCGAAATCGCGCGGCATTTTGATGGTCATGGTGTCATCGGCCAGGCTTAAGGTCACCAGTGTGTATTCACCGGTTTGCTCGGCGGCGAACACGCTCGCATCGAAAAGGCCGCTCCCGGCGGGGCCAACGGTTGAGTCTTCCGGTCGAAAGCCGAGCACCGCCTGGCTGCTGGACGGGCTGCCTGTGACCGGCAACGCCATGCCGGCAGCCTCGAACTGTTGGTTGGCGACGCTGCCGTGGATGAAGTTCATCGGGGGTGAGCCCATGAAGCCTGCGACAAAAAGCGTGGCGGGCTCGTCGTAAACCTCTCGTGGTGTGCCCAGTTGCTGTAACACCCCCTCGTTCATGATCGCGACCCGATGGGCGAGTGTCATCGCCTCGATTTGATCGTGCGTCACGTAGATGGTGGTGGTGCCGAGATCGTGTTGCATGTGTTTGAGTTCGGCGCGCATGTGCCCACGCAGTTTGGCATCGAGGTTGGACAGCGGCTCATCCATTAAAAAGGCATAGGGGCGACGAATCATTGCGCGTCCCAGGGCCACACGCTGCCGCTGACCGCCGGACAACTCTCGCGGGTAACGAGCCAGATAGTCTGCCATGTGAACCTGCGCGGCTGTCTCTCGAACGGCGTGGTCGATTTCATCTGGTTTGTAGCCCGCCACCTTCAACGGAAAGCCGATGTTCTCGGCAACGGTTTTGTGTGGATACAGTGCGTAGGACTGAAACACCATCGCGATATCGCGGTATTTGGGCAGCGCGTGCGTGATATCGTTGCCGCCGAGTTCAATGGTGCCAGTGTCGACTGTCTCCAGTCCGGCAATCATTCGAAGTGCGGTGGTCTTGCCGCAACCCGACGGACCGAGCAGTACCAGGAATTCGCCCGGCTCGACTTCAAGGTCAAGGTCTTTAACGACATGTACCGCACCGAACGACTTGTTTAACTTGCGCAACGACAGGCGTTTGGCGGTTGTTTCAGGTTGATGGCCGGTTTGCATGTTCTTGTTATCCTTTCACTGCGCCCAGCAGCACGCCCTTACTAATAAAGCGTTGCAGCAATACGGCCATGAAAACGACCGGTAGTATCATGATCACGATGACTACACACATGCTCCACCATAAAATGCCCCGCTCACCGGCGTTCATCGCCGACACCAGAATGGGGATGGTCTGCGCTTTGGATGTCGAGAGAAAAACCGCCAGTATGTATTCATTCCAGGCCAGTATCAGTATCAGCAAGGTAGTTGCGGCGAGGCCCGGTTTGGCCAATGGCAGCACGATCTCCCAAAACGTGCGAAAGCGGCTGGCGCCATCGAGCTGTGCGCTTTCTTCAAGTTCGATCGGAATGCTGTTCATGAAGTCGTACATCAGCCAGATCACGATTGGCAGGTTGACGACGGTATAGGTCAGAATCAGCGCCATATGGGTATCCAGCATACGCAGATTCTGGAACATCATGTAGATCGGTACCACGGTGACAATGGGCGGCAGAATGCGCTGTGAAATCATCCAGAACAGAATGTCGCCATTGCCGACAGAACGAGTGAAAAAGCGGCCGATACTTCTGACCAGAAAAAACCAGATAGCGACAGCCACGGCAATCGACAGTTTCCAGTCGACCCCAAACTTCCACACCACATAGCACCCTGCGATCATCGCCAGCACAAACATCAGGATGTTGCCAAATTTGGGTTTGTAGGTGATGCGCGCCAGCGCATAGGCGGCCATTGACCCGACGATGATGCAAAGCGTGGTAGAGAACAACGCGATCACGATCGAATTGATATACGAGCGCAGCGTGTCTTCATAGTCGATCACCAGTAGCTCGCGCCAGGCGTGCAGGCTGGGCTGGAAATCCACCCACGGCAGATAGACTGGCCCGCTGTTGACATCGACCGCTGATTTAAACGAGGTAATCAGCACCCAGTACAGCGGGAACAGCACCACGAGTGACCAGCACAACAGCAGCGTGTAGACAATCAGGCTGGTGCCGGGGGCCATTTTGCCGATGGCTGGCGCCTCGAACAGGCGGTTGAAAAAGGACCGTTGTCGGGAGTTATGCATAGTCAGTTCAGGCCGCGCTATTTCTGAGCCTGCCAATCACGACATAGTTGAAAAACGACACACACAACACAACCGTCACAAACAGCAGCAGATAGGCGATGGCGGCGGACTGGCCCAGATCCAGTGAGCGCCAGGCAAAGTAGGAGTGCAGCGACATGGATTCGGTGGCGATGCCGGGTCCGCCGGCAGTCATGATGTTGGGCAGATCAACAAGCTTGAATGCCTCGATCAGGCGGATCAGCATGACGGTTGCAGCGACCGGCATCAGTTGTGGCCAGGTGATCTCGCGAAAGATCTGCCAGCCGCTGGCGCCGTCGACCTGCGCAGCCTCCTGATGGTCTTTGGGAATGTTCTCAAGGGCTGCGAGCAAAATGATAAATACAAACGGTATCCACTGCCATGAATCGCCGATGACAATGAATATGCGCGCCGCCCACGGATCGGTTGACCAGGAAAAATCACCCAGTCCAACCCACTGCCACAAGGGTGAAAAAGGACCCTTGCTGGTATCGGCCAGCATGCGAAACGCATAGCCGATGCCGATCGGGGTGATCATCAGTGGAATAAAAAATATTACGCGAAAAAAATTGCGACCATGGATCGGTTGCGCGCATAAAAGTGCCAGGCCCAGACCGATCGCAAATTGCAGGCTGCAACCGGCAAATACGTAGAACAGCGTCACGCCCAGTGTGCCGAACTGATGGCCGCTTAACAGGGTGGCGCAAAACAGCAGTGTCAGGCCGAAGAACATCAGCGCGCTGATGATGCGTCCAATGAATCCAAGCCACCAGAATTGTCGACGACAGTAGCGATACAGCCAGTACAGTAACAGCACACCGACGAGCACCGCCACCAGCCAGCCGAACAGGCTCATGCCCTTGAATGTGCCCAGAAAGTGAAACTGTTCGGAGCCGAAGAACTGCTTTTCGAAATTGCGAAAGCCAACCCATCGCACCTGATAGCTGCCGGCGCGCAGGCGGAATCGGGAAAACGCGATGATTAATGAGGCGAGCAGCGGAAAGATGGAAAAAACCAGAATCAGCACGACTGCCGGTGTGATGAACAGCGTGCTGGACTGTTGATCCAGCCACTCACTCAGGCGTGCGAAACGACGGCGCGGGGCATTCACGTCAATGGGAATTCTGGAGAGTCATGGCGGGTCCCGCCGCCGCGCGGGCGACGGGACCGTTCGATTGCAGCGAGTGCCGAATCAGTTGGTGATGCCGAGCGATGCCTTGTACATGCTCTGCTGGGTGTCGCGACCGAAATCCTCGGTGATTTCTTCCCAGCCTTCCTCGATGTTGGCTACCGCTTCTTCCGCGGTGATTTCGTCGGCCAGAAAACGTGCCAGCTCGCGATCCAGTACCACGCCCTGATACTGCGCGGTGCCGGGAATGCGAAGATCCGAGGCCATGTTCGGATTGTTCAGGCTCGCCTTGATCGCACCGAGGTAGTTGTCGGCAAACTCGGGGCTGAAGCCCGCCTTGATCCACAGGTCCGGGTTGTCGAGCTGCGAATTGCGGTACGGGTTGTAGCCAGTCCAGCCCATCGTCACATCGACGTTCGATTGCTCGGGCTGATTCATGTAAGACAAAAAGGCGTATGCCGCCTGTTTGACCTTGTCGTCAGCCTTCTTGTTGATCGCGCCTGACCAACCGCCAAAAGCCGCGAACGGGCTGATATTGATGCCGTCGACAGCGTGCGGGCAGCGCTCGGCGTCACAGTCGACGAGCTTGCCTGTCTCGCGGTCCAGCACGCGCGAGGTGCCGGGCATCGGGGTGGCGCCCATTTTGTCTTTGATCGCTGCGCCCGACTCGTCAATCGACAGCGGGCCGATGTCGCCCCAGTCGATCGCCAGTGCACAGCGGCCGCTCTGCACCAGTGCGCGGGTGTCGCCGATGTCCTGGTTGAGCTCGTCGGGTGGGCCAAACTCGCCAGTGGCCTTGTAGACGTTAAGCGCTTCGATCCAGGCTTCATTATTGATCAAAGGCTTCATGGTCTCAGGGTCGAAGAAAAAGCCCTGTCCGGTGCCTTGGGTCTGGCTGAAGGCCGCGGCTACCGACATGATCGCGAAGTAGGATTGCGCGTTGCGCTTTTTGAAAATACAGGACCCGTAGTCGGGTTCACCGTCACCGTTCAGATCCCTACCGTGTGTGGCCTTTGCGGCGGCCATATACTCATCCCAGTTACGGGGTGGCTTCAGGCCCATTTCGTCAAAGACATCGCGGCGGTAATAGAGCATCTGGAAATCGCCGTCGATGGTAATAAGTTTGGTTTTGCCGCCGATCTTCTGATTGAACTCGCGGAAAAACGGTGCGATGTCGTCGAACTGCAGTTTTTCATCAGCCTCCACGTAGGGGGTCAGATCTTCCAGCAGGTCCCCATCGGCCAGTTCGACCGCCCAGCCGGATGCAAACACACCGACATCGATCGAGTTGGTACCGGTTGCCCAGTCGGTGAGAATCTTTTGAAACAATTCAGCGAACGGTACTTCGTTGACGCGAATTTTGGCGCCGGTCATAGCGGTGAATTCCTCGCCACGATCAACCATTCGCTGTGCGATTACAGGACCGGGGCGAGTGAGAATGTTGACTTCGATGCCGTCGAATTCAGCTGCTTGTAGTGACGTGCCGGCAGCGGAAATCGCCAGTGCGGTGGCTCCTGCAATAGCCATGACAGGATTTCTGTTCAAACGCATGTGTCCTCCAGCGAACATTGGTGCAGGTGCAATTCTAAACTGCTTGGGTATCGACTGTCAGCGTTTTTCATGAAAGCTGGCCTGCACCGTGAAGTGACATCAGCTGCTTAACAACCGGTCTATTGTTCGACTATCGAGGTATCGCGAATTGTGCAATTTTCTCGATGGTCGAACCTTTCCAGCACGGACACAGCGGCTATACTCTATCCGAGGTCTTACGCGGGCGCTCGGCGTCTGTGCGGGCTATGATACAGCGGTGATCGCGCTTGGCTGCGCGCAACGGATTGTGTAGAAGGCTGATTGGTGTGGCCGCGCGCACGCCGAACAGTCGCCGTGGTTCATCATCTAGTTGCTGTTTTGCGATCGGAAGTCGAAGTCAACAATTCCACTTTGGGTAATGAATAAAACGTCGGTAGCACAATTGCGGCAGCAGCGAGCGTCGAGCGGAATTGGCGCGACAACCTGGTTACTGTGTACCACTGGAAACGGGCGCTGATGACGCAGTCGCGAATCAAATTGCCGCCGCTGCCCACGCTAATCGCCTTCGAGGCCGCGGCGCGGCATCTGAGCTTCAAGAATGCATCGGAAGAGTTGCAGGTCACACCGAGCGCCGTCAGTCAGCACATCAAGAAACTGGAAGCGGAACTGGGTTCACCGCTGTTTACCCGCCACCACCGCACCGTCGAATTGACCGCGCAAGGCAGGCACTTACAGGAAGTGCTGCGTGGCAGCCTGACTCAGGTTGCCAATGCGCTGGATGAAATTCGCGATAGCGAAAGGCGTCGGCCCGTCACTATTTACGCAACGACTGCCATGTCCGCACTGTGGCTGACTCCGCGATTGTCTGCGTTCTGGAAAAAGCACAGCGACATCGCCGTCAACCAACACGTCTCTGATTCACCACCACCCAGAGGCGCCACCTTTGATCTGCGCATCTGGTACGGCTCGGCACCGGCAAACGATCCGCGTTACGAGTTGTTGTTTCGCGATAGAATGGTGCCAGTGTGCAGTCCGTCATTTCACAAGCGCACAAGCATCGAAACCCTGGAACAACTGGCCGCGCAACCACTGATACACCTCGATGCGGAGACCGACTGGACCAACTGGCAGGCGTTCTTCAATGCGCACGAATTCGATGGCGCTGTCGGTAATGGTCCCAGTGTCAACAACTACACCATCGCGGTGCAATCGGCACGCGATTCCGTTGGTCTGTTGCTGGGCTGGGAGCGGCTGCTCGCACCTTTGATCAAACGCGGTTTGCTGGTTGCACTCGAAGAGTTCAGTTTGCCCGCCCCAGGCAGTTTTTATCTCGTGTCGCCACACAGTGAGCCGTTGCGAGACAGCGGTAGAAGTGCCAGAGTGCTGCACGACTGGTTGGTCGAGTCCTGCTGATCCAGGATCGTTGCCAACCCGGTATTGCAACCATCAATGTCCATTTGATTGCAGGCTTTGCTTTCCCTGGCGCTTCACCTGGCGCCTCAACCTGCGTTTCGAAACCGAAAGTTCGAGCCACACGCGTCGCGCTGACGAGTTACTCTCGAAAACATGCCTATTTGTATCGATCCGGTTGAGTCCGGATTGGCTTGGTGCTAGCTTGATTGGATGAGCAAAGAACAGATACGCAAGCTTATCGAGGACAAGGTCGGCAATAGTGGACTGATCGATACCGGTCTTGAGGGCGTGCAGGTCTTTCGAATCACCGAATCTGTGGATTGTGCACCAGCCGTATATGAACCCACCGTGGTTGCCATCGTCGGCGGTGCCAAAGAGGCAATACTGGACGGTAAAAGGTATGTGTGCGACAGCAGTCAATATATGTGCTGTCCGGTGTCCATGCCGGTAGAGGCGGGCACGCCCACAGCATCTGTCGACAACCCTCTGGTTGGTGTTTTTATCGCGCTGGATGCCAGAGTGATGACCGACCTTGCCATCGAAACGCAAAGCGCCGAGGCTGACCTGAAACCGCGTGGCGAACCAACGCTACCAGGTTTGGCGCTGGCAAACTGGGATGACCGTTTTGGCGATGCGCTGTTGCGATTGTTGCAGATAGCCGATAACCCTTCTGAACTGGCGGTGCTGGGCCAGGGGCGCCTGCGCGAGTTGTACTATGCCGTTTTAAAAGGCGAGGCGGGAGATTCGGCCCGGCGCGCGTTTGGAGTCGGCAACGACATTGCCCGGGCCATCGAGTACTTGAGTTCGAATCTGCATGAATCCGTCTCGATTGATGGCATGGCGACACAGGTTGGCATGAGCCGGGCAGTCTTTCATCGCAAGTTTAAACAGGCCACCTCGATGTCGCCAATTCAGTCCGTCAAGGCAATGCGGCTCAACCGCGCCGCGATGAAAATCGCCGGAGGCATGAATGTGAATCTGGCCGCCGCCGAAGTCGGTTACGCGAGTTACTCCCAGTTCAGCCGTGAGTTCAAGCGCCAGTATGGGCAGTCGCCCAAACAGTGGAGCACTGCCAGAGTTCTGCCAGCGGAACTGTTGTAACGTCGACCTGGCAATTTGCCCGGGTATTTGCCCCAACTTCAGAGACTTGTGAGGCATCGGGGGCGTGCGGGTTGCCCGGTTTGTAGCGCTGGCGGTATTGCAGCCAGTCCGGTCGGGTAAACTGGCGTTAGCGCGACTTAACCACGCTTAAGTGTCGGACTATTGATTGTGGCAGGGCGGGCCGCTAAAAAGGATAGCCACCTGCTGATCAACCCGGAGAATCGACGCATGACGGCCAATTCTGTCGACCCGCTCGCACCTGTGCTAAACCCCATCGAAAGTGCACAGGGGCTGCCCAATGAACACTACACCAGCGATGCGGTCTTTCGCGAAGAGAGCCAGGCGTTGTTGTTCGATAACTGGGCGGGTATTGGCTTTGATTGCGACGTGCCGAATAACGGCGATGTGAAGCCGCTGAGTCTGCTGGGGGTGCCGCTGTTGCTGGCGCGCGATCACGAGGGCAGGGTGCGCGTCTATCAAAATACCTGCCGGCATCGCGGCATGATCCTGGTGCAGGAACCGAAGAAAGTCCATCGCGTGATTCGCTGTCCGTACCATAGCTGGTGCTATGGCCTGGATGGCAAGCTTGCGGCAACGCCGCATGTCGGTGGAGCCGGCGTCGATTGTCACGCCAGCGTCAATCGAGATGAACTTGGGCTGGTTGAATTTCCGGCCAGAGTCTGGCTCGGTGTGGTGTTTGTGAATATATCTGGCAATGCGGCCCCTTTTGATCGCTATGCGCAAGCATTGCTTGAACGCTGGCACGAGTTTGATCGTCCGGTGTTTGGCAATGCCGCAGACTCAACCTTTCAATTGACGGTCAATACCAACTGGAAGCTCGCGGTGGAGAATTACTGTGAAAGCTACCATCTGCCATCGATACATCCCGGACTCAACAGTTATTCAAGACTGGAGGATCACTACAATATCGAGCATTCGGGGCACTTCTCCGGACAGGGGTCGGAAGTGTATCGCCAGCTCGTTAATGATCAGCAACAGGTGTTGCCGGATTTCGATGCACTGGGTGACAAATGGAACACTGGTGCCGAGTACATCGCGCTGTTTCCCAATGTCTTGCTGGGCGTGCATCGGGATCATACCTTTGCGCTGGTGCTGGAGCCTGTGGCAACCGATCGCACAATCGAGCATGTGGCACTCTTTTACACAGAAGCGGGGGCAACCGATTCACAGTATCAGTCCATCAGGGCCGACAACGCACATCTATGGAAGGGCGTATTTGAAGAGGATATCGGTGTGGTTGAGGGCATGCAGCTCGGCCGACACGGGCCACAGTTTGATGGCGGTCGGTTCTCTGCAGTGATGGATGGACCTACCCATGTCTTTCATCAGTGGGTGGCTGCTTCTATACAGCAGCACCGAGCGAACGTTTCACCGAAGTAGGGTGGCAAAACACTTGCCACCCGGCCATAGCAGAGTGTTTTGCGATTACTCGGAATCTGCCTGCGTTGCGAATTGCGTGGCGATAAACGCGGCGGCGTCGTTGAAGCTTGCCAACAGGATGGCCCCGTGACCGATGCCTTCATAGGTGTTCAACAGCGGGTCGACATCAGTATCGCTGACGGCCGATAGCTGCGTGAGCAGTGTCGCGGTGGATGAGGCGAAAACTGTTGTGTCGGCTAGCCCCTGGGCGATCAGCAGGGGAACAGCCATGGCACGATTGCCGGGCTCAACGGACTCGAAATAGGTGGTGACAGCGGGATCTGTTTCGATGTCTTCAGCAAAAAAACTGTCCAGATTGTTGTTCGCCAGCAGTACTGGTGGCACGCTTTCCGCGAGCGCTTCACGGATTTCAGTCAGGCATGTGGATTCAGTCAGTTGCTGAAGCTCGGTGCCATTCTCTCCGTACGCGGCATCCAGGTCGAAAGACGGGATTACGGTATCTATCGCGTGACCCAGCAGGGTGGTAAATCCCAGATCGCCGACCGCTGCGCTGATGCGTTCCGCGTCGGGGCGCGTGGTATCCGTATAGATTGATTCGGTAAAAGCACCCTGCGCCAGCACCTGAGAGGCGGGCGCCAAAGCCACAGCGGCTACCAGGGTGACACCGGGATTCTCATCGGCCAGGGACGCGGCTCCCAGTACCGCATGGCCGCCCTGAGAGTGACCGAGTACGGCGTAGCGGCTGGATAATTCTGGTATTGCCTCGACGGCCGCTTCCACAGCGTAATTAATCGATCGGCCTTCGCTGTCAAGGTGTAGAAAAGGGTGGCCGCCCTCAGTACCCAGTCCTTCATAGTCTGGTGCAACGATGGCATAGCCAGCCGCCAGCCAGGCGTTAAGGTATTCCGAGTAACCGGCCAGATTGTCCGTAGCCGACGGTGCACAGACATCTGCCACGCCGGTGGTGCCGTGGCCCCAGCCGATCACCGGCCAGCCATCTTCCGGTGGCTCGCCTTCCGGCAGCACGACGACGGCATTTTCGCGTCGAGTACTGCTGCCATCGACGCCGGGCATGCTGTAGTTCATCAGTGACGCGCTGCCGGCATCACTGGCGTTGGTCAATTCGAACACAGTCAAAGTCGGCGCATCGTCTGGCTCGACAACGGTAGCGCTATCGCTGCCACAGGCTGTGACAGTACAGGCGATACCAAGACTTAGAAACAGCTTTGTATTGATTCTCATGCGGGCTCCGACAGAATTGTAACGGGCGTTGTGTCGATGACAGCGCGCATTATGCACAGAATCCAAACCCTGCGGTGAAAATGGTGCATCCGCCTGACTTACCGGCTTGCAATAGCGCTGGGTGTCAGTTGTTACAGCTTGATACAACTGTTGAGTCCCGGCATGACTAGGCTGCCGGGTGTAACACATCCAGACTCTGCTGGTAAAAGATCACATTGATAGTCAATCAAAGGAAGCCTGCCATGATTCAATTGCGTTTGTCCGTGTTTGGCCTGTTGGCGCTGTTGACGGTGACCGCCTGCGGTGGATCCGGCTCAGGCACTAGTGCGGATAGTGACAGCCGCGACCCGGCACTGTTTGGCAGCGGCGAGAACTTCGTCAATTTTGAATCGGGCCAGGTGCGGCCACTGGCGTTGTCGGGTGATGCCAGCCGTCTCTTTGTCACCAACACACCGAATGCCACACTCGATATTTTCAAAGCTGACGACGATGGTTTGCAGTTGCAGCAGCGGGTGCCGGTCGGGCTGGAGCCGGTTGCCGTGGCGGTGCGCAATGACGCTGAAGCCTGGGTGGTGAATCATCTGTCAGACAGCATCAGTGTTGTCGATATTTCTCAAAAGCCTGCCCGTGTGGTGAAAACACTGTTCACGGGTGACGAACCTCGCGATATCGTCTTTGCTGGATCAGACAGATCACTCGCCTTTGTCACTGCGGCCCGCCGCGGCCAAAATGGTCCGAACGATCAACCGATCGATGCAGCGCTGACGACACCCGGTGTCTCGCGTGCCGATGTCTGGGTGTTTGATGCCGCGGCAACCGGCGATTCTGTGGGTGGCGATCCACTGGCAGTGGTGTCGATGTTTGGCGATACGCCGCGTGCACTGGCGGCCAGCGCAGATGGCAGTCGCGTGTATGTGGCGGTGATGAATTCGGGCAATCAAACGACGGCGATCGGCGAGAACGGCATCGCCAAATCCGGGCCGGTGCAAAGCAGCGACGGCGCCATCCAGCCGGACACTGGCCTGATCGTTCAATTCGATGGCCAGCGCTGGCGCGATGAAACCGGCGCCGCTACTGATCTGAACGATACCAGTTACGACAGCCTGGTACCTTTTTCCCTGCCCGACTACGATGTGTTTGTGCTCGCTGCCAATCGCAGTCCGGCGGTGATGGAGCGTATCAGCGGTGTCGGTACGACGCTGTTCAATATGATAGAAAACCCTGCGACAGGTGTGTTGTATGTCAGCAATACAGAAGCCCTGAACCTGAATCGATTTGAGGGGCCAGGTGTGGCCGCCGCATCGCTGAGTGGCAATTTCATTCGCAATCGAATCACGCTGATTGACGATAGTGCAGTCAGCGCACGCGATCTGAATCCGCATCTGGACCACACCATGGCGCAGGCCAGTGAACAGGCGCGCGAGTTATCGATCGCGCAACCGCTTGGCATGGCGATTTCGCAAAACGGTCAATCTTTGTATGTGGCGGGCTTTGGGTCAGGCAAGGTGGCAATCTACGATAGCTCGGCACTGGCGGACGGTAGCTTTGCAGTCGATGCGGATGGGCAAATCAAACTGTCCAGTGGTGGACCAACCGGTCTGGTACTCGATGAATCGCGCGAGCGTCTCTATGTGCTCGCCCGCTTTGAGAACAAAATTTCGATTATCGACACCGGTACACACAGCGAAATTGATGCGGTGCAGTTGTTTAATCCTGAACCGGCGCGCGTCATCGAAGGGCGAAAGTTTCTATACGATGCATCGCAGATGTCCAGTCATGGCGATGCGTCCTGTGCCAGTTGTCATGTATTCGCAGACAACGACGCACTGGCCTGGGATCTGGGTAACCCGGATATCCCTGTAGTGGCCAATCCCAATCAGTTTGTGAATCGCTTTCTGGCGCCGGATGAAGCAGCCGTTTTTCATCCGATGAAAGGGCCGATGGGCACGCAGAGCCTGCGCGGGCTCGTCGACGCCGGGCCGATGCACTGGCGTGGCGACCGCACGGGCCAATCCGCATCCGCCAACGAGAGCCTGGAGATGGCCGCGTTTAAAGAATTTAACGGTGCGTTTGTGGATCTGCTGGGGCGCAGTGAAGAGTTGACGCCCGCGCAGATGCAGCAGTTTGCCGAGTTTGGGCTAACGTTGAATTATCCACCCAACCCGATTCGGGCGCTCGATAATGGTTTGACTGAAAGCCAGCAGGCAGGTCGTGACATCTACATGAACAAACCCACAACCGGTGAAGTATTTCGCTGCAACGATTGTCACACGCTCGATCCCGCCAACGGGCATTTTGGCACCAGTGGGCAGAGCTCGGTCGAAGGCGATGATATCTCGCAGGAATTTAAGGTGCCACATCTGCGCAACATGTATCAGAAAGTGGGCAAGTTCGGTAGCTCGGGTCGATTCTCGGCTACCGACGAAGATTTCGGCGCCCAGATTCGCGGCTTCGGATTCATGCACGATGGCGCCATGGACACACTGGACAGTTTTTTTCGCGGTGAGGTATTTCGGTTCGACACCGATCCGCAACGCAATGCCGAGCAACGCGAGCAGGTGGTGGACTTTGTGATGGCCTTCGACAGCAACATGGCACCAATAGTCGGCCAGCAGGCGACGCTGTCGGCCGAAACCCTGGCTGATACTGATACGCGAATCGACCTGCTGATCGATCGGGCAGACGCAGATGAGTGTGATCTGGTCGCCAGAGGCGTGGTGCAAAACGAGGCCCGTGGCTATCTGTATCAGGGCGGTGCAACGTTTGAAAGCGATCGCGGTGAAACCGTGAGCTATCAGCAACTGCGCATGGCGGCACGCGATGTTGACGGGGCTATCACGTTTACCTGCGTGCCGCCCGGCTCTGGCGTATGGCTAGGCATTGATCGCAACCAGGATGGTGTACCGGACGGTCAGTCACCGTCGTTTTAGAATCCGCCAACGCGTTGACCCGCACGCCAATCCTGTGCGACTGTTCGGCGCCCGATGGGTTCTGATAGAGAGTCGCAATTGCCAGTGTTTACAGATCGACTAAGTACGACATGGTGATCCGCGCGCTGTGCGCTGTGCTTGGGATTTGCCTGTTGGCAGTACTGTGCTGGCAGGTTGAGTTCTGGCGGATCAATCGTCTGCAACAGAATCGGCTGGCGCTGCAGGCCGTTGATCTGGATCGACGGTTGTCCCAGCTCGCGGTGTTGCCGCGGCTGCTGAGCGCCGATCCACGCCTGCTGCAGGCGTTGCAGCCAGGTGGCCGCGACGCCATTGAAGAGGCCAATCGCACCCTGGCCAGAGTACAACAGGACAGCGGTGTTGCTTTTGCCTTTCTGATGGATAGCAGCGGCTTGACTGTGGCTGCCAGCAATTGGCGTGATACGGTCAGTTTCGTCGGCCGCAACTATCAGTTTCGACCCTACTTTTCCGGCGCGCTGTCCGGGCAGCGCAGCACGTTTTTCGCGGTTGGTGCAACCACGGGTGTACCGGGTTATTTTATTGCCGACAGTGTTCGGGATAGCGGTCAGATCATTGGGGTCGTGGTGGTGAAGCTGGAGCTCGACCAGCTTTTGAACAGCTGGCAGGCAGACAACTACACATCACTAATTCTCGATGAACTCGGCGTGGTGATGTTATCCACCGATAGCGACCTTTTATACGCGCCGACTCGTGAACTACAGCCTGCCGAACAATCGGCAATCGCCGCCGATCGTCGCTATCAACTCAGCGATGGTGCGCGGTTGTCGCCGCTGGCGTTGTCGCACCTGGGGTTGCCCGAATACTGGCAATGGCGACGCGAAGGGCAGACGCCGCGTCGCTATGCAGCTATCGATCGCGCGCTGCAAGGCGAGCCCTGGACACTGCGTCACCTGGTGCCGCTGGGCAACATTGCGTTGAATGCGGCCTGGTACCTTTTCGCCTTGCTGGGCATTGTGGCACTGGCAGTGCTGGGGCGCAGAAGTTATCGTCAGCAGCGCCTGCTCGCGCTGACGCAACAGCGCAATGCCGAGCAACTCGAGGCCGAGGTGCAGGTGCGCACGCGGGAGCTGGAATCGGCACAGCGTGCGCTGATCGCAGAGTCGAATTTCGCCATGCTGGGGCGGATGTCAGCCGCCATCAATCACGAGATCAATCAGCCGCTTGCGAGTTTACGGTTCAATCTGGCGACGCTGCGGCAACTGATCGCATCTCCCGATTCGGCAGCGGAAGACATTCGCGATACAGTTATCGACAGTGATCGCACCACCAAGCGCATCGCGCGCGTCATCGATACACTGCGCAGTGTCGCACGGCAGCGCGACAGCCATTTTGCATCGGTCAATGTCGGGCGCCTGGTAAACGACGTAGTCGCCATTGTGCAACGCGAGCGGCCGGTGGCATCACAGGCGCTGGACGAGGTGCAGTGGGACAGTACAACCGCGCCGGGTGCGCTGCGGGTTCGCGGTAATGAAATACTGCTGCAACAGGCGCTGCTAAATTTGCTGTACAACGCGTTTGATGCAACCCTGCGACAGGATCGACCGCAAGTCACCGTGGTAGTCAGCACCAGCCATCGGCAGGTGTGTGTGCAGGTATCGGACAATGGCGATGGTGTCAGCGCCGATGTTGCAGCGCATCTGTTTGAACCGTTTCACACCCACTCAGGAAGTGCCACCGGGCTGGGCCTGGGCTTGACACTTGCCAGGCAAATTCTGGATGACCACGGCGGTGGCATTGAATATCGTCCGGCAGCGGTGCGCGGTAGTGTTTTCAGGGTAACCTTGCCGCTGACCGATGGAGATCTGGCATGACAACAGAAACTGTCGACAGTCGCATCCTGCTGGTCGATGATGATCACGACGTGCTGGCGGCACACGCGCGCTATCTTCGCGTCAACGGTATCGATGTGGTGATCGCCGATCGCGCCAGCACTGCGCTGGAACGTCTGGCTGCCGAATCGATCGATGTCATCGTGACCGATCTTCGCATGCCGGAAGTAGACGGACTGGCGTTCGCCCGGCAGGCGCGCGAGATCAGACCGCTGGTGCCGATGCTGTTTTTCTCGGGCTTTGCCACGGTGCCGGATATCGTCGAGGCGATGAAACTGGGCGCGGTGGACTTTCTGGAAAAGCCGGTGGAGCCCGGGCAATTGCTGTCGGCGATTCAGCAAATCACCCACAGTTTCCGCGAGGCAGTCGCATTGCAGCGGCACGCGCTGGATATATCTGACAACTCTGCCTCGCTAAAACAGCGGGTACTGGCCTATGAGAAGTACGTGATTGAATCTTGCCTGCTGCAACACGAGGGGCGAATCAGTTGCGTGCTTGAGGCGTTGCAGATTAACCGGCGCACACTCAATGAAAAAATGACGCGCCTGGGCATCAGTCGGTTGCCGCGCGATAGTTGATCACCTGACAGTAACCCATCAGTCCGTCGTCGACCGGCCCAATAAGCAAAAAATTGCCGAAGTGTCCCATCCGGGCGACGTTCACGGTCTCGCAGTGATCCATT
Source organism: uncultured Granulosicoccaceae bacterium (assembly GCA_964573105.1). Taxonomy (GTDB): domain Bacteria; phylum Pseudomonadota; class Gammaproteobacteria; order Granulosicoccales; family Granulosicoccaceae; genus CAKZSB01. Next base: position 40,634 of record CAZNIS010000053.1, read on the forward strand.
TCTATCGATTTTTCAAACGTATAGCCTGGTTTGCATGGTTCTGTTCCCGGGTGCACAATCGTGCCGCTGCAACAGCTGATCCGATTGCGTCAGTTGTTGTGAATCTGAACCGAATGGAGAGAACTCATGAGCAACAGAATACGTCGCCTGCTGTTGGCAGGTGCAGTGGCATCGTTGACGATTGCGGCACCGGTCAACGCCGACACCGATTACATCCTCAACACAGCGTCCACCGGCGGCACCTACCACCCGGTTGGTACTGCGATTGCCACGCTGAGCAAAATCAAGCTGCTGCCGAAAAAGAAATTCAGCCTGACAGCGGTCAACTCGGCAGGCTCTGGTGCGAACGTGCAGGCACTGGCGGCCAACACAGCGCAATTTGCCATTTTGCAGGGGCTGTATGGTTCCTACGCTGCGACTGGCACTGGCCCGGTTTCCGAGCCTCAGGAGCAGCTGCGTTCAGTCACGATGTTGTGGCAAAACGTCGAACAGTTCGTGCTCGCTAACGAGTACGTTAAATCGGGGTCGGTCTCTGATTTGCTCGAAGTCAAGGGCGAGTCTATGGCGATGGGTAAGGAAAACTCCGGCACACTCGGCTCCAATACCGTGCTGATGGGAGGACTGGGTGCAACTATCGATAGCGACTACGAGCTGGTGTATGCAGGCTATGGCCCATCTGCCGATGCGCTGGCCAATGGTCAGGCAATTGGCGGTGGCTTTCCGGCCGGTCCGCCGACCGGTGCGCTGACTAAACTGCTGGCGTCCAACGGCGACAAATTCACCATCCTCAACGTCACTGCCGAAGAAGCTGAAAAAATGGATGGCGGTCGTGGTCTGTGGGTGCCCTACACCCTGGCAGCCGGTACCTATCCAGAGCAGAACGCCGACGTGCAAACCATCGCCCAGCCTAACTTCCTGGCGGTCAATGCCGATGTCGACGAAAATCACGTCTATGAGCTGACCAAGTCGATCTATGAGAACCTGCCGTTCCTGCAGGGCATCCATAAAGCGACTAAAGCGATGTCACTGGAAGGTGCAATGGCCGGTCTGCCGGTACCACTGCATCCTGGTGCGGCAAAATACTACAAGGAAGTCGGCCTCGAAGTGCCCGATAACCTGATGGCGAAGTAACGAGCCCTCACTTGTCTGGCGTGGGGCCCCCGGGGGGGGCCCCCCCCGTTTTAATTTTATTTAAATAAAAAAAAAACCCGGC
>CAZNIS010000053.1:41856-46412 GCA_964573105.1 uncultured Granulosicoccaceae bacterium
CCCGATAACCTTTTGGCTAAGTACCGCGCCCGCACTTGTGGGGCGGGTGCGGGGGTTGGGGGCTGACGCCTTTTTCATTTCTATTCACTTACATCGATACCCGGGCATGGATGACGATTCCAGTCAAAAGTCTGCTGCAAGTGCAGCCACTACCGAGCCCGGCGCCGGGCCTTTGATCACTGCTGCCATGTGCCTCTTTGCACTGTGGCACATGCTGACCAATGTCTGGTGGAATGAACCGGGTATCTGGCAAAACTGTATTCACTTTGCGGGCTTTGCACTGGTCGGTGCGATGACCACGCAAACCTTTGGCAGTGGGGCGGCCACCGGCACCTTTGGCCGCTGGAGCAATGTGATTTTCGGGCTCTTGATTGCGGCAAGTTCGCTATGGATTGCCTGGGCGCAAAACGGTTTATACGAACGCACACTGGCCAAGACCGGTCAGGCGTGGCAATTTGAACTACTCGACTGGGTGGCCGCGGCGGTGGTTATCGTCGGCGTGCTTGAGCTCACACGGCGGCTGACCGGCTGGATCATTCCGGTGCTGGTGGTGTTGTCGATGTCCTACATTCTTTTTCTGGGCGAGATGATGCCCGGCGCGTTTCGCGCCGCGAGTCTGCCAATTGATGACGTCGTGTTTCGATCGCTGTACAACGACGAGGGCATGTTTGGCATCATCACTACTATCTCGTCGGCCAACATCACGCTGTTTATGATTTTCGGCGCGTTTCTGGTGGTTAGTGGTGCATCGGATTTTGTTATTGAAGTATCCAAAGTGGTGGCCAGCCGGTTTCGCGGCGGTGCGGCTTTTGTCGCAGTCATTTCATCGGCGTTGACTGGCACCATTTCCGGTTCAGCGGTAGCCAACACCGCGTCCACCGGTGTCATCACCATACCGTTGATGAAATCAAACGGCTTTCGTCCGCAATTTGCTGCAGGGGTTGAGGCGGCTGCATCGACCGGCGGGCAACTGATGCCGCCGATCATGGGAGCGGGTGCGTTTGTCATGGCCAGTTACACCGGCATTCCCTACAGCACGATTGTGCTGGTGTCGGTAGTACCCGCGCTGCTGTACTTTCTGTCGGTAGCGTTTATCGTGCGCATCGAAGCAATCAAATACGGCATTGGTACCGAGAACGTCGCCCCTGTCGATCGCCGCAAGATGCTGGCTGGTCTGTTGAATTTTGTGCTGCCATTGACAGTCATGACGACGATGCTGATTTCCGGCAGAACCCCTAGCTACGCTGCGGTCTATGCGATATTGACACTGATCGTGGTGAGCTGGCTCACGCCAAACAAAATGGGGCCGGCCAATATCACCAAAGCGCTGTCACTGGGAATCAAGACCTCAGTGATGACGGCCATTCTGCTGGTCGCGGTCGGCCTGATCAACAATGCGGTTACCACCAGTGGCCTGGCCAATACCTTCGCGCTGATGATCGCCCAGTGGTCGCAGGGGTCACTGCTGCTGGCGCTGACACTGGTTGCCATCGCCTCGCTGGTGCTCGGTATGGGGCTGCCGGTCACAGCCGCTTATATTGTGCTGTCGATACTATCCGCACCGGCACTGGCAGGAATGCTGGCCGATGGTGTGATCGTGCAGCAACTGGTCAGCGGTGTCAGTGATCCATCGGTTGCCGCCTCATTCATGCTGGTGGATTCGCCATTAGTGGACAAGGTCGCAACGGGGATGTCATTGGCCGAGGCGCGCACGCTGATGTCGACGATACCCTTCGAGCTTGCCGTGGTGCTGCGGCCCATGCTGGTCGATCCGCTGCAGATGACGACATTCCTGCTGACCGCGCACCTGATCGTCTTCTGGCTGAGTCAGGACAGTAACGTCACACCGCCGGTTTGTCTGGCGGCGTTCACCGCGGCTGGCATCGCAGGCTCGCGGCCGATGGTCACCGGAGTGGAGGCCTGGAAAATCGCCAAAGGCCTTTACATCGTGCCATTGCTGTTTGCCTATACGCCGCTTATCGGTGGCGATTGGCTGACTGTGGCACAAATTGCGGTGTTTTCACTGTTTGGTATATACGCTGTGAATGCGTTGATACAACGCTACGCTGAGGGCGCATTGCACTGGTGGCACTATCCGCTGTTGCTTATCGGTGCAGGGCTTGCGTTTATGCCGCTTGAATGGATGTTCAATCTGGTGGGGGCGGCTATGGTGGTATTGGTGGTCGCCTTGAGTGCCCGCTCGAATCGAACGGCGTGAGCAAAGGAAAGCTATTGCCGGCCAGTGTTTGAAATCAGCCAGTCGTAAAAACCAGGCCGACTGATCTTAAACGGTTGCGCTGGTGGCTTGTTTGGCCGGCCTGCATCTCATGCACTTACGGTGAATAGCTCGCCTTTGATCGTCGCACCAGCAGGCGCGAATTAAACCAGTTGTACGGGTGTACCTTATCGGTTGGCTGTCCGTTCTGCATCAGTGATCGCCGGTCGTTGTGCCAGCGAAAAATTCCTCCCTCCAGGTTCATCGCGCGCGTGCCCTCGATCTGCGACAGCAACGGGTGCAACCGATCGATCAGGCGCGATGCGCGTCTGCCGACCGAGCAGTAGAAGATCAGGGTTTTTCCGGCAATCTCATCGCCAAAGCGCGCTTCGAACTGAGCCAGGGTGATGTCGGGATTCAGCTGGGCCGCGCCCGAGAGGTGGCTGACCTGATACTCGTCGATCTCGCGCACGTCAAAATACAGGACATCACTCGATGCAGCTGCCAGCAACTCTGACTGCACGTGTGATACACGTGGATATTTTTCCAGAATTTCCTGGTGGATCTTATCGAGCTTGCGATTACTGGCCTGTGCAGTGTCGAGTGCCAGCACGCTCAGCAGCAGCACGGTGGCGAGCTGCCACAAGAAGCGCAAGATAACCGGTTGAGGCGATTCGCCAGTGGTGCCTGCAGTGTTTGTCACGCAATGGTGGCCTTTCATTCAATACCGGTATGACAGCGGGCGGAGGATATCGTTCAGAGCACGCTATGCGGCATCGACGTGTATATCGGTTGCAATCAGCGCAGCGCCGTTGCCACGGATGGTACTGCTGCAAGTAGTGCTTTTGTATAGTCGTGCTGCGGCTGATTGAACAGCGTTAGCCGGTCGGCATACTCTACGATCTTGCCCTTGTACATCACCGCAACGTGATCGCACATATGCTGCACCACGCCCAGATCGTGCGAGATAAACAGATAAGTTAACCCCAGCTCGGTTTGCAGGCGACGCAGCAGATTCAGTATCTGCGCCTGTACTGCCACATCCAGTGCCGATACCGGTTCATCACAGATGATTAAGTCTGGACTGGTGGCAAGCGCCCGGGCGATGCCGATGCGCTGACGCTGGCCACCGGAAAACTGGTGCGGGAACAAGTGCCTTTGTTCCGGTCGCAGTCCCACGGCGGCAAACAATTCGGTGACTCGGTCATCGCGCTGTGCAACCGGCATCCTGTTTTGATTATCCAGTGGTTCGCGTACGATCTCCTGTGCGCGCAAACGTGGATTCAGGCTGGAATAGGGATCCTGAAAAATAAACTGCATGCGGTTGCGCATATCGCGCAGCTGCGCCCCCTTGAGCGCCAGCAGATCGGTATCGCCCAGATGTACGCTGCCGGAGTAAGCCTTTTGCAGTCGTGCGACGGTCAGGGCGGTGGTGGTCTTGCCCGAGCCGGATTCTCCAACAATCGCGAGCGTCTGGCCGCGTTTCAGGCTGAACGATACGCCATCGACGGCATACAGGTAATCGCGTTTGCCAAAGCCGCTTCGCTTAAGTGGAAACCGGACCCGCAAGTCTTTTACGCGCAGGATATCGTCGCTGCTCATGGCTGCATCTCGTCGGCGTGAAAGCAGGCGGCGCTGTGCTGGTGCTCGAAGATCTGATCATCGGGGCGCGCACTGCGGCACTGATCGGATGCCATATGACAACGTGAAGCAAAAAGACAGTTGGGCCGGCCAAACTCTGCCAGTGGCGGCACGATGCCGGGTATTTCCATCAGTTCAGGGCGCTCGTCGGTGACGGTATCCAGTAGATGCGGCACCGCACTGATCAGGCCTTTGGTGTAGGGGTGGCGAGGCGATCGAATCACATCGCGAACGCGGCCTTCCTCGGCCTTGCGCCCGGCGTACATCACCACCATGCGCTCTGACATCTGCGCCACCGCGCCCATGTCGTGGGTGATCAGGATAATCGCAGTGCCAGTGACTTCGCGAAGCTCGCTCAGCAGGTCAAAAATCTGCGCCTGGACTGTCACATCGAGTGCGGTGGTGGGTTCGTCTGCGATCAGTATCCGCGGCTTGCAGGCCAGTGCCATCGCAATCATCACGCGCTGGCGCTGACCACCGGACAGCTGATGCGGATAGTCGTTCACGCGTTGCGCAGGCGAGGGTATATGCACCGAATCGAGCAGTTCGATGGCGCGCTCGTGTGCCTCGCGACGGCTCTTGTGCTGGTGTCGGCGCAACACCTCGGCAATTTGCTCGCCAATGGTGTAGACCGGATTCAGTGAAGTCATCGGCTCCTGAAAAATCATCGAGATATCGTTGCCGCGAATCTCGCGCAGGC
>CAZNIS010000054.1:0-4080 GCA_964573105.1 uncultured Granulosicoccaceae bacterium
GAATCGAGGTGCGCATAGCGCACAACCAGGTAGCTGTGTATGGCTGAATTGAGGGCGAATATGCCTGCAAATACGAAGAGCCCGATTAGAAGGCTATTGGGCATCGCCAGCGGGAGGTAGACGAAAATCGCGATGCCGACTGTGACGGTGGTGAGTACGATGGCTGCTATAAGTGCTGTGTTACCGCTGGGCGGGCGCTCGGATCTCACGCCGGTTACCCATGGGGAAATTGATTGCACCACGCCATAAAATATAATCCACCCGGCCATGAATGCGCCGGTTTTCCAGTGGCTCCAGCCCAGTGAGGATGAGAAAAAGACCGGCAGTGCCACAACGAACCACACATCGCGAGCGCCAAACAGAAACAATCTGGCGACGGACAGTTTGTTGATTGCGGAACTGCGTGAGAATACCTGCGAGAATTTTGGCTTGTGCTTTGACTTTCCGATGTCAGCACCCAGCTTGAACAGACTGATTGCCAGGATCAGTACCAGCATTGCGATCAAAAGCGCCACTGCGGTTTGAAAACCGTACAGGCCGAGCAAGCCTGCGCCGACGAAGAATCCCGCTCCCTTCAAAGCGTTCTTTGAGCCGGTCAGCACGGCGACCCATCGGTAAAGGCGGCTGTCGGCGTTATCGGGTAACAGGATCCTGATGGCGCTCTTGGCACTCATTTTATTCAGATCCTTGGCAATGCCTGATAGCGCCTGTGCCATCATCACCCAGGCAACGCTCAATAAATCGGTCGGGAGCAACAGCATCGAGAGTGCCAGGATCTGCAGGCACAGGCCGCTGTTCATTGTCCTGTTCAGGCCGAACCTGGCGCCCAGCCAACCGCCGGTGAGGTTGGTGATCACGCCAAAGAATTCGTAAAACAGAAAAAGTAAGGCGATCTCAATCGGGTTGTAGCCCAGTTGGTGAAAGTGCAGCACCACCAGCATTCGCAACGCACCATCGGTGATCGTGAATACCCAGTAGTTTGCTGTGATAAAAAGGTATTGCTGCAGGGCGTTTTGTTTGATTGCCGGTTGATTCATCGTGGTGTTAAAAATCGGCGGCGATGTAATTCACAAGCTCAACCGTGCGATTGGCGTAGCCCCATTCGTTGTCGTACCAGGCGTAGATTTTCAACTGTGTGCAGTTGATCACCATGGTCGATGGCCCATCGATCACGCAGGATCGCGGATCGCCGCGGTAGTCAGACGAAACCAGTGGTCGGTTCTCATAGCCGAGTATTCCGCGCAAGGGGCCAACCGATGCCTGTTGGAAAAGTTGATTAATCTCGTCCTCGGTGACCGGCCTTTTCGTCTCGAATACGCAGTCTGTGATGGATGCGTTAGCAAGCGGCACACGCACGGCATGGCCGTTGAGTTTACCCTCAAGCTCGGGGAATATTAAGCTTATCGCCTTGGCTGATCCGGTTGTAGTTGGAATCAGGTTACTGCCACAGGCGCGCGCCCGGCGTAGATCGCTGTGCGGTTGGTCGAGAATCGACTGCGTGTTGGTGATATCGTGAATAGTGGTAATCGAACCATGCACGATGCCGGGGCCCTGATGGATAACCGAGACGATCGGCGTCAGGCAATTGGTGGTACATGATGCCGCAGTGACCACATGGTGTTGGGTGTGATTGTATCGCTGGTGGTTCACACCCATGACAATATTCAAAATTTCTGGTGCTGCCACTGGTGCGGTGACCACAACTTTTTTTACCCCTTGCGCCAGATACTGTTGCAGTAGTTCTGGCTTGCGCATCTTTCCCGATGCCTCAATTACCACATCACAGTGTGACCAATCGGTAGCATCGATGGTGGTGTTGCTCGTGCATTCAGTCGTGTATCGGTTGGTTTGGATCGCGTTGCCCTGATGGTCGGCAGTGTGATTCCAGCGCCCTTGTATTGAATCAAAATTTAATAGGTGTGCTAGCGTCTGCGCATCGCCGGCAGGATCGTTGATTTTTTCAAACTGGATGTCCGGGTTGTCAAACGCGGCGCGAAACGCCAGACGCCCGATACGGCCAAATCCGTTAATACCTACTTTAATGGGCATAGCTTGCTCTGCAGGGGATATGAGTGATTGACAGCAGATTCATCACGCTGCCGCTTCTAGGTTGCACGACTTATATTTCAGGTCTGTGACAACGCTTCTGAGGGTCAGGTGGCCATGGCTAACCGGTGCTTGTGAGGCGCCGGCGCTTTCTTGTGCGTTTGACTATGGCATTTGTAATGCGAGCTATTGGTCGGACAGGCAATTCGCGTAGTAGGTTACCGTTGCCGGCCAGTCGGTAAATACGCCAATCACACCCACGTCCCGCACCAGTACATCGAGTACTGTCATCATATCGCCATCGTTGTCAATCGCGGGTTTGATCGTTTGATAATACCAGCCGCCGCCATTGCCAAGCGGGCCGGATCGTTCCAGTGTCCAGGTGATAATCTCAAGCCCAGCTTCGCGCGCCTTCTTCGCGTAGATGGACGGCACAATGCGATTGTCCTCATCCAGGGTCAACAGCATCCACATTGGAGGTGCAATGACTTGTACGCCGACGCTCGCCAATTCTTCCATCGACGGCCTCCAGCTATTCGGCTTGTCTACCTTAAAACTTCGATTGCGGTAACGGCCGTCGAGGTAGACTCCCTGTTTGCCAAACTCTGGCTCGTTGTCGATCCAGTACTGCACATCGTCCAGATTGAATGACTGAGGCCAAACATCGCCTGCCGATACACCAGCATTTTTGTATTCTTCGATCAGCTGTTGTGCATAATCCGCCTGGCTATAGTCGCTGTTGAATGGCATATCGACACTTGGCGATTTGAGCTCGGGTGTCATTTTCGTACCCAGCTGCTTGAACAACTCGATGCTTTCTGCATGCGTCATTAAGGTACCGCGACTGCTGTACAGGTCGGTGCGCCAGTCGGCCGTGCCGCCGAGGTAGGCCTCTATGGTTGTGGCGTTTGGATCGGCGGCGTCCATCTTTCCCCGCAGGCGCTTGAAGTCGGCAAGCGTAATGTCGCTGGTACAACACTGCGCGCTGGCCTTGCGGGTGAGATTGCCGTTCGAATCGAATTCTGCCGGCGTAAACGGTTTGGAACATTTTGCAGCCAGATCCGGGATCGCCAGAATATTGGTGGTGGTGTGCAGGTCGCACTGCGAGTGCCGACAAACCAGTTCGCGATCGGCGGTGAAAGTGACGTCGCACTCTAGTACGCCTGCACCCATTCGCGCCGCTGCCAGATACGATTCTAATGTGTGCTCGGGAAACTGCATCGGCGCACCGCGATGGCCGATCGACAGCTCGTGAGGATGCATCGGCATTTCGGCGCAGCTTGCGAGCTTCGTTTTCAGGTCAGACTCATCCATGTCGTCGATCAGAAAATACGGACGTGGCCCCAGTTGCACCCGGTTGACCGGGGCGTGCCCGTCAGCGGTGCTCAGCTCGGGTGTGGCGGTCGATAGCGCCAGTGTGGCGGCAATCAGCAGTCGTTTCATCGTGGTCTTCCTGGTAGGTGCATTCCGGCGCACTCAGCCGTCGTGGCCTGTTGTCGCGTCGCGTCAAGGATACTCCTTGGCAGCGCCCGGTTGACTCATCGTGGGCCATCCGATAGCGTGATGGAATGCCGGCCCGCTGGATTCCGTCTGGTTGGCGAGAGAACACGCAGTATAGAAAACCAACGGCGTAACTCGACTGTCGCGCCGAAAATCCGCACATTCGGAGGATCCAATCTTGAAGAAAATCGTTACTCTGACCCTGTCCGCCGCGGTGCTGGCCGCTTCACCGTTCCTGCAGGCGCGGGAATTGCGATCAGCTGGTGCTGCACCAGAGCCATCGCCCTGGGGTCAGGTCACCAACGCCTTCGTTGACAAGGTAGCCGAATTGTCTGGCGGCACGCTGACGATCAAGCACTTTCACGCCAGCCAACTCGGCGATGAGCAAACCACCGTGCGGCAGGTCGCGCGCGGCAGGCTGGATATGGGCTTCTTCTCGAACACGGCCACATCACTGCTGGTGCCGGAATTTGGTCTGCTGGCATCCCCCTATGCATTTACCGACGTGGCACAGGCTGATTGCGTGGCCGATGA
>CAZNIS010000054.1:4180-8611 GCA_964573105.1 uncultured Granulosicoccaceae bacterium
GCAAAAGAGGCCTGCGCCAACTAGTCTGGGCCGGTTATGCCAGCCGCTGCCGGCGCGGTCCTGACCGCGCTGAATCGCTTTGAGGCCGCCGCCGCCACGCTTGCCTATCTGGCCGTGGCGGCGCTGCTGATTGGCGATATCGTCGGACGAGAAATCTTCAGCTCACCGATTCACGGTGCGCAAAAGATCGCAGTCTACGCGGCGATTGTCGCAGGCTTTCTGGGTCTGTCGCTGGCAACGGCCGACAACATGCATCTGCGCCCGTCATTTCTCGACGGGCTGGTCCCAAAGCGCTGGGTGAATACCGTACAGCGCCTGTCAGATGGCTTTGCCTGTCTGTTCTTTCTGACCATGGCTGTGTTTGGCGCTATGTTCGTCTCCGAATCGATGAAATACGCTGACCGTGCGGCCGTACTGTACTGGCTGCTGTGGCCGATCCAGATCGTGATCCCCTACGCGCTGACTACCACTGCTATCCGTCACGGCATCTTCGCACTCTGGCCCGCTTTGCGGCCGGATGCAACGCGCGCACATTGATGAGAGCTCATGCTTAGTGTTGGCCTGCTAGTCCTGGTACTGGCGCTGTTGCTACTGCGTCAGAACGTGGTGGTCATCCTGCTCGCGTCAGCGGCCTACGTGCATCTGGTCTGGGGCGATGGCCAGCTGATCTACCTGATCGAAGACTTATGGATCAGCCTCGACAACGAAGTGCTGCTTGCAATCCCGATGTTCCTGATCGCCGGCAACCTGATGACGCGCGGCTCAATCGCCAGCCGTCTGATCGAAATCACCCGTCTGGCCACCACCATGCTGCCCGGTGGGCTGGGGGTCGCCACGATCCTCTCCTGCGCGCTGTTTGCGGCCATTTCCGGATCATCGCCCGTCACCCTGTTGGCGGTCGGATCGATCCTCTATCCCGCATTGCTGCAAAACGGTTATTCCAGGCGCTTCTCGCTCGGCGCCGTCACCTCCGGTGGCACGCTCGGCATCGTGATACCGCCATCGATCCCGTTGATCCTCTATGGCCTGGTGACCGAAAAATCCATTGCCGATCTCTTCATCGCAGGCGTCATACCTGGCCTGATGCTGACCCTGGGGCTCGCGACCTACGCGTTCTGGCACAACCGTCATTTGCCCACCACGCCGTTTGACGGTAAGGCCTTTTTTACTGCCGTGCGCAGCGGCATCTGGTCATTGCTGATGCCGGTCATTTTGCTCGGCGGAATTTATAGTGGCTACTTTTCACCCACCGAAGCCGCAGCCGTGGCGCTGGCCTACGGGTTGTTCGTCGAGATCGTCATCCATCGCGAGCTGGGCCTGCGAGACTTCTACAGCACCGCCGTCGAGACCGCCAAAATGCTCGGTATGCTGTTCCCCATCGTCGCTGTCGCGTTAAGCCTGAAAACCCTGCTCACGATAGAAGGTATACCGCAAGCGCTGGCAAGCTGGGTCAGTGATTCGGTCAGCAGCAAGATCGCCTTCCTGCTCGCGATCAATGCCTTGCTGTTACTGGTTGGCTGTCTGTTCGACGTCGTCTCCGCCATCCTGATCCTCGCGCCGTTGCTGCTCGGTCCTGCCATGGCGCTTGGTATCGATCCCATTCATCTTGGCATTATTATGGTCATTAACCTCGAGATCGGATTCCTGACCCCGCCCATTGGGCTGAACCTGATCGTCGCGATGACCGCATTCAAGGAAAACTTCAAAGAGATCTGCATTTCTGTGCTGCCGTTTATTGCAATTATTCTGGCGGTGTTGATGATAGTGACACTGGTGCCGCAGACGGCGTTGTGGCTGGTGCGGTAGTGCGGCTGTTTAGATCAGATGTTTAACTATCACAGGAAGCTTTAATGCGTTCGCGTAGTTGCTATAAAAGCCTAACAGCCGGTATGGTCCAGGCGTCGTTCGGGCGAAACGCCCGAGCCAGTACCATCCAGCCCGCACCCGCCATGTTGCTTGCAGCACTTTGCACCCTGGCTCTACTGCTCGCTGGTCAAGCTCCCGCACTCGCCCAAAGCATCGCGATTGCCCCGATTGGTGATTCAATCACTCACGGTGGTAACGGTCGGCCCAGCTATCGTCGCGCACTTTGGCAAAAATTGCAGCAGGCGGGATATGACGTCGATTTCGTCGGTAGTCAAAACACATTCAATGGTAGCGCACCGCCATCGTCCGAGCGGGATTTCGATCTTGACCATGAAGGCCATTGGGCGAAAGAAGCCGGTTATATCGCCAGTCGCATCGGTGGTTGGTTGGGGTCCTATACGCCCGACATCGCCATCATTCACCTGGGTACTAATGATTTCGACCGAGGCCAAAGTAATGCGAGTACGCTTGCCGAGCTTGGCAATATCTTTTCATCACTTCGTGCTGACAATCCACAGGTTGTGATACTGGTGGCCGAGATTATCCCAATGAAAAACAGGGATACCGCAAGCTTTAACTCGGCGCTCAGAACATGGGCACCCGGTCAATCCACCAGTGCGTCGCCGGTCGTCGTCGTCGATCAATACAGCGGCTACAACGCGGCAAACGACAACTACGACAACTATCACCCCAATGCGAATGGTGAAGAGAAAATGGCCGCCCGCTGGTTTGTCGCATTGCAGCAGGTAATGTCCCGCCAGGCACCTCAATCTGGCGGTGCGTGCGTCGATACCGATCCGGTTGGCGATGGCTGGGGATGGGATGGTGTGTCCAGTTGCCGAGTAAGCAGTGCAGAACCGCAAGCTGCTACCTGTGTAGATACGGATCCGGTGGGTGATGGATGGGGTTGGGACGGAGTTTCCAGTTGTCGCATCAGCGCCACGCAACCACAGGCAGCTAGCTGTGTCGATACCGACCCGGTTGGCGACGGCTGGGGCTGGGATGGCGCATCCAGTTGCCGGATATCCACCTCAGAGCCACAGACTACTGTCTGCGTGGACACCGATCCGGTCGGTGATGGCTGGGGTTGGGATGGTTCATCCAGTTGTCGGGTCAGCGGTGAAGTAGTTAATCAGGCTTGTATCGATGCAGATGGAGACGGGTGGGGTTGGGATGGAGCTAACAGTTGCCGGGTTGAATAGTGCGCGATACAACAGAGTTCCAGCTAGCCAACAGGCAATGGCGAAAGTGCTCTCGTACAGTGGTATTTGGCGGTTAAAATAAAGCTCAGTTTAAGGGAATGTTCAATGTCAAATCGCGCCGCCTTTCTGTCCCGCCCACTGTGGCATTGGGTGTTTCTGTTCGCACTCGCTCCTGTCGCAGGAACAGCGCAGGCGGGATTTCTTGTGCTGGAAACAAACGCGGTTGCGGAGGGGTGTGACTTTCACCCGGATTTAACTCCATTTAAGCTCGATCCACAGAATACCCACTTCCGGTTCGACTGGAGTTTGCCTTACGAAGGTTGGGAGTCCCAAATACCGATTGGTCTTCAATCGAGAGTTGAATATGCGGAAGTAAACGCACTCAGCAACACGTTGCTTCGCTTTGATGTAAGGAAGCTGGAAACGAATACATCCTTCTATTTTTTCCGCGCATTCTGCCTGGCCGCACCTGGCGCCAATCCGACAACGGCAGTGTTTGGCGACGCCGGTGGCAGGAGTCGATTCGACTATGGCGACGTGTTGCAGTTCACTCTGGATCCGGCCATTTTTCCACCTGGCGCGGAGCCACAAGTCGCCACCGACATTCGCTTTAGCCTGGTCAGTGAGCACGATGTGCCCCCCGAGAGCGAAAACCGATTTAATTTTGGCCAATTCGGAGGCGCGATATCCGAGAAATTTGCAGATTTCGGATCCGAAGATCCTGAAACTGGTTGGCAGGTTCAAAGAGCGATGATACAGCTGGAAACGAATTCCAGTATGGGGCCAAGCAAGAGCGTGCGGAGTATCAGCCTGCCGCTTTATTCGGGTCAGAATACGGAGATACAAAATACCTATAGCGTGGGCTTCTGGACTGAGGCATCAGCCTCATCTGCAACCACCGATATCTTGCAGAATAATCCCTATTACTCCAACGATCGAACGCAACTACTACTTGCTCCACTGCCAGACGGTGTTAGCTGCACCAGTTCATCCGGACGATTTCCGGGCTGCGAAATACAGTCTTGCCAATCGTCACTGAAACCCCGAGACCTGGGCTGTGGAATTGATCTACAAACCTACCTGCCTCATTTATTGACAGAAGCGTGTGAGTTTGTCACTGAACCATCCGATCAACTGAGTGACGAATCACCCGTTGGTGCTGTAGCAGAGTTATCCGGCAGCGCGGTAGTGACTCGGTCAGATGGCACCGTAGAGGTTATGACCCCGGGTACTCCTGTGTACATCGACGATATAGTCAAAACGGCAAGCGATGGCACAGTCAATATTGCTTTCATCGATGAAACAGAGATGAATATCAGCGAAAACGGTTGTGTTGGCATCAGCGAGTATAGTTTTCATCCAG
>CAZNIS010000054.1:8711-45717 GCA_964573105.1 uncultured Granulosicoccaceae bacterium
GTGCTGTTCGGCGGGGTTGAGACGATCAGTCTCGACGCAACGGCTACAGAGCCCGGTGCGGTACAAGATCTGAGCTTTGACATCGATCCGGCACAAATGGGTCCTGCGACTACGCTTGAATTTGTATACGACGGACCGGCTGGCAATGAGGCGCTGGTTTGGGGGATTGATGTAGGGGGCGAGAGCATGGATCGAGAGTCTTTGTTTGGGCGCACTGGAGCGGGGCCTGTAAGCAGCGTAGTGATCTCGACTCCGGAGGAACTGGCCCGTCTGAGACAAAGTCTGGTAGACGCCCGAAAGATGGTTTTAAAACCCAATACGTGGGAGCTAATCTCAATACCTGGCCTGGCGGTAGATGCTGGCACTCGTGTTGAAGATCTGTTCAGTGACGATTTGCCCTCATCGGACTATGGCACAAGCTGGACGATGTGGATGTTTGATGCCGCAGCAGGGGCGTATAAAGCAATGTCGCCCGATCAGACGCTCAAGCCAGGCGTGGGTTACTGGGTCATACAATTTACCAATTCCGATATCGTGCTTGATATCCCCCTTGACTTGGATGTTAGCAATCGTGTCCGATCAGAAAAATGCACATTTGGCGCGGGGTGCTACGAACTGCCGCTGGAAAAAAGCAGTTCGTCAACAAACGTATCCTGGAACCTGATGGGTAACCCGCAAACGATTGAAACAGTCCTCGGATCTACAGTATTACGTTACAGTGAAACGATCACCGGAGAGCGGCAGGCTACAGGTTTTGCCGATGCCCAAAACGCTGGCGTACTGCAGGGCTCAGTCTTTATATACGATTCCAGTCAACGGCAGTACAAAAGTCTGTCTATCGATGATGCACTGGATAAGTGGCAAGGTGCCTGGTTTTCTGTAGACGGTAACTCGCTAAGCAATATTGAGTGGTTAGTACAATAGCTTTTGAGGTGTCTCGCCGAAGGTGAGATGTTCAATATCGATTAATCATTTTCAAGTTTTGCAGCGGCCAGAGTGTTGGCCGTACGGCACGGCATGCTTCGAGTCTTGCGCGAAACGCAAGTATCGGGTCTAGTGAGGGCTTCGGTGGTCATTCGATGCCCGCTTGCGTATTAAAAGCAATTGGCTCCTAAAGATAGCAGTCTACTTTAGGCGCCAGTGCCTTCCCGGCATTGGTCATTGACTCAGCCTGGATCGCCAAAAACGTAGAAATCTGTTTCGGGATGAAACGTCACCCAGGCCCGCAAAAATTGCTGATAGCTCTGTACCTTTTCTAATTGTGTGCCCTTCATGTCCCCGGATATACATCGGCCAAACTGATCCCAGCGGGATTGTGTCTGCACGTCCTGCAGTCCGTCGTCTCCCATCTTGAATTCGAGCGAATTTCCTGCAACGTTTCTGTTGTAGGCAAATGCTGAGGACCCATCGTCTGATGCCATAATCAGAAGCGGTGTCGAGCCAAGCTGGTCATTCACCATTTTTGCTTTTTTCAACGAGTTCCAGTCATATCCACGCGCACCGGTTTCACTGTCCACGCCAATAATCAATGGTGGCGTCTCTTGTCGGTGCCAGCCAGGCAGGCTGGCTTCGTGGTTCATTAGCTTGGTGATGAACTGGTATCGCCGTTGAAAATCCGGATCGTATTGCAGCACCTGTGATTCGGGGTGGCGGGCGAGCCAGTTCTCCAGTGTCATTTGTTCGAAAGGGATATCTTCCAGTGCTTTGCCACTCAAAGGGCCTTTAACCGCCTCCCCCGTTTCCTGGCGCCACCAGGATCCGGTGTTGGTGTCTTCGAATACGGCATTGAAGGATATGGCTCCCACGAGCGAGAACGTCAGTGGCTGGCCATCGACCATTAAATCGTAAACACGGCCGGCGCGGCACAGGCCACAGTAGGTCACCCAGATCGGGTGTCCGCCAATCTCATCTGGAATCTGGTGATGATAGAACATCATGCTGACCGGATAGGCTTTCTGCACGCCGATGTAGTCGACGCCTACCACCTGTGTGGCCGGATCCAGTGTGTTGTCTGCACTTTCGACGAAGCGCTTGTTTGTCAGTGGCAGGAACTTGTACTTACCGACCCAGAAACGATTAAATACCCAATATACCAGTGCCCACAGCATGCCCAGTACAGCGGCACCCGCAATGATCGACACGCGCTCGCCGGCTGACATCATCACGACAATCGCTACAAGTAATAGAAACAGCGCTATCCTGATCATGCGGATTCGTGTCCACATGAAGCGCGCCAGATCCAGTTGCCAGCTAAACTTCTGCAGCACCGGTGGCGTGCCATTGGCACTTAAGCCTTTGATTAGCTCGGCGAGTATCAGGGTGATGAAAATGAAGTAAAACCAGGCGGTCATGGTGATGCTGTCCTGTTGCCGTTCAATCGTATGATACCGACTATGCTCAAGTGTCGGGTTACCAATTTGCGCGTAGGCGTATCGCTCGATTCAGGACGAGCGGTATGGCTTTGTCAGTTGAACGATGGTTGATTTTTCGGGATAAAAGCCCTGCGATCGGTATTCGTCTGTATGCATATAACAATCGATCGAGACGTGATCGCTTCCATCCACAAACGTAAACAGCCGCGAGTGTGGCATCGCGTGGTCCATGACAAACCAGCGGGTCAGGGCTGATACGTTCACGAATGTGGTGCCACCGTAGCGTTTCTCGATATGGCCTTTGCCGCCGTGGCGATCATCCGGGTTGGTATGGGTGTGACCGCCGAGCCACAGATCCACGGTGGCAGGATTTGCTTCCAGCCATTGCTCAAACAGGCTTTGCCCTCCTTTGCCACCGACCCAGTACAGGTAGCTTGCGGCCTGTGGTGTGCCGTCGGCGTAGTAGCCGTGGTAGTCAGTTGTCCAGTTGCCGCCGTCGTCCTTTTTCATGCCCTCCCACTCACCCGTGGCAACGGTGGTATCTTTCAGAAGATAGTGATGAGCGGTGACAATGATCCTGTCTTTGTGATTGGATTCGACCTGATCCACCCACCAGTCGAAGGTCGCCTGTGTGACCACGCCCCCCGGGTTGCCGCCCAATTCACCACGGCCCTTTGGCTGTGATTTTTCGTTGACGTCGCTCATCATCAGAAAGCGAATATTGCCAACATCAAAATAGTAGCGCTCCCAGGTGCCCACTGGCGGATACTGCATGTTTACACTTGCCACCCCGGAAGTTGCTGTGTTTTCACCCATAGGATCAATGTAGCGGCGAAACCAGAACGCTTCGGGTTCGTCTGGCGCATTGCGATCGTGATTGCCGCAGATGGTGTAGATGTCTTCGCGCTTGTGGTGTGACAGTGCCGCAAACTGGCGCAGGATCTCTTCGCCTTCTTCGTCAGTGGGCAGGCCAAACGCGGCTGAGAAGTCACCCACGTTGATGCCGATGTCCCAGTCAAAATCCCGTTCTGCCTGTCGTATGGCGTCTGCCAGGCTTTCGCGGCCGTGTTTTTTATCAAACGACACATGGGCACAACCGGAAGCCCAGATTCGCAGCTTGTTGTCTGACATGGCAGGACGCCGGTTACCTTAAGTATTCTCGACTGCAGAATCGCGCTGCTTGCGATTGCTGCTGGCCGAATACAGCACCACCAGCACCGCCAGCGCCATGAATATTGCCGCCGTCCAGCTCGAAAACAAAAAGAACGCATCGCCACCGGTGGCAGAGTAGGCCTGCCGGGCGGTGGATTCCAGGTTGCCGCCCAGTATGAAAGCGATGACGAATGGCAGCGGTGAAATCTTCAGTAATCGCATGAAGTATCCCAGTAGACCAAAAGCGAGCGCAAACCAGACTGCCTCCATACGTGTCTCCTGCACGTAGATGGCGGTCAGCGTTAGCAGCAATACGCAGGGCAATAGATAGTGTTTGGGCACACGTACCATCACTCCCATCGAACGCATGAACAAGCCACCGATGGTCCAGTTCAGCAGGTTGGCGAACAGCATGGCGGTGAAAAGCCCGAAAGCGATAACCATTTCGGGGTTAATCGCGTTTTCGGTCGCGCGAAATACCGCAGGGCCCGGGTTGAAACCGCCAATGCTTTCGGCGGCGAGGATTAGAAACACGGCGGCGGCATTGCCAGGTATGCCAAGACTCAGTACCGGTATCAGGTTGGCGCCTGAGACCGACGAATTGGCAGCCTCAGTTGATGCGACCCCCTGCATTACACCACTGCCAAATTCGGGATCACCGGGCTGTTTGCGCTTAAGGTAGCGTGCCTTGCCCAATGCGTAGCCAAGTGTGGCGGCGAGCGTGGAGCCAATGCCTGGCAGTGCGCCGATGCCGGTGCCGACGACTGCCGAGCGCCCGATGTAGGGAGACAGACGGCGTATGTCTGCCCAGCGTAGTTTTTGGTCACCTTGATCGGGCACGGGTTGATAAGCCTGGCCCTTTTGCTTGGCCCACCAGATCTCCTCAAGTCCCTGAAACACGGCGCCAATGATCAGCACGCCCAGCACGGCTGCAGCAATTGGAAAGCCCTGCGCCAGTTCCTCGCTGCCCATCGACAGACGTGGATAAAAATCCTCACCGGTGCCGACGTAGGCTGCCAGCAGTCCAAGCCCGATGGACAACAGGCCCTTGGATGCGGAGCCACCGATCACTGCGGCGATAAAAGACAGCGACAGGATCAGCAGCGCAGTTTTCTCGGGCAGATCCAGGTAAGACTCTACCAGCACGGCGAGAAACGGTGCGCAGATGATCAATACGATATCTGAAAACGTATCGCCACTGGCCGAAGAAAAATGTGCCACCCGCAGCGCCTTTTTTGCCTGCCCGCGCTGTGCCATTGGGTAGCCGTCGAGTGTTGTCATGAAGGCATCGGGGGTGCCGGGGGTGTTGAACAGGATGGCCGGTACCGCACCACCCACCGTGGCACCTTTCATAATACCGATAAGAAACCCCATCACCGGCAGCAAGGCGCTTTCGTGGTAGCCGAATACGGATATCAGGATTGGCAGCGAGATGGCCATAGCGACTGGCCCCGCCAGACCCGGTGTGGCGCCGACGGCGATGCCGAGTAAAAATCCGCACAGCACCATCACCACCGTGATGGATATGGCGATACCTAAAACCGAAAAGGCCTCGGGGCCAAAAAAAACTGCCTGAAATCCCAGTGAAAAGTATTCCAGCATACTCAGACGTCGCCGTTGGGGGGGAGCAGCAGATCGTCAAAAGGTAGATCGTATACCGCTATCATTAACAACACCGCCACTATACCAATGGCCAGACTTTTCCAGCTGAAACGACCGTAAACCAGACCGATCAAGCCGCTGATCAACAGCGTGCCGCCAACCAGAAAGCCAAGATATTTCCAAGGGAAGGTGTCTCGCAGCAGCCGGTACTCGAGGGTTGTCTCATGCGCCTGGTTGTACGCGCCAACAGCCAATGGCCCCAGATAACGCATAACGATCAGGCTGATGCCGATGATGGCGATAGCCGAAGCGATGAACTGCAGGTTCTTTTTCAAAATGACAGGCTGATCCGGCACATTGCGCTCAGGCAGCAACAGGCCAATGGCACCCATCAACAGAAACAGGCCGGCAATCGACGGGGCGAACGCGTCGCCAATCACCGTGCGGCGGCGCGCCTTTTCTATAATTCCGGTTTCAACATCCAACGGGATCCAGATAAACAGCAGCGCCATTGAGCCAATCAGCATCAGCAATCCGAGAACCAGATTGCTTCTCTGCCGGTTAGTCATATCGCTTGAACCGTCGGGTACTTGTCATTCCCCAACTGCTTTTATCAATTCGCCGGCACTGTCATAGCCGGACTGAAGGTGGGTTTGAAGGTCTGCCCCCTTGATGACCTGAGCACCGCCGAATACGCGCTTGATGATTTGAGCGACTTTTTGATCTGGGTCAGTGACCACCGCTTCGATCGCATCGCCGATGGCTGTCTGGGCCGCTTCCGGCAGACCGCCCGGCGCGACAAATACAAACTGGCCTTCAGCGTTGAACGGCACACCCAGGTCACTGAGCAGCGGTGCGTCCGGTGTGGCATTGAGCGGGCCGGACAAGGCGGATGCGAGTTCCACCAGGTCGCCAGCGGCAACGCCCTTGCCTTGCGGTCCGGCGACAAAGCCAACATCGACATCACCGGCATTGATCGCGTCCAGGACGAGCTTGCCGCCCTTGTAGCCAACCGTGTTGAAGCTGACATCGTTCGCCTTTTCCATTAGATAGGTCAGATCTTCAAGGCGCGGGCTCATGGTTCCCAGGCGTATTTGCTTGCCACCCTTTGCCGCCTCGATCACATCGTGCATGGTTTTCCAGCCGTCCGCGGCGCGGCCGACGATCGCCAGTTGAAATCCCGCCGTGGTGCTGAGTCCGGTGAAGCTTGCCGGTGTGAGTTCGGTGTTAGCTGCCAGCAGGTTGTAGCCAAGAGACTCGGTCACCGCCATGCCAATAGCGGTACCGTCAGCCGGTTCTTTGGCCAGCGCCGTCAGCATGTTAAGCCCGCCTTTGCCGGTGACTTGCTCGGGAATGAATTGCCAGCCGAGTTTCTCCTCCATGGCAGAGGCGATCAATCGCGCCTGAGTGTCGGCACCGCCGCCGGCGCCGAATGCAATCATCAGCTTGATCGGCCCGGGCGGCGTCCAGTCAGCCGCCTGCAGGCCGGCGCTCGACAGCGCTAGTCCGAACGCAGCGATAAGTGATTGGGCAAGTCTTTTCATGGGCTCCTCCGGCGGGTGCTAACCGTTTGTCTGATCAAATACGAGCCCGATTATCCAGCCGCTTTGAGTAAATTGCAAAACCGGTGACGCAGATTGGGAAGGGCCAGGAAAGCGCAATGGCGGCGCTGCACGCGATGAGTTGGCCGGCAGCTGCAAATGTGCAACTGAAGTAGATGATTACAGGAAGGTGTGTGCACAAAGACAGGAGTGCACTAAAGGCAGTTTCGGGCGCCGGCTGTTGGTGTAAGTGACGGCCTGCTGGATGATTGCCAACTTCATGCTGGAGCAGTCTGAAGTCAGCGTGGGTTGTGCATTGTCTTTGACAGGAGAATATGGGTTTATTTGTAGAAACTACAACCGGCGGCATTGTAAATTTTCAGTGATAGGTAGCAGGCTGTTGAGCGGTGTGGGCTGGGAATTCGAATAGTTGAAAATACACCGCTTGAAACCTTCAGAGCCTGACTCGATCTTCAAGATATTATGAAAAATACAGCATATCGTTTCGATCGAGACATCGGTGGCGGTTCTGGCTCTGGTGGAAGCAGCCCCGATGACAATTCACAATCAGCCACGGTTTTTGTGCCACTGCTTCCAGTGCACCAGGGGGTATTATTTCCAAGTATGACGGTCGGCATACATCTGGATGACACCAGCCGAATTGATTCGTTGCAAAATGCGTTGCCCGAATCGAGAGAAGTGCTTGTGGTGCCGATTTCGGGTGAAGGTGAAATCGCCGAACAAACCGGAAAAATGGTAACCCGTGCCAAGGTGGTACGTTTTAACCGCACCGACAATGGCACCATGGTGCTGGTCGAGGGTGTGGCGCGCAATCGCCTGGAAGAGATTCGTGGCCAGGGTGATTCTTATTCTGGTGTTGGATCTGCGGTGGTCGAATCCGACGCACCAGCCGAAGACGAATACTGGCAGGCCGCGGTGCGGAATCTGCGCGAGGCGGCGCGATCGTTAATTGCGTCTTCACCTGACGTGCCTGACCAGATCGCAGCCATGATCGGACAGGTGAAAAAACCGGGGCCACTGACGGATTTTCTGGCGGCGAATTTACCACTGGAGCTTAAGATTCGGCAGAGCCTGCTTGAAGAGCTGAACATCGTAAAGCGTGTCGACCGATTGAAAGCCGCCGTTGATGAGCAATTGCGCATCGCGTCCCTGCAGGAAAAACTGCGAGAAAACGTTCAACATGAATTGACCGATGCGCAGCGTCGCGCCTACTTGCGCGAGCAACTGCGCGCGATTCAAAAAGAGCTCGGTGAAGGGGATGGTGCCGACGACACAATAGAAGAGTTGCGAGGCCGCCTTGAACAGGCCGGTATTCCCGAGGAGACCTTCGAGCAGGTTCAGCGTGAACTCGACCGCTTGCAACGATTGTCCAGCGCAAGCCCGGACTATGCGAATACCGTCGATTACCTTGAAACGGTCTCAGCGCTTCCCTGGGCGCGGCGCAGTGATGGTCAAATTGATCTGAACACCGCCGAGGAGGTACTAAACCGCGATCACTACGGGCTGGATAAGGTCAAGCGACGTCTGCTGGAATATCTGGCTGTTCGCAAGCTCAACCCCGAAGGGCGCGGCCCCATTTTGTGCCTGGTGGGTCCGCCGGGTGTTGGCAAAACCAGTCTGGGGCAGTCGGTTGCTCATGCACTGGGGCGCGAGTTTGTCCGCGTGGCGCTGGGAGGTGTGCGCGATGAGGCGGAGATTCGCGGCCATCGGCGTACTTATGTTGGCTCAATGATGGGCCGCATCATGACCGAGATAAAACGCGCCGGCTTTCGCGATCCGGTGATGATGCTCGACGAGATAGACAAAATGGGGTCGGACCTGCGTGGTGACCCGTCCAGTGCACTGCTCGAAGTGCTCGATCCGGCGCAGAACCAGGCATTCGTCGATCACTACCTCAATTTACCTTTTGATCTGTCGCAGGTGGTGTTCATCACGACGGCCAATGTGTTGGATACCATTCCCACGCCGTTGCGCGATCGTATGGAGATCATTTCACTGGCCGGTTACACGCCGTTTGAAAAACGCGAAATTGCGTCTCGCTATCTGATCGCTCGCCAGCGCGAGACTAACGGATTAAAGGCCGATCAACTCAGTTGGGACGATGCTGCCATCGAGCTGATTATCGATCAGTACACCAGGGAGGCCGGGGTGCGATTGCTGGAGCAGAAGATCGCGTCGGTGATTCGCTACGGGGCGGCAAAGGTCGCGAAAGGCGAGGAGTCAGCCATCCATATCAACGAGGCGCTGGTCCGAGCCGCGCTGGGTGCGCCCAACAGTGTACGCGAGTTGGTACACGAAAAGTCGCGCGTCGGTATCGTCAATGGTCTGGCCTATACGCCAGTCGGTGGCGAGGTGTTGCCAATTGAGGCACTGCGATACGACGGCTCGGGGTCGTTGCGGTTGACCGGCCAGCTGGGAGCGGTGATGCAGGAATCGGCTCAGGCGGCAGAGAGTCTGGTTAAAAGCCGTGCTGCTGAATTGAACGCCGACGCCGAGTTTTCCAAAACCGATGTTCACCTTCACGTGCCGGCAGGCGCGATACCCAAAGACGGACCGTCTGCCGGTGTTGCCATGTTTGTGGCGCTGGCGTCGTTGCACAGCAACCGAAAGGTGCGCGGCGATGTGGCGATGACTGGCGAGATCAATCTGCGCGGAGACGTATTGCCGATAGGCGGATTGGCAGAGAAGACACTCGCCGCACTGGCAGCCGGTATCGACACAGTGCTGATTCCGCGTGGCAATGAAAAGGACATTGCTGAGTTACCGGCGCAAGTGCGCGACTCGCTGACACTAGTACCGGTTGATACCGTCGATGATGTGATAGACAAAGTGTTCGCGTCAGACTGAGCGTTGCGATTTGTCAGCGTTAGTACAGTGGCGGGTGATGTATGCCAGCGCACGCATTGCCCGCCCACGCCAGATGACTGACCCATGTCGGCATGGCTGACAGTCACCCGATACTGCGGTGCACGCTCAAACCTGATACTGGCCGCTGCGCTTTTGAGCCTCATGCGAGTAGAATAGGCGACCGTCCTTTTGCCATCGAGAGGCTCGCCGGTGACTCAGCCAGACGCCGATCAGCACCCCACCACTGAATCCAGAATGAAACAACTCGGCTACGCCGGGTTGTTGCCATTCCTGTTGCTTGCCGTTTTGGTCCATCTGCTCAGCGGTGATGGCGCCTTGCGCGCGCTGGCGTCTCTGCAACACTATGCGGCAGTGATTTTGACGTTTGTCGGCGCCGTTCACTGGGGCCGTGCACTGGCCAAGCCGGAAAACACCGATGCCGAGCACAAGCGCCTGTACTGGGCGGTGACACCGTCGCTGATCGGCTGGATTGCGTTGTCGCTGCCGCTGCATGGTGCAATGGTGGTGTTGATCGCCGCGTTTTTGCTCTGCTTGTGGGTCGATCGTCAACTCTATGCCGGCCAGCCGTTTGCGAGCTGGTATCTGCCGATGCGATTGCACCTGACGCTCGGCGTGGTCGCCGGCTTGTTGATCGGCTGGATCGGTGTTTAACGGGCGCGATCATAAAACCAATTTTCATTAATCAGGATTCTCATGGCTGACAAATTTCTACTCACAGGCTCTATGGGCTGCATTGGCGCCTGGGTATTGCGCAACCTGACCGATCAGGGCGTCGAGGTGGTTGCCACAGACGTTCAGTCTGATCCGACTCGGCCATCACTGCTGTTAGACGATAGCGAAATCGCGGCGATCAACTGGCAGACATTGGATGTGACCGATGTACAGGCGGTCGATAAAATGGTTGCCGACAACGGCGTGACACATATCGTGCACCTGGCCGGTTTGCAAATTCCCTTTTGCCGCGCCAATCCCTCGCTCGGTGCGGCGGTTAATGTGACTGGCACCACCAATATATTTGAAGCTGCGCGTCATCACGGTGTAAAGGGTGTCAGCTATGCCAGTTCCATCGGCGTGATGGGGCCGCCGGAGAACTATCCGGACACACCTATCCCCGACGATGTGCCACTGATCGCCACCACACTGTATGGCGTCTACAAAGCCGCCAACGAAAAGACCGCCGGTGTCTATTGGCAGGACTGGCAGGTGCCCAGCGTGGGTCTTCGGCCTTACGTGGTCTATGGCGTTGGCCGCGATCAGGGTATGTCAGCCGATCCAGCCAAGGCAGTGTTGGCTGCCGCGGCAGGCAAGCCGTTCCATATTCGATTCGACGGCCCGATTGCGCTTCAGCACGCCAATGACGTTGCACAGATATTCATCAATAGTGCGCGTGTGGCGGCTGGTGGCGGTGCACCGGTATGCAACCTGCGCGGCGATGTGATCAAAGTCGATGCTTTCGTCGCGTTGTTGAAGGATATCGTGCCGGAAGCGAAAGTGACCTTCGAGAAAAATACCCCGCTACCGTATCCAGCCGATATGGATGATAGTGGGCTGCGTGGCGTGTTGGGCGATGTGCCGTATACACCGTTGCGCGAAGCGATAGAAGCAGACCTTGCCCGTTTTAGCGATCTGCTGCAGACAGACAAGGTCGACATGGCGCAGTTGGATGCATGATTTAATTTTCTCGTTGATGTAAATCGGTGGATGCGCCGTGAGACTTATCCACCCTGCAACACGTTGGAGAATGTTCGTAGGGGCCATAAGCCGACAGGCGCATGTACCATTTGATTCAATCAAAAACGGCTGATGTCTGATCCGTTTTCACTAACACTGGCGAGACAAGCCAATGACAAATGATCGCTACGTGGATGTGTTGATTGTCGGTGCCGGCATTTCCGGTATTGACGCGGCCTATCACCTGCAGCGCGAATTCCCCGAGCGTACCTTTGAACTCGTCGATCGGCAGCACGGTTTCGGTGGCACCTGGCGCACGCACAAATATCCGGGTATCCGCTCCGACAGCGATTTGTACACCTTTGGTTTTAGCTGGAAACCGTGGACCGGTGTACCGATCGCCACCGCCGAAGAAATCCTCGCCTACCTCGACGAGGCGATCGACGAGCAGGACATTCGTCGTCATATTCACTATGGCAAAAATGTTTTACATGCCGAATGGCAAAGCAGCGAAAAACAATGGACAGTAACCATTGAAGATATCGACAGCGGATCCCGCGAGACTGTCCGCTGCAATTTCATGTGGATGTGCCAGGGCTACTATCGGCACGAAAAGGGATACACGCCGGATTTTCCGGGTATGGCGGATTTCAAGGGCGACATCGTGCACCCGCAGGAGTGGCCTGAAGCGCTGGATTTTCAGGGTAAGAAGGTTGTGGTGATTGGCTCTGGCGCCACTGCGGCAACGCTTATACCCGCGATGGCATCTGATTGCGAGCACATCACCATGCTGCAGCGCTCGCCCACCTATTTTTTTGCGCGCCCGAATAACAACGAGCTGGCAGACACGCTGGCGCCACTCGATCTTCCCGATAAGTGGATACACGAGATCATGCGGCGAAAGTACCTGCATGATCAGAAGACCATTACTTACCGCTCCTTCGACGATCCGGATGGGCTGCGGGACGCTCTGCTGAATGCAGCCAGGGCCTACCTGGGTGACGACTACCCAATCGATCCGCATTTCACACCGCGCTATCGCCCATGGCGTCAACGCCTGGCTGTCGTGCCGGATGGCGATCTGTTTAAGGCCATTCGTGCAGGCAAAGCATCGGTGGTGACGGATCAGATTGAATCTTTCACAGCAGAAGGGATTTTATTAAAGTCTGGCGAAACACTCGATGCCGACATCATCGTCACTGCAACCGGCTTCAACATGTGTGTACTGGGAGATATAGATTTCGTGATCGATGGTCGAGCGCTGGATCTTTCAAAAAGTGTTGGTCACCGCGGCATTATGTTTACCGGCGTGCCGAATCTGGCCTGGATGTTTGGCTATTTGCGTACCAGCTGGACCATGCGCGCCGACCTGATCGCCGGATTTATCTGCCGGGTCTTTCAGCACATGGACGCCAATGACTACCGCGTCGTCACACCAGAGCTTCGCCCCGAAGATGCCGACATGCCGCTGCTGCCGTTTATCGATGAAGAAAACTTCAACGCCGGTTATCTTGTGCGCAGCATGCACCTGCTGCCCAAACAGGGCGATCGCGAGCCGTGGGTTTTTAGCCAGGACTACCACAGCGAAAAAGATATTTTACCGGCGACGGATCTGCTGGATGGTAGTCTGCAGTACCAGTGATTCGAAAAACCAGACCCGGCACTCGTCTATAGCCAAGCTGGCTGCGTCGCACAGGCAAGGGTGCGCTTAGTCCAACTCGAGAGGAAAAATCAATGCACGTAAACGACGCGCTGCTGTCCCGTCATTCCTGCCGCCGCTTTAAGTCCAAGCCGGTCCCCGAAGAGTCACTTCGAAAGATACTTACCGCTGCGGGGCAGGCACCTTCCGGACATAACACTCAGCCCTGGAACGTTTACGTTGTGCGCGGAGCGGTAAAAGACAGAATCACCGAGCGAGCGCTGGCGGCATCCGCTGGCCGAACCTCGATGAAAGCGTCGGAGCCCGAGTTTGAATACTATCCTACAGAGTGGTTCGAGCCCTACCTGTCGCGGCGACGCGCGACGGGTTTTGGCCTCTACGGCGCGTTGGGAATAGGTCGTGATGATAAACAGGCACGCACCGATCAAATGAACCGCAACTATCAGTTTTTCGATGCGCCGGTGGGTTTATTTGTGACTTTCTCCCGCCGCATGAATGAAGGCACCTTCATGGATGTCGGTATGTTCATTCAGTCCATACTGGTTGGTGCTCGTGGTGAAGGCCTGCACACCTGCGGTCAGGTCGCCTGGTGTGATCACCACAAGATGCTGCGCGAAGAACTCGGCATAGACGAAGACGAATTACTCGCCTGTGGAATATCGATCGGGTTTGCCGAAGAAAGCGCGCCGGAAAACGTCTGGCGTACCGATCGTGCTGCAATCGAAGATTGGGTCACGTTTGTGGATTAGCTACTTGTGATGGGTAAAGAAAGCCAAGTAGCGTCAAAAGCACCTGGTTACCCATCGGCATACTGGCACCATTAGGTTAATCGTCTCCTGGCAGGCCAGACGGGAGAGCATTCTCCTCGATTACACAAGTCAAGCTTTAAACGCGTTGGCTGATCTCATTGAACCAGTTGGTATCAATAGATCATTGCGCCTCTGATTGTTACCTCGTCTACTGATATGCGGCAATGGCGCCATAGCTATTGCCGAGCATCTGTATGTGTTTTTCGCAAATGATGAAACCGACGGGAGAATACCCATGAGTGCAACTGTAGATCGCTACCAGCGAACAACGCCTGCCAGGCTAACTGCCTGTGTATCATCCAACCGAAAATACCCGATTGTCAGTACGGGTAATCGTGCCCGCAAATCGAAAGCGGAAGTGAAAAAAACTACTGGCAACAGTATCTCGCGAAAACCACTGGTGAGCACTGGCAATGGCGTTCGTCGATTGCACGGTGCAACGATAGCTAGCGGTGCTGTCCGTCGGTCCAAACGCCCGATTGTGACAACCGGTAACGGTATTCGATCAGCCAGGCGGCCCGCAGTGAGTACGGGTGGCGGCATTCGGCGCGGCAAATCCGTTGCGGTCAGTACAGGAATGGGCGTGCGCCGCAATACATCCGCGGTTCGCGACACAACATCAAGTGCAGTGGTAAAGAAGCCAGTGGTGTGTACCGGACACGGTGTTCGGGCCAAACAATACCAATCGCCAGTCAGCGGCCAATCGCAAGTCGGGAAAAAACCGCCTCAGGTCGCCACTGGTCACGGCATACGGGCCGTTAGTGATAAACCCGCCACCCGGTTGTCAATGGGCGGTGGTGTGAGAAAGAAGCCGGTAGTTGAGTCTGGCACTGGTGTGCGCCGACGGCAGTCCTGAAGCGCCCGGCTAAGAAGGCCTGCAATGGTTATTCATTGCAGGCAACTAATCAGACCATTGGACTGACTATGGATAAAACAATCAGATTCATCAAGGCCTATCCCGACGCCAACAGTGCGATCCCTGCGGATCCAACAGCACTTGGTACGATACCGGCGGCGGCAATGCGTTACTGTGAGGCGCTGCGTACCGCATCGTCGTTTGGCTGGTATGCATTTCCGGCTGGCACGGTCACGTTGATGTTCGACGGCATCGATACCTATATGCTGCATGGCGAGAACTGGGAAATCCTCGAGACCGAACATGTAGCTGATCCCGATGACTGGTGGAATCGCTACTGTCCAGAGAATATGGTCGATCTGGCGCCTGCGTTTGTCACTTCTATCGGCAATCCCGGGTATGTGCAGATTTGGTCCGGGTTATTGGTACAAACGCGGCAAGACTGGAGCACGCTGGTCCGACCGGTCGCAAACACCACGCAATCAGGGCAGTTTGCCTGTTTCGAGGGGATTGTGGAGACTGATCAGTATGGTCCGGCACCGCTGTTTGTCAATTTGCGCCTGCTGGCCACCCATACGCCAATCACGTTTCACCTGCAGGAGCCTTTGTTTCAGGTACAGCCCATTCATCGAAGCTGTTACGCGGCTGAAACCATGCGCAGCTACACTGTCGATGAGCCAAAGACAATGACAGCCGAGCAGTGGGCGGGCTACCGTGGGTCGGTCAGGTTGATTGATTCATCGGCTGATGACCATCAGTTGGGGCAATACGCCACACGAGCGCGCCGACGTGCACGTCAGTCGTCAGTTGTAAGCTGATTGCCTGGCAATGCCATCCGTTCACTCTGGCCCATTGCTGACTGCCGCAGTCGCGTTGATGCTGGCCGGCAGAGACGCTTTTTGCGCGCACCTTTTTCAATCGGTCAGTTTATTCGAAGTGACGCTGTGGTGTTTTTTGCCAGTCGTCACCGTGTTGTTCAGTTTGAGCCTGCTATCCGGTCAATTTGCACGATTGATCGCGTACTGGCGTTTGGTGGTGGCAGTTAATCTGACGGCTGCCGGCAATACGATATTGTATTTCTACGCACTCAAGCTCGCCGATCCGGTATTGGTCAGTGTAGTGTTTGGTGCCGCTGCGTGGCTTGTCGTGTTTTCGGCAAGCACCCACAACAGTCGTATGCCCGGTCTTGAGAAAATCGTGATGTGGTTGCTGGCGATGGTAGTGGCGTTGTGTGTCGGACTGGCCTTTAGCCTGGGACACGGTTCGCACGGCAGTTATCTGGTGGCTGTTTTCGGAATCTTGCTTGCCATTGCAAGTGCTGCGATAAATTCCTATGGAATTATCTATGAAAGAAAGTTGAGTGCCTATGGTGTGTCGGCGTTTGCCATATTGTCTGTGCGCTTTTTGCTGGTGTTGGTGATTTCGGTATCTATTGTGGCTTACCAGGGGTTATCTTTGTTACCGTTTAGCGGTGTGCTCGCGCAGGGTGCGTTGGTGTTGGTCTTTACGCTGGTGGTGTTGCCGGCGCTTCTGATTCAGCTCTCTATCGCGCGCACACCGCCTGTTGTGTTAAAGGCGATCTTTGCCCTGATACCCGCTATGGTGCTGGTGTTCCACACCGCAGTAAATGCTGCCCCGTACAGCTCGATACATATTGCCGTGGTATCGGTTTATACGTTGATCGCCCTGATGGGCAATTTATCAACTGGTTGGGTTGGCCGGCATGCGGTCGCCGAGCGGGAATTGACGACACAACAGGTGTCAGATCTCAAGGGTGGACTCGTGGGCACTGGACCGTCTGTCGCCACCAAGCCCGTGTGAACGCCTGCAGACAAGCAGGGCATATCGGCAACCCTGGCTAGTGGCCAGCGCAGTGCGTGACGGTAGTTGCTGGTGGGCTTTGTGCCGGTATCTGAGCTGCTGACCACTGATATAGTCAATTCGTGCGACGGTACGCGTCGCCAGTCGCCCAGCCAGACTTTCCATTCTGAAACCTTCTGTCTTCGCTGCACAGATTTTCGCAGTTTGCGCTGAAAATCAATTGCCTGG
Source organism: uncultured Granulosicoccaceae bacterium (assembly GCA_964573105.1). Taxonomy (GTDB): domain Bacteria; phylum Pseudomonadota; class Gammaproteobacteria; order Granulosicoccales; family Granulosicoccaceae; genus CAKZSB01. Next base: position 25,313 of record CAZNIS010000054.1, read on the forward strand.
ATTGAGCTGGATGAATGATCGGCGCACGCAGTAATATAGTGAACCTGGCAAGTAGCGGGTGACGCGGCTGATCGTGTTCCTGCACAATTGTCGGATCTGGCAACGGTAAAGGGTCGAATGACGAAAACGAACACGATATCTCTGCGTGGATCGGCGCTGGCGATCGGAATAGTCCTGGTCAATGGCTGTGCCAGCACTGTGCCCGCTCCTTTACAAGAGCTTGAAGTAGCAACGACCGAGCTGGAAACAGCTCGTACCAGCGGCGCACCGCGCGATGCCAGCAATCAGTGGCAAGTCGCGCAAGATAAATTTGCCAAAGCAAAGCAGCTGCTGGATCAAAAACAGAACACCGCTGCGAGACGTCTACTGCAGCAGGCAACGGCAGATGCGAAACTGGCCGCGGCGATGGCTCAACTGCAGCAGCGTGATAATGAGCAACGCGCGCTGCAGGCAGAGATTGATCAGTTGCAACAAGGCATTGATGGACTTGAACAGCAACTCTAGATCACGTGCAAGAACAATCCCTACCCACGCCTTGCGGCGTTCAATCAATCCATGGAATTACTTGATGACAAGTGCGACACGCGCGGTGCAGCTAGCGATAGCCTGCGCATCCACAGCGCTACTGGTTGCCTGTACCAGCGCACCGGTCAAAAACGAGCGGCTGGAGCTGGCCCGTGCCGGCTTTGAGCGATTGAGTGCGGATGTCGACGTCAATCGCTACTCGAAGAAAGAACTGGGCATCGCGCGCGCCAGTTTGACCAGTGCCGAGAAAGTCTGGCTCGCCAGGGCTGATGCTGTCGAGATTGATCACCGAGCCTACATCGCACTCAGTGATATTGAAATCGCGAAAACTCTCGCCGCAGTCCGCAGCCGCGAAACCCAGATTGCCAATCTCGAGTTGAGCCAGCGCGATGCGATTGTCCGTCTGCGTTCTGCGCAAGCCGCCGCTGCCAACTCCGCCGCGCAACAAGCGCGTGATGAAGCAGCGCGACTGATGGCAGAGACAGAACAATTAAAACTTGAAGCGGCCGAGCGCGAAAGTCAACTTCAGGCACAGCTGGATGAATTGAAAGAACTACGTGCACTGCAGGCAAGGAGCACCGATCGCGGCATGGTGTTGACACTGGGTGACTTGTTGTTCGACATCGGTAAATCGACGCTGAAACCCGGCGCCATCAGTGATATAGACGAAATCGCAACCTTTATGCAGAAGCACCCGGCGCATTCAGTGGTCATTGAAGGGCACACCGATGACACCGGTGACGAAGACTCCAATCGCGAATTGTCATTGAGTCGCGCCAAAGCCATTGGCGGTGCGTTAGAGGCGCGCGGTGTCGATTTCACACGGATTGAAACGATAGGTGTGGGTGAGGATGTACCAGTCGCCAGCAACGATACAGCGGTGGGTCGGCAATTGAATCGTCGGGTTGAGATAATTTTCCCTAACAATGAAGATACGCTGTCGACTGGCCCTGCGCTAACCGACAGCGAATAGCAGTGCCAGCCACCCTGGAGCAACCTTACTGAACGCGGTCACCCATCTCCTGTCTGTCGGTGATTTTCGCAAACTCTGGTGTATCGGCATTCTCACCGGCACGATTCGCTGGCTCGAAGTGCTGGCGATTGGCATCTACTCCTTTGACATCACCGGTTCTGCCTTTGTCGTCGCGTCTATGCTGTTTTGTCGCACGCTGCCCGGAGTTGTCTTTGGTGCATTAACCGGCACGCTGGCATCGCGCTTCCGTCGCAAACGGGTATTGCTGCTGGGCATGTCGATCGGTGCATTGAACGCGTTGGTGCTGGTGACGCTCGCGTGGGTTGACCAGTTGAATCTCTTTGTCATCGGCGCAGGTGCTGTGATAGCCGGCACCATCTGGACTCTGGAACATCCGGTGCGACGTACACTGCTGGGTGATGTGGCGGAGGCATCCATGTTGCGGCAGGCGATGAGCCTCGATCAGTTCACGGTAAACGGCACCCGATTGCTGGGGCCGCTGGTCGGCGGGGCGGCCTATGCCGCGTTGGGCATGGTTGGCGTGTATTCGTTATCACTTGCAGGTTTCACGCTTGCTGTCTTGCTGGTGTACAGCACCACGGCCAATCCCGGCAGGGTGGCATCAGCGGGAGAGAGTTTTCGGGCCAGCCTGTTGCACGGGCTTCGCTATATCCGCACGCAGCGTATTCTTCGCGGCGTCTTACTGTTTACCATCGTAGCCAACTTTTTTGGCTTTTCCTACGTCACCATGGTGCCAGTCGTGGGCCGTGAGTTGCTGCAGTTGAACCCGGAAGGTGTCGGTTTGTTACAGGCGATGGAAGGGGCGGGTGCGGTGCTGGCCGCGATTGTGCTCGCCACCACGACACGCACTGTACGATTTGCGCGCAGTTTTGCGCTGGGCGGGCTGCTGTTCCTTTTCATGTTGATACCGTTTGCGTTGTCACCCTGGTTTTTACCCAGCGCGGTGGCGCTGTTTCTCGCCGGTATTGGTATTGGTTGTTTCGGCGCCATGCAGAGCACCACGTTATTGAATGCCAGTGATCCCGCGCAGCGGATGCGGGTGATGGGCGTGCTGGTCATGTGTATTGGCGCAGCACCGGCGGGCGTGCTGGTGACTGGTGCACTAGCCGATTGGTACGGTGCTTCGGCTGCTCTGCTAAGCATGGCACTGGGTGGTTTGATCGCCTCCCTCATTTGTCTATTTCGTTACCCGGAGTTGCTTCGATAGCGCACGGGCTGGTTTTTGTTGATGGTAAAACAGGATAGTCTGTACGGTGGCGGAGACCCGTAAGGATAGGCCTATGTCGGAACAATCAAAACATTATGATTTTATCGTCGTGGGCGGCGGCTCTGCCGGTTGTGCCGCGGCCGCTAAACTGATCGCCGCGGGCTACCGTGTTGCATTGATCGAGGCGGGTCCCGACTATGGTGCCCACGATGATGGTCGATGGCCTGCCGAGATATTAAATGCCGGTGCGCTCGCCAATTCCCACGACTGGGATTACAAGGCCGGTCGCTGGGTGTTTCAGCGCGCGCGTGTCATGGGCGGCTGTTCCTCGCACAATGGCTGTATCGCTGCAATCGGCCATCGTCGCGACTACGACGACTGGCGGCTGCCTGGCTGGAGTACGGCGGAACTGGAACCCTATTTTGCAAATGTCGTTGAGTCGATGCGGGTCAGGACCTATACCGAAGACGAGGCTGGTCCCTTTCATGCGAAGTGTCTTGAGGCGGCGCGCGCATTGGGCTGGCGCGAGGGCTGTGATCTCTGTGATCTGGACGCCAATGACGGGTTTGGGCTCGAAGCGGTGAATATCGTTGGCAATACGCGATGGAACAGTGCGTTTGCCTATCTGGATGCGGTGCGGTCTTCTTCGCGGCTGACTATTGTCGATCGCGCGCTGGTTGATCGATTCATCGAGACAGATACCGCAATTGGGTTGCACTTGCTGCGCGCCGGTAAGGCTGAGGTGATTCATGGTGATCATCTGGTGTTATCCGCCGGGGTCTATGGCACCGCAGAAATTCTGCAGCGCTCCGGTGTGGGCGACCCGGAACATTTGCGGGCGCTGGATATAGCCGTGCAGACAGAATCAATCAATGTGGGCAACAATCTACACGATCACCCGATGGTGCACGCCGATAGAGCGGTGGGCCCGCAATTGCAGCAGTGGCTGGATGAGGCGACTCGCGCAGGCTTTGTGCCAGAGGAGCAAACGCTTGGCAAGGCGATCTCATCGGTCGCCGAAGACGGCCTGTTTGATCTGCATTTGTTTCCGGTCTGCGCTAATACGCAAACCAGTTTACTGCATGGTCGGGTAAACGTTGAGGTAGCCTGTGTAACCCCCAAAAGCCGTGGCACGCTGCGCATCACATCAGCTGATCCGGCAGCCATGTCGGCAATTGATCACAACTATCTCGGTGACGAAGCCGGACACGATCTGGCGGTGATGCTCGACGGTGTGGCACTGGCCAACGAGCTGCTCGATCAGCCGGCCCTTGGCAAGTTACTGGGTGAATCGCTAACAGATACAAGCACCGAAGCGGGCATTCGCGCACACGTTGAGCACTACTATCACCCGGTCGGCACCTGTGCGATGGGGCTGACGGATGAACACGTGTGTGATGCGCGTGGTCAGGTTCGTGGTCTGCGGCGTGTCAGCATCGCGGATGCGTCGCTAATGCCCCAGATACCGCGCGCCAATACCAACCTGCCCAGTGTGATGATTGGCGAGCGGATAGCCGCTTTCCTGATAGACGCGTAGTACAAATGGCAAGCTATTACAGGGTGGGTTGGCTGTAGCACCGTCAAACGTGGATACCTTGCGGATAAACGGCTGCGAGTTACCTCTGCACAGCAATGCTAACCGCAAGGCACCCATGCTGATTGGCTATTGTGCGGTCACTTGCACAACATGTCCGGCCAGCCAGTGTTTTTGTTCATCGGTGTAATACGGATATACGCGGCTGGCGGGTGCACTGTAGCTGCCCGGCACGGTGGCGGTTAGGCTGATCGGGATAGTTCGTACTTCACCTGCCTTTAATGCACGCCAGTAGAGAATCAATTCTGATCCTCTCACTTCATAGGCGCTAATGCTTTTCTGTCCGATCAGCTCTTGCAGTTGTTCGTGTCGCAACTCAAGCCCTGCCGGTATGCCGATAATGGCGATTGGAGTCGGCACGATATCGATGCCCACCGTTACAGTGGCAAGCAATTCCAGCGGTTCACCTTCGGCAATGCTCTTGTGGCTGAGCGAGGTCGCAAGCGTAACATGTGTGATGTCTGCACTGGCCGGCACCGGGGTGTTAAACGCGATGTCGAGAGCAAACGGCATTTTGCTGCCGTCGTTCATGCGCAGTTCAATCTGATGTGGGCCGGGTGTCAGGACACTCGCAAAGTCGGGAAGGGCGATGGCCCCTTTACTTTGCCGGGTGAATTCAATCGGCAGGCCAACTGCCTGCCCGTCTACAAAGAGCTGCACCGAGCCCGGCTGTTTTGGCACGGCGCGCGCGGCGTCGTAAGCATTGATGGCTTTCAGTGCCAACACTGTTGATTGCGTGGATCCGAAGCGACCGGATTTACTGCGCTCGAATAGCCATTTGATAGATGTTTCTACCTGTGCTGCCCATTGTTCATCGTTGCGCAGCCAGGCCAGCAGCGCAAGGCTTGTGGTCTCAATGGTCAGTGCGTCGCCACCCGATCCGGTTATCGAGGTGTTAGCACCTGATACGGCGCCGTTCTGGTTGGTTGCTTTGGATAGTTTTTTCAACAGCAGTTCTGCACTGTCGCGATCATCCGCCAGCAACAAAATATTCGCGGCCAGTGCGTCGATATAGCTATCGTTACCCTCGAACGCCTGTGTTTTAATGGCATTGACTTCTGCCAGCAGAGACTGTGGGCTTTGTCCACTCTCCAGTAGTGACCAGACAATATACGCATTGGTGGTTGGGGCGGGCGCGCGACCAAAGCTGTCCAGCGCGCGCTCGTTGCGTTTGAAACCACCTTTGCCATCGCGTCTGTCGAGCAGCCATTGGCGCGTGCGATCAATCATGTCGCCATCCACTGACATCACCTTCGCCATATCAGTGAATTCCATCAGTCCGTAAGCGGTCAATGCCTCGTGTGCCGGATTCTCGCCAAACCACTCATAGCCATTGTCTTCTGATTCAAAACCGATCAGTTTGTCGTAGCCGGTTTTTAGCAGGTCGCGCGATCGGGCAATGGTTGCCGGGTTGACGCCGGTGTGGGTGTCAAAGTATTGCTGAGCCATCACCAGTGGATAGTTGGTCGAGCTGGTTTGTTCAAAGCAGCCGTGTGGCTCGCGCAGCAGCTCGTTTAGTGCCTCTTCCATACTGGCCAGTGGTGAGGGATAGATTTTTGCTGTAGCGACCAGACTGCCGGGGATGAGGTTGTTCGGCAACGTAATGTCTGCGTTGAATGGTGCGGACGCGGAGAGCAAACCACCGTGATTGATCGCTATCGGAAAACCGGCGGGGCTGACGGTAATTTTGCGGGTCAGTTTGTCACTGTATGGACCGGCGTTGGCAGCCACCGTAAATTCGTAAGTGCCGGGGCGTGTTGTGTCGATGGGGATCAGAGTCCGCAGTCGCTGTCCGGCGGCAAGCGATACAGGTTTACTTGCGTGTGTATCAATGCCGTTGCCAGTGATTTCCAGGCGAGCGTTGTCGAGTGTTTCATCGGTGGTGTTGACGAGGTTGACCGGCAGCTCGATTGCATCGCCAACCGTGGCATGTAGCGGTGGTTTGGCGATGATGTAGAACGGTTCAACCGACGCGAAGATGGTGTTACCGGCACCGAGCGCACCGTTGCGGGCGAACGCATCGGCCGATACCCGAAAGGTAGTCACGCTGTCGGAGAGCGAAAATTTGATCGTCGCGCGGCCGTCGCGCGCGCCAGTTTTGACGCCGCTATTCCAGTATAGAGTCTCGGTAAAGTCGACGCGATCGTTGGGTTTGCGGTCGGGTCGAGTGGTGAAAGCGTACTCGCGGATGTATCCGCTGCCGCCTGGTCGTGGCAGGACGATCATGTCCGCGGCTATTTTTCGCGCAGCTTGTGCGTCAGCCAGATCGGCATTGGCGATTCCCGCCTGCGGCGCTTCGATTTCCTTTTGCGGTGCAGCGGGAACCGGTGCCTCGATTGCCGCAGGTGCGGCTTGCACCTGTGGCATCGCGTCATCCATCGCTGCTGCATTGAGCTGTACGTCCTCTTCCACTTCTAACTCGAACGCCATGCCTCTAACCATCGCTCGCTCCAGGCGTTGCCTGCGGAATACCGGTGCAGGCGGGGTGGCTTCGGCCATGATGCGTGCGGCGTGTTGCGGGAATTGCTCCTTGATATCGTTGTATTGGTATAGAACGAATCGTCGCCAGCCCTGAGTCGCCAGCAATAAATCGGTGGCGGTGTTGGCCTGCGGATTATCATCGTCCAGGTAGACATGCGCGTCGGCCAGATCCTGTACTTCGTTTTCCAGGTACACCATGACCGGCAGTGTCGGTGCCTGCTCGCGTTTTTCGATCAGTTCAAGCACGGTATCGTCAGTGACCGTCACGCCCACTACGGCTTCCACCGGATTGCCCGATTCATCGGTGGTAATCACATCCAGGCTGACGTCACTGCCAGGTACATAGGGGCCGTCCGCCAGTTCTATCGCCACATTAAGCGCAAATCGTGGCTTGCGATAGATTAGCCGTTCGGCCAGCGGGCGATTCTGTGCATCCCACAGGGTTGCAATCAGCACACCCTCTGCATCGCCAGCGTCCAGCCGGACGTGTTCACCTTCAACGGGTTGGCGATCCAGTTCGGCGTTGCGTTTGTACAGTGTCGCGTGGGCAATCTCTCGATCTGACGTCGCCTGCACGGTTAAGTCGATGGGTGTGCCGAAGTCGTAGGTGGCCTGCGTTGCCCGAATGACCGCCCCGCTGTTGTTGGTGATAGGTAAGGGTGCTGGCTCAGATACCCCGGATGGTTCGCTGAATACAGCGGCATAGCGTTTGTCGCGCTCGGGTGTAAATGCGAACCAGCCGCGCCCTTCGTGCTGCGATGTAAATTCCGCAACCGGCTGGCCGCTGGCTTGTCCGTCCCGGATCTCGACTATAGCGCCTGCCACATCGGCCGGTTTGCCATTTGGCAGCAGGGCCTGAAAGTACAATCGGCTCTCGAGGCCTGCGATAAGTTCACCGCCTTCCGGGTAGAAGGCTATATCCATGCGTTGCAGAATAATCGGCAGTGACTTGCTGGCCGTCTCTACGACGCCACCGTCCTCAATCAAAAAGGACAGGCTGCCGGTGCCGCCATCGATCTGTTGCGGCAGTTTGAATTCGGTGTCAATCAGGCCGCTCTCACTCACTGTTTGTGCGAGGCCACGATAGACTTCAGTGCCATCGAGCCGCGCAATCGCTGTCACACTGGCCCCTATAGGTGGGCCACCCTCGGCGCGCTCGATCGACAGGCTCGCTCTAACGCTATCGCCCGCACCATAGCCATCGCGGGTAAACTGAATCTGGGTTTTGACTCTTGGCGCGCGAAAGGCGCGTACTTCAAAGCGGCGCTCGGTGGCGGGCAATCCGATAGTTGGACTTGAAATACTGGCGGTATAGACGCCGCCCGCCAACTCATCGGGAACTGTCCATTGATAGCCAATGGCACTGGCATCCTCACGCGTGAATCCCTCGTGGACGAGATCGCCCTTCGGTCCGTTGATCTCCACCTTGTAGCTGTGGTGGCTTTGCTCCAGTGGTGTGTTGTCGAGCGCGTCGAGCACAATCGCACGCAGATAGACATTCTCGCCGCTGCGATAGATCGGTTTGTCAGTGCTGGCGTAGATTAAATAGCGTTTAGTGCCACCCAGATCGCCGTCGGTTATCGGTGCGTTGGCGGCGCGAGAATGTGTCATATTGAAAATCGTTATCAGCGACAGTGCAATCCAGAAAAAGGGGGCGAATGCTTTGTTACCCGTCATGGTCGAAACCTGTTGTTAACTGTTGTTTCGCCGGCTGTTGATGCCGGTATCGTTTCTGCTTGAACGCAGTATCGGCAAAAAAGGGGTTAACGATGTTTGTAAGTGTGCGGCCTGTCTCGCTTGTGGGATGCATTGCGCGCGCACCGGCAGCCGCTCTTCACGGTGAATGCCCGCAGTGCGATGGTCAATGACTGGCAACGCTCGTGTGCAGGAATAGACAGATCGATCGGGTATCAGGCCGTAGAGCAGTCGATAGTACAACGGGCCGTACCCACCGGGTCCAGCCAATTCACCGCTTTTCGGGCAACTGCGTAGGCGCAAGGATCGCTTGCTGACTCGTGAATGCGCCGTCGGGCCGAGGGGTATCGGACGTCGAGCGGGTGCCTATTCTCAGCGCCCCGATGCAAAATTCGCACTGACGGGGCCTGCGGTTACGGGTATATTGTCGCTCAGCGCGGTAGTGGCAGGTCGCCCCAATTTGGCGCTTGGCACATCCCGATACTGAGGTACACTGGTACCACACGAACGAACGGAGGAATATTGATGAAACTCAGAAACTGGCTGGCGATGACTGGCCTGGCGCTGGGACTGTCACTGAATGTGGCTTTTGCTCAGAAAGCTGGTGGTACGTTTATCAAGATCGTACAGCCGGAGCCGCCTTCGCTGGCGCCCTATCTGTCGACCTCAGGCCCGATTGGTCTGGTCGCCCCGAAGATCTATCAGGGCCTGCTGGACTACGATCAGGATCTCAACATTGTGCCGGAACTGGCCGAGAGCTACGAGATCAGCGATGACGGCCTGACCGTCACCTTCAAGCTGCAAAAGGGTGTCACCTGGCACGACGGCAAGCCGTTCACCTCGGCGGATGTCCAGTTCACGATCATGGACGTGCTAAAGAAATTCCACCCGCGCGGCCCCAACTCGTTCAAGGAAGTCACCGAAGTTCAAACCCCTGACGAGCACACTGCGATCTTCAAGCTGGACAAACCAGCCCCCTACATGATGCGTGCGTTCGCCGGTTACGAGTCACCGATCGTCCCGAAGCACCTGCTGGAAGGCAAGGACATTCGCGAGGCCGAGCTTGGCAACAATCCGGTCGGCACCGGCCCGTTCAAGTTTGTCGAGTGGAAAAAGGGCCAGTACATTCGTCTGGACAAAAACGAAAACTACTGGAAAGAAGGCCTGCCGCTGCTTGATCGCGTTGTCGCGCGAATCATCCCGGACGCCTCAACCCGAACCGCCGCCATGGAAAGCGGTGAAGTTCACTACGGTGCGTTTGGCGCGATTCCCAACGTCGACGTGGTGCGGTTGCGAGAGCTCGACAGCATCGGTGTGACGACAGACGGCTACGCCATGATCAACCCGATGGCACTGGTCGAATTCGATGTCAACAACCCTCCGTTTAACGATCCGGCCATTCGCAAGGCCATCTCGCACGCGATTGATCGTCAGTTCCTGATCGACAACATCTGGTTTGGTTTTGGCAAGGCGGCCACCAGCGCGCTGTCATCTAACTACGAGCCAATGGGTCTGTATGCGGCGTCCGATAACTACCCGGGTAAGCCCGACGTTGAAAAGGCGAAACAGATCCTCGATGACGCCGGTATCACCGCCGACGCCAACGGCGTGCGTGCCAAGGCCACGCTCGATCTGATTCCCTACGGTGAAGACTGGCGTCGCGCCGGTGAATACGTCAAGCAGGCGATGGGTGACATTGGTATCGAACTCGATCTGCGCTACGAAGACGTACCCACCTGGATCAAGCGCGTCTACGGTGACTACGACTTCAAGATGAACATGAACTACTTCTACCAGTTGCCGGATCCGGTGATTGGTGTTCATCGCCACTACGGCACTGATCAGATTCGCCAGGGTACACCGTTTGTCAACTCCACCCGCTACAGCGATTCCGATCTCGATGCCATGCTGGTGGCCGGTGCCACGGCTGCCGATCCGGCCGAGCGCGTTGGTATCTACAAGGATATCCAGACCAAACTGTCCGAGGATATGCCGGTGATGAATCTGTTCGAAATGCAGTTCACAACCGTCTACAGCAGCAAGCTCAAGGATCACTCCTTCTCTGCAATGGGCGCCTACTCATCCTTTGACAGGACATGGCTCGACGACTGATCCTTCGTTTGTTGAAAGGTCACTAGGTGGTACAAAGCGGGCAGTCATGGTGACTGCCCGCTTTTTTATTGGTGGCGCATCGTCCGGTCTGTTGCCGGGCATTTCTGTTGATAATCTCAGCTGATATGAATCTCACCGCAAAACGTTTTCGCTACGTAGTCAAAAGGCTGTTACAGGCCATCCCGGTGGTCGTGGCAATCCTTGTCGTCAATTTTTTTCTGCTGCACATGGCCGAAGGCGATGCGGCTGATGTATTGGCAGGTGAGGCCGGTTCGGCAACGCCTGAATATATGGCGCAGCTGCGTGAGAAGTTTGGTCTGGATAAGCCTCTGCCGGTGCAACTGGCGGTCTATCTGAAAAACGCATTGACGTTTGATCTGGGCTATTCGTTTCGCCACGACATGCCGGTGTCAAAACTCGTACTCGACCGATTTGTGCCCACCTTGTTGCTGATGGTTTCGACGATTGTCATTGCCGTCGGGCTGGGCATCGTACTGGGCCTGTTGGCTGCCTCTGGTCTGAACACCTGGCGCGACAATATTATCTCCGTGTTTGCACTGGTCACTTACGCCACCCCGCTGTTCTGGATTGGCTTGATGATGATCGTGGTGTTCTCACTGAAGCTTGGCTGGTTTCCAACCAGTGGCATGGAGAACGTCGCGATGTTTTATGAAGGCTGGGATCGGGTTAAGGACATCGCCCACCACCTGGTGATGCCGACCATCACACTGTCATTGTTTTACCTTGCGCTCTATACCCGGCTGATGCGTGCCTCGATGCTGGAACAGGCCGGTATGGATTATGTCACCACGGCACGTGCGAAAGGTCTGACTGAACGGCGAATTGTGTTTGGCCACATTCTTCGCAACGCCTTGCTGCCGGTAGTGACGATGGCGGGTGTGCAGGTGGGGGCGCTGATCGGCGGCTCGGTGATTGTGGAATCGGTATTTGCCTGGCCCGGTTTGGGGATGCTGGCGTTTGAAGCCCTGTTCGCCCGCGATCTGAATTTGCTGTTGGGTATTTTTCTGCTGTCGGCGCTGCTGGTGGTAGCGATCAATCTGATTGTCGACATTATCTACTCGTTTCTCGACCCGCGCATAGAGGTGGAGTGATGGCCTTTCTCAAACTCTATTGTCGCAACCGATCTGCCGTACTGGGGCTGATCATTCTGATTGCGGTGCTGGTGCTGGCCGCCACCGCGTCAATCTTTTTCCCCGATGACCCATTCCGGCTGGCGGGCAAGCCAATGTCACCGCCTGGTGAAAATGGTTATCTGCTCGGCAGTGACACACTGGGCCGCGATGTGGCTGCCGGTATCGCGCACGGTGCACGCACCTCGCTGTTGATCGGCGGACTGGCGACCACAGTGGCGGTGTTACTCGGTGTGGTGCTCGGTGGCTTTGCCGGTTACTTTGGTGGCTGGATTGATGATCTGCTGATGCGTGTGACAGAAATGTTCCAGACCATTCCATCGTTCATTTTCGCCATATTGATCGTCGCGATCATGAAGCCATCGATCAACAGCATTGTCATCGCCATCGCGGTGGTGTCGTGGCCGGCGGTGGCGCGGCTGGTACGTGGCGAATTCATGTCGATGCGCAATCGCGAATTTGTCCAGGCCTGTCATATCGTGGGTATGAGTGACTGGCGCATCATGTTGCGCGAGATTCTGCCCAATTGTCTGTCGCCGATCATTGTCGCCGGTTCACTGATGGTGGCAACGGCCATCCTGATTGAAAGCGGGCTGTCGTTTCTGGGTCTGGGCGATCCCAACATCATTAGCTGGGGCTTTCAGATCGGTGCCGGACGCACGGTGCTGCGCTCGGCCTGGTGGGTGTGTACCTTCCCTGGTGTAGCGATACTACTGACCGTACTGGCCATCAACCTGGTAGGCGAAGGCCTGAACGATGCGCTAAACCCTCGACTGCGGAATCGCACATGAGTAGTGAAATGCCAACTCCGCTGCTCGATATTCGCGATCTGCATGTCTCGTTGCCCCGGGGTGCCGAAAGACCCTACGCTGTTGAAAAGGTCGACTACACGCTCGGCAACAATGAAATCCTCTGCCTGGTGGGTGAGTCGGGTTCCGGCAAGTCGATAACTGCGCGTGCGGTGATGGGCTTGCTGCCAGCGCCCCATGTGGCGGTGGCGTCGGGACAGATTCTCTTCAACGGCGAAGATCTCACCACCGCCGAGCCACGCCGCATGCGTGAAATACGCGGCGGCGAGATCTCGATGATCTTTCAGGAGCCGATGACCGCGCTGAACCCGGTGATGACGATCGGCAAACAGATCGACGAGGTGATTCGTTTTCACGCGAAGCTCAGTCGCAGACAGCGGCGTGATCGTGCGCTGGAGTTAATCGACAGCGTGCACTTGCCCGATCCGTCGCGCATCATCAAAGCCTATCCGCATGAGTTATCCGGCGGCCAGCGTCAGCGCGCAATGATCGCCATGGCGCTGGCGATGGAGCCAAAAATTCTAATCGCCGATGAACCAACCACCGCACTCGATGTGACCACCCAGGCGCAGATCCTGAAACTGATCAAAGAGTTGCAGCGCGATCATGATACCGGTGTGCTGTTTATCACCCACGACTTCGGCGTCGTCGCCGATATCGCCGATCGCGTGGCGGTGATGCAACAGGGTGAGATTGTTGAAATTGGCAGTGCCGACGACGTTCTGAATCGGCCCACACACGCCTACACACAGCGCCTGATCAAAGCCGTTCCAAGTCTCAAGCCACGTGCCGCGCGACCACTGTCGAGCGAACTCGAGCTCGATGTGCGCGGCTTGTCTAAAACCTACCGCAGCGGCGGTGGCTGGTTTGGGCTGGGCGGTGCTGCCAAAGTGGTACGCGCCGCTGATGAGGTAGACGTTGTTCTGCATCACGGCGAGACGCTTGGCATCGTAGGCGAATCGGGGTCCGGCAAGTCGACACTAGCGCGCTGTATTGTGCGGCTGATCGATGCCGAACAGGGCGAAATCATCTACAAGGGTACCGATTTGCGCCCGCTCAACCGCGCACAGATGCGTCCGTATCGTTCAAAAATTCAAATGGTCTTTCAGGATCCTTTTGCCTCGCTCAACCCGCGCAGCAAGGTCGGCAGAATCATCGCCGACGGACCGATGGTGCTGGGTGCATCATCTGAGGATGCTGAAAAACGAGCCAGAGAGATGCTGGATCTGGTGGGGCTGGATGAACAGGCGTTCAACCGCTACCCGCATGAATTTTCCGGCGGTCAGCGACAGCGCATCGGGATTGCGCGGGCACTGGCGCTGGAGCCTGAAATTCTGGTCGCAGACGAACCCGTCTCGGCGCTGGATGTCTCCATTCAGGCGCAGGTGCTGCAGCTGCTTGCCGACATTCGAGATCGCTTGCAGCTATCCATGATCTTCATTACCCACGATCTTAGAGTCGCCGCGCAGGTGTGTGATCGCATCAGTGTGATGCGGCTTGGCAAGGTGGTGGAGCAGGGGCCCACCGCAGATCTCTTCGCCAACGCCTCGCATCCCTACACGCGTGAGCTGATTAACGCTGTGCCCGGCAAGGACTGGATTCCGGATTCCAATTGACACTGCGGCCGGCCACAACCGGTTGCCAGACGTAACTCCTGTCACGTCGATATCCGGTTGTCCTGTTAGCCGTTCATCGCCAACGCAAAACGATTCGGCGCGAGTGCGCCGGTTGACACCCACAATGGATGCGAACCGGCACACTGCAACACTTTTGGTTTGCTAGGCCGCCGAGCTTTTTTTCAGTGCACGGAGTTTCTCCACCGATTTACTGATCAGCCCATTGAGCGTTTTGGAAAATTCTTTCGGCCGCATTTTCGAGATATAGGCGTCGACCCCAACCTTCATGCCCAGCCGGATGTTCTCCTCGGCGGACAAAGACGAGTGCATCAGTATCGGAATATCCTTAAAGCGTTTGTCCTTTTTGATTTTCTCTGTCAGTACGTAGCCATCCATAACCGGCATTTCTACATCAGTGATGATCGCCTGAATGATGTTGATCAGCGGCTCGCCATTTTCCTCGGCCGCATCGGCCATAGCCTGTAAGTCATCGTAGGCCTCTTGTCCGCTTTTCGAGTATTGGTATTCAATACCCATCTTGTCCAGAATCATCTTGATCTGGGCCCGGGCGATGGCAGAGTCGTCTGCAAAGTAGACTTTCGTGCCTGCGTTTTCGTTGCTGATTTCCGATGACTCAACCGTGTCGTAGGGTGTGCCCAGTACTTCCGAGATTATTTGCTCCACGTCGATGATCAGCAGCATCTGCCCGCCATCGAGCACGCTCATCGCAGTCAACACATTGCCGTTGGATACGCCTGCGATCTCGCTGATCATTGACGGTGGCTCGGTGATTTCGCCCCAGTCAAACTGCTTGATATCGTCGATTTCGTGGGCCAGAAAGCCCTGAATCGAGTTGTTGAATTCAGTCACCACGATGATATTCGCGTTGTTTTCATCGCCACAGCCGAAATACTTGTGCAAATCGATGACGGGCACCGCCTTGCCGCGTATGTTGGCAATGCCGGGCACGCAGGGATGGCGGTTCGGTACGGCGGTCAGGTTGGGCAGCGCCACCAGCTCGCGCACCTTGAACACATTGATGCCGAACAGGGGTGATTTCTCGTTGTGTCTGGAGTCCCAGAGACGGAACATCAATATCTCGAGCCGATTGGCTCCAGCCAGACTGGTTTTGTCATCAATTGATTTGAAATCAACCACATGCAGTTCCTTGTGCAAGTTACTACCCGGCCGGCGTTGCGCTATCCTGCGGCGTATCCGACGCATCCTGTCCACTCGGTCCGGTTCGACTGACCGGAGTGGCTGTACGTGCCCACGCGTGGCCATTTCCGAAGAAATTGCTTACGAGCGAAGGCGGTACGGAAGTTGGGCGCGAGCGCGACGGTAACGAGTATGCCGCGATGGCAAACGGCAGACCAGATCAGGTGCAAGTCGTGTACCGGGTCATTCCAGCGCGCGCGCCTGTCCATAGTAACGGCAGAACCTGATTCGCGTTGAGTGGCTGGAGCAGTGTCGAGTTCTATGGCCAGATCGGACACAACAAGGCGCAACAACAAACACCTGTTGATCACGAATTTATCACAGCGTATTGGTCAGGCTTGTCATCGCAACATCAGCGATGGCCCAGACCATCATTTAACGCAAGTGAAATTTCAGGAGAGCAATATGTTCAATTCAACCAGACGCCTGTTCATCGGCATCGCCGCCGCAGCACTGGTGAGCGGCTGCACCACGATCAGCGAGCTGCCCGGCAAGGTCGCAGCGAAACCGGATATTGTCGACACCGCAGTTGCCGCCGGTTCGTTCAAAACGCTTGTCGCGGCAGTTCAGGCTGCTGGCCTTGTCGATACACTCAAAGGCGATGGTCCGTTCACTGTGTTCGCACCCACTGATGAAGCCTTCGCCAAACTGCCGGAAGGCACGGTCGAGTCACTGCTCGAGCCCGACAACAAGGATCAGCTGCAGGCCATCCTCACCTATCACGTACTGGCGGGCAAAGTCGTGGCAGCCGATGTGACTGGCAAGGCTATGGACGCAGAGACCGTGAATGGTCAGACAATTGCGGTTGATGGGACCAATGGCGTAACCGTCAACGGCGCAAACGTGGTATCTGCCGACGTGTCTGCCAGCAATGGTGTTATCCACGTGATCGATACAGTACTGCTGCCGAAGTAGGGCGCTCTCTGGCAGCTGCAACCCGTAGTAGTCGGGTTGCGGCTGCCTAAATCACCAGCGCATCGCACGCAGGTTCAAGTTTCAGGGAATCTTGACCTTCTTGTCGAAGTACGCAGCCAGCGATTCGTGGCGAATGAACTCGATATCGTGCTGACGGGCAAAGTCCCGCGCCGCCTCTGAGACCTCACCCAGCGTCACATAGAGATAGCTTGTCGCTTCGGCTTTCTCGCCGGCCGCCACCAGTTGCTTCAACGGCTCGACCCCAGTGTTGGCGGCCTTGAAGCGCTTGCTGCACAACAGGATCTTTTTCGATCCACGGGTGAGTTCCAGGTCGGCAGCGTTGCCGGTAAATTTTTCGCTGTCATAGCGATTATCTTCATAGACAGCGGCAATGCGCGTGGCGATATCGCGCGCCGGCATTTTGCGCGCAAGCGCTGCAACTTCCTGTATTCGCTTGCCGCCAGGGCGCTGTAACTGGCGAAACACTGCGTAGCAGGCAATCGCAATGAACGGGAAAGCGGCGGCCAGGCCAAAAATCAGAAACTTGCCACCCACCAGCAGCGTGCTGACCGACACGATCAGCGTCGCAATCAGCGCGCTGTACCACCACGGCGAGCGCAGCAGCACGGCGAAAAGCGAGCCTTCGGCCATTCTCAATGCCATATCGGGCACCTTGCAGCAGCAGTTCAGGGGCGCTGATTATAGCTGCTCGGCCAACCCGTCGGGAGCCCATTACGCACCCGCCGCGAAGCGGGCAGTGTGCTGCGTCGCAAGGGAATCAGCACTGCGACGAGTGATTCAGGTGAAAAGCGGCACGGTGCTCCGGGTTGGCCACCGCTTTGCGGGTGAAGCGATTATTGCCGCCTCAGTTGCCAGCTTTGCCGCCATTGGCGCCACCGTTCAAAGCCGGCGGCGGCGACGACACACAGCAGCGGCATCGCCGGGGCTCTGAAGCGCGAGTAGGCGCTGGCGTGGCCGGTGGCGATCAGGATCAGAAATGCGGCCATACCCAGCAACAGCAGCAGCGCGACACGGTTTTGTGCCGGTAGATATCGAAGGTGGACAAGGCCCGCCAGCGCCAACAGATACGTCAGAATCAGGCCAGCGAAGGTATAGGTGATCAACAGTTGGTAGATGGTGTCTTTTACGCCTGCGTTGCCACTTTGCACTTGCGGGCTATCGGTTGGCGTTCCAGACACAATACCAGCCCAGCTCGATGCGAAAGCACCTGCCGGGCCCATCAGGATTTTTCCAAGATCCGCGACGCTCCACAGCAGGTAGTCGGTCTTGTTTTGCATCAGATAGTCGACGCCAATTTTCCAGCCTTGCGCCAATTGTTCCGATTCGGTGGCGAAGGCATCGGCGTTGCGCTGTTGCAGGATCGACAGCGCCTCTTCTTTCGAAATGCCGCCTTTCACCGCCAGCAGACCGGCTGCCTTCCACTCAAGAATGATATGAGACGATGCGCTGCTGAAGGCATAGGAGCCGGTGGCCAGTCCGTTGCGAATTTGCCAGCTGCCGGTGATGAGTACGACTGGCAGAATGACGAGCAACGCCACACGAACTACTTTTTGCCATGCCTGTTGCAGATGACGGCAACCGAAGAATAACAAGCCGGCCACAATGGGGATCAACATGTGGTGGGCAACGAGTCTCGTCATCATGCACAGACCGATGCACAGCCCAAAGCCGATCGCCCAACGGCCTGCATTGGTATCTGAGAGGCTGCCAATGAGCCGCGCACCGCAGTACCCTGTCAGGGTGATCAGAAAGATGAACAGGGTTTCGCTCATGATGGTGCTGGCATAGTAGGTTTGCAGCGGATCGATCGCGAACAACAGCGCGGCCGCGATTGCTGCACGCTGGCTGTTCAGCATCCATAACGCGGTGTGGAAGACTAGAGCTGTGCTGGCCGCTGTAAGCAGTATCTGGCCGATCAGCACCGCTGGAGTCAGATTCTCAAGTAAGGAGTCGAGACCGCAGAGCAGCCATGCATACAAGGGTGGGATCTGTGGCAGGCTGATGGTGGTGGCTGCCGGAAACACACGGCACAGCCCCGCGGCGTTATCGCCGGTGATCGGCTCCAGATAGCGCAGGCTGTCAGACGTGTACGCAGAACCCGGGTCGGTGGAATAGATGCCCAGTATGATCGCGAGTCGAATGACAGATGATCCGACAATAATCCAGAATAAAGGTCGAGCCGGAAAACTATCGGGCAGCGTGAATGCAGGCTTGAAACGTTTGATGCGATATTGCGATACAGACTCCTTCTGCAAAACCAAAATCTCCAAACTAAAAAAACGAAAAATAGCAGTGCCTGAGCAGCCGGTCGGAATCGTCAGGCAGACTGTACAAGCAATTCCTGTGAAACTTTTTCAACGCCGCGCCACAGTCAAAGGACTTAACGCGAAAATTGTCGATCGATAACGACCAAGCGCGACTAGTTCATGGATCGGATCACGCTCCATGCCCCTCTTCGATCAGTCTATAGCAGCGCTTGCTCTGTAGCGGTTTCGTGAAGGTAACTATGGGATGCATGCCGTCATCTGTCTGAGTTGTTTTCGCATTGTCGACGCAGACTGCGAACCCTGTCGTTAGCGCACACACGTAGTAACTACTGCAGCCTGAAAAAGTGTATTGGTCGGTGACTATCCGTTCTCGCCGTCACCCGAATGGGGTTGTGGGAACTACACAGAATGGTGAGTTGAAATCGTGGCTATTGATGCCCGAAAATCGATCGCACTGCTGCAGGTGTTGGGGTATAAATAGCCCATGCTTTTTACATTGCCAGATCACGACACACTTTACCGCGCGCTGCAAAACCGGGATGGTCAATACGATGGCAGGGCGTTTGTGTGTGTCACCTCAACCGGAATCTTCTGTAAGCTCAGCTGTCCGGCGCGCGATCCGAAGCCTGAAAACTGCCACTTTGTGGAAACGGTGGCCGAATGTATCGAGGGAGGCTACCGACCCTGCAAGCGCTGTCGACCGCTGACACCCGGCCCCGCCGCAGAACCGGTAGTTACCCAGCTGGTCGATGCGCTGCAGGCGAGCCCCGACAGACGATGGAGCGAGGATTCGATACGAGCACTCGGGCTGGACCCGTCGACGGTCCGTCGCAGTTTCAAGCGACAGTTCGGTATCACCTTTCTCGAGATGGCTCGGCTGTCGCGGTTGCGACGCGGGTTTGAATCACTGGCCGATGGCGGCAAAGTGATCGATGCCCAGTGCAGCGCCGGATTCGAATCAGCCAGTGCATTCCGCGAGGCATTCGCGCGACTGCTGGGCTGTACACCTGCAGAGCTCACCGGCGGGGGCAAACTGATGGCCAGCTGGATCGACACACCGATGGGTGCGATGATCGCCGTGGCCGACAAACGCGCATTGCACCTGCTGGAGTTCATTGAACGCAAGGCACTGGCCACTGAACTGAAAAAACTCAGCCAACTCTACAACGCAGACCTGGGCATTGGCCGTTACCCACCCATCGAACAGGCAGAGCAAGAGCTTCGGCAATATTTTGCCGGTGAGCGAGCAGCGTTCACCGTACCGCTGGCCTATCACGCCAGCCCGTTCACCTGCCAGGTATGGGATGCGCTGCGCCAGATACCGGCAGGCCAGACACGCAGCTACAGCGAGTTGGCCCAGGCAGTAGGCAAACCCGCCGCCATTAGAGCCGTCGCCCGCGCCAACGGCGCCAATCCGATCGCCGTGATGGTGCCCTGCCATCGCGTGCTGGGCGCCGATGGATCATTGACAGGCTATGGTGGAGGCTTGTGGCGCAAGCAGCGATTGATTGAGTTGGAGCGGCTATACGGGGCGGGGCAATAGACGGTAAGCTTGATCCAAAATAATCGTCCAGACTTATCATCAGGGAGAGTCATGCTCGAGCTTTATTATTATCCCGACAACGCGAGCTTAGCACCTCATCTACTGTTGGTTGAAACTCAACTGGAGTATTCGCTAAAACTGGTCGATCGTGAGTTGAACGCGCATAAATCAGAAGACTATTTGCGCATAAATCCGGCAGGGCGCATCCCGGCCCTGGTACACAACGATCTAATCCTGTTCGAAAGCCCTGCTATTTG
>CAZNIS010000055.1:0-3381 GCA_964573105.1 uncultured Granulosicoccaceae bacterium
AAGTGGGGGCCGATGCGCATGTATAACCTGTTCAACAACCTTGGCGCCAACGGGCAGAGTCTCGTCACCACCATGGATTCAGGCGTCAAGACGCCAGCCGATCTCAAGGGCAAGCGCGTCACCTGGGTTAAAGGTGCACCTGCGCTGAACCTCAACGCCACCGCCATGCTGGCCTTTGGCGGGCTGACCTGGGATGACGTCGAGAAAGTCGTGGTACCGGGCTGGAAACAGTCTGCAGAAGCCGTGGTCAATGGCCAGGCGGACGCCACCTGGGGCAGCACCATGTCGAGCGCTTACAACAAGCTCGCCGCCTCGCCGCGTGGCATCTTCTGGATGAATCTGCCGCACGACGACAAAGAGGGCTGGGAGCGCGCCAAGGCGGTTGCGCCACTCTGGACACCAACCATGATCTCCGCTGCGGTCAACATCGAGCAGAACACTTCAGGTGAAGTGCCGTACGAGGGCAACAACTATCCCTACCCGATGTTCGTCTCGACCACTGATCTCGACGAAGAGACCGCCTATGGCCTGACCAAGGCCACGCTCTCCAACTACGAGCAGATCAAGGACAGCGGTCCGTCAATGCTGGGCTATCAGGTTGATCGACAGCCGCTGGATTTTGTATTCCCGTACCATCCCGGCTCGATCAAGTACTTTAAGGAAGCGGGCGTCTGGACAGACGAGCACGAGGCGCACAACGCCAACCTGATGAAGCGTCAGGAGATTCTGGCGGCCGCCTGGGAGGCGATGGATACCAGTCTCGACGATGAAGCCTTCGATGCCAGCTGGCAAAAAGCGCGCGCCGACGCGCTGGATGCAGCCGGTATGGATGTGCCGTACCGCGAGTGGTAGTACGCCCGCACGGGTACCTTCAACGTAGTTGACAGGGTTGGATTGCCGGCCATGCTGCGCCGGCAATCCGCAACAGCCCGCGATAAATCCCCACCTACGCAAAATTGCTGCGGCGTGATCCGTGGCTGATACACGGCAGACCGGCATGAGCGAAACCGAGCACTCAACGGACGACAAAACGCCCGACATGCAAAGCCGTTACCGGGTGCTGTCCGGCCCGTGGAAGACGTGGCTCGCGGTCGCGGCCCTCGGATCAGTGTTTGCCTCGGTGTATATAGTTTTTGGTCTCGGCAATGTGTTCGGCACCTATGTGCCGCTGGAGACCGAGTATTTCTATCTGATGCTGGCGCTGTTGCTGCCGCTGGCATTCATTATCTATCCGTTGACCAAAAACGCTCAAGCGCATGTGCCCTGGTACGACGTGCTGCTGGCGGTCGCAGCGTTTTGCATCTGCGCCTATTTCGCCTTCAAGGGCAACGAGATTCTCGATATCGGCTGGGAGTACGACGCGCCCGAGCACGCCAACTGGATGGCCTTTGCGCTCTGGGCGCTGGTGCTGGAGGCGACCCGCCGCGCCGGCGGTAACGCAATATTTATCATCTGTCTGGTCGTTTCGATCTATCCGATATTTTCAAGTCTCGCCCCCGGATTTCTGGAAGGCGAAAACATCGAGGCCAAAGTCACCGCCGGCTTTCACATGTTCGGCACCGAGAGCATGCTTGGCATACCGATGACGGCGTTTGCCAACCTGGTGGTGGGCTTTCTGGTCTTTGGTGTCGCGCTGCAGTACACCGGTGGTGGCGCGTTCTTTTTAAATCTCGCGTTTGCGCTGTTGGGCAAGCGCCGAGGCGGGCCGGCCAAGGTAGCGATCTTTTCCTCCGGCCTGATGGGATCGATGAGTGGCAGCGTCATCACCAATGTGCTGACCACCGGCGTGATGTCGATACCGGCGATGAAAAAGGTCGGCTTTCGCCCCGCCTATGCTGGAGGTGTTGAAGCCTGTGCCTCAACTGGCGGTGTTTTGATGCCGCCAGTGATGGGTGCGACAGCGTTTGTGATGGCAACATTTCTCGAAATACCCTACTCAGACATCATCATCGCCGCGGCTTTTCCATCGCTGCTGTATTACCTGGGCCTGTTTCTACAGATCGATGCCTACGCCGCACGCTTTGGCCTGCAGGGCCAGGCCGCGTCGGAACTGCCAAGCATCGGCGAAGTCCTGCGCGATGGCTGGTACTTTATCGCCGTGTTCGCGATGCTGATCGTCATGCTGCTATACATGCAGCGCGAGGCGCAGGCTCCGTACTATGCGACCGTGCTGCTGCTGGTGATCAACCAGTTGGCAAAGACCCATCGCTGGGGCTGGAAGCAGTTGGTCGAGTTTGTTCAGGGCGTTGGCGTATTGTTTGCCGAGTTGGCCGCACTGCTGGCAGGCGTTGGTTTGATTATCGGCTCACTCACGCTGACCGGCAAAGTCGGCAGCCTGACCTACGAACTGGTGCGACTGGCCGGTGATTCGGTGATGCTGCTGCTGGTGATGGGAGCGATCACCAGTTTCGTACTTGGCATCGGCATGACCGTCACCGCCGCCTACCTCTTTTTGGCAGTCACACTGGCACCGGCGCTGACCGCAGGTGGTCTCAACCCGCTGGCGGTGCATCTGTTCATGATGTACTGGGGCATGATTTCGTTTATCACGCCGCCGGTTGCGATCGGCGCCTACGCCGCCGCGTCAGTGGCGAAATCCGATCCATTGAAAACCGGTTTCGAGGCGATGCGACTGGGCAGCATCATCTACTTCGTGCCGTTCTTTTTCGTACTCAATCCGGCCCTGATCGGCGTCGGTAGCCTGGGCGAAGTGGTGGTGACATTTGGCGCCGCCGTGTTCGGCATCATATTGATCGCCGCCGGCCTGCAGGGGCACCTGTACTGGGTGGGCTCGATGAAGAACTCGCTTTTCGGCTTTTTGTCGCGCGTGTTGCTGGTACTGGGCGGCATCGTCATGGCGCTGCCGGGTAACAGCGATATCGTCGGCTACTCGCACCTGCAGCTCAATCTCGCCGCTGCCGCACTGGCCGGCGTCGGTGCCGTCCTCTGCTGGTTTGCTCGCCGTGAACCCGCAGCAAGCGCACAAGCACCGATATAGTTCAGCCCGCCACTCACACAGCGAGTAGAGGCACACAAACGCAGCCCTGCATGCCAGTGATCAAGCGTCACAGGCTCGGACTGCCCAACAGAAAACCCGACGCGTAAGCGAGGCAACACCGGCGCACCGCAAACACACCCCGCCCGACCGAGTACCGCTGGAACGAAAACCCGCCGCACCAGTGGCACACTCTGTACATACCTCGCTCACGCGTTGGGCTACCCATAGTCAAACGCCAACAGGAAACCCGACGCGTGAGCGAGGCAACACAGACGCATCGCAAACACACCACGCTCGCCCGAATGCCACCGGAACGACAACCCTCCGCACCAGTGAGACACACTCTACCTACCTCGCTCACGCGTCGGGCTACCTAAAAAAAA
>CAZNIS010000055.1:3481-45365 GCA_964573105.1 uncultured Granulosicoccaceae bacterium
ACCTCGCTCACGCGTCGGGCTACCCATAGTCGAACACCCAACAGGAAACCCGACGCGCAATCGAGATCACTCCCAAGACGCATCAACCATCAGCAATCTGTCCCGCTCGCGTAATATTCTGGTAAACGCATTCCGGCTGTTTCTGAATAACGTATGGTCTGGGAACAAGTCCTGAGAATTACGGTGTTCGAAATTGTGAGTACCAGATCGTTTTTATTACTTACCCTTTGGCCAGTGTCGGCACACGCCACTTTTTACACCACTACCGACCTTTTGATTCCGTTCGTCGGACTGCCGCTGGTCGTCTGGTTTATCGTGGTGTTTTTGAGTAAAGCAATAAACGCAAACCGATGGATGGTGTTTGTGTCTGTGCTGGCGATTTATGCGATGGTGCTGGTGAGCGTGGAAGTCTTGTCTTCTCCACACAAGGGCGAGCGACAAAAGCGCGCACAAATGGAAATAAGCAAACTATCGTCTGCGCTGGAAATGTATCGCATTGACAACGACACCTATCCGTCGACCGACCAGGGTCTGGCTGCGTTGTCAGATGTCTATCTGGCGACTACTCCGAAAGATCCGTGGGGGCGCGACTACTACTATCGCAGTCCCGGATACAGTGGAGATTTTGATCTTTACACGCTTGGTCGAGACAGGCTGCCTGGCGGTGAAGGGGAATCGAGCGACATCGGTAACTGGATGTTGGCGCGTTAGTCGTTGCGGCAGATTTGGTTGAGCGGCGACTTAATCCAGGTTTCGCAAGCTATCTGGCTAATGCTGCAACTTTGCGGCTACCAGTCTGCCGAACTCGTCTGTATTTACCTCACCCTCCAGATCGCGTGTGCGTGTAGCCGGATCTCGCAACACGTCGTCGACCGCGGATTGCATGGCTGATCCCGCCTGTTGCAGTTTACTAATCCCGCGTTGCTCACCAAGCCAGGCTAGCATCATGGCTGCGGACAGAATCAACGATGTCGGGTTGGCGATGTTTTTCCCGGCGATATCCGGTGCCGAGCCATGCTGTGCCTGCGCACAGCAAAGGCCGGTCTCGGCGTTGGCATTGATCGAGCCGGCAAGACCCAGAGACCCTGAAAGTTCGGAGGCCAGGTCGGACAGAATATCGCCATAAAAATTAGACGCGACAACAACGTCATACACTTGTGGCTGGCGGACTAGTAGTGCGGCAAACGCATCGACAATGATCTCTTCTGTCTCGACGCTTGGGTAGTTTTGGGCTACGTTTCGAAAGCACTCAAGAAACAGCCCGTCCGTCATCAAAAACGAGTTGGCCTTGTGGATGGCGGCAACTTTCTTTCGTCGTTGCATTGCGTGCCGAAAAGCCTGTTCGCAAATCCGCATCGAGGCCTGACGGGTGATCTTGCGCACCGACAGTGCCATGTCGGGATCGGGCATCATCTCACCGACACCCTGGTACATATTGCGATCGGGATAAAACCCTTCAGTCGCTTCGCGCATGATTACCAGATCCATGCCGGGTGCCTTGTTCGGAATAAACTCCCGGCTCAATGCAGGTCGCACGTTGGCGTATAGATCCAGCCCAATACGAAATCCGGCCGAGACATTTCTGCCACCGTCGGCAACAGGCGGGTAGTCCATATGTGATTGAGTACCCAGAATCACACCGTCGAATTCGCTGCGCGCACGCTCCAGTACCTCTTCGCGCAGCGTGGTGCCGTAGCGCTGCAGGCTATCGAAGCCTGATACCTCTTCGTGAAAGGAGAGGTTCAGATCGAATCGATGGTCCACCGCATCGAGCACGCCGAGCGTGGCAGCCATGATCTCGGGGCCGATCCCGTCGCAGGGAAGGGTCATGATACGCATTCGGATTTGCCTTGATGTGTCTTTCGTTATTTGCTGGAGTCGCCCGCGTGTGGCGCGAACCCATGCGCGCCTTCATTTTAATGCCAAAGAGCGTCGTACAAAATGCGCCAGCACCTGAGCGGTGCCTTGAAACGCAAGTCACCGTCGCCCGGAGTGGGCCGAGCGATGAAGAGACGCGTGATGACTCGGCTTAACGCAAACGCCACTCCAGGAAGGTGGTGGGGCTGGGAGTGCGCAGTGGTTAACCTGCTGCCAGTGGGTCGCCTCCCATTGTGCTGCTGGAACGACTTGCTTCACGTTCAGGCAGATCACTGACGCTGGTCAATTCACCCTTCAGATCCCGCGCAATCAGCATGTAGATCGATGGAATCACAAACAGCGTGAACAGGGTACCGATCGCCATGCCGCCAACCAGCACCAGGCCAATCGAGTTGCGCGCCTCGGCGCCGGCACCGGTTACCAGCACCAGCGGAAAGTGACCGGCGACGGTCGCGAAGGTGGTCATCAGAATCGGTCGCAGGCGGGTGGAGGATGACTCTCTGATTGCGGCGAGCTTGGACATGCCGCGCTGCTGCAGCTGTTTGGCAAATTCAACTACCAATATGCCGTTCTTCGCGACCAGCCCGATCAGCGTCACCATGCCGACCTGCGAATAGATATTCAGCGTGGTGGTAAACGAGTCGGTCCAGTAGGGCAGGTTGGGGTTGGGCATTTTCAAAAAGGTGAAAATCAATGCGCCAAACATCGCCAGCGGCACCGAGCCTGCCAGAATCACAAACGGATCGCGAAAGCTGTTGAACTGCGCCGCCAGCACCATGAAAATCAAAATGATCGCAAGCGTAAAGGCGGGTATAAACTTGTTGCCCTCGCGTTTGAGCTGTCGCGATTCACCAGTGTAGTCGATTGAATAGCTCTGCGGCAAAATCTTTTCCGCCTCGGTCTCCATGAACGACAGTGCCGCATCGAGTGACTGCGTCGCAACCCCACTGAGCTTGACGGCATTGAGTTGCTGAAAGCGATTCAGTGCGCGCGGTACGGTGCGTTGCTCGAGCGTGACCAGTGAACCCAGCTGGATCAGTTCACCGTCCGGACCACTGATATACAGATCGCTTAGCTGATCGCTGGTGAGCCGGTTCTCGCGTTTTACCTGTGGAATCACGCGATAGCTTCGACCATCGATATTAAACCGATTCACAAAGCCGCCACCGAGCATAATGCCGACGTCACTGCCGATCTGCTGCAGACTCAAGCCCATGTCGGCGGCCTTGTCGCGGTCTATTACTATGCGCGTTTCGGGTTTGTCGATTTTAGTGTCGATGATCGGTGGGAACGCGAACATACCCGAGCGCATCGCCGCCAGTTGCAGCTGTTTGGCATAGCCCAGAATTGTCTCGGGTTCTTCGGTCGAGGCGATGACGAACTCGAACGGAAAATCACCTCCGCCGGGTAACGCTGCCGGGGTGATTGGAAATACCTCAAGCCCGGTGATCTGCGACAGGCTGGCGCTGATCTCGGGTTCGATTTCGAAAATGGTTCGATCCCGTTGATCCCACGGCGCCAGCACCATGCCGCCAAAACCCCCACCGGGGGTGGCGACCTGAAATGAAAATTCGGTTTCTTCGATCTCGAAAAATGCATCGTTGATGGCTTTGGTGTACAGCAGGGTATCGTCGATGGTGGCGTTCGACGGTCCGTTCACAATCGAGAACGCCACGCCCTGATCTTCCTTCGGCGCCAGCTCCAGCGGCGAGTTGGAGAACATCGGGATGCACATTAACGCAATGCCAATCCACAATACATACATGGCCGGTCGCACGCGCAGGGTGGCATCGAGCATGCGCATGTAGCGTTTGCGTACGCGTTCGAACCAGTTCTCAACCCGCAATGCAAAGCCTTTCTTTTCTGCCTGATCGCTCAGCAGCCGAGAGGCCATCATTGGCGATAAGGTCAGCGCGACGATACCCGATATAAACACTGCACCGGCCAGAGTGAACGCGAATTCGCGAAACAGTGAGCCGGTGAGCCCGCCCTGCAGGCCGACCGGCAGATAGACTGCCACCAGTGTGATTGTCATCGCGATCACCGGCCCAATCAGTTCGCGCGCGCCCAACAGCGCCGCCTGCATGCGTGACTTGCCCTCACTGATATGGCGCTCGACGTTTTCAACGACCACGATCGCATCATCCACCACCAGTCCGACTGATAACACGATCGCCAGCAGGGTGAGCAGGTTGACGCTAAAGCCCAGCACCTGAATCAGGAATACGGCGCCGATCAGGGAAATCGGGATGGCCGCAATCGGCACCAGTACCGAGCGCAGTGAACCGAGAAACAAAAAGATCACCAGCATCACAATGATCAGCGTCTCGCTCAGGGTGGTCACGACTTCGCGAATGGAGCTGTCGATATACTCGGTGGCGTCGTAGGCGACCACGGCTGACAGTCCGCTGGGCAGCGTGCTTTGAATGTCGGCCATCTCCTCGCGCACCAGTCGCATGACATCGAGCGAGTTGGAATTTGGCAGCGGCCAGATGCCCATGAAAATGGCGTTCTCACCGGTGTATCGCACGGCGACATCGTAGTTATCAGAGCCGAGTTCGACATCGGCGATATCCTTAAGCCGGATAATCGCATCGCCGTCGTTGCGCACCACCAGTTCGCGAAATTCATCGACACTGGTCAGGTCGGTGTCAGCTGAAAGGCTCACCTGCACCAGCGAGCCGCGTGTGCCGCCGAGTGCCGATAGATAATTATTCGCGGCCAGCGCCTGTCGCACCTGGGTTGGCGAGATATTCATCGCCGCCATGCGGTCAGGTTTCAGCCACACGCGCATCGCGAAATTCCGTGCGCCCAGCACCTCGGCGCGTTGCACGCCTTCAATTGCAGACAGTCGCGGCTGGATGACGCGCACCAGATAATCGGTGATCTGGTTGTCTTTCAGAATGTCTGATGTGAAACTCAGGTAGGCCGATGCAAACTGGCTGTCTGCCGAGACGATATTGATGACCGGTACCTCGGCCTCAGCGGGCAGGTCGCCGCGCACCTGATTAACCTTCGACGTGATCTCCGACAGTGCTTTGATCGGATCGTAGTTGAGCTCGAGACGTGCCGTAATGGTAGACAGTGATTGCGCGCTTTCAGACTGAATGTA
This sequence comes from uncultured Granulosicoccaceae bacterium, assembly GCA_964573105.1. GTDB lineage: Bacteria > Pseudomonadota > Gammaproteobacteria > Granulosicoccales > Granulosicoccaceae > CAKZSB01. The sequence continues at coordinate 8,472 of CAZNIS010000055.1, forward strand.
GTCGATGCCGTCTGCGCCATTGATGGCACGCTCAAGTGGTGTGGTAATAAAACCGCGCACCAGTTCTGCACTGGCCCCTATATAGGTGGTCTGTACCGTGACAGCGGCGTTGTCGCTGCGCGGGAACTGGCGGATTGTAAGAGAGCTCACGGCCTGCAATCCCGCCAGCAAAATCAGCAGGCTGACGACGATCGACAGAACCGGTCGCTTGACAAAGATATCGGTAAGGTTCATGACGCGCCCGCTTACTGGTCGGTGACTGACGGGCTGACTTGATACTCCGGTTTGACACTTTCATTGAGTGACACCGGCGCGCCGTTGCGCAGCTTGAATGCGCCGGCGCTGGCCACGCGCTCACCAACCGCGAGGCCGCGCGTCACCTCGACGTAATCACCCCGTTGCTCGCCCAGTTGCACAAACTGTTGACGTGCGACCAGTGCATCTGAGCCCTCTTCGGCCTGTTCGGGTGGCTCCAGCACGAACACCGAGTCGCCAAACGAGGCATAGCTGATCGCCGGTGCCGGAATGATCAGCACCTCGCGCTGCTCACCGAGCGAAACTTCTACCCGACCAAACATGCCTGGCAGCAATTCGCCCTGCGGGTTGTCGAGCACGGCCTGAACCTCGACCGTGCGGGTGGATTTGTCGATCTCGGAGTTGATCGCGGTGACTTCGCCGCGATAGGTTTGATCTGGCAGTGCATCGATCGCGACAGTCACCAGCAGGCCGGTGGTAACGCGGGTCAGGTCACGCTGCGGCAGTGAAAAGTTGAAGTACATCCGGTCGATTGCCTGCAGCGAGACAATCGGCGTGCCGGCCGAGATGTTTTGGCCCAAGTCGACTTGACTCAAACCCAGGCGACCATCAAACGGTGCGACGATCTGCTTTTTGTCCAGGCTTGCCCGAATGGTCTGCACTCGGGCGGACGCACCGCGATAGGCGGCCAGTGCCGCGTCGTAGTCGGATCGGGGTATGAGCTTGTCCTTCAACAGCTTGCTGGCGCGATTGAGGTTGGAGCGGGCGAGAGTTTTGTCGGCCTCGGCTGCTTCCAGCTCGGTCTGCTCGGAAGACACTTCCTGCTCAACCAGCAGATCGCCCTGTTGTACGCGTGCCCCTGGCTCGAACGCAATCGATGCGATGCGACCGGCGAGATCGGCGGTCAGCACCACGCCACGCGACGCCTCCAGCTCGCCCACGGCAGACAATGACGAGGCCCATTCAGCGGCCTGCACCAGCTCTGAGGCCACTGCCGTCGGCGGTGGCGCCATATTTGCGCCTGCGGCGATCAGGTCTCTGATCTGCAGCGCCTTTACGCCAGCCAGCCCGGCAAAAATTAACAACAAGCCTACAACGCTCGCGAACAGAGCCTTTTTCATCGTCCATCTCTCATTGGATAACCCCACGGCGTCGAACTGGCCCGGCTATCCTGTCAATCAAAAGTATAATAGAGCGTCCACAGACTGCCAGATCGCCTTACCAATCAAGTAGAACACGGTCAATGTGCCTGTTATGTGACCCCGGTGCGCAAATGCAACTACTGCGAATCTGAAAGGTAGTGCCGGTGCGTGGCGAGGTGCGCTGTTCGGTTGGCGGGTCTTGTGTTAAAAAAACTCGCGGCGACTGCTTTGCCGCGTTATCAGGCGCCGGCGGCGATCAGTACAGAATTCCGTCAACGGCCTGAATGGCTGAGCGCGCCGCCGCGTGCACGCCGCCCCAGTCATTGAAGCGAGTGTAGGCTTCGCCGGCAAAGCAGAGTCGATTATCGATCGGTTCGGCCAGCTCTCTGGAGGTTCGATCTGATGCAACATCAGCCAGATAGGCCGCGCCCGCATAGGGTTCCGCATTCCAGTTCTGAACGATATGGCGGCGGTAGGCGGCACTGGCGGCACCGTCAAAAACCTCGTCGAGCTCGGCCAGCAAGGTTGCCAGCAGATCTGTTTCTGTCAGCGCCTGGTAGCGCTCGGCCTGAGCGCCGACCGCAAACAAACCGAGGATATGGCTGTTGCTTTGCTGTGCCCAGGCGGCATCGTAGTAGAGCCGTTGACCGTTGGCCGTATCGCTGTCGGGGAACGTGAGAAACGTCGGGTAGAACGGCTGGGCAAATTCGATGAACGCTTTCAGACCGCTCCATACATTGGCATTGGCGATGAGGTTCTGTCTCGACTCAGGCAGCGGTGGTTCGAACTGAATATCACCACGCTGCAATAGCTTTAGTGGCACGGTGACGATCACGCGGTCCGCATGTCGGGAGATTCCCTGCGCATCAGCCACTACTATACGATCGCCAGAGTAATCGATCGACACGACCGGCGAGCGGTAGACGATCCGATCGGCAATGCCCGGCAGAATATAGCGTTGATAAAAATCCAGCCAGCTTGAGCCGACGAACTTCAGGTCTTCGTCAGTATCCTGCAATAACGCCAGTTCGCCGTCTTCAAAATAGCCTACTCGAGCTGATTCACCATAGCCGATAAGCTCGGTTGTGATCTCGATCGATTCATCGTCGACGATCTCATCGAGAATACCGGGCTCGACATGCACCCACTCTGCGCCGAGCGAAATCGGGAAATCGGCAAAGTCGAGGTTGTGTTTGCTGCGGCCGCCGACCGTGTCCGTGGCTTCTATTACTGTAAACGATAACCCGTTCTGCATCAGCCGGTGCGCCGATGTCATGCCGGCAGGACCTGCACCAATCACGATGACTTCGCCATCGAAGCCGCCGCCGCGCGGGCTCGCACCGGCGCAGCCCAACAGGCTGACCGCACCTGACGCGCCGAGTGATAACAGGGAACGACGGCTGAGTCTGTGCATCATGATGTCAGTAGCTGGGGTTGTCTGGTGTATTGAGCAGTGTGCCGTCGTATTTTGGCAGATCGTCATTCATATGCAGCCATGGCAGTCTGCTTTGATAATTGACGTGAAACTCGGGCTTGAAGGCTGCGGGATCTTCCAGCGATGCGGCATACAGTTGCATACCTCCGGCGTAGTGCTCAGCCTCAAATCCCATTGGCGAGCCGCAGCTCGCGCAGAAGTGGCGTTGTACGCCGGCAGAGCTCTCGATCGATTTTGGCGATTGACCACGCCACTGAAAATTCTTTAACGGTACGCCAATCCACGCCACCACCGGTGCCGAGCAGTTGCGTCGGCAGTCGTCAAAGTGACAGTAGCAAGCCCAGCTGATCGCTCCGTCGAACGACCAGCGGGTTTGGCCACACAGGCAATGACCGCGTGTTGTCAAAAGAGTCTCCCAATGGCAGTCGACCGAAAACCCGTGCATTGTCGATCAACAACCGAAAAAAATCTATTGGCTCCTTGCGACCGGGCGGTGTAGTGGCAATGGCGGGATGCACCGTTGTTCAACTATGCATCCCCTATGCGTCCATTAGTGTCATTCAGTCGCAGGCGGTGGCTTCGATTTCAACCATCAGTCCAGGGGTCGCCAGTTGTGACAGCAGCGCAATGCGACAGTAAAAAAAGCATTGGTGATGCGGTGTGCGAACCAATTCCGTGCGCATGCTTCAGATTCTATCGAATCGGTCGTAGGGCTTAGACAGTTCCGCAGTCAGCAAGTTGGTATCTATGTGTCGCAAGAAATTAGTACTATTTGTCCCTCTGATTATCCTCACCGTCTCTGCCTGCGACAGTTCGACACTGACGCTCGAAGCAGGTGAAAACGGGCAGAGCGGCTCGCAGGAAGCTGCCATCGACCCGGATGTGATCAGCTCACAGGCACCCGATCCGTCCGTCGTAAACAATGGACTCGCCACTGAGCCCGACGAACCACAGGAGGCCAGCCCGGCCGATCCAGGCGGTACGGCAGATTTGGCTGACTCGCTGACAGACTCACCGTTGAAACAGTTGTGTCTGACCCATCCGACGTTCAGCAACTCTGGCGTCTATCAAGGCGTTTTGACTCAGCCGCAGAACGACTTCACACGCTGTGAGTACGATGTAACGCTGTCATTCAAAGATCCTTCTGAATTCTGGGATGAATACGGCTTTTGCGTGCAAGTCGCAGAGATCTCTGCGATCGGCACCCAGCTGATTTCCGATGGCCGAGATTGCTACGATATGCAGCAAGAGGAGCTGTCTCTGATGTGGGCTCTCGATCAGCAATATACGATCGATCACACCGATAGTATTTCAATCCGTGAAAACTTCGCCTATCCGGCGCAGGCAGAAACTAATGGGTTGGCGACTTACAACGTTATAGAGGTGCCGCTGAGAAACGAATCCGGGGTCAGGTACGAATTGCCACCCGGGCTGGTCAGGCTGTTTCTCGACGAAGATCTGAAATACACCGCTTTGTACTACGAGGGGGAGCTGCGCAAAGTTGAGAGCGAGTAGTCGTTCCAGCGGCGAATAACGGCTGGCGCACGCGCCGTTTGTATCGCTGTAGTGGTTGCGCCTGACGGCTTATCCATCTGGTGAAACACACTGTTGGCGTCTGCACTCAGTCTTTAGAGTATCTCGAATCTTGAGTGCCAGTGATCGGCGGCCAGCCAGGTATTCAGCGTCGACTCGGATACCGCATTGACACACGCCCACGCGAGTGCAAGATTACAGGAAATCGCCGCCATCAATTGGTTTTGCCGCCCGTGGAGTAATGCGCCTAGCGTCGCCATGCCAGTACCCAGCATCAATACAGCATCTGCAGGTGAGTCAGACAAGGTTTCATAGGCCTGGCAGACACTGTTTTCAGCCATGGCATAGATGGGATGAAATGCCTGTGATTCCAGCGACGGTCCGGCAGTCGCAACAACATTAAATCCGTGGCTCTGCCAAAAATCGATTGAGGTTTTGTTTAATGACTCCGGGTAGGGTGTCAGCAAGGCCAGTCGTTCGACCTGCATTTGCCTTAGTGCACTGACCGTAGCCTGCGCTGCAGTGATACAGGGAATACCGAGCCTTTGTTGCATCGACGCGGTGATGGCCGATTCGCGTTCGCTACCGATCAGGTACGAGGCACCGGTACAGGCGATGGCGATTGCGCTTAGTGGCGCATTGCCAAAATGGCTGGCGGTAGCGTCGAATTTGTCGGTGTAGTCGACCAGTCGCTTTTCGATCGTATCGAGGGTGGATGTCAGGCGGGCATTCAACATCGACCAGCCGGATGGCAGCAGGCACCAGAATTCTGGCTCAACGGTTGTGTTCGCTTGTGGAGTTAGCGTGCCGATGATGCCGTTGTGGCCATAACTCATCGCGTGGATGTCTCCTGACTTTGTTCGACCAAAAAAACTATTAACTTTTGCTGTTACGCGATTGTTGCCGCGCGCTGTAAACCAGTGATCATCGATGACTTGAGCAGAAACTCGCGCGCTTTTTGCGGATCGGTGGCAATGTCTTGCAGCGATTCCAGATGGCGACGCCGCTCTTCGGGATCGTTGGTGTTCATGCGCTTTCGATTCGCATCGGCCTGGGCGATGATCTCGTTTTGTGCGATCGGGCGGCGTTGTCGCTCGTAGCGATCGAGATCGCTGTGTGCCGCGCCATGCAATTCATCGCACAGTCGTTCTGACAGTGAGAATACATCGTGAATGCCGCCATTCAAACCCATGCCGCCCTTCGGGTTGTTGAGATGGGCCGCGTCGCCGGCGAGTAATAGCCGCCCCTTGCGATAGACTGACGCGACGCGATGGTGGACGCGATAGATGCGTTTTTCCAGGATATCCAGATCCGGTGCATCGGGTAGTATTTCGCGGGTTTGCGCCCGTATGGAATCGTCTGCCAACGCCTCTTCCGGGCTTTGATCGGGGCGTGGATGCAGCGAGATTCGCCACACATCCGGCAGGCGCAGCAACGAATAGGTGCCCTCGGTTTTCCAGATGTAGTTCACGCCTGAGAGTCCGCGTATATGTTCGTGAAACGGAAAGCTTGTAGTAACCAGAATCGTATTGTCCGGATAGGTGCCGCCTTCAAATTCAACACCCATGCACTTTCGCACGATGCTGCGCGCGCCATCACAGCCGACGAGGAAATTTGCACGGAATTTTCCCTGCCCGGTGTCCACCCACACGCCGTTGCTATCATCGCCAACGGCGGTGACTTCTACACCAAAGCGCACGCAGTCGCTCGGCAGGCGTCGCAGCAGTGCACGGCTCAATTCGGCCTGGTGACATTGCAGGCGGTAGGGGTGGTCGGTATCGTTTTTTAGAACTCCCAGATCAAACTGTGCCCGCTGCCCGGTTGCATGCATGCGAATCTGCCACTCGGGTGTGATTCTGCCGCGCTCGATGAGCTCGTGCGTAATTCCACTGCGATCAAACATATCCAGTGTCGGCGGGTGGAAGGTCGATGCACGTAGCTGATCACTGATGTGTGGCGCCGATTCAAACACCAGCGCCTCGATGCCCAGTTCGTAGAGCCGCCATGCGAGTGTCAAGCCGACTGGCCCTGCGCCGACGATTAGTACGGCTGAGTTATTCATGAGGATTTGGCGCTTTGCCGGGCTTGTGCTTCATTGCAGTTGATCGATGTCGACAGATGATGGGGTGGCTTTATCAGTGAGCGGCGAAGCCGAGTTTTTGATTCACGGCCGGCAGTACTTGCCTGCGTAACAATTCCATCGAGCGCATCCAGCCCTCGCGCGCGTCCTCGTCAGCGTAGTCATAGCCCAGTTGCAACAAGGTGCCAAAGCCACCGGTGAGTCGATATTGCTCGACGATTTGGTCGGTGACTTGTTCTGGCGTGCCGACAAACCAGGTGCCGCTTTCGACCATGTCGCGTGCAGTGCCTTCGGTGTTGGCGGCCGCCTTGCCCTTGAACAAATCGAGAATGCCGGAGCGTTCGGCAATGAGTCTAAAGTGCCGGTCCCAGAATTGCCCCATGCAGCCGCTTATTGCCGCGTTTCGTGCTTCTGTCTCTGTGTCGGCAACGTAGATGTCTCTGGCGTTTCTCCATTGTGTGCGTTGCGGTGTACGCGCGCTGATCGCAGCGCCTTGCTCGATGGACTGCCAGTGCAGCGAGACGTGCTCTGGTGCGACGTGAAAACTTAGCGGAATATAGCCTTTTTCACCGGCGACTCGCATCGATCCGGACTGCGGCATAAATCCGGCGAAGGCGATGCGCGGCTCGGCTGCCTGGTAGGGTGACAAGTGCCAGTAGTAACGATCATCGTACTGGGGTTTTTTAATTTGCCAAAACTTACCATCGTAGTCGTCCGGGCCGCCGCTTTTCCAGCAATCGAGAATGATATCCAGCGCCTCGCGCATCATTTGCTGGTGCTGATCTTCGCGCGGGTTGACACCATACAACTGAAAGTCTGTCGGTGTGCCGCCAGCGCCAAAGCCGAACAGCAGACGCCCGCGCGCCAGGTGATCGAGTTGTGCGAGTTCAAGCGCGAGCCTGACCGGATGCGAGTTGTACAAGACTTCGACTCCGGTACCGAGATGAATCGTTTCAGTATCTGCCAGTGCGCGAGCAATGATTTGCTGCGGGGAGACGATGGGCTCCCAGGGTGTGGTGAAGTGCTGGCCGATCCAGGCCTCGCGATAGCCGAGGCGGTCGGCTTGCCGAATGACATCCAGGTTCCAGTCCAGCGCGTCAACCAGTGGCCGATCCGGCAGTGTAGCCGGCATAAGAAACAGGCCCAGCTGAAGCATGGTGGTGTCCTCCCCTGCGTGTTCGCACCCACAGCCCCGATTGTACACATTGGGGTGTCAGGATGTGTGGTGATCAATCCTGATGTCACCTGTCCCTGGATACGATGATAAAAACCGGCCCGTTTTCATGGTCGGAACAAGGCATTGGCAATCGATTCATTGCTGCGTTCGGGTCGGCGTCATAAAATTGCTGCGAGATCCGCAAAAAAGATGCATGCTGATGCGAAACGATGATGCGGTTGCGCTGTGCTCAGCCTGGCTGGACGCGTTTTCGATTGCCTTGCGGCAGGGGCCGCAAGCGCTGCTGCCGCTGTTCGAAGACGATTGCTACTGGCGGGATATGGTGGCGCTAAGTTGGGGTATCACCACAATCGGTGGGTGTGATGATGTCGCTGCGCAACTGGCACTGGCCGCGTCGCGCGAAGGTCTTTGCGATCTGACCATTGACCATCAACGAATCTCTCCCACCACCACTCAACGCGCTGATCGCGATGTCATTGAGGCGGTATTTCAATTTCGCACGCGACACGGGCGGGGCACTGGATTGCTGCGTTTGCCGGCTGCGGAGCCACAGAAAGCCTGGACGTTGATGACATCACTCGATGAGGTGGATTTGGCGATGCCGGCGGCAACCGACTTTCATGCGGGCGAGAACTGGGCGCAACTGCGCCAGCGTGTAAGCGATTTTTCCAATCGGGATCCGCAGGTGTTGGTCGTCGGGGCGGGGCACGCCGGTCTGTGTGCGGCTGCTGAACTGGGTCAACTCGGTATCGACACCCTGGTGATTGATCGTGAAAAACGGGCCGGAGACAACTGGCGGCTGCGCTATCACAATTTATCGCTGCACAATCAGATCGATGTCAATCATTTGCCCTATATGCCGTTCCCGGAAAACTGGCCGCTGTATATACCGAAAGACAAGCTCGCCAATTGGCTCGAGATGTATGTCGAGGCGATGGAGATCAATCTGTGGCTGCAGTGCACGCTGCGTACGGCTGACTATCGAGACGGTCGCTGGCATGCCGAGCTTACTATGGGGGATGGCAGTTGTCGCATTGTAAAGCCTGCGCATATCGTCATGGCCACCAGTGTCAGCGGCCCGCCCAAGCGCGCGGACATTCCCACTCTGGAGCAGTTTGTCGGCACAGTGCAGCATTCCAGTGAGTTTAATAACGGCGATGTCTGGCGCGATAAATCCGCACTTGTCTTTGGCACTGGCACCAGTGCGCATGATGTCGCCTGTAATCTCTCCAATAATGGGGCCATGGTTACTATGGTGCAGCGCTCCCCCACCATGGTGTTGAACATGGAACCGAGCGCGCAGCTCTACGATGCTATGTATATCGGCAGGCAAGCTTGGCCGCTGGCCAATCTGGATCTGATAGCCAGTTCGGTACCTTTTCCGTTGCTGCGTCGCGCACATAAAAAAGTAACCGATCACATCCGCGAGCTGGATGCCGAGCTGCACCAGGGGCTTGAGGCAGCGGGTTTCAGGCTGGAGTTTGGTGAGGATGGAACCGGCTGGCCGCTGAAGTATCGCACCCGTGGCGGAGGGTATTACTTTAACTCCGGCGCCTCGGATCGAATCATCGACGGCCGCATTGGATTGATTCAGTACAGCGATATCGATCACTTTCTGCCGCACGGTATCGCACTCAGCGATGGTCGGGAAATTCCGGCAGAGCTTGTGATTCTGGCAACCGGTTACCACAACCAGGAGTCTGTCGTTGAGCAGATCTTTGGTCAAAAAATCAGGCAGGCTGTCGGCCCCATCTGGGGGCTCGATGAACGCCAGGAGCTTCGCAACATGTGGACGCGAACGCCACAGCCGGGGCTATGGTTTACCGCCGGTGCCTTTGCACAGTGCCGCATTTATTCGCGCTTTATGGCGCTACAAATAGTCGCGATCGAACACGGTCTGATCAGCGCGTCGCTGGACTAGCCCGGACTATTCATGAACCTGACGATTTCTCACTTGATCCTTGTTCCCACAGCTGATCTCGCTCCCTTGCAAATATCAGTAAGTATTCGACGCGGTCGCGATATCCGCTGTGGAAACAATTATCTGCGCGATATTCTCGCCCTTTCATGAATAGTCCGGGCTAGATCTGCGTCGCCCGCTGCAAAACCGCGTCGTCCCTCTGACCGATAGCAAGTTATCTGCAAGCCGATTAGCCGCAGTCGATCTTTGCTGGGCTGGTTGCAGCCTGTGTGAACGCAGGTGGCGGGTTGTGCCTGGTGGCATACCGGGAAAACCAACCTGCCCGGATGTTCTCGATCAGCCTTGTCGCTACCAGTACCAACATTCTGGCGCTTCGAAAAAGTCATCGCCCCGAGCGAAAATGTGCATCACGTGGCAGTCCGTCAGGCGATAACATGATCCCGCTATTCCAATCACCTGGTGCTGTTATGGCAGCACCGCAAGGGTGATTCACCACTGGGTCAGTTCGGGAGAATCGGATTATGTTCGTTTTTAATTGGTTGAAAAAGCGTTACGGTTCGTTGTCTGCAATAAAAGCCAGTGTGTTGATGGCCTTTATTGCCGTGCCGCAGCTATCGTTTGCCGCTGACAAGATTAATTGCGTCTTTCCATTCTGGTTCGGCTTTGCACCGGTTTTCGTTGCGCAGGCTGAGGGCTACTTTACCGAGGAAGCGCTTGAGGTCACGACCGCATTCGACAACGATCGTGCCAATGTTTTACCGGCTATGGCGTCTGGTTCTATTGACTGCACGATGCGCACAATCGGTGAATCCATGTCCCGTCCACGCACTGCAGATACTACCGGTACCATCATCGGCACCATCGATATTTCAATTGGTGCGGACGGTGTGGTCGCGGGGGCTGAGATAAAAACGGTGGGTGATCTGATCGGTAAGACCTTTGCCGGTGAAATCAATCACCCTGGTACGGTGATGGTTCAACACGCGCTGATGTCAGAAGGCAAGAGCATTAAAGATGTGGACATGCGATTGATTGCCACCGATGATTCAATCGCGGTGTTTGAAGACAAGGACATCGCCGCAGTCGCCACCTGGGAGCCGATGCTAAGCTCGATCGTCAAGGGCTCATCTCGCGAGGGTGCCCATGTGCTGTTGTCCTCCGCTGACTTTGAAGGGTTGATTACCGACATCATTCTGGTGCGCACGGATGATCTTCAAGCCAACCCTGAAAAATATGCCAAGTTTCTGCGCGGTATCTATCGAGCGATTGATCTCTATGTCGCCGACCCGGACAAGTTCATCGCGCTCTCGGCACCGGAATTTGATGTGCCGGACGCCGAGATGAAAGAGGCGCTCGCAGGCGTCAAGTACACCACTTATGAAGAAACGCTTGAGTACATGCCAGCCACAGGTGATGGGCAGCTTAAGCAGGTGTTCGAGGATTTTAACCAGATCAATCTGTCGCTGGATCTACAGGATGCCGCCCTGTCGTACTCGCCCTATGTCGACAGTTCACTGCTGGACGGTTTGTTCGACGGGGCCAAGCGCTAGCTAGATAATAGACCAGGGCGACTCGTATGCTCAGTTTGCCGGCCGTGTCTCCTGTGCCTGAATCACAATGAACCTCTTTGCCTACCGGCAACCCATTCCGCGCTATGCGGAATGGACGCTGGGATGTGCCGGCTTTTTGGTATTTCTGGGTTTGTGGCATATCCTGGCCAATTCGCAGTTGATGCGCCCGGAGTTTCTGCCCACCCCGAGTGCGGTGCTCGCCGCTTTAATACGTCTGTTTACCGAGCGTGACTTTGCCGCTGACGTATTAATCAGTATTGGCAGAGTATGGTTGGCTTTTGCGCTGTCGGTCGTCGTTGCGATTCCACTGGCGTTGCTGATGAGCACCTACCGGGCAGTTGGCGCACTGTTTGAGCCTTTTATCGATTTCGTCCGCTATCTGCCGGTACCCGCGCTGGTGCCATTGCTGATCATCTGGTTCGGAATCGGTGAGTCATCGAAGATCGCGGTGCTGTGGGTCGGTACGTTTTTTCAGCTGGTATTGCTGGTCACCAATGATGCCAATCGCGTTCCCGCTGAGTATGTTGAATCGGGGTTTACCCTCGGGGCGAGTCGGTTGCAGGTGATGCGCGACGTCATCATTCCAGCCGCGCTGCCAAACATCGTCGACAACATCCGCATCACTCTGGGCTGGTGCTGGACCTATCTGATTGTGGCTGAGATTGTCGCTGCCAAATCCGGCGTGGGTTATGTGATCTGGTCGCTGCGCCGCTTTGTCAAAACCCCGGAAGTGATGGCGGGCATTATCACCATTGGTATCATCGGGCTGCTGACTGACCAGGCAATCCGGTTGTTGCATCGTCGCTACTTTAAATATCTAACGCGCAGCGACCGATGACGTTTCTCAATATCAATGCGGTCAGTAAGGCCTATCCCTCGGGCGACGGACAGCGCACCCCCGTCATCGACAATGTATCGCTTGAGGTCGGGCGCGGCGAGCTGGTGGTATTCCTCGGTCCGTCGGGCTGTGGCAAAACAACCTTGATGCGAATCGTCGGCGGGCTGGAACAGGCCGACAGCGGCAGCACAACGTTGCAAAACCAGCCGCTTGGCGGTGCCGATCGCAGGCGGGGCATGGTGTTTCAATCCTACTCCTGCTTCCCGTGGTTGACGGTCAGGGGCAACATCGCTTTTGCATTGCGCTATCGCCGCGACCTGACGGAAACCGACAAACAGGACATTGTTAACCGCTATCTGAAACTGGTTGGCCTCGCCGATTTCGCCGACTTCTACACCAATCGCATTTCCGGTGGCATGCGCCAGCGCGTGGCCATCGCACGCACACTCGCGGCCGACCCCGACGTATTGCTGCTGGACGAACCGTTCGGTGCGCTCGACGCACTGACGCGCGAGCACCTGCAATTCAAGCTGTTGGAGATCAATCGCAGCGAGCGCAAGACGGCCATTTTCGTCACGCACGATGTCGATGAGGCGGTGCTGCTGGCCCACACCATCTATATCTTCTCGGCAAGGCCTGCGCGCATCGTGGAGAGAGTCGATGTGGCAGCCGGGATTCCGATCGATGCCCGCCATCCCGAGGTTCGCGAGTCAGCAGAATTTTTTGCCCTGCGAAATCGCATACAAAAGATAATCAGAGCCGAATATCAGCAATCGATGGCGGCAGGTTAAGTATGCAATTTGATTTTAACGACAAAAAAGTGGTGGTGACGGGTGCCAATCGGGGCATCGGGCTGGGTATTGCGCGCGCCTTTTTACAGGCTGGCGCGTCGTTGACAATCGTCGCACTGGAGAAAGATGTCACTGATGTCGCGAGCGCCCTGAGCGCGGAATACCAAACGCCGGTCGCCGGCTTTCAATGCGATATCGCCGATCTTTCGCAGGTCGAGGCGCTGGCGGATCGTATCGGCAGCCATCAAAGTGCGATTGACGTATTGGTGAACAACGCCGGGCTTGAACTGATTACGCCAATCGAGGATGAGTCATCCGATATCGATCGTATTTTCCGGGAGATTATCCTGATTAACGTCGTCGGCACCTTTTCGGTGACTCGAAAGCTCCTTTCCCTGATTCCCGATGGGGGGCGCATCGTCTCTACGGCATCGATGTGGGGCAAGACGGCGGTGGCGGATTTCAGTGGCTACTGCGCCTCGAAGCACGCGGTCGTCGGTTTAACTCGAAGCCTGGCGCAGGAGCTGGCGCCGAGGGGTATAGCCGTGAATTGTGTCTGTCCCGGCTGGGTGCGAACTGAGGCCTCGCTGCGCTCATTGCGTGCAATGGCTGAAAAGACGGGCAGACCAGAGCAGGACCTGCTCGATGAGATCGTCGGCGCCCAGGCCTTCGGCGGCTTGATGGAGCCATCGGATATCGCCGACATCTATCTGTTTCTGGCATCGCGGGCGGCCAGTAACATCACCGGGCAGGCCTACACGATTGACAGAGGGGAACTGATGCAATGATCCAACGACCTGTGCCCTGGCCGAATGGTGCCAAAGTAGCCGTCGCCATCACCCTGGATATGGACGCCGACAGCCTGGTGCATGTTGAGCATCCGACTGATTCGATCACCCGGGTATCAACCATATCGACATTAAAATACGGCCCCGAGGTGGGCGTGCCGAGAATTCTCGATACCTTTGAACGCTTTGGGTTGACTCAGTCGTTCTTTATTCCGGCCTGGTGTATCGAGCACTATCCAGACACTGTGGATGCGATCGTCAAAGCCGGGCACGAAGTCGGATTTCACGGTTACATACACGAGGCGCCGAATGCGCTCGCTCGCGATGAGGAGCACTACTGGATGCAGCGCTCGATAAACATCATCGAAAAGCATACCGGGAAGCGACCCAGGGGCAATCGCTCGCCGCTGTATAACTACTCCCGCCACACCACCGATCTTTTGATCGAGGAAGGCTTTGTCTACGACAGTTCACTGATGGGTGACGAGGTGCCGTATCTGTTGAAGACAGACAAGGGCGAGATCGTCGAGCTACCCACCAGCTGGGCGCTGGATGACTGGCCGCCCTATGTGCATTCGATCGATCTGAATTACATGTTTCAGATAATGTCTCCAGATCGGGCGATGGAATCGTTTATGGCGGAATTCAACGCCATGCGCGAAGTCGGCAATGGCCTGTGGATCGCCACCTGGCATCCGTTTGTCAGCGGGCGCCTGTCGCGTTGGTTGCGGGTGGAGAAAATGATTCAGGAAATGCTCGATACCGGCGATGTCTGGTTCGCATCAATGGAGCAAATCGCCGCGCACGTATTGACATTGCGCAATGACGGACGCTATCAGCCGCGCGTAGACACGCACCCGTATTACACCGAGTCACAGGTGCCGAATCCGCCACCGGCCACCATGCTGCGAGCGCACGCTTGAATTCATTGGCCGGCAAGCGGGTGCTGGTGACCGGCGCGGCCGGCGGAATCGGACACGCAATCGCCGAGGCCTTTATCGGCGCCGGGGCGCAAGTCGTTGGTCTGGATGTTCACGACACGGATGTGAATTTTGCGCTGTTGGCCTGCGATGTCAGTGCCGAGGATCAGGTGCGAGGCGCGGTGGCTGCTGCCAGCCGGCAGATGGGTGGTATCGATGTACTGGTCAATTGTGCCGGGTTGCTGCGCGAATGCGCACTGTCACAAATGGGTACCGACCACATTGACGAGATATTCGATGTGAACGTGAAGGGGACGATTCTGATGGCGCGCGAGGTGTTGCCGCTGTTGCCGGATGGCGGTCGCATCATCAACATCGCCTCTGAGCTCGCCTATCCGGGGCGCGCCGACACATCCGTTTATGTGGCGAGCAAGGCGGCGGTGATCGGTTTGACCCGCTCCTGGGCGCGCGAGCTGGCACCGCGAATTCTGGTCAATGCGGTGGCACCCGGGCCGACCGACACACCGATGCTGAATTTTGCAGCGTTAAGCGAATCACAGCAGGCGGCCGAAACGAACAACCCGCTGGGCCGAATCGGCACACCAGATGAAATCGCGGCGGCGGTTGTCTTTCTTGCCGGATCCGGTGCCAGCTATTTTATCGGGCAATGCCTGTGTCCCAGTGGTGGCGCGGTGATGGTTTAGTGGACTGGGATGGCTCGCAGGTTTTAATCAGGTGAATGATGACGAAAAAAGGCAAACCCACTGAACTCTGGCGATACGCCGACGGTGCGGTTCCAAACTCACTAGCGATCGGCTATGTGTTCTTTGGACATCTGGCCGGCCTCTATGCGATTACCGTGTCGAGCCTCGTGCTGAATCTGTTTGGCACGCTGCTGATCGCAAGCACGTTGATTATTGCCGGCTATCTGATTCACGAACTCGCACATTCGCTAGTATTTAAAAGCCGCCGCAACAATACCCGGTTCGGCGAGATGCTCTCGTGGCTGTGCGGCTCGTCCTACGCGAGCTTTGATCGCATTCGCAGCATGCATCTGCGCCACCACGCCGATCGCGCCGACATCGCCTGTTTTAATCACGAGGATTACATCCGCAGCGCGCCCGGCTGGCTCAGGCGCACGATCTTTGCCGCCGAATGGCTGCACCTGCCGGCCGTCGAGCTGGTAATGCATCTGCAGGTAATCGTGCGGCCCTTTCGTGATGAGCGATATCACTACCAGCGAGGTCGCGTCATCGCCACCGGTCTCAGTCGCCTGCTGTTTTTCTGCGTGCTTTTCTCGTTAAATCCGTGGTCTCTGCTGTTTTTTGCAATCGCCTATCTGATCTTTCTAAAGGCACTGTTTCTAGCCGAGGCATTTGCCCATACCTATGAGATGTATTTTGTCTCACACCACAAAGATCCGGTGCCCCGCGATGGGCGCAATGCTGCCTACGATCGTGAGCACACCTATTCGAACGTCGTCTCACGACGCTTTCCGTGGCTCAATTTATACAATTTAAACTTCGGTTATCACAACGCGCATCACGACAAACCCGCGACGCCCTGGTATCGGCTGCCGGCGCTTCAGGCAGAGCTGTACGACGACGGTGCACCGCAATACCTGCCGTACCGGGAGGTGATGGTCTCTTTTCATAAAAACCGTACACGTTGTATTCTCGCCAGTGAGCACACGAGTGGTATCGGTGAAGGGAAGGGGCGGGCCGATGGTTTTCTCGGCGTGCATGGCGTTTCGTTTTTGAGTATTGTCTGAGCCGGTACGCAGTTGATGGCGGTTGAGGCCAGCCGTGCGGTGTGTACGGACCAGCTGGCGTAACGCGCAGGCTAAACGACCGGCTGATCCTCGCGCCACGTGGTTCGGTGCATCTCGCGTTGATAACGATTAACGTCAAACGGGGTGCCAGCGTGAATCACCCGCCGGTTGTCCCATAGGACTGCATCACCGGTCTGCCATTGATGGCGGTAACAAAAGGCGGCCTGCGTCGCTTTGGTTTCCAGCCATTGCAGGTAGTCATCTGCCTGGGTTTGCTCCCAGCCTTCAATGCCAATGGTGACTCTGGAACCGAAGTACAATGATTTTCGCCCACTGCGAGGATGCGTGCGCACCAGCGGCCAGCTGACCACCAGCGAGTCTTCGGCCTCGGTTCTGCCTTCGGCGGCACCCGCTTCTGATTCATTTTCCAGAAACCGGTTTAAACCGCTGATTGAGTGTTGAGCGGTCAGGCTGTCGGCAAGCGCCCGCTCGGATTCCGATAGCGAGTCATAAGCGGAATACATGCAGGCGAACAAGGTGTCTCCGCCTTGGGTCGGCGTCTCTCGGCAGTACAGCATCGAGGCGCGCGCCGGCGTCTCCAGTTGCATATGATCGGCATGCCACTCCAGTTGTGATGATCCCTGTGCCGGAGCGAAGGTCACAAGTTTTTTGCCGGTATTGCCAACGACGAAAATTTCCGGATGTTGTGCGTGGCGCGCGTCCAGATGGGTGGTGTATTCGAGGGTGGCAAAGCAGTTTGAATGCCTCACCTGTTGTGCCGGTGTTATCTGCTGACCGCGCCAAATGAGTACGCCGTATTGTTCCAGTGCATCCTCAATAAATTCTATCGTGTCGCTATCCGGTAGTTCAGCGAGTGAAGGGGCATTGACCTCTGCGCCGATGACGGAATCAAAGGGGGTAATAGTCGGCTGCAAGAGCGGCTCCGATGTTATCTGTTGCCTGTGCTCAAGCCTAACACGAAACCCTGTTTTGTAATTGCAGTTGCCTAGATGATTGACCTTTGCCGTTCAGGAATATGAGCGTGCTGTTGTGCCTGGACACCACAGCACACCACTGTGCATTTTTTGCAGCGCGGCAGGAGAAAAATATCATCACGCGCTCAGTGTTAAGTCGGTTACATTCGACGGGTAATCGCTGCAAGTAACATCATTTGCACATGAGAACTCTAATTCCGTGAAGACCGTAATTACCTGTTCATCGAGGGCGAAGAGGCCCTTTGCACGACCGAGCTTTTTTACAAGTGGTTTGTTCGCGATGCCTAAGGCTGCGATCAAATGACGTTGCCGATCGCGGAAAACTGGTTTCAATCGACAAAAATAGACGCCGACACTACGCTGATTATAGAGCCACATATTCACGTCCTCGAGCAGGCGAATATGTTTCTGGTTGAAGGCAGCGAGCGGGATATGATCCTGGATACCGGCATGGGTGTAATCCCGTTCAAGCCCTACCTCGACACCCTGCGACAGCACCCGGAAAAGGAGATTGTCTGCGTCTCCTCACATACACACATCGATCACATCGGCGCGGTGCATGAGTTCGAGACCCGACTGGTTTATCCGGCAGAAGCAGACGAGATGGCAAAGCCGTCCGGTTTGACATCGCTCTATCGAAAAGACATTCCCGAAGCGCTGTTGCAGACATTTCTCGATGCCGGCTATCCACCGATCGGTGAACTGCTGATCGAGGCGTTGCCGTTTGTTGGCTACGACCCGGCGAGCTATCGCCTGCAAGGCGCCGCAGCAACCGGATTGCTGCAACACGGCGATACGGTGGATCTGGGCAATCATCAATACTCTGTACTGCACCTGCCGGGGCACTCGCCCGGTGGCATTGGTTTATTTGAAGAGAGTTCCGGGATCCTTTTCGCCGCCGATGCGATTTACGATGGGCCACTGATATACGAAGGACCGGGTATGAGTATCGATGACTACCGACACACCTTTGATTTACTCAAAGTACTACCCGTCAGTCTGATTCATGGCGGCCATGATCCAAGTTTCGATCGCGCCCGAATGCTTGAGATCATCGATCACTACGAGCGCTTGTGGTAGCGCTGACAGCAGAGTGCAGCCTTATGTCTGAACCTTTTGTTCCGGAAGATTTTGCAGTACCGGTAAGTCTTGAATGCGAACCTTTCAGGCTCGAACCATTGTCAATCGCGCACAACGAGCGCGATCATCTGGCCTGGAGTTCAAGTATCGAGCACATCAGAAATACTCCCGGATTTCCGATGGACGCCTGGCCACACCCGATGTCGGCCGACGAGAATCTCAAAGATCTGCAGCGTCACAGCGATGACTTTGCACAGCGTCGCGGGTTTACCTACACCGTGCTGGATAAAGATGAGGTAATCGGTTGTGTGTATCTGTACCCGTCTGACATTGATGGCTATGACGTGGATGTCCGATCCTGGGTGACGGGCAGCAGATCTGATCTCGATCCGGTATTGTGGCACACTGTCACTTCCTGGCTTGCCGAAGCCTGGCCGTTTGAGTGTGTGCAATACGATTCCAGATAGTTCCGCGATGTATAAAACTGTAAGGAGACCGTGAATGAAAATACTCAATTCGATAACTCTTGGCGCCGCACTGACGATAGCGAGCTCGGCTGTGTTGGCCGAGCAAACTTACCAAGTAGCGCTCGATGGCACATTTGCGCCGCATGCCATGCCCAAACTCGACGGCGGGGTAGAGGGTTTTAACGTGGATCTTGCCACCGCACTGGGCGAGCAGATGGGGGCAACACTGGATGTCACCGCTGCGCAATGGTCCGGGTTGTTGCCGGGTATGCAGGCCGGCACCTATGACTTCCTGGTCGCGCCGACTACCGTCACCGATGAGCGCAGCGAGAATATGCTGTTTAGCGAAGGTTATCTGAACACCGACTTTCAATTTGTCGTCAAGGCCGGTACCGATGCAGTCGAATCGCTGGAAGGATTCGAGGGCAAGGTAATCGCCGTCAACAAGGGCTCTGCCTATGACAGATGGGCACAGGACCTTGAGGCAAAAATCGGCTGGACGGTTGAATCCTACGGCACCAACACAGACGCGGTGCAGGCGGTAATGTCGGGCAGGGCCTTTGCCAATGTGGCGGGCAACACGGTATCGGCCTGGGCGGTGAAACAAAATCCGGCGCTTGAGCTGTCCTACCTGCACTCAACCGGCAAAGTCTTCGCGATTCCGTTTCCCAAGGGCAGTGAAGAGCTGCGCGTGAAAGTGGAGAGCGCTCTGGAGTGCCTCAAAGCGAATGGCACCATCGCGAGCCTGTCGGAGAAGTGGTTTGGGGTGACACCGGCTGAAGATTCGGCTGCGATGACTGTGTATCCCGGGTTCGGCGTGCCGGGTCTGCCGGGCTATGTCGAGTCTGATCACACGCCAGACTGCTGATCAGCCAAAGCGCTTAACCTGCATGGCCTCGCCGCTGCTGTCCATCGCTGGTCTGCGCCTGTCGTACGGCGCGACCGAGGTGCTCAGGGGCATTGATCTTAACGTCGCTGAGGGCGAGGCGACCTTTGTCATCGGGCCGTCCGGTTCTGGCAAGAGCAGTCTGTTGCGCTGTTGCAATCGGCTGGAAACGCCGGGCGGTGGACAGATTTTGTTCGACGGGCAGGATCTGCTGTCGCCCGCGGTCGATCTGAACCAGATTCGCCGCCGCATCGGCATGGTGTTTCAATCGTTCAACCTCTACCCGCACATGACCGCGCTTGGCAATGTGCGGCTCGCGCTGCGCCGGGTGTTAAAGTTTAGCCGCGACAAGGCCAATGCGGTGGCCGGCGCTCAGCTGGAACGAGTGGGGCTCGCCGCGTTTGCCGGCCAGTACCCGGCGCAATTGTCGGGCGGCCAGCAGCAGCGTGTCGCGATCGCGCGTGCACTGGCGCTGGAGCCACGCATCATGCTGTTTGATGAACCTACCAGCGCGCTGGATCCGGAACTGGTAGGCGAGGTGCTCGGGGTGTTGTCTGAACTCAAGCGCGACGGCATGACGATGGTGGTGGTCAGCCACGAGATGCGCTTTGCTCGCAGCGCGGCGGATCAGGTGGTGTTTATGGCGGATGGGCAAATCGTCGAGACCGGGCCGCCGGCACAGATTTTCGGTGCGCCTGCGGTTCAACGCACGCGGGAGTTCATCGCGCAAGCCGGGCTCTGAGATGTCCCGCACCGATTTGTTTCTCGATACATTTTTCAACGCTGCCGTCATGCAGCGCTACCTGCCGGATATCATCGCCGGGTTTTTCGTCACCTGCGGCATCGCCGTGCTGGTGGTGCTGACCGGGCTTTTGCTCGGGCTTTTGCTGGCCGTCGTGCGCAGTTACCGGATTCGCTGGATCAACGCCTTGATCGTCAGCTTTGTCGATCTTTTGCGCGCCCTGCCGCCGCTGGTGTTGATCCTGATCCTGTACTTTGGTCTGCCGAATATTGGTCTGACGCTGTCCGGGTATGTGGTGTTGTGGCTGGTGCTGAGCCTGGTGCTGGCCGCATTCGCAGAAGAGATCTACTGGGCCGGCATTCTGTCGGTCGATTCGGGTCAGTGGCTGGCGGCGCGCTCGACCGGCCTTGGTCACTTTCAGACGCTGATCCACGTGGTGCTGCCGCAGGCGATTCGCCTGACGGTGGCACCATTGACCAACCGCACCATCGCGATCACCAAAAACACCGCACTCGGTATGGTTATCGGTGTTGGCGAATTGCTCAATCAGGCGACTACCGCCCAGTCGTTTGCCGGCAATGCGACACCACTGATGATGGCGACCATCGCCTACCTGATTCTGTTCGTGCCTGTCGTCTATGCCGGGCGCTGGATCGAGACCCGCTTTGCCTGGAAGCGCGCCTGATGGAGGCGCTGCTGCATCAGTTTTTCAACTGGGATGTGATGGTTAAGGCCTGGCCGATCATGCTCAAAGGCGCGGGGCTGACGGTGCTGTTGTGTCTGGCGGTGATCCCGCTGGGGCTGCTCGGCGGGCTGATCGTCGCACTCGCATCAACCGCAAAACGCAGGCGGGTGCGCTGGCCAGTGGTGGTGCTGGTGGATTTCTTTCGCGCCGTGCCGCCGCTGGCGCTGCTGATCTTCATCTCCGCCGGGCTGCCGTTTGCCGGCATTCGCTTAAGCCCTTTTGCGGCGGTCGTGCTGTCGTTCTTTTTGAATAACTCGGCCTACTATGGCGAGATCATTCGCGCCGGTATTGAGTCAATTGGACAGGGGCAGCGCGAGGCGGCGCGCTCGACCGGCCTGAATGGCTGGCAAACCCAGGCGTATGTGGTGCTGCCGCAGGCGTTGCGCAACGTGCTGCCGGATCTGGTCAGCAATACGATCGAAGTGGTCAAACTGACATCGCTCGCCTCGGTAGTCGCGTTTGCCGAATTGCTCTATGCTGCGGAGATGGCGCGTTCTGTCACCTACAATGCCTCACCGCTGGTGATGGCAGCGGCGATGTATCTGCTGCTGCTGTGGCCCGCGGTGCGACTGGCCAGTAGCCTGGAACACAAATTACGATCCTAAAAAAAAGAGAATTGCCGATGCGTGAAATAGTCACTGCGGCCCTGCAACTGGGCCCGATCCAGAAAGCGGAGAGTCGTGCACAGGTAGTGGCGCGCATGATTGCACTGCTGGAGCAGGCACACGATGCGGGTGCGACCTTTGCCGTCTTTCCTGAGCTGGCGTTGACCACATTTTTTCCGCGCTGGTACATGGAGGATCAGACAGAGGTCGATCAGTGGTTTGAGGCCGAGATGCCGGGGCCTGACACCGCCGTGCTGTTTGACCGCGCGCGCGAGCTGAAAATAGCCATCAGCTTTGGCTACGCCGAACTCACGCCAGACGGGCAGCACTTCAATACGTCGATCCTGACCAACCGCGACGGCGAGATCATCGGCAAATACCGCAAGATTCACCTGCCGGGGCACGATGAGTTTGATACCGAGCGCGCCTTTCAGCATCTGGAAAAGCGCTACTTTCTGCCAGGCGATCTGGGCTTTCCGGTCTGGCGCAATCTCGGTGGCATCATGGGCATGCTGATCTGCAACGATCGGCGCTGGCCCGAGGCCTATCGGGTCATGGGGCTGCAGGGCGTAGAGATGGTCACGCTGGGCTTTAACACGCCATCGGTCAATTCGCAGATGAGCGACGAGGGGCCGGAAGACAGGCTTTTTCACCATCGCCTGAGCTGTCAGTCAGGCGCCTATCAAAATTCGACCTGGGTTGTGGCTGTGGCCAAGGCCGGTGTCGAGGATGGCCACCCGATGATCGGTGGTTCGCTGATCGTCGATCCGAACGGCAAGATTGTCGCTGAGACTACCGGTGAAGACGATGAGATGATCGTCCACGCCTGCGATTTTGACGCCTGCAACTTCGGCAAGGCCACCATCTTCGACTTCAAGCGCCACCGGCGCATTGAGCACTACGGCCTGATTACCGAGCGCACCGGTGCCGAGCCGCCGGCCTGATGTTTGCGGACTTTTCGCGCCTGACCGCACAGCAGCGATACAAGCTGCTGATCGCGACCGTGATGCCGCGACCGATTGCGCTCGTGACCACGCAAAGCCGCGAGGGAATACTGAACGCCGCGCCCTTCAGCTTCTTTAATATCTTCTCCGAAGAGCCGGCACTGGCGATCCTTGGTCTTGAGGCGCGCCGCGGCAACGATGACCTGAAAGACACCACCACAAACATTGAGGCGACCGGTGAGCTCGTGATCAATCTGGTCGATCGCGACATTGCAAAGCCGATGGTGGACTGTGCCGCCGCACTGGAGCACGACGTCGACGAACTGGCCTTTGCTGGACTGTCGACCCTTCCTTCAAAAAAGGTATCCGTACGGGGAATCGCTGAGGCACCTGTGCGGCTCGAATGCACCCTGTTTGACATGCGCCGTATCACATCGCGCCGGGATCTTTGTATCGCCGAGGTGCAGGCGGTGACGGCGCGCAGTGGCATCATCGATCCCGATACCCTGCATGTGAACCTGGATGCCTACCGACCAATCGGGCGGTTGATGGGGGAAAGTTATGCAGAGCTTGGGCAAATTTTTAATCTGTCGATTCCACCTGCACCGGAAAAGGTGACACAGTGAAACTGAGCGAAGACGCGGCCGGCGTCTATATTATATCGGCCACTCCGTTTACCGAGACCGCGGCAATCGATTACGACAGCGCCGATCGATTGGTGGCGTTTTATCTCGAACGCGGTGTCACCGGTATGACCATCCTCGGCATGATGGGCGAGGCGCCAAAACTCTCTTCAGAAGAATCGCTCGCGTTTATTGCGCACATGCTAAAGCGCGTCGATGAGAAGGTGCCGGTTATCGTTGGCGTGTCGAATGCCGGCATCGCGAACATTGCAGCGCTCAGTCACGCCGCGATGGAACGCGGCGCTGCCGGTGTCATGATCGCGCCACCGCCTGGCCTTAACACCAACGAGAAAATCTACGCGTACTTCGCGCAGTGTTTCGAGGCGCTTGGTCCTGATGTGCCGGTGTGTTATCAGGATTTTCCGCTGTCCACCGGCGTGTCATTAGCACCTGAACTCTTTTTACAGATGGTCCGGGATTTCCCTCAACTGGTCATGCTCAAGCACGAGGACTGGCCGGGCCTGAACAAACTGACGCGGATAAGGGCTGCAGGCGGGCGCCGGGTGTCGATACTGTGTGGCAATGGCGGGATATTTCTGCCTGAAGAAATGGCGCGCGGTGCGGATGGTGCGATGACGGGCTTCGCCTATCCAGAGATGCTGGTCGAGATCGTCAACCGCTACAACAACGGTGAGTTTGACGCGGCCAGCGATCTGTTTGATGCCTATCTGCCGCTGGTGCGACTGGAACAGCAACCCGGCGCGGGCCTTGCCATACGCAAGGAAATTTTGCGCCGTCGCGGCGCGCTTGCCTGTAACGCCACCCGCGCACCGGGGCCTGTGCTAAGCAACGAAGACCATACCGAGATCGGCCGTTTGATGGCGCGGCTGGATCGGCGGTTAAACGAATTAAAAGGGGCCTGAGCCATGACAGCATTCGACACACTGATCACAGGCGGCACAGTGGTCAATACCTGCGCCACGTTTAAAGCCGATGTGGGAATTCGTAACGGTAAAATTGCAGCGCTCGGCACCGACCTTGGCGATGCCGGACAAACCATCGATGCGCGGGGCAAGTATGTTTTGCCCGGCGGTATTGAGACGCACTGTCACATTGCCCAGGAATCGGCAACCGGCGCGATGACGGCGGATGATTATTACACCGGCAGCGTCTCGGCCGCCTTTGGCGGCAACACCACCATTGTACCGTTTGCCGCGCAGCACCGCGGTCAGACCATTGCCGATGTGGTGCAAATTTATGATGACCGAGCGGCACCCAATTCGGTGCTCGACTACTCCTATCATCTGATTGTTACCGATCCGACTGACGTCGCGATCAACGAGGAGCTGCCGGCCGCGTTTGCCCGCGGTATCACCTCGTTCAAGGTGTTTATGACCTACGACAAGATGATCGTCTCGGACGAGCAGTTTCTGGATATCCTGGTCATGGCGCGCGACAACGGTGGCCTGACGATGGTTCATGCGGAAAACAACGCGATGATCAAATGGATGGTCGGGCGGCTGATCGATCGTGGTTATGACGCTGCGAAGTACCACGCAGTCAGTCACCCGCGCGCATCGGAAGTCGAGGCTGTCAGGCGCGGTATCGCGCTCGCCTCGTTTGTCGAGGCACCTCTGCTGTTTGTGCATATCTCCACCGATGCGGGCGCACGCGCGGTGGCGGATGCGCGCATGGATGGGCGCATGATCTTTGGCGAGACCTGTCCGCAGTATATGTTTTTAACCGCAGATGATTTAGACCGTCCGGGTGCCGAGGGTACGAAGTTCTGTTGTTCGCCGCCGCTGCGTGATCAACAGACGCAAACCGATATGTGGCGTCATTTAAACGCGGGCAGTTTGCAGCTCTATTCGTCGGATCACGCGCCCTATCGTTTCGATGCGTCGGGCAAGTTGTCAGCGGGAGATAATCCGCCTTTTAACCGCGTTGCCAATGGCCTGCCGGGGATTGAGATGCGCGCGCCGCTGCTTTTTTCCGAAGGCGTGCAAAAGGGCCGGATTACGCTTGGCAATTTTGTAGCACTCACGGCTGCCAATGCCGCGCGCATATTTGGCATGGATGATCGCAAGGGTTCCATCGCGATTGGCTACGACGCCGACATCGCCATCTGGGATCCGGACAAGACCACGCGGGTGACTGCCGCCGGCATGCACGACAATATGGATTACACGCCCTTCGAAGGCATGGAGCTGACTGGCTGGCCGGTCACGGTGATTAATCAGGGGCGGGTTATCGTCGATTCCGGTGAGCTTAAGGCTCAGAAGGGGAGTGGCAGTTTTATCGCTCGCAAGCCATTCGATCCGACCGGCTGGCTGCCGCCGAGAGCGCCTGAAATGGCAGTGGCAACTAACTTTGGGGCGAAGTTGTTTTAATCGGTACCATGAAAAAAATACTCGTTATCAATCCCAATTCGAATGAAGCCGTCACCGAAGGCCTGCGCGAGTGCCTGGAGCCGCTTGCCATTTCCGGCCGCGTAGAAATCGAATGCATGACCCTGGCGCAGGGGCCGTTTGGCATCGAGTCACGAATGCATGCTGAAAGTGTGGTACTGCCGTTGCGCGAGACGGTGCTCGAACGCGAGGATGCCGCCGCCTATGTCATCGCCTGTTACTCAGATCCAGGTCTCGCGCTGTGCCGTGAAGCAACCCGCAAACCTGTCTTCGGCATACAGGAAAGCGGATTGTTCGCCGCGCTGCAGCGCGGCGAACGCGTTGGCGTAGTAGCGCTGGGACCAAAATCGATTGCCCGCCACTTGCCGTACATTCGTGCACTTGGACTGCAAAGCCGTCTCGCCGCAGAGCGGCCGTTGAATTTGTCGGTGGCCGAGAGCGAAGAGGCATCAGCCTATCCAAGGATCGAAGAGGTGGCGCGCGAACTGATCGATAAAGACATGGCCGATACCCTGCTGATGGGCTGCGCCGGCCTCGCTCGTCATTGTGATGCGTTGGAGCAGGCAGTGGGTGTGCCCGTGACCGAACCGACTCAGGCTGCGGTGACGCAGGCGCTGGGTGCGGTGTTGCTGCGGTAGCGTTTCGAGCATGTGTCCGGAGTTCTGGCGCAGTTTCGATTCGCACTGCTCACCAAAACTTACGCGTGTAGATTCTTCACTGCGCGAGATAACCTCCATCAATCACAAGCTCCGTTCCGTTGACAAAGCTCGCCTCATCGGATGCGAGATATAAAATACCCGCGGCGACCTCTCCGGCTTCTGCGAGTCGGCCCATCGGGTATCCGGCACCGAGTGCATCGAACGCACCCTGATCTGAGCCAAAGCGGGTTCGCAGTCGCTCGGTCAGGGTTGCGCCGGGGGAGATGCTGTTGACGCGGATATTGTCCCGCGCATGATCCAGCGCCATCGCTTTGGTTAGTTGCAGGATGGCACCTTTAGTTGCACAGTAGGCTGAAAACCCCGGCGTAGCGACTGAACCAAGCTGCGATGCGGTGTGCACTATGGCACCTCCGCCGGCACGGCGCATGGCCGGTATCACGGCTCGTGAAACCAGGAAGGTGCCAGTCAGGTTTACATTCAGCGCTTCGTTCCAGTCTTGCGGTGATAGCTGATCAATGGTGGCGGCCGGGGTTTGCGTGGCAGCACAGTTGATAAGGATCTGCGTATCGCCAAACGCAGTCACAGCAGCCTCACAGGCTTCGCTGACAGCTGCCTCGTCGGCGACATTCACCGTGTGGATCGATGTGCGCGGGCGCTGTGCGTCTGGCAGTGTGTCGACCAGTTGCTGTGCTCGCGCAGCGTTGACATCAAACAGGCTGACACGGGCGCCTTCGGCGAGGAAGCTCTGCACCGTTGCCCAACCGATACCGCTGGCCGCGCCGGTGACGATCGCTGTTTTGTCTTGTAATCGCATGCTCGTTCCTCCGCTGACGATCGTCAGCCCGATGCAAAATAATTTGACCCGCGACTGTCACGGTATGCAAACTGGTGGCTGTTCGTCAAGCGGCTGACGATTCGTACTGTACGTTTCAGACCGGGCGGCGTGAGCGAGCAGCTGACAACGCAAAACGCTGGACTGCCAATGATCATCCTAATTCAATTGCTTGCCGTGCTTTTGATGTTTGCCGGTATTTTTATCATAGTGCGTCCTGTGCAGTGCCTGAGTTACTTGCAAATGCACCTGCACACCCGGTGGCTGTACGCGCTGGCGATAGGGCTTCGGCTGATCGTTGGATTGGTGTTGATCATTCTGGCCAGTCGCTCCCGCTTTCCCGTTGCATTGGGCATACTGGGCTGGATATCGGTGCTCGCGGCGATCACCTTCGCGATAACGGGGCATCAACGGTTTGTCCGGTTGCTGCGGTGGGCAGTCTCGCGGTGGTCGGGATACCTGCGCGCTGGCGGTACCATAGCGCTGGTGCTTGGTGCTTTTTTGTTCTACGCGTTTAGTTGAGGCAGGGCTTTGCTATCAAATGTCTTGTAACTGCAGCGCGCCTGGATAGTCTGCACGTGATATTTGATAGCGCTCAGCGCTATCGTTCCAATTGCTCTGCTGTTGCCAGTGTTGAAGAAAGCGATTCGGCTCGGTCACTCTTCTGCCACCCACAGTGGTGACGCCGCGGGCAAACAGGGGGTCGGGCAGGCAGCCGGTTGTGGGGCCGAGTACATGAACTGCTTTCGCACCCTGGCAGTGATCCAACACGTTGTCGATCGTGTGATTGATCATTGTTGTGCCGGTGCAGATAATGACATCGCAATGGGCCAGGGCTGCAGTATCACTGGTAACCTGAAAGTTGCCATCGCGTTGAAGCAGGCTTTGATCCAGTTCTATTACCGTGAGCCTGGCACCTTTGTCGCGAAAATCTCTGACCAGCGACGGGAAAAAACCAACCATGCCGATATGGCTGTTGTGATCAAACGAATAGGTCTCTGCGGTGCTGCCAGCTGCCTTGAGTAGTTGTGGGTGCTGTTGAAAGATTGTCTGGCTGATCGCGTTGATAGCGGCCATGCCAATCGCACGCTGCCAGCCGGCCGACCGGGTATACCACTCGACCGCCCGCATGGGTGACTGACCAATCATTTCGTCGAGCTCGGGCCGATTTTGCAATTGCTGGAACGTGTCGCCCAGCGCGACGTAGGTAATACCGATAGTGCCATCGGCCAGTTGCATGGCGGCGAATTTACAGCTCGCACCCGGTTTAAGTTCGGCTGGTGCGATATGCATTGCGGCAATCGGAGGATAGCCTGTTGCCGGTTGCAGTCGGTCCAGCAGTATCCGAAAATCCTCAGCGATAGACATCGTCAGTCACCTGTCTCTGCCTGCTGATTGCTCTGCTGCAGCAATGGCTGGATCACCTTTCGTTTCAGATCGATGCCAACCCCGCACTTGCAGCCGGGGCAATCGATGCAGGCGTCAAGCCCGAGGGACTCGGCAAGCTCAATACCTGCCTGTCGCCCTGGTTCGGTCGTCAGCGGATCGAGCCGGTAACGCTGTATTTTCAACAGTGAAAATGGATTGCCCCAGCGGTAACCCTGTGAGGGATCGGGCAGGGAATCCTTGTCTTCAATTTGATGCGGCACTGTGCCATCGAAATTTCGTGCATGCATCGGGCATTGGTCGAGACAGGCATAACACTCGATGCAGGCGGTGAGCGCGTGATAGTCATCGGGCGCCTCGACGTTCAGATCATTGTGTCGTGGCAGTCCCGCCAGTTTGCCGTGCAGTTGGCGGGCAATGCCATCACGGCGTGCGACCAGATCACTGGTCACTGGCAGCGTTGCCACCGCACTGATGCGATCGCCCGCGCGCGCGCGAGCACGGCAGGCGATGCGTGGTTTGCCATTGATATCCACCGTGCAGACGCCGCAGTTGCGCGCTCGGCAACCATAGCGAAAGGCGAGATCCGGGATGCTGTCAAGGTGTGCCTGCAGTAGCACGTCCAGCACCATCGGGCGTTCGTTGTCTTCGCGCTTCTGGTAGTTGAATGCGATCTCTTGCTCTACGCCGTCGCGATGGGTGACGATAGTAACCCTCATACGTTGCCTGCGTCGGCGGTAGCTGCCTCTGTGCCACCTGGCATCATGGGTGCCGCACCGGATGCCCCCATAATCGCGCGATAGCGTTTTTCCAGGTGTTTGTCCTGTAG
Organism: uncultured Granulosicoccaceae bacterium; assembly: GCA_964573105.1. Taxonomy (GTDB): domain Bacteria; phylum Pseudomonadota; class Gammaproteobacteria; order Granulosicoccales; family Granulosicoccaceae; genus CAKZSB01. Next base: position 37,895 of record CAZNIS010000055.1, read on the forward strand.
TGTGGCTGGCATCAGTCGCAGCAGCGTCGCCTTCAGTCTGGCTTTTTTCTCTGTAAACTTATACGCAATCGCGCGCGCGAATGGTGTCCGTGCTCTGGGCGTGCGGCGCGATTGCACGCCACCATTGTCAAGGTGTACCAGCGTCGAGTAGGGTGCGCTGAACAGCGACACCTCTTTGCCATCCAGTCTGACGTGGCCACCGACGCTGCAATCGCGCTGTAGCGAGGCCGCACTCACCGCCTTTGCCGTCTCGAGCATATTGCGCAGCTCTTGATAGTCAATGAAGCTTTGATTCCAGCCCGTGTAGCCGGGGATGGAGATGTCTTGCAGCTGATTTTCCCAGCGCTCGATGTCGGCCTGAAACGCCTGTAGTTTGTCGGCACTGCGCAGCGGACCGATTGCCATCCAGCTCGCCTGTTGCAGCTCCAGTCGTATTTTTGCAGCGCTCGTGGTGCCGGCCTGACCAAACAAACCGGTGGCGGCATCGATGGCGTCGTTAAATTGTGAGTCGGTGTGGTGGGGAACCCCTACTTGCCTGGCGCGCGAGGCAGCTGCATTGCCGGCTCTGGATCCAAACACCGCCACTTCGGTTAGTGAGGTAGAGCCGAGTCGGTTGGCACCGAACAGTCCACCCATTGCCTGACCGGCTGCAAACAGGCCGTGAATGCCCGATTGACTGTCGCCGTCGCCAATGCCCGAGACACTGGCACCATTTTCATCGACCCGGATACCCCCCATGTGATAGTGCGCGCCAGGGCGCACCTCCCAGGCCTCATCACATTTTGCCGCCGCCTTGCCGAGCGCCTGGCGCGCATTGCGATAGGCGCTTGGCAGCGCGGTTTCGAGAAATTTCATAAAATAGGGGCCGGAGCGAGGTGGCGTCTTGTTGGCTGTCATGTCGAGCCAGGCGCCACCGTTCGGACTGCCACGACCTTCTTCGACCGCGCGCATGATGGCCGCTGAGCACTCGGCGCGAGTGCGCAGGTAGACGCCATCGAGAATCACCTTGCCGTTGTTGTCGCGCAACACGCCGAGAAAACTGGCCGTCACCGGTTCACCACACAGCAGGCCTTCATAGGATGGTGGTGAAGTCAGGCAGAATGGCAGAAACTGTACCTGCTCCATATCCACAAGCTCCGCGCCGGCGCGCGCAGCGATGGCGTAAGAGTCGCCGGTGTTGCCGCGCATAGTGTCGGTTTTCGGAAAGTACAGCGTTGAGAGTCCGCCGGCCGCAATGATGACCGAGGGCGCGCGAATCGCCACCAGGCAACCGCGCGCCGCGTCGTAGCTGATGCCGCCGATCACGTCACCGGCCGGGTGCTCGTCAGTCGGGGTGGTTTTCACCAGATCGATAAACCAGTTGTCTTCCAGGTAATCGATGCCGCCGTTGGCAATCACCGCATCGCAACTGGCGTGGCCAAACGCGATGCCGCTGTTGGCGTGGCCCACCGAGCGACGCCGGTTATGACCGCCCATCGGCAGTGGCAAAGCCTTCGGTGTCTGACGCTCGGTATCGATGGGCGGACGCAAGCCGTTGATCCGGTATTGATCGTAGGCGTCGATGCTGTCCGTTGCGAAGGCATCGGTAATTTTCGACAGCGGCAAATCCGCCCCGGCCATGCGCAGGTTTTCGGATAACGTGTCCTCGCTGTCATCGTCTGCCGAGCACTGTCTGACAGTGGCGATGCCCTCAGAGATCTTGGTGTCGGAGCAACCGATCGGGTCTTTACTCAGCACCAGTACCTTCGCGCCCGCCTCGGACGCGGCGCGCGCCGCATGGCTGCCGGCGCCCCCTGAGCCCACCACCAGCACATCGTAGTCTCGCCATTCGGTTTGGATGTTCAAACCTGTTTCCCCCGACTGTCATGGCTGAATGGTACCGCATCTTGGCAGTCCTGTAGATGCGTTAAACCCGCGTCCGTGTCGACCTCGCCAGCGTATAATGACTATCCTTATCAGGCAATTCGGGATTCTGATGTCGACGAAAAACGTGGCCGTGATCGGCCTTGGCTCAATGGGCTATGGCATCGCCAGCTCAATCCTCAAGTCGGGCCATGCAACCTGGGGTTATGATGTCGATCAGGCGCGCATGCAGCAGTTTCAGGCTGATGGCGGCGGCAGTGGGTCTCTGGCTGAGATCGGCGGCTCGCTGGATGCTGCGGTGGTGGTGGTGCTGAACGCGGCGCAGACCGAATCAGTACTGTTTGGCGAGCATGGCGTAGTGCCCCACTTGAAAGCCGGGGCCGTGGTGGTGGCCTGCGCCACGGTACCGCCACAGTTTGCCCGTGACATGGCGGCGCGCTGCGCACAGAGTGGTGTGCACTACCTCGATGCGCCGATGTCCGGCGGTTCGGTGAAGGCGGCCAATGGGCAATTGTCGTACATGGCATCCGGCACACCGGAGACTTTCACTGCGGCCCGTTTTATTCTCGATGCCACCGCCGAAACAGTTTTCGAACTGGGCGATGAAGCCGGTGCCGGTTCTGCGATGAAAGCGGTCAATCAACTTTTGGCTGGCGTGCATATCGCGGCAATGGCCGAGGCGTTGACGTTTGGCATGACCCAGGGTGTCGAGCCTGCCAAATTTGTGGAAGTGATCAGCAAGTGTGCCGGCACCTCGTGGATGCTGGAAAACCGCGCCCCGCATATTGTCGCCGGTGATTACACACCGCATTCTTCAATTGACATCTGGCCCAAGGATCTGGGCATCGTGCTGGATATCTGTCGCGAGGCGAAGTTTGCCGCACCCATTACGGCCGCCGCGTTGCAGCAATTTATGGCGGCATCGGGTTCGGGGCTCGGGCACGAGGATGATGCGGCGGTGGCGAAAGTATATGCGCGCAATGCGGGGCTTGAGTTGCCTTGAGGTGAATCGGTGTGCGTAGACGTTGTGGTGGGTGCGCCTTACGGCTTATGCCACGCTGCGAACAGCGCAAAAAGCAGGGTGGATAAGCTTGCGCATCCACGTGGATAATTTACACACGCCAAACGTTCGTGGCATTCACATGAATCCTATGGCCACGCCCGCTAAAAATTCAAACACAGCTGCTGCTGATCCTCCAGATGCAGCAAATACTGTTTGGTCGGCAGTCCGCCGCCGAATCCGGTCAGGCTGCCGTCGCTGCCGATCACGCGGTGACACGGAATAATTATTGGAATCGGGTTGCGGCTGTTGGCGTTGCCGACGGCACGCATCGCACCGGGATTGTCGATTTGGCGGGCGATGTCTCCGTATGAACAGGTGCGGCCGAAGGGGACTGTTAAAAGCGCCTGCCACACCTGATGCTGAAACGGTGTGCCTATTGGGGACAGAGTCAACTCAAACGTTTGCCGCTCACCTTTGAAGTAGGCTTGCAGTTGTTCCAGCGGTTTGGCAAACGGTGTCTCATCATGGCGCCACTGTGGTTCCGGTTCTGGCTGTTTGCCGCCAGGGAAGCTGATAATTGACAGCGCGCCTTGCGTGCCTGCGAGCAACAGCGGCCCGATCGGTGAGGGGCAGTGACACCAGTCAGTGATTGCCGCGGCAGTCTGTTTGTCAGTGATGGGATGATAGGTATTCATTGCCGCTCGTGGAAAATTGTCGCCGGGCACTGACCCGCCGGCACCGCATCCGTGCCATTATAGAGATTCGATCGATTCCCTCCCGGAATTTTCCATCAGTTCATCACCTGACAATCCATCACCGGTACCCGACACCGGACCTCCGTCGAGTGTCCTTCGCGAGCGCAACTTTCGCCTCTACTACGCCGGTATCTGGTTCTCAACTACTGCGTTCTGGGTATTGAAGATCGCGATCGGATGGGCGGCCTGGGAGTTGTCGCATTCGGCCTTCTGGACCGGCATCGTCGCCGCCTGTTACTTGTTGCCCGCTTTCGTGCTGTCACCGTTCTTTGGGGTGCTGGCCGATCGTATGCGCCTGAAGCGCGGCGTGCAGCGAGTGGTGGCAGCGCAAATGCTGATCGCCCTGGTGATAAGTGCAGGCTTTTTCGCGAACGTGTTGAACGTCCAGTGGCTGGCGGTGTTATCAGCACTCTACGGTTTGATATCGGCGGCCTATCATCCAATGCGCTTGACGGTAGTTGGGCGACTGGTCGATCGCAGACAAATTCCAGCTGCGGCGGGTTTCGCATCGATTGCATTTAATACGGCGAGGGTGCTGGGGCCGGCACTGGCGGGGGTGCTGCTCGCGCGCTTTGGCACTGCCACGACGCTGTTGGTCGGTTCCATTCTCTATGCGCCGTACCTTTTGCTGTTTAGCCTCGTCAACTTGCGCACCCGAGAGCCTGTCACCAGTCCGTGGGTGCGCGAGTTGGTCAACGGCTGGCGCTATGCCTGGCAACTGCCGGTGATGGTACCGGTGATTATCATGAGCACGCTTAACGGAGTGGTCGGGCGCGCGCTGTTTGAATTGCTGCCGGCGATATCGGGCGAAGTGCTGAACGCCGGCGCGAACGGCCTGGCGGTATTGACCGGAGCGGGAGGGGGCGGTGCGGTGCTGGCAGGCGTTGCCGTTGCCCGTTTTGATCTCAGCGTCGATCGGCGCATGGTCGCTCTGGTGGCCAGTGTGGCGCTTTGTGCTGTGGCCACGCTGGCAACGGGTTTATCGCAGACGCTTCTGATCGCCGCCCTGTGTTGTGCGGTGGCGGGGTTCAGTGCCTCATATGCCGGTATCAGTTCGCAGTCGATCTTGCAGGTGACACTCGACGATGCCTATCGTGGCCGGGTGATGAGTTTGTGGACGACGGTCAGCTTCGGTGCGCCGGCGGCGGGAGCTTTGCTGATGGGTGCTTTAGCCGAAGCGCTGGGTACCGGATCGGCCGTCGCATCAGTGGCGGCGTTGGGCCTGATGGTTACGTTGCTGCTGTCGCCACGCTATTGTCAGGTTCACACCCGGCCATCAGCCTAGCAGGGTGTTGAAAAACTATTGCGCTCGGTCTGACCGGGCTGGCGTTCCAGGGCGTTAAATTCTCCCTGGAGCGCCAGCCCGGTCAAAATGCTCATTTATAAACCATAAACTGGAACGCCAGCCCGGTGCGCTTTTTCGCTCGAATTTGCCAACTCAGCCCTTCGCTCATGACGTTTTTCAACACCCTGCTAGTGTGATCAGGCTGACTCTCTAATCTGCCGCTCGCGGATGGTTTGCAGCGCGCTGGATGTCGTCTGACGTTTGCTGCCGAGTGATTGAACTGGTTCGCGGGCCGGGGCGGGCGTGCTTTGCTCGCGCAGACCCGATGGCTTGTCAGTCAGATCCGGATTGCCCGCCCAGTGCAGTTGCATCGATGGGTCGAGCTGATCGCCGGCGTACTCACCCGCAAAGTCGACAGAGGGGTCGCGGCGATAGGGCAGGTCTTCGTCTTTTTTTCGCTTGAACAGTGATGACAGGGGCATTGAACTTTCCTTGCCGGGGCATTTCGAGTCAACCTTGATCTCGAATGTAACATATGTGTGACAATGTGGTAAGTTAATTTGATCCAACCGGTCACAGAAGATTAAACCAACGCGGCGGGGTATGAGTACGGTCGCGCGTGAACAACTGTGAATCCGGCCGTACCATCGCCAGGCCATGGCTGGCGTCGCCACGCTCTCAATCCTACCGCGTTGACAGGCGCCATAGCATGCGAAAAACTCATGCCTCGGCTGCGGAGGATATCTTATGAGTGATGACATCAGTGATCGATTGGCGCGGTGCTATACCGGTGTGGTGCACGACGTATTGCGCAAGATGGGGCTGCGCGATTTCACCCTGCCGCCGCGTCTGCGCCCGATCATGCCAGAGCAGTCGATGGCGGGCCCTGCATTCACCATTCTCGGCAAGGTCGATCCGACCGCCGATGCACACGAGACGCTGCTCGCCTGGACCGGATTGTTATCCCAGTGCCCGTCCGGGCACATCTGGGTCAATCAACCCAATGATGCAACCGTTGCGCACATGGGTGAACTATCCGCCGAGACACTGGCCGACAAGGGCGTGCGCGGTGCCGTGGCCGACGGCATGATTCGCGACGTCGATTTTTTGCTGGAGCAACGCTTTCAAACCTGGTGCAGCGGATTCACGCCTCGCGATATCGTCGGCTGGTGGCTGCCGGCGGCAAGCAACGTTGAGATACGCATTGGCGAGGTGGATATAAAGCCGGGTGACTACATGGTTGGTGATCGCGACGGGCTGATACGCGTGCCGAAAGCCATTGTGCAGGAGGTGATTGACGCCTGCGAGAAAGACATCAACACCGAGAGTGAAATTCGCAAAGCGATTCGCGGTGGCATGGATCCACAGCAGGCGTATCTCAAACACGGTAAGTTCTAGCGTAGACCGCTCGCAACGATGCGCATCACCAATTTTCAGGTACGCGCTTGCCGGCTCGATCCGGGGGCGATGCCAATCAATACGCTGCGCGGTGTCGAAGTTAACTCGGCAATGGAATTCCTCGTCTATACCGTCGACACCGAGGACGACAGCGCGTCGATGTTCGGTTTCCCCGGTCGCTCGGCAAAGGGCGCTGCGCTAACGGCGCATGCGACTATTGCGCCGGTCATCGCCGGTGAGCACGTGCTAGATCGCGAGCGACTATGGCACGATATGCGACGCGCCGATCGACAGTGGGGCCATTTGCCAGTCTATACTTATGGACCGGTGGATTGTTGTTTGTGGTTACTGGCAGCACAGCATGCCGATCAACCCCTGTGGCGTTATCTCGGTGGCTTTCGCGACAGTATTCCGGTCTACGTGTCATCCATGTTTCACGACAGTCATACCGCCTACCTGGATGAAGCCTGTGCAGCGAAGGAGGCAGGCTATGCCGCCTATAAAGTTCATCCACCTGGCACAGATTATCGCGAAGATTTGAAATTACACCACGCGTTGCGTGAGGCAGTGGGTGATGACTTTGAGCTGATGTCCGATCCGGTGCAGTGTCTGTCGCTGGAGCAGGCCGTGCGGTTGGGGCGAGCGCTGGAAAAACTCGACTATCGATGGCTTGAAGAGCCATTGGCAGATGAGAGCTTCAGCGCATTGCGCGAGTTGTCGCGAACGCTGGATATACCAGTGGCCGGCTGCGAGGTGCTCGCCAAGCATCCATATTCTGTAGCCGAATGTATCGCCACGGGTGTTGTTGATATCGTGCGCGCGGACGCAAGCTGGAGCGGAGGTGTGACCGGTACCCTGAAAACTGCCAGGCTCGCCGAAGCCTTTCATGTCAACTGTGAAATTCACACAGCGATTTATGCACCGCTGGAGCTGGTCAACCTTCACTTATGCGGCGCCATCGCCAACAACAGTTTTTTGGAGCTGCTCGTACCAACTGAGCAGTTTGCGTTTGGACTGACGCAGGCGTTGCCTGTTGAAAACGGCGTTGCAACGATGCCGGAAGCGGCGGGCCTGGGGATTGGTCTGGATTGGGATTTGATTGATGCGGTGACGGTTGAGTGTGTTGGGGGGTGAGGTTTTTTCTTCTTTGGGTTTCTGCTTTGGGTT
>CAZNIS010000056.1:0-5890 GCA_964573105.1 uncultured Granulosicoccaceae bacterium
CACCTGAAGAATCAGGCGCCTACCGAAGTATTCGACTTTGGTCTGTCCGCCGTCGAGGCTGGTGTCGACGCCTCTGATCCGGTCTCGGGATTGTACTTTCAAACGACCGAAGGCATGCCCTGGGCACTGGAAATCGGTACGCGCTGGCAGTATCCGCGAGAGTTCATTGACGTACTGTTCGCGTACCCGGCATTCGAGGCCTTCGTCAACAGCAATGGTGAAGATCGTCAGTCCTGGTATTTACAGGAAAACAGCAACCCGAATCTGGTCTTCTCCGAGTAGCTCATGATGAAAATTAAAAAGCTGATTACGATCGCACCGCTTATGCTGCTGCTCACCGCCTGTGGCGGTGGCGGGGACGGCGAGCTTCTGCTGGCGCCGGCGCAGCAGCCCGATAGTGGCGCTGACACAGCGTCGGGTGGTGAAGAGGACACCGTCAGCGGCAGCGGTGAAACATCCTCCGGTGGTGACACCGGCACGGAAACCGGTACGGATAGCCCGGTCGATGCCACTGATGCCGTCGAAGAGGAAGAAGAGCCTTACGTGGCTGAAGCGGCAGCCACCTCGGAGTTGTCAAGTGATGACCATTTTGATTTCAGCACGCGCTGGGATCTGGCGATCGACTTCGACATAGATGCGGCGACCGGCACCACGGGTTTTCTGTCCATCTGCACAGAATACGAATTTGACGGAGAGGACGCCTACGGTGTCAACTTCGACAAGTGCGCGCTGCGCGCTTCAATTGTCGATGGTTTTTACAACGGCCAGATGCCCGTCACCAACGACATTACTTCAGTGCTCGCCGTGATCTGGTTTGCCGATGAGTCTGGCGCACCCGTTTATAACGAGTTCGATCTGGTCAACGGTCAGCAGTCGATCGAGTGGCGATAGTGGGTTAATCCCCTCCCAATAGTGCTGTAAACCCGGGGCCGGCGCTTTTGTGTCGGCCCTTTTTTTTGGATGTTGAGGCAGCCACGTATCTCAATCGGTATAATGGCCGGCTTGCCTGAACTTGCCGCACACGGTCTACTATTTTGCGTAGCTTTTTTGCCGTTTTTCCCGATGCCGATACCTGTCTGCAAATTCACCGCTGGGCTGAGTTGAACTGGTCGCACGTCGGTCGCCTGGTGCCGGTGCAGAATTATCACTTGACGCTCGCCTTTCTGGATCATATTACTCCCGCGCAGCGCGATAGCATCGAGCAGCAACTCGAGAAATTTGAACCTGCCGTTTTCGATCTGCAACTGAATGAAGTGGGTTACTGGCCAGACTCTCAGGTGTTGTGGGTTGCTCCGTCCGATCCACCTGCAGAATTGATGGCGCTGGCACAGCGCTGTGCGCGCGTAGCCAACAACGCCGGTATCAAGGTCAGTAAAAGACGGTTCAGGCCACATCTGACGCTTGCACGTCGAGTGGAGACCCCGCCGCCACCGGCCTTGCAGGAGCAACAGTTCGCCACTCGAATTGGCGGGTTTGCGTTGTGTCAGTCGATCCGGGACAGCAAAGTCGTCCGCTATCGGGAGGTCTGTGGCTGGTACGCCGGGCCGGTTTAGTTTGCAGCGGAGTCTTTGGTGCGCAGCAGTGACCAGCAATGCATCACCACGACCAGCACGATTAGTCCAAATATCGTCGCTGCAATAGGCCGGTTAATCCAGTCGATAGCGCTGTCGATGCGCGGCAGCGATGTGCGGAATTTATTCTCCATAATGCCGCCTAGCACCATGCCAAGAATGATCGGCACGATCGGCAATTGCAGGCGTTTTAGAATTAGCCCCAACACGCCAAACGCCGTGGCGATGGCGCAATCGGTGATCGAGTTGCGCAACGAGTACACCCCAACAAATGAGAGCGCCAGAATCGTCATGCCGAGGTAGCGATCGGGAATTCTGATCACGTTCAACAGCGGCCGCGTCGCCAGCATTAAAAATCCCAGCGCCAGTATATTCAGCAACAGCAGGCACAAGTACAGCGCCATGACAAAATCCATGTGTTGCAGAAACAGTGTGGGGCCAGGGATCACGTTGTGGACATAGAAGACCGATAGCATCATCGCCGTCAGCGCCTCGCCAGGTATACCCAGCGCCAAAAGTGGAATCATGGCCGCTGCCGGTACCGCGTTGTTAGCGGTCTCTGAGGCGATCAATCCATCGGGTGCACCCTTGCCGAACTTCTCAGGGTTGCGCGATAACTTTTGTGCCAGTGAATAGGAGAAAAACTGGGCGGTGAATTCACCGACACCGGGGATGATGCCCATCGCAGTGCCAAAGCCTGCCGACGGAAGAATCACTTTGGGAAAGCGAAAAATCTCGGCCAGTCCGCTGAAAAGTCCTTTGCCGATGGTTGGTGTGGTTTTGGGTTTATCTTCGGAGGCAAGCAGCAGCAAGGCCTGGCTGATCGCAAACAGCCCGAGCACCACCACAATCAGATCGATGCCCGAAGTCAGCCAGGATTGGCCGAACGTAAACCGCTGCGTGTAGCGCACCGCTTCCAGTCCCACGCTTTGCAGGAATATGCCAAAACACAACAGCGCACCTGCTGCCATGCTGTGGCCGCGATGCGCGACCACTACCAGCAGCATACCCAGCACCGTGGCTAGAAAAATCTCGCGTGAGCCGAACAGCGGGGCAATCTTTGCCAGTACCGGCGATAGTGCCATCAGGCACAGCACCGAAATGATGCCGCCACAAAACGACGCGCCATAGGCAATCGATAGTGCCCGCGGTGCCTCACCGTTACGAGTCAGTGGATAGCCGTCGTAGGTAGTGAGTGCGTTGACTGGTGTGCCGGGAGTATTGATAAGGATTGCCGGTATCGCACCCCCGAACAAAGCCGAGCCATAGATGCCAAGCAACAGCGTCAGTCCGACCAGTGGCTCCATGGCAAACGTGGCCGGCAGTAAAATCGCAATCGCAATGGCCGGACCCACACCCGGTATGGCGCCAATGATGACACCGCCAACCGAGCCGATCACAAGAGCAGCGATGACATCCCATCGAGTAATCAGTGACAGGCCTGCAGCAAGTGCTTCCATTTTTCAGACCTAGAAATAGATGATCATGAAGTTGCGCAGCGCGTCCGGCAAATACTCGTAGGCTTTGGCCGCCGGAATCTTGACCGCGAGGAAGGTCTTAAATAACAGCACAATGAAGAGGCCGGTGAGTGCCGCGCTGATGATCGCGCGACGGCTGCGGTAGCCGCAACGCAGGGTCAGCAAAATACAAAAGGCCAGTGTTGTCAGCAGATAGCCACTGATCGGCACGAGGTAGACATAGATCATGAACCAGCCAACGTACTCGAGGCCTGCCAGCCAGACTCGAAATTCGCTAAGCGGGCTGGTGCGCCACCAGTCAGGATAGTGGCGCCAGTAATTGATCAGCCAGCCGGTGCCGAACAGAGCCATGCCGAATAGTGAAACAATAGAGCTGAGCGCTGGTTGACGACTTAGCGGCTGACCGTCGACCCATGTGGTTTGGGTACGCAGCAGGAATATTAGTATCAGTGTGACGGCAAGCGTACAGACGCCAAACCACATAAGTGCTGCGGTGTTGGCAGGCGCAGGCTCACGGGTGCCGTCAGTTAGCTCAGTCACGATGTGTGTTGATTAAGTTGCAGGGCGAAGGGCGAGGGTGGCCCGCATGGGCCACCCGTTGGTACTGGACGCTGCAGTTACTTCAGCATCTCGCCGATTTTGCCCATTGTGGCGATGTTGGCTTCGATGCGTGCGCTAGAGGCTTCTGCATCCTGCCAATAGATCTGCGCACCGGCATCGCCTGCGAACTTCTGTGCGCGCTCGCTGGCCATAGTTTTTTGTGCGACCGCGGCAATTTTCTCGCGCACATCGGCAGGCGTATCCTTGTGTACGAACAAACCGTTCCACAGCGCCAGAGAAAGATCCGGTGCAATTTCGCCTACCGTCGGTGCGTCAGGTGCGTTGGCCAATCGCTCGGTGGTCACGGCGGCCAGCACCTGAATGTCGTCCTGACAGGCCAATACCAGTTGAATAGTGGTATTCATTACATCGACATCGCCAGACTTCAACGAGTTGCAATCGAGCATGTCGAAAGCGGCGTCAGATGAAAACGAAAAATCCATGTGCCTGGCCAGCGCCAGTGTCACCTTAGTAGGGACCAGTGGTGCGCCGAAGTGGCCGAGTACGACCTTGTTGGACTTTGCGTATTCTGCCAGCTCTTCCATGGTTTTGTAGGGGGCGTCCTTGCTGGTGACAATCGCAAAGGGATAGGTCAGAAAGATGCCGACTGGATCGAAAGGATTAGGTGAGAGTTCGGGTATGCCGATGTTGGGCCCGGTGACCGGTACGCCAATGACAAACGAGCCGATCATTGAGCCGTCGGCCGGCGCCTTGGCTACTTCGACAGCACCCGGAAAGGGGCCACCACCGCCACTGGGCTTATTGACTACCGCGGCTGGCTGACCGTACTCGGCCTGAAAGTCTTCTGCGATCATGCGCGTCAGGACATCTTCAAGGTCACCGGGAGGCCAGGGCACGACAAACTGGACCGGCTTGTCGGGGTACTCCGCCGCGGCGGGGCCTGCCAGTGCGAACGTGGCGACAGCGGCCGCCAGTGTTGTTTTCAACACAGTTGTGAGCGTTTGTTTCAAGGCTTGGATCTCCAGCTTAGGCGATGGGATGGTGCGCTATTGTCACCAGTGTTGAACAAAATTGTTGCGTAATGTCGAGATCAGAGTCAAGATAATTTGGACGATACGGCGCAAACAGAGGACTTTCAGGCTCGGTGAAAACAGTGGATAAAGCCATGCGCCTGTTGGGATTATTTTCAACCGAGACGCCAGAACTCGGTCTGTCCGAGATCGCTCGCCAGTCATCGATCGATAAAGCGGCAGTGCGTCGATTGCTGGTGGCACTGGCCGAACACGGTCTGATCGAACAGCTCAGCGACAGCCGCCGCTATCGACTGGGCAGCGGTCTGTTGCATCTGGCTCGTGTGCGCGAAGCCAGTGTGCCGATGGCCGAATCGGCGCGCAGGGTAGCCGACTGGCTGTTTGAACAGTGCGGCCAGACCGCGCACGTCAGTGTGCCAGCAAGCGGTGGACTGTATACCATCGCCCATCGCATGCCCGAGCGCGGTGCGGTAGTGAAAATCAATCCTGCCGAATTGCTGCCGCTGCATGCAACGGCCTCTGGCATTGTGTATTTGGGTTTTTTGCCGGCCGCCCGGCGTGCGTCGGCGCTTTCTGCACCACTTTTGCAGTTCGCGCGCGAGACACCCTGCCAGGTCGATCAGGTGCTGGCACTGGCGCAGGCTGCCAGCGAGCGTGGTTATGCCAGTTGTGAAAGCACGTTTGAAGACGATGTCTGCAGTGTGGCGGCGCCTTTTTTTGACCGGCATCGACAGCTGGCCGGCACCGTGGCGATCGCGCGTCCTGGACACTCGGCTAACCCTGACGATACGCAAGAATTGCTCGGCACGCTGTTTCGCGCAAGCTCGATGATAACGACCATGCTGGGCGGTGTTCAGCATGCTGTTCTGGCCAACGCATCGCAACATTTTGATCACGTGGCCTGAACGCTCCCGCAAATATTTATCAGGAATCAACTCATGCGAAGCTCGAACTTCTTGATCGAGAACAACGCCCGCCACATGTGGCACCCGATGGCGCATCCGGCAGAGATGCTAGCCAATCCGCCGAAGATTATCACCGCTGCATCCGGTGTTACTCTCACCGACGTCGATGGACACAAAAGCCTCGATGCGGTCGGTGGTTTGTGGAACGTCAATCTGGGTTACTCCGTCGATCCGATTAAGAAGGCAATCGCCGATCAACTGCAGGAGCTGCCGTATTATTCGGTGTTTCGCGGTACCGCCAATGGCCCGTCGATCGAATTGTCGGCGATGCTTGCCGAGTGGTT
>CAZNIS010000056.1:5990-43350 GCA_964573105.1 uncultured Granulosicoccaceae bacterium
TAATCGCCGATGAAGTTATCACTTGCTACGGGCGCACCGGCTCGCTCAGTGGCTCGCGCCTGTGGAGCGTCAAGCCTGATTTCATGTGCACAGCCAAGGCGATTACCAACGGCTACTACCCGTTTGGCGCGGTGATGATCAACGAAAAGGTAGCAGAGACCTTCGAATCAGACACCACGGCATTTGGTGCGATTGGCCACGGTTATACATATTCGGCACACCCGGTAGGGGCGGCCGCAGCGGTGGCCTGTCTGCCGGAAATTGCCCGATTGAAAGTGCACGAGAACGCAGCCGTGCGTGGTGCCGAATTGCTGCAAAAAGCCAACGAACTTAAATTAAAGCACGAGCTGATAGGTGATGTGCGGGGCAAGGGATTGATGGTCGCGCTGGAGCTTGTCAGTGATCGCAAGACAAAAACCCCGGCCGACAAGGACACCATCGCAAAAGTGTACGAGGGTGCTTATCGGGCGGGTGTAATGATTCGCATTTCCGGACCCAACATTATCCTGTCACCGCCGCTGGTAATCACTTCAGAGGATGTCGCGACGATTGCGGCAGCGATAGACGAGGCCTTGAGCGGCGCTGCCTGATCAAAACCGGCGTCGCAGCACCAGTTTCGAGCTGCGGCGTCAGTGTTGGGCGGCGCGATATTCGGCCAGGTCGTTCCAGACGAGCTGGCGGTGAATTGTGCCATCGATCAGCGTGAATCGATCGATAAACCGGATGCCGCTGAATGACTCGCCGCTGAGCCAGGTGCCTTGCAGGGTGCCGAAACAATAGACGGTCATACCGTCTGGCCCGAAACACTCCTCCACCGATTCGATCGACTTGCCAATGGTTTTGTAGCGCGGCGCACTCCATTCGATCAATTCTTCCAGCGTCGACATGCGCCGATCCCCTGGAAACACCATTTGAAAGTCTGCGTGCAGTTTCGATTTTGCCGTAGCGATGTCGCGGCGCTCCATCGCATCGAGATACTCGCGCACGACCGTGGCGGCTGACGGCAGCGGTGCGCCGGGTGTGCGGCTCTGGCGGCCCCGCATATAGCTGGCCGGCTCACTTTCGTCCAGCGCGATGGTGATGGCCTCCAGCGGGGCTGCAATCGTTGCCCGCACCGCGTCGGTCAGCCGTTGCATCAGACTCTGGCGCGTCGCCTCGTCATAACCCCTGATCAGCGTCACCTTGATAACCGGCATCCGTCTGTCGCCTCGTGTGAGTGAATCTGGTTGATGGTATATTGCCCGAATGGATCTCCACAAGCATAAAGGCGCCTGCGCGCTGTATCGTCGGCCGTGAGTACAACGCTGGCACAGAAGATCATTGCGCGCGCCGCCGGCCGGACATCGGTCGAGGTGGGCGAGGTCGTCACCGCACGAATCGATCTCGCCATGATTCACGACTCCGGCGGACCACGTCGCGTCGCGCCCCTGCTGGCCGAACTCGGCACCGGCTTGCACAATCCGGATCAGGTGGTGCTGATCGCCGATCACTATGTGCCGGGTGACTCAGACGAAGGTCGTCAGATCCTGCGTTTTACCCGCGACTGGGCACAGCGCGAAGAAGTAGTATTTCACGACAGCAGCGGTATTTGTCATATCGTGTTGCCGCAGCAGGGACACTTGCGGCCGGGTATGCTGGTCGTCGGTGGCGACAGTCACTCCTGTACCGGTGGGGCGATGGGCACCTATATGTTTGGCGTTGGTGCCACCGATATGGCGGGCGCGCTAGCCACCGGTGAGATCTGGCTTAAGGTACCTGGTACCATTATGCTGGAGTGGCAAGGCGTACTTGCCGATGGCGTTGGCGCCAAGGACATGATGCTCTACACCTGTGGTCTGATCGGCATGGACGGAGGTGAGTACCAGGCCATCGAATACAGCGGCGATACTATCACGCGTCTCCCGATGCAGGAGCGCATGACGCTATCCAACATGGCAGCCGAACTCGGCGCTCAGGCCGGGCTGATCGCTCCGGATGCCACGACGCTGGAATTTCTGGCTCACATTGAATCAAGCAACGCCAATCACTACAGCCGCACAATCGAATTGCCCGATCCCGCGACGCTTGCCACTGATACCGATGCGCCGCTGCTGCGTCATCATCGGCTCGCTGCCTCGGCATTGGCGCCACAGGTGGCTGCGCCGCATTCACCGGCCAATGCCATGCCGGTGACAGACGGTGACAGCACTGCGATCAACATGGCTTACATCGGCGCCTGCACCGGTGCCAAATACCACGACATGCGTGCCGCTGCGCGGGTGATTGGCAAGCGCCGGGTCGCGAGTGGCGTGCGCATGATGCTGGCACCGGCATCACTTGCCGACCAACAGCGCGCGGCAGACGATGGCACGCTGCAAACTCTGCAACAGGCTGGCGCGCAATTGCTGCCGAGTGCCTGCGGCATCTGTGCAGGCTATGGCGCTGATCGGCTCGACGCCGACGCGGTCTGTATCTCATCGACGGCGCGTAACTTTAAGGGGCGCATGGGTGATCCTGAGTCGCAGGTCTGGCTCGGTTCGGCGATGACGGTGGCGGCTTCCGCGCTTACCGGGCGTATCACCGACCCGCGGGAATTTCTGATCGCAGGCGCCGCCGACGCATGACTAGCAGGCTCTTTCTTCTCGGCGACAACATCGACACCGATCAACTTGCACCTGGCCAGTACATGAAAGGAGGTATTGAGGAGCTTGCGCGCCACTGTCTGGAGATTGCACGGCCTGGCTTTGCAGCCGAGGTGTCGCGCGGTGATATTCTCGTCGCCGGTCGCAACTTTGGCGCTGGCTCATCGCGTGAGCAGGCTGCCGAAGCGCTGCTGCATCTGGGCGTTGCAGGCGTTGTGGCACAGTCGTTTGCCGGCATCTTTTATCGCAATGCGATCAATCTCGGGCTGCCGGTGTTCACCGCCGTGCTGCCGGACGATCTCGTCGATGGCGAGCCGGCAACACTTGATATCGAACTGGCGCAGCTGAAACGTAGTACTGGAACGCTGACACTCGATCCGCTGCCGGACAACATTCTGGCGATTCTGCACGACGGCGGCCTGATCGCACATTTAAAGCACCGTTTCGCCCCTACCGCCTGATCCCTTCCGGAGCATTCATGACTGCAAGTGAACTCAATCGACGCCTGTCAGAGCCGGGCATCCTGATGGCACCCGGTGTCTGCGACGCGTTGACTGCCATGATTGCCGAGCAGGCGGGTGCGCAGGCGCTCTATTTGTCTGGTGCCGGTATTGCCTACACGCGATTCGGCAGTCCGGATATCGGCCTGGTGTCGATGAGCGAAGTCGCGGAGACCATCGCACTGGTGCGCGATCGGGTTGCGCTGCCGCTGCTGGTGGATGCCGACAACGGCTTTGGCAACGCGCTCAATGTGCAGCGCACGGTGCGCACCTACGAGCGCATGGGGGCCAACGCGCTACAGCTTGAGGATCAGCAACTGCCCAAACGCTGCGGACACCTGGATGGCAAGGCACTGATCAGTTGCGATGAAATGTGCGGCAAGATCAAGGCAGCCTGCGATGCCAGGCACGATCGCGGCACCCTGATCATCGGCAGAACGGATGCGATTGCAGTGGAGGGGTTTGAAGCTGCGCTTGATCGCGCCGACGCGTTCATTGACGCCGGTGCGGACATTCTTTTTATCGAGGCGCCGCAATCGCTGGAACAGATCCGCCAGTTGACCGCGCGTTTCGCACAACGCATTCCGCTATTGGCGAATATGGTCGAGGGGGGTAAAACCCCGTTGCTCGATCGCGATGGTCTGGAGGCTGCCGGCTATCGTGTGGTGATTTTTCCCGGTGGCATTGTGCGGGCGATGGCGCGCACTGCCAGAGACTACTATGCCAACCTCATCGCCCGCGGCAGCAACGATAACTTCGCTGCCAACATGTTCGACTTCAACGGCCTTAACGATCTGATCGGCACCGCGACCATTCTCGCTGACGCCGAGCAATACAGTGAATCAGAAATATCCGGTCAACGTGGGGCAAAGCCTTGAAACCCGATGCAGTCACACTGGCAGTACTCAATGGCAGGCTTGAGCAGATCGCCGATGAAATGGATGCGACGCTGTTTCGCTCGGCGTTTAATCCGATCATCGCCGAAGCACACGATGCATCGCACGGTCTGTACGATGCCATCACTGGCGACACGCTGGTACAGGGCAAATCCGGCTTGCCGATTTTCGTCGGCGTAATGGCGTTTGCGGTCAAGGCGGTGATCGATAAAGCGGCTGACAATGGCGGCGTCAAGGCGGGCGATGTGTGGATTTTTAATGATCCCTACGACGGTGGCACGCATTTGTCAGACTTTCGACTGGTCAAGCCGGTCTTTCGCGGTGAGGAACTGTTCTGCTATCTGGCATCGGTTGGTCACTGGCACGATGTCGGTGGCAATGTGCCGGGTAACTATAATCCGGCTGCGACCGAATGCTTTCAGGAGGGCATGCTGATACCGCCTGTCAAACTGATCGATGCGGGAGACTATCGACAGGATATCGTCGATATTTTATCGGCCAACTCGCGCCTGCCGATGTCGCTGTACGGCGATCTGAACGCACAGATCAACGCACTGGAACTGGGCGAGCAACGACTGCACGCCCTGCTTGATGACTACGGTGATGACACAGTCGCCGCCACCTTTGTAGAGCTGAGAGCGCGCGCAGCCAGAATGATGCGCGCCAATATCGCGCAACTGCCCGATGGCTGCGTCAGTGCCGAGGATTTTCTCGACAACGACGGCATCGTCGATGAGGCGTTGACCATCGCGCTCGATCTCACGGTCGCGGGCGAGCAACTGACGCTGGACTTTTCTCGCTCATCGCCCGCCTGCGCCGGGCCGGTCAACATTTCTCGCTCGACTGCGATCGCCGCCTGTTACGTGGCGCTAAAGCATGTGTTCGGCGAGGTGCCGGCGAATGCCGGTGTGCTTGAACCGGTTGAATTTAAAATTGATGAAAGCTCGTTGCTGTCGGTCACGGCCCCGCGGCCGGTCGGAGGCTACACCGAAACCATCCTGCGTCTGATCGATGTCGTGTTTCAGGCGATGGCGAAAATCGCACCGGCCGATGCGATGGCGCCTGCCTACGGCACCATCAACGCACTGTCGCTGGCCGGGCATCGGCAGAGCGGTCAGCGCTGGGTAATGTTCTCCTTTTTTGGTGGCGGGCACGGGGCGCACGCGAACGGCGATGGTCTGAATCATGGCAATGCCCCCATCTCAACTGCGACTATTCCTCCACTGGAAATTCTTGAAGCCGCCTATCCGGTCTGTTTCACACAGTGGGCGCTGCGACCTGATTCGGGTGGCGCCGGCCAGTATCGCGGTGGGCTGGGTGCGATCTATGAAATCCGGCTGCTGGAGCAACAGGCGCGTGGTTTTTTGTTTGGTGAGCGCGGCAAATTTGCACCCCCCGGGGTGGTCGGCGGCATGCCGGCGGCGAGCAATCGCTTCAGCTGGCAACATCAGGGTGAACAACTGCAGCCACCGCTGGTGTCTAAAGTGGTAGGCATCGAGCTTGAGCACAACGGTAGCGTGTTGCTCGAAACACCTGGCGGGGGCGGCTACGGGGATCCAGCCGATCGCGATGCGGCAAGTATCGCCGAGGATATTCGCCTTGAATATATATCGACTGAGCACGCGGCGAAGATGTACGGATATCACGCTCCGTCGGGAGGCTTGTCATGAGCCGACCCTCGCACGTCGTCGGTGTCGATGTCGGTGGCACCTTTACCGACATCTTTGTCGTCGACGAAGAGACCGGTCAGATATCGACAGCCAAGGTGCCGTCGACACCGGCCGATCAGTCGATCGGATTTGTGCAAGGGGTATCGCTTAGAGTCGAAGACTTTGCCAATTTGAAAACCGTCATTCACGGTACAACGGTCGGCACCAATGCGCTGCTCGAGAGAAAAGGGGCCAGAACAGGAATCATCACCACTCGCGGCTTTCGCGATGTGCTGGAGATGCGCCGTCGCGATCGGCCGACGACCTGGGGGCTGAAGGGTTCTTACCTGCCAGTGGTCGAGCGCCCGCTGCGCCTGGAGGTCGATGAGCGCGTGCTGGCCGATGGCACCATCGAGCAGGCGGTTGATGCGGAGCAGGTGTGCCGCGCCGCTCAGCAACTACTGGATCAGCAGTGCGAGGCGGTCTGTGTGTTTTTCATTAACGGCTACGCCAACGATGGCAACGAGCGAGTCGCGGTCGAGGCGGTGCGCAGTCTCTGGCCCGACAGCCACGTCACCGCGGCCACCGAGATACTGCCTGAAATCAGAGAATTCGAACGCCTGTCTACCGCAACCCTCAATGCCACGTTGCAACCCGTCGTATCGACTTATCTGGATCGCTTGCAGGCGGCCTTGCAACAGCGCGGATTCGATGGCGATGTATTGATCGTGCAATCCAATGGTGGCGTCATGTCGCTGGATGCCGCGCGCCGGTTCCCCATTCGCACCGCGCTGTCCGGACCTGCAGCAGGTGTCATTGCGGCGCGCGCCATTGCCAGTGCCGCCGGATTCGACAACATCATCACCTGTGATATGGGCGGCACCTCGTTTGATGTATCACTGATCGCGAAAGGTGAGGCCGCACTGTGTGCGCAAACCTCGATCGATTTTGGCATGGTGGTGCGTACACCAATGATCGAGATCACCACCATTGGCGCTGGCGGTGGTTCGATCGCATGGATCGATAAAAGCGGTTTGTTGCAAGTCGGGCCCGAGTCTGCAGGTTCTGATCCGGGGCCAGCCTGTTACGGGCTTGGCAACAATCAGCCGACGGTGACCGATGCCAATCTGGTACTCGGGCGAATCAATCCACAGCGACCGATCGGCGGCAAGCTCGCATCACTGGATATCGAGGCTGCACGATCGGCAATCGACGCGGTGATCGGCCAGCCACTGGGTCTCGACACTGAGGCCGCGGCGGAGGCGGTGCTAACCCTTGCCAATGCGCGAATGGCCGGTGCAATCCGTCTGGTATCGATCGAGCAGGGGCACGATCCGGCCGATTTTCTCGCTATGCCATTTGGCGGCGGCGGCGCGCTGCACACCGGCGCGCTGATCCGCGAAACCGGCCTTAAAGGGGCCATTGTGCCACGCTACCCCGGTGTGACTTCAGCCCTTGGGTGTGTGGTAGCTGATATGCGCCATGATCGAGTGCAGACAGTGAATCGATTACTGGCCGACACAGATACGCGGGCACTGGGGCAACAGATGCAGGCAGTGGCCGCCGAATGCGAGCAATTGCTGCAGGCCGCAGAGGTCGAGTTCTCCAGTCTGAATACGCGCTTTGAGCTCGACATGCTCTACCTTGGCCAAACGCACACTGTGGCCGTGCCTTTGTTGCTGCCGCAGTCGGGATTGCAAACTGAAGACGTGCAAAGCGCCTTCGATGCCAGCTACGCCAGTGCCTTCGGGCGGCTGCTCGATAACATACCGTGCCGGATTATGAATTTTCGCGTCGCCGTCACTGGTGTGCGGCCAACGCTTGAGATGTCTGTATTTGCGCCGCCGGCCGGCGCGGCACCGGACGAGGCGCCCGAACATCGCGACATCTATGCGTCAGGCCAACGCTATCGCGCCGGTGTCTATCAACGCCTGGATCTGCCAGCGGGCGTGGTCATCGACGGCCCGGCGCTGCTTGAACAGGCCGATGCGACGATCTTTGTCGATCCCGGCTTGCAGGCCTGTGTCGATGCCAATGGCAATCTGCTGATCGCGGCCGGCGTCCGCGACCTGATGGAGTAGTGCAATGGACAATCAAAACAAAGCGCTGTTGATCGTCGATCTGCAGAACGATTTTCTCCACCCGCAGGGGGCTTACGGGCGTGCCGGTAAGCACTGCGACGAGATCGCCGCGCTGCCTGCGCGCGTGCTGTCTGTCGCGCAGACGATACGCGACACCGGCGGCTGGGTGGTATCCACCCAATTTACGCTGGTGCCGGGCAAACAGGGCGAGCCTTTTATCTCACCACACTTGCGCGAGTTGCGGCCGTTTCTCGGGCGCGGTGATTTTTCTCCGGGAGAATGGGGTCATAGTCTGGTCGACGAACTGCAACCGGCCGATTTAACGGTCGAGAAAGTGGCCTACTCGGCGTTCTACATGACGCGAATGGAGTGGGTGTTGCGCAAAGCCGGCGTCGATACACTGCTGGTGGCGGGAATCGTCAGCAATGGCGGTGTCGCCTCAACGGTTCGCGATGCGCACGTCAGGGACTTTAATGTCATCGTATTGAACGATGGTTGCGCGGCGTTTTCAGTTGACGTGCACGAGCGGGCGATGGCGGACCTCTCGACTATCGGCCGCAGTCTGTCCTGCGGCGATGCCTGTGACTGGCTGGCCGGGGCCTGAC
This sequence comes from uncultured Granulosicoccaceae bacterium, assembly GCA_964573105.1. GTDB lineage: Bacteria > Pseudomonadota > Gammaproteobacteria > Granulosicoccales > Granulosicoccaceae > CAKZSB01. The sequence goes on from CAZNIS010000056.1 coordinate 14,343, forward strand.
GTGCCGGGCGTAAGCACCGACAAGCCGGATCGAATCGACGCGCACGCCGATGTCGTTGTCGTCGGTGCTGGCGCCTGCGGATTGGTGGCGGCGTTGCGCGCGCAGGAAAAAGGGGCCGATGTAGTGCTGCTCGAGCGCGATGCGACAGCCAGTGGCTCGACATCGCTGTCATCGGGCTTTGTGCCAGCGGCCGGCACGCGATTTCAACGCTCAGCGGGAATTGAAGTCGATAGCAATCAACAGTTCACAGATGATATTCAGGCAAAGTCTGGCGGCCGCTCGGCGCCGGCACTGGTTGAACTGGCCGTCGATAATATTGCACCTGCACTGGAGTGGCTGGCAGACCATCATCGCGTGCAGTGGCAGGTGCTGGACGACTTTCTCTATCCGGGGCATTCGTGCCATCGCATGCATGCCGTGCCTGACAAGACTGGTGCCGGCCTGCAGGCGGCGCTGCTCAACGCCCTGCATGCGCTCGAAGTGCCATTGTTGAATAGTGCCAGAGTGATACGGCTGTACAGTAAAAACAGTCGGCACATTGACGCGGTGCAGCTACAGCGTCCCGACGGCAGCTGCGAGACGGTGGCGTGCAAAGCATTGATACTGGCCTGCAATGGCTATGGTGGCAACGCTGAGCTGGTTGCCAGGCACATACCCGAGATCGCTGACGGGCAATATTTTGGTCACGCCGGCAATACCGGCGACGCGATTGTCTGGGGCGATGCACTTGGTGCAGCCAGTGAGCATCTGTCGGGCTATCAGGGACACGGTTCGGTGGCGCATCCACACGGTATTCTTATTTCATGGGCGTTGATGATGGAGGGGGCCGTGCAAGTGAATCTGCACGGGCAAAGATTCTCGAATGAGCACGGCGGTTACTCTGAGCAGGCGGTCAAGGTGCTGGCCCAACCCGATGGGGTCGCATGGAATATGTATGACCAGCGCATACATGGTTTTGCCCAGGGTTTTCCGGATTACCGGCAAGCTGTCGACGCCGGTGCGATAATCACTGCGCAAACGCTCGAGCAATTTGCGCAGAAAACATCATTGCCACTCGAGGCATTGCAGGCAACACTCGATAAGCTGCACGCCTGTGCAGACGGCGAAGGTGTCGACGAATTCGGACGCCGCTTTAATCGCGAGCAATTGCTGTCTGGCCCGTTTTACGGTGTGAAAGTGACCGGTGCCCTGTTTCATACCCAGGGTGGTCTTATGATCGATCGCGACTGTCGGGTGCTGGACAGGCGCGGTGCAAGGCTTGAAAACCTTTATGCAGCAGGTGGCGCTGCCTGTGGCGTGTCCGGGCCGGATGTCTCGGGCTATTTGTCGGGAAATGGCCTGCTGACCGCCATCGCTTTTGGCTACGTCGCCGGTGCCGCGGCCGCGGTTGCTGCTGCCAGTTGACTGATCTCGATCCCGCCCGTTGAACCCCGCAGACCTGCCAATTTTGTCAGTTGTCGTGCGTATTCGGCACTGTTAGCACTGCGTTGACCTAGCACCTGCTGTTCGATCGAGTAGTGACACAAAAGCGCTATGACCAAAAAGATGGTGGCTTAATATTGGTGATTTGGGGCAGGTAATTGTGCCGGGAATACGTTGCTGAGTTCAGATCACGCAAGAGCGTAGCGGGCTAAGCAATTGTAATTACAATGAGCACAGTGACAGACTTCACGCTATACTGCGACTAGTACAGCCCGGTGGAGGTCTGAAAGTCCTTTTTACAGGCATCCAGACGCGCTGGCTTTTACAAAGGTGGCAGTGCGCGATTAACCGCGCATCGTCTGCGGTATTCGCATCCGATCAGGTGAAGTCGTTTGCGGAGGAATACTGTTATTTCACCAATCATGCAGAGTGTAAAACATATGAGCAAAGGTACGGTTAAGTGGTTCAACGCGGAAAAGGGCTACGGTTTTATTGCCCCTGAAGAAGGCGGCAAAGATTTGTTTGTCCATCACTCCGAGATTCAAAGCGGTGGTGGTTATGCAACACTGAGTGACGGACAGGAAGTGGAATACGAAGTCGGTGAAGGCCAAAAAGGCCCATGCGCCAACAAGGTTATTCCTCTCTAGTTACGCGTTTATCGTTGTTCGGGTAGAAAGATCGCCAATTCGGCGGTCTGAAATGTAAACATTTGTAACTGTGCGGGCGGCGCGCAACGCGCAAAATGTGCCCTGACAGTCCTAGTCTGCCTTTGCAAGTGCTGCTGATCGGGTTTGCTGATAGTGCCCGTCGGCAATCAGCGACACCTGTTTTTCTATCCAGTCCCGGGTTTTGCCGACCACTTCATTGCTCGACAAGTTCTGCGTATCGATTGGCTCGCCAATGACGAGCACAATCGTACCGGGATGCTTGGCCCAGGAGTTTTTCGGCCACAGTGTGCCAGCGTTGTGGGCGATCGGCACCACGGGGACGCCCGCGGTCACCGCGATGTCAGCGCCACCCCGGGCAAATTTTCCCAGGCTGCCAGGCGGGCATCGCGTGCCCTCGGGAAACACCAGCACATGCATGCCTTGTTTCAGGCGCTCCAGACCCAGCTTTTTTACCTTCTTTAGTGCGGCGACCGGGCTGCCTCTATCGATGGGTATGGGTTTGAGTGCCGCCAGTCCCCAGCCAAAAAAGGGCAGGCGTATCAGTTCGCGCTTGAGAATGGTACTGGTGTTAGCGGCCAATCGTTGCAGAAACAACGCATCGAAGGTGCTTTGGTGATTGGCGAGGATCACGCTTGGTGACTCATCGCCCGGCACACTGCCAACCAGCTGGAAGCGCACGCCGCAACAGGCTTTCAGCCAGAACAGCGCAAAACTGATCCAGGCCAGACTCACGGGCGCGCGCCAGCGGTAGGGCAGCGGCGCCATCAGCAGTGCAATGGTGCCGAACAGCAGCGCTGACATGACGTACCCGGCTTGAAACACAAGGGTGCGAAGATAGGACAGGATCAATGCGACAAACCTGGGTTTTGAATGGGTTGGTAGTTGGGGTGTGCGGACGTTGTCAGCTGGACGACGGTTTGCCCGGGTAACTGACCGCCATGCCAGCTCGCACGTCCTGTTGAATACCGTATTGCGCGAACGGATAGCGAAACCCGTTTTTTGCCAGTGCCCGCATACCGGTAATGGCCTGTTCCAGTTGTGAGGGCGGCAATGCCATCAGCATTTCATCGTCGAGTACACCACCGTAGCGGCGCTCGGCAAAGCAAGGAATCGACAATGACGGCTCGCGTCGGGTCAGGGCGCGGCCCCAGCTGTCGGCGCAGGCGGATTCTCCAACGACAGACCAGTCAAAGCGCTGGTAGCCCGACCACTGCAGTCCGTTGATGAAGTACATCATCGCGCCTGGCGTGGCATAGAAAAGCGCAATGTCTGGCGGGTCGAGTCGACCGGCGCGCAACGGCGAGACAGCCAAAGCCTCGTACTGGCCATCCTCGACACAATGCATCGACTGCTGGTGTCGCGCAGCATCCTCGCTTTGCGCAAACCAGACATTGACCATGTGTTCGCCGGACAACCATTCGGGTGTTTTGGCGGCCCCCAAACCCACGACCGCACGACACTGAGCGCCGACCAGATCATCTGCCGTGATACCGACCGTGCGCCCCAGACGAGAGGCCTGCGCGACGACCTGGTCGAGTGTGTGGACGGCCTCTGGACGACGCACGCCGGCAATCGCCTCCATATCGGCACGCGATTCGAACAACTTCATGCCAAACGGGATGCTGCGCAACTTGAGCAACTGCTCAAGTGAATCGGTGATGTCAGGCCAGTCCATAGGGATTGTGATCGCTGCTGGGGCCGGCATTATAGCGCGATCGGGGATTGTGCGGTTTCATCCGCGTCAGCCGCACCGCAGCGCTGGTGTGAGCGAGTTACAGCGCAGCGGACAACGACTGCACCTATGAGGCTTGGGGTGTGCGACGCCGATAGAAAAGGCCTGTCGTGTAGACCAGCGTGATAAACGAAAAGATCGATAGCACCATGCCAATCTCGCTCTGCAGGTTGGTGGCGTTGGTGAATGTCGCAACGATAGCCTGCTGATCGGACTGCATATACATCTGGCCGTTGCCGCCGCGGTAGAACCAGGCATCTTTTGACGTCCAGTACGGATGGTAGCCGTACTTCAGTTCCAGCACCTGACCTGGCTGCAAGCCGCTGGCGGTGAAAGACTGCTCGTCGATATTCCACTCGAATGTGGGCGCCGGGTCCGTGTCAGGCATCGGTATCGGCGCCAGAAACTGCGGGTGAGAATGCAGGTTTTCACTCAGGTAGGCATGTGCCGGAAAATAACGACCGGAAAATCCCCGGTCGATCTCGCCGGTCTGGGGATTTTCACCAAAGTTGAGTTTCAGGAGTTTTCGATCCTGCATGGCGGCCAGCAGATCCTGTCCGCGCTCATCGTCGGCATCCGGCGTGCCGTTGATAATGATGCGGCTGAGCTGGGACGGAACGCGGCGTCCGCGACGCATCTCGATCAGGGCGACGGATGCCGGCAGGTTGGTATTACTGTACAGGCTTTGCGACACATAGCGCGCAGGCAGGTTGCCGGTGAAGTCGAAGTAACCAATTGGCTCGTAGGCCGGATGCTGCAATGGTGTGAACGGCGCACCGGCGAGGATCGTGTAGCCATCGATCGAGGTGAGTCGCTCTGCGCCGGCGAGTTGCAGGGATTGAACAAACGCCTCGCTCACCGCCACGTAGTGCGACACACCGAGCTCGCTGAGCCGCTGCAGATGTTCGGCTTCGCTGCGCGTGGGGCGGTTGTTTATCGCCGGATTGCCGTCGTAGCAAAGGCCGGCATAGTCGTGTAGAAAATCGGGGTCTGTCGCCGCATCCAGCGCGCTGACCGCCGGCAACACTGCGCACATATAAGTGGGGGCGTTGTTAAAAAATCTGCCCGTCGCGGCTTCGAATCCGGCTTTGCCCGGCAATTCCGATTCGATGAACAATTGCCCGCGCGAGTTGGTCTGCGCCGTGTCGGCCGGCCATTCGATGAAGATCCGCCCTTTGGCCTCGATGTCATTTAGATAGTCGAGCACGCGCTGCTCGCTGGTTTGATCATCGGCGCTTGGCTGGCCTGCAACGGGCATCCATTGCATCGGGTGCGGGGTCATCACTTTGTGCGTGCTGATCAATAGTGCCAGGGTGATCATCGACAGCACGGCCACCCAGTGATGGCTGGCCGTTTTGAGCATTTCGGCAGGCAGCGCCGCAATGATTGGCAGCAGCATTACCAGCACCAGCCCCGAGAGTCGCTGGTAATCCAGCGCGAACGGAATCAGATTGGTGAAGTAAAAGCTCAGGAACAGCCCGCTCAGCATGCCGGTGAAGACCAGAAACGGCATCAGCACCGTGTGGTCGGTGGCGCGGAAAAAGATCAGCCATACACCGGTCAGCGCCAGCAGTATCAGCGCGCCGAAATCCCAGTGCGGCAACCAGCCGGGCAGACTGGAAACCAGCTCGCGGGCCGCCATCTCGCGCGCGCTCGGCGCGGCGCCGAACAAAAGATCGAGCAGGTGTGTGTCGCTGACGGTGGCGCGAGAGACGGTGTATTCATCCATCAGCAATATGGCGGGCACCAGCCAGAAGGCCAGCATCCCGATAGCCAGCGCGTAGGAGAGCAGCAACTGGCGACGAATCTGGTTAAAGAAAAACACGGCGAACGCCGCGTAGAACGCGAACAACACGCCACTGGTCGGTTGTGTCAGCACCAGAAAAACGAGCCCAAAGGCCAGTTGCGCCTTGTGGTACTGGTTGCTGGGCGAGCCAATCGCGCGAGCCAGAAAGCCGAAGTTCAGCAGCAACAGGTGCCAGGCGAGCAGTTGCGGGTAGTCGCCACTGACGAGAATGGTCGTCGCGCCAACGCCGCCATCGGGGATCGAGTGCAATAGAAACCAGACGCTGACACTGCCGCAGAAGAAAGCCAGTACGCCTGAATGCACCAGCGGCTTGCGCGTGCTGTGACCGGTCAGGCACGAGCTTGCATGGAACACCGAGAACGGCAGCAGTACCAGCCCGAGGAAAACCAGCCACTGACTGGTGAACTGCACCGGCTCAGGATGGAAGTAGGCCACTGGCAGAGACGCCAGCGCAGTCCCGAGGTGGGCCAGAAAGCCATTGAACTGGAACACCGGCCAGCCACCGAGCCAGTTGTGATCGTAGAACACCAGCTGGCCGTTCTGAATCAGCTGTGCCAGTCGCTCGCTGATTTCGACATGGGCACCCATATCGAAAGAGGCGAGCGCCTGATTGGTTGTCTGCAGCCGGAACAGCCAGCCGATCAATGCTGCGTGTGCTAGCAGGATAGTGCAGACGAGCGCCCACCGTTGCCACCGTCGCGGCGCAGCATCGGCGGGACGGGCAACAGAGGGCGGTGCGGTTTCTGTTATATCGTTTTGAATGGCTGTACGGTTCCTGGTACGCAGCGCGGCACTGGGGTGGATGGTGTGCACCGGTAGGTCAGTAAGCGCATGGATATCTCTGACTACTGCTACAGATTCGACTGACAGCGCGTACGATGGCAGACAGCCATTCGGGCAGCACTGGTTTTGTCAGGACAATACCAGTTACCAGCGCCCGCGCCAACCGCTGCGGCGTCAATTAGTGACGATATCGGTATACCGGGTTCAGCTGCGCCCGGTCGCTGCTTAGGTTGCTGATTGGTCTGAGTGTTCACCTGGCGATGCGTCCGTTGCGTTGTCAGCTCTCACCGGCGAATTATACGTTTTATTACCGCCCATCGTGCACCGCAAACAGCACGATTGCGATTTTGTTGCCCGTCGCACGAACCAGCGCCAATGATCGAAACGCGAATCAGGGTAAAGAAGCGGCGACAACTGCCGTCAACGCTTCGAGGCTCAAATCTGTAACGCTCTGTTGCGTTTGTCTAACGCAGTCAGGCGTGCTTGCCAGCAGCGGTCGACACCCGAGTCGAATCGCAAGCCTCACGGTCACAGTCACACCATCCCGGTGGCGACGCCTTGACACATGTGCTGAAACCCACAGCCGTTCGCGACTGAAGTGTCATCAGACCATAGCAAAACCCAACCTTTGCAAAGGTACCAAAAGCCATTGGTTTTTATCCTTCGCGTGCCCTTTGGTATTTCATCGCGATACCGACAAACCTAATAATGGCTTGCAAAATGCTGTTGCTACATCGTGTCGTTCGCGTGTTGATGGTGGTGCAAAAGATAGCCCGGGGTGCAAACTAACTTTGTGCTTCGCGCAGTGATGCATCGCCTGCAGGGCGACACAACGATGTAGGGCTGAACAGTAGCGTGAACAGGACTCACGCGATGTAACCAGCGCTGAAGACGATAGATGGATGTCGGCGATTAGGCTGGCAACACCCGATACAGCTCCCGCTGCAAGGTTTTCTGCATCTATCAGAGCGCTGACTTGAAAATCTGACAAAGCAAGAGGGTCTACCTTTTGGCACCGAAAGAAATAAGGGACTATTTCCTCAATCAGTGTCGGGCTCGTCTATGACGAGTATCAGCATAAAGAAGGGGCTCGACCTGCCACTGCAGGGTCGACCCGAGCAAACCGTACACCCGGCGCCCGCCGTACGCACTGTGGCACTTATTGGTCGCGACTATATTGGTCTGAAGCCGACGATGGCAGTCAGCGAGGGCGATCACGTGCAGGCCGGTCAGGCGCTCTTTTGCGACAAGCACGATCCGACGGTGAAATATGTCAGTCCTGGTACTGGCACGATCCAATCGATCAACCGCGGCGCACGACGCGTGCTGCAGTCGGTCATCATACGGCTGGATGAACACAACGACAGTGAAACGCCCGCTGTAGCAGGGATCGTCAGCGTCGACGCCAGCGCCATCGACACGCTGGATGAGCCAACCGTGCGCGATGCGTTGTGTCGCAGTGGACTGTGGACGGCGTTCAGAACGCGGCCGTACAGTAAGGTGCCACGTTCAGACAGCACGCCGGCTGCGATCTTTGTCACCGCGATGGACAGCAATCCGCTGGCCGTCGATCCGGCCGTTGTGATCGCTGAGTACAGTGACAGTTTCAATCAGGGGCTGCTGATACTGCAAAAGCTGACGCCCGGCACCGTGCATGTGTGCAAGGCGCAGGGGGCGGATATTCAGGCCGCCAACGATGCGCAGGTTACTGAATTTGCCGGGCCGCACCCGGCCGGACTGCCAGGTACCCACATTCATCATCTGCATCCGGTTAGCGACAGTTGCACGGTCTGGCACCTGGGCTATCAGGATGTGATCGCCATTGGCAAGTTGTTCACGACCGGTCAGCTGTGGCTTGAACGCATTGTCGCCCTCGGCGGGCCCGTGGTCCTGCAACCGCGCTTGCTGCGTACTCGACTCGGCGCCTGCACCGAAGACCTGGTGCGTGGTTGTCATGAAAAAGTCGAGTGTCGGATCATTTCCGGTTCGGTTTTCTCCGGCCGGCGAGCAAACAACTGGGCGGCCTATCTGGGGCGCTATCACACGCAGATTTCCATACTCGCTGAAGGGCGCGAGCGAGAACTGCTGGGCTGGATCAATCCGGCCAGCGATCGGTACTCGTTTGCCAATATTTTCCTGTCGAGCTTCAAGCGCGCGCAACGAGCGTTTAATTTTCACACGTCGGTCAACGGCAGTCCGCGCGCGATGGTACCTGTCGGGATCTACGAGCGAGTGGTGCCACTGGACGTGCTGCCCACTCAGTTGCTGCGCTCGCTGTTGGTCAGCGATACCGACATGGCGCAAAAGCTCGGATGTCTCGAGCTCGATGAAGAAGACCTGGCGCTGTGCGCGTTTGTCTGTGCTGGCAAGTACGACTACGGCCCGGCGCTGCGAAGCAATCTTGAACTCATAGAGAAGGAAGGCTGATGAGCTCGATGAGGCGTTGGCTGGATGATATGCATCCGCACTTTGCACAGGGCGGCCGCTACGAGAAATACTACGCGTTGTACGAGATGGTCGATACCTTCCTGTACACACCACCGGATGTCACTCGCACATCACCGCACGTGCGCGACGCGCTCGATCTCAAGCGGGTGATGAGCTATGTGGTGTTAGCGACATTGCCCTGTATTGTCTTTGGCATGTGGAATACCGGTCATCAGGCCCACCTGGCGATGGCCAGTATGGGAGTGACCGAGGCGGCCGGCTGGCGCGGTGTGATGTTGGGATTGTTGGGGGTCGGATACGATCCGTCCAGCCTGTACGACAACATCCTGCACGGCTTTATGTATTTTCTTCCGATCTACATCGTCACGCTGTTGGCGGGAGGATTCTGGGAGGTATTGTTTGCCGGTGTGCGCAACCATGAAGTCAATGAAGGGTTTCTCGTCACCTCGATGCTCTACACACTGGTGCTTCCACCGACCATTCCGTTGTGGCAGGCAGCGCTCGGGATCTCGTTTGGCGTGGTGATCGGCAAGGAGGTGTTCGGCGGTACCGGCAAGAATTTCATGAATCCGGCGCTGACCGGGCGCGCATTTCTATTCTTTGCCTATCCGGCGCAAATGTCTGGTGATTCGGTTTGGACCGCGGTGGATGGATTCAGCGGCGCGACCGCGCTCAGCCTTTCGCAGAGCGGTGGTGTGGCAGCCATTAATGGTGCCGGGATCGAATGGATGGATGCCTTTTTTGGCTCGATTCAGGGCTCGCTCGGTTCCACCTCGACACTCGCCTGTTTGATTGGCGCTGCATTTTTAATCTACACCCGCATCGCCTCCTGGCGAATTATCGCCGGTGTGTTTCTCGGTATGGTGGGTACCACACTGGTGCTCAATGCAATCGGCAGCGATACCAACGCCATGTTTGCCGTTCCCTGGCACTGGCACTTTGTACTGGGCGGATTTGCCTTTGGCATGGTGTTCATGGCAACCGATCCGGTCAGCGCCACGCACACCGATGCAGGGCGCTGGATTTTCGGCCTGCTGATCGGTTTCATGACGGTGATCATTCGGGTAGTCAATCCAGCCTATCCGGAAGGGATCATGCTGGCGATTCTCTTCGCCAACATCGTGGCCCCTTTAATTGACTATGGCGTGGTGCAGGCAAACATTCGCCGTCGGCTCCGCCGCGCTGGAGCGGTATCGTGACAGGAGCGGACAAAAAGATGAATGAGAGTGAGCAAAGCGCTCAGGCACCCCGGCCCGATGAGCAGCCCATCGTCATGCAGGTGGGCAAGCCCGGCACACCATCGTCCAATCAGGCCGGTGGCGCGGTGGCAAGCTGGTTGAGCGGCATCATGGCGCGATCTAACGACAGCACAGCCAAGACACTGCTGGTCACGTTCATGTTGTGCCTGCTGTGTTCATTGCTGGTGTCGGCCGCCGCGGTGTTGTTGCGGCCCACACAGGCGGCCAACGCCTTGCTCGATCGGCAGCGCAATATCGTTCAGGTGGCAGGTTTACTGGAAGAGGGCGGTGATGTGCGCGAGGCGTTTGCCAATGTCCAGCCACGAATCGTCGACCTCGAGACCGGTCAGTTTACCAGTCAGTTTGACGATAGCGGTTTTGACCAGATGCTCGCAGCTAGAGACCCGGCGCTTAGCGTAGCCCTGTCGAAGGATGATGACATCGCCGGTATTGGTCGTCGTTCGCGCTTTGCCGAGGTCTACCTCATTGGTAGCGGCGAGAATTTCTACAAAATCGTTTTGCCGGTCCACGGCCTTGGACTGTGGTCGACCCTGTATGGATTTGTTTCGCTGCAAAGCGACCTGAACACCATCGCCGGGTTGAAATTCTATCAGCACGCCGAGACTCCTGGGCTGGGTGGCGAGGTCGACAATCCCGCCTGGCAGGGCAAGTGGCCGGGCAAGCTTGCGTTTAATGCCGATGGCGATGTGGCGATCGAAGTGGTTAAAGGGGTGGTCGATCCGGCATCATCCAGTGCCGCCTGGCAGGTGGATGGCCTGGCCGGCGCGACGCTGACCAGCCGCGGCGTCTCCAATCTTTTGCAGTTCTGGCTTGCCGAGCAGGGCTTTGGACCCTTTATTGAAAAACTAAAACAACGCGAGGCCTCGTAGATGGATGCTCACGAGAGAGAACAGGCCAGGCAGGTCATGCTCGACCCGCTGGTCGACAACAACCCGATAACACTGCAGATACTGGGCATTTGTTCAGCGCTGGCAGTGACCACCACGCTAGCCGCGTCGCTGTTGATGTGTCTGGCGCTGACGACCGTCGTGGCATTTTCCAATGCCTCGATTTCCATGATCCGCAATCACGTACCGTCCAGCATTAGCATAATCGTTCAAAATACGATCATAGCCTAGCTGGTAATTGTCGTCGACCAATTGCTCAAGGCATTTGCCTACGATATCGCCAAAACGCTGTCGGTTTTTGTCGGGCTGATCATCACCAACTGTATTGTGCTCGGGCGGGCCGAGGCGTTTGCGATGAAAAACCCGCCGATGATCAGCATGCTGGATGGTCTGGGCAATGGCCTGGGCTACAGCCTGGTGTTGATCGCGGTGGGGGCGACGCGCGAGTTGTTCGGCTCTGGCACGCTGCTGGGCTACACCGTACTACCCACCACCAACGACGGTGGCTGGTATTACACCAATGGATTGATGCTGTTGCCACCGAGTGCGTTTTTTATTATTGGCCTGATGATTTGGGGTATCAGAACCTGGCGCAGTGTGCAGGTGGAAAAGCCCGAGTTTGAAATTCGTCAGGCTCACCATAGCGAGGTGGTGTAATGGAAGCCTATCTGAGTCTGTTCGTCAAATCGATCTTTATCGAGAATCTCGCTTTATCGTTTTTTCTCGGTATGTGTACCTTTCTCGCGGTATCGAAAAAGATTGGCACCGCGATTGGTCTTGGCGCTGCGGTCATTCTGGTGCAGGTCATTACGGTCCCTGCCAACAATCTGATTTTTCAATATCTGTTGAGTGATGGCGCGCTGGCCTGGGCGGGACTGCCCGATGTGGACTTGAGTTTTCTCGGGTTGATTTGCTACATCGGCGTAATCGCTGCGATGGTTCAGATCCTTGAAATGGTGCTGGATAAGTATTTTCCAGCGCTATACAACGCACTAGGCGTGTTTCTGCCATTGATTACGGTCAACTGTGCGATTCTCGGCGGTTCGCTTTTCATGGTTGAGCGAGATCTGGCTCTTGGCGAAAGCGTAGTCTATGGCGTGGGCAGTGGTGCCGGTTGGGCTCTTGCTATCACCGCGTTAGCTGGGATTCGGGAAAAGCTTAAATACAGTGACGTGCCGGATGGCCTGCAAGGGCTTGGCATTACTTTTATTACGGTCGGATTGATGTCGATGGGATTCATGGCATTTTCCGGCATTCAACTTTGACAGCACCCATCGTGCAATGGAAGGCAAACGATAAATGGCTGAAATACTAACCGGGGTGACCTTGTTCACCGCCATCGTGTTCATGCTGGTGTTTATTATTCTAGGCGCCAAATCGGTGCTGGTAGCCAGCGGCAACGTCGAGGTGCTGATCAACGGTGAAAAAACCGTCCACGCACCGGTCGGCTCGAAACTGCTCGGTGCACTGGCAGACGCTGAACTCTACGTCGCATCAGCCTGTGGTGGCGGCGGCACCTGTGGTCAGTGCCGGGTTAATGTACAGGAGGGAGGTGGCTCGATCCTGCCGACAGAGACCAGTCACATCAACAAGCGCGAGGCGGCGGAGGGCGGACGGCTTTCCTGTCAGCTCACGGTTAAGCAGAACATGAAGATACGCGTGCCGGATGAAGTCTTCGGTGTGCGCAAGTGGGAGTGTACCGTGCGCTCCAACGACAATGTCGCCACGTTCATCAAAGAGCTGGTGCTGGAGTTGCCGGCAGGCGAATCCGTGCCGTTTCGCGCCGGTGGCTACATTCAGATCGAGTGTCCGCCACACAACGTCAGCTATGACGATATTGACGTCGCGGACAAATTTCGCGGCGACTGGGATAAGTTTGATCTGTGGAAAATTCGATCACAGGTCAAAGAGCCGGTGATGCGAGCCTACTCGATGGCAAATTATCCCGAGGAAGAAGGCATCATCATGCTCAATGTGCGGATCGCTACACCGCCGCCCAGCAGCATCGACGAGGTTCCGCCCGGGCAAATGTCATCGTGGATTTTTAATCTTAAGCCGGGTGACAAGGCGATGATCTCGGGCCCGTTCGGAGAGTTTTTCGCCAAAGAGACTCAGAACGAAATGGTGTTTATCGGTGGTGGTGCCGGTATGGCGCCGATGCGCTCGCACATTTTTGATCAGCTGATGCGCCTGGACAGCAGCCGCAAGATCAGTTTCTGGTATGGTGCGCGCAGCTTGCGTGAAACTTTTTACGCCGATCATTTCGATCGCCTGCAGGACAAGCACGAGAATTTTCAGTGGCACCTTGCGCTGTCCGATCCGCAAGCGGAGGACGACTGGGATGGCTACACCGGGTTTATTCACAACGTGTTGCTGGAAAACTATCTGAAGGATCATCCTGCACCGGAGGACTGCGAGTACTACATGTGCGGGCCGCCGATGATGAATGCCGCGGTGGTCGATATGTTGCAGGAACTCGGTGTGGAAGATGATCACATCATGCTCGACGATTTTGGTGGATAGATAAAGATGGACAGACGCTCTTGTTTGAAAACGACGCTGGCACTGGGTGGCAGTTTGCTGATGCCGGCCGGTGTACTGGCACTCTCTGGTTGCAGTGGCACGGCGAGAACGCCGGAGCTGGCACGCCTGGATGGCAGCATCATGGGCACGACCTACAGCGTGCTGCTGGCCGATAAGGTATCGAATGAACAGGTCAAAGGTCTGGCCATACAGACTCTGGCTGAACAGGTGTACGCCGCACTGCGCAACGTCGATAGCCACATGTCTACCTGGAGAGCCGACTCTGAGTTATCGCGATTCAACGCGCTGGACAGCACCGACTGGCAATCGGTCAGTCAGTCGACTGCGGGGGTGATTGCCGAAGCGCTGCAAACCAGTGCCCACAGCGACGGCGCATTCGATGCGACCATCGCCCCGCTGGTCGATCTATGGGGCTTTGGCGCCGGTGCTGACACCGGTAGCAAAAACACTCGTCCGTCAGAACAGGCCATTCGCGGACAACTCGGGCGTGTGGGCTATCAGGCGATAGAGGTCGATCGCGATCGCACAGCGGTTCGCAAACTCAATGCACATGCACAGCTTGATCTCTCTGGTATTGCCAAGGGCTATGCCGTGGATCAGGTTGCGGCACTGCTCGACAGTCGCGGTATCGAAAACTACCTGGTCGAGGTAGGCGGAGAGCTCAGAGCACGCGGTGTCAAGCCCGATGGCAGCGCCTGGAAAGTAGCGATCGAGCGTCCGAGTGTCGAGCGGCGCCAGCCATTTCGCGCACTGGCACTGGAGGGGCGTGCAATCGCTACTTCGGGCGACTACCGAAACTTTTTCGCCGAGGGCGGGCAGCGTTACTCGCACTCGATCGATCCGCGCACCGGTCTGCCGATTGACCACGAGCTCGCCTCGGTCAGTGTTGTCGCGGAGTCCACCGTGCGTGCCGATGCACTGTCTACCGCGTTGATTATTCTCGGTCCGACCGAGGCGATGGCTTTGGCCGAGCAGCACCAGATCGCCGCGCACCTGATTCTGAAATCCGGAACCTCATTGAAAGAGGTGTACAGCAGCGCCTTCGATCGATTGTTAGGCTAGCGTTCAACGCAATTCGGCAGGAGGCTGAATGGAACTGTTTGTCGTGAGTTTTAGTGTTCTGATGATAGCGGTAGCCGCGATGGCGGTTGGCGTCATGTTTGGACGCAACCCGATTGCCGGCAGTTGTGGCGGCCTGAACGTGGTGGATGGCAAGTGCGGCTCCTGCACGCGACCCTGCACAGCCAGGCGCAAGGCGGCGCGGGACCAAGCGCCACAAGATGGAGTGAACTGATGCTAAAGACACTCAAGGTCAGTGATTACATGGCTGCCAGCCTGACCACCTTCAAACCCGAAATGGAGATGCGCAAAGCCATAGCGCATCTGGTCGAAAAACGCATCTCCGGGGCGCCGGTGGTTGATGATCACGGCAATCTGGTGGGTATGCTGTCCGAGGCCGATTGCATGAAAGTAGCGCTCAATGCTGGCTACTATGATGATTTTGGTGGTCAGGTGAAGGACTATATGAACAGCGATGTCACCACCATTGATTCCGACATGAGCATTCTCAAGCTCGCGCAGTTATTTGTCGACTATCCCTATCGTCGCTACCCGGTATTGCAGAACAATCGGCTGGTCGGTCAGGTCAGTCGGCGCGATGTGCTAAGGGCGCTGAAACGGCTCGCCTGAGCGCCGCAATCTCCTGTAAAGTGTGTGGCGCTCTGGCGAACGGGCGGCCACATACTTTTACGGGAAATTAATGAAAACTCGCATCACCGAACTCTTTGGCATACAGCATCCGATCATACAGGGTGGTATGCACTATGTGGGCTTTGCCGAGCTCGCCGCAGCGGTGTCCAACGCCGGTGGTCTGGGTACGATTACCGGTCTGACACAAAAGACGCCAGCCGATCTCGCAAACGAAATTGCCAAGTGCAATGACATGACGGACAAACCATTTGCCGTCAATCTCACCTTCCTGCCAGTAGTCACCACGCCGGATTACCCCGGCTACGTCAAAGCCATCATCGAGGGCGGCGTCAAAGTGGTGGAGACCGCCGGGCGCAATCCCGCCCAAGTGCTGCCGTATCTTAAAGACGCGGGCATCAAGGTCATTCACAAGTGCACCTCGGTTCGACACTCCCTGAAAGCCCAGCAGATTGGTTGCGATGCTGTCTCGGTTGATGGATTCGAGTGTGGCGGTCACCCGGGTGAGGACGATATCCCGAATATGATTTTGTTACTGCGCGCCGCCGATGAACTGGAGATTCCATTCGTCTCGTCCGGCGGCCAGGCCGATGCGCGTTCACTGGTAGCATCGCTTGCGATGGGCGCCGAAGGCATGAACATGGGCACGCGCTTCATGTGCACGCAGGAGGCGCCGATTCATCAGAATGTCAAAGACGCGATCATCGCAGCCTCTGAACTCGACACCCGGTTGATCATGCGCCCGCTGCGCAATACGGAGCGCGTGTTGAATAATCCCGCTGTCGAGCGGGTATTGGCCACCGAGGCAGAAAAAGGTGCCGACATCACATTCGATGATGTGATCGAGGACGTCGCCGGTGTCTACCCCAAGGTGATGATCGACGGCGACATGGATATCGGTGCATGGTCTTGCGGTATGGTGGCCGGATTGATCAACGACAATCCTACCTGCAAGGAGCTCATCGATCGGATAATGGAAGAAGCAGAATCCATCATTCAGTCGCGGCTGGATGGAATGTTGACAGCTTGATCCCGGCACTCAATATGGACATTTGCCGGCCGCATCTGTGGCCGGCAACTCGTCCAATTCACCCCGGCAGGGCTGATCGCAACTACCGTGATGCGATCACATCGAACACCTGACGCGGTGACGGGAAGTAGCGGTTAGTACGCTTCACATAGTCGCCGTAGTCAGTGTAGCGGGACGTCAGCTCTGCCTCTTCGATCGCCGCCGATTTGTTGTAGTAGTAAATCAGCAGAATGACATTGAGCAATATCCACAGGCTGCCACAGGTGATGAATATGGCGCTGAGCGTAAATATATTCGATGTATAAATGGGATGCCTCACCAGCCGGTACAGCCCCTCTTTGGTGATATCGTGTGGAAGGTACGCGTCGTAGCAGGGACTGTAGTTTTTCCCAAGGTCCTGTTTGGCGCGAATAAAAAGATAGATTCCTATCCACGACAGCACTACACCCGTATAGGTGATCGTTAGATTGTCGTGAACAATCAGTAACCAACGGCTGTTGCTGAACACCGACCATAGCGCCACGACCAGCGTCGAAATTCGCAACCACACGTTAACAATCGAGTAGAAGTGCAAAGTACCGGCTGATTTCTCGTCCTTGTCTACGGCATAGTATTTCGGATTATTCTTGTAGAAATAGGCGGATAAACCGAATAGCGCGAGGTATGACAGCGTCAGAATGGTATTGTGTAGCATCGGATTGTCTCCCGCCTGAACTACACCAGAATAACCAGCGCCTTGGCGTTAATCTCCAGTTCGTTGTTTACCGTCGACTGAATTCTCGACAGGTACTGCTTCTCCTGTATCTGCTTGAAGCTCGTGATTTTGACCTTGTAGTTCAGTGATTTTTCCGACGAGATCAGATTCGGGTATTTGAACTCCAGCCAGGTTGGCCACATTTTAACTTTCTCATCGCCATCCGGCGCATAGGGAAGATCGAAATGATGGCACAGCCAGCCGTAGCAGACACGTTGGGTCAGCAGCGGTATGACCGTCATGGTGATGTGCGATGGACTATGGTCCATTTCGCTCATGTACTCTCGATCAAAGGTCGCTTCGACAAAATAGTCACCGACACGAAAGCTCGAGAAGCTGATTTTCTCCGAGATCTCCTTGCCTTTCATGATATTGAATTTTGCCTGAACAAAATCCTGATCGTTGATGGTCACAACGTTCGCAGTTGATGTAGTCATTCCCTTTTTTCGCTTCTCAGGTGTGTTGTTTGAGTCGCGTTCAAAGGTAGAGAGTATGCGAATTTATCGCATCACCCGATTGGTGTACAAAAATCGGCGAATCCCACGGGAAGGACAATAAAACTAGTTAATAATGACTAAAAACAGCGATTTTTTGCCTGCGCCAGTGGGTTGCCTAATAACTTTGAACAGATGTGGCAACTGGTAAATCAGGGAGTGGTTGTTTTGGGATATTGCTGGCAGGGTGGCAGTCGTCAGGCAGAAACTATGAATGAGTGTCTGCCGTTTCTTGATCTTTGGTAAATACGTTAGCGCAACATTGTACGCCGGTAATGTCACTGCGCTGGTTGCAGCACCCGGCCACCATTCAATATGCCATTCGGGTCGATCGCGTTTTTTAGCAGGTTCATCAGTGCGATCTCCTCGGGACTGCGCGACAACGGCAGGTAGCCGGTCTTGAGTTTACCGATGCCGTGTTCTGCTGACACTGATCCACTGAATTGACCGGTCAGTTCGTGTACCAGGTCTTTCAGTGGCTTGAATTCTTCCGGTGTGTGTTTGCCGAGTACCACATGCAGATTGCTGTCGCCGATATGGCCAAATAGCAGCACCGCCAGATGCGGGTAATCTGTGTCTAGTTGCGTCAGCAACTGTTTGGCAAAGCGATCCATGTCGCCAATCGGGATGCTGATGTCGTAGTTGATGATCGGGTCGATCTCGGTCATGTACTCGCCGATGGCGTGGCGCACGCTCCAGATGCCTTCTGCCTGTGTCTCACTTTGCGCGATGATGACATCGGCCAGTGTGCCATCCTCGATTCGCTCGGCCAGAAATGACTCCATCAATTCTGAATCGCGTTGCTGGTGGTTGCCGCACAACTCCAGAATCACATAGGCACCGTGTTTGTCATCGAATGGATCGCTAAATGAATCCAGCTGCGACAATACGCCGTGATAGTAACCGGGCCACATGACTTCAAACGAGTTCACCAGTCCCACCAGCTCAGATTGCACTGACTTCAGCAGTTTGACGGAATCGGCGAATTCGGCCAGTGCACACAGTGCGGTGCATTTGGATTTGGGTCGGGGGAATAGTCGCAGGACCACACGGGTGACCACCCCGAGTGTGCCTTCGGCACCGATGAAGAGATGTTTAAGATCAAAGCCGGCGTTGTTCTTCAACATCTTATTGAGGCTGCTGATGACAGTGCCATCGGGCAGCACCACTTCAAGCCCGGTCACAAGCGCCCGCGTCATGCCATAGCGAATCACCTGCACGCCGCCGGCGTTGGTCGAGACATTGCCGCCGATGGTCGCGGTGCCGCGCGCGCCCAGATCCATCGGAAACACGAATCCTTTTTCGAGTGCCGCCTCCTGCACCACTTGCAAGGGTGTGCCGGCTTTGACGGTCATCGTCATCGCCTCGGTGTCTATCTCTTCGATGCCGTTGAGTTTCTCAAGCGACAGCGCCACTTCGCCCGCGCTCGGGGTGGCACCGCCGGCCAGACCGGTGAGTCCGCCCTGCACGACGACCGACTGACCTCGCTCGTTACAGGCGCGCAGAATGGCGGCAACCTCTGTGGTATCGGCCGGCCGCAGCACCGCATCGGGTCGACAGTGATCGACAAACGTCCAGTCCGACTCGTATCGCTCGGAGATTTCGTCGCCGCGCAGGATCGAGACATTGTCGTCGAGCATTGCGAGCGTCTGGTCGAGGGTGGTCATGGGCTGCCTTCAGCTGGAGTGTCTGCCGATTATAGCGCCGACTGCGGACAGCGCGGGTGGCGCTTGCTATAGTCGTGGCGAAAACCCACCGGAGTGATTGCATGCCCGTTTACGCCTTGCCCGATCATCAGCCCCAAATCGCAGACGACGCCTGGATCGCACCGGGCGCGGTGGTGATCGGCAGCGTGATTCTCAAACCGCGCAGCAGTGTCTGGTTCGGTGCGGTGATCCGCGGCGACAACGATCTGGTGACGATCGGCGAGGGCAGCAATATTCAGGACGGCAGCGTGGTACACATCGATCCCGGGTTTCCGCTGGAACTCGCGCGCAACGTCACCGTCGGGCACAAGGTCATGCTGCACGGCTGCACCGTCGGCGAGCAATCGCTGATCGGCATTGGCAGCACGGTGTTAAACGGCGCGAAAATCGGCAAATACTCGATCGTCGGCGCCAACTCACTGATCGCAGAGGGCAAGGAATTCCCGGACGGCGTGCTGATTCTGGGCTCGCCGGGACGCGTGGTTCGCGAGCTGACTGAAGAAGAGCAGGCAGGGCTGTTGCGTCCGGCGCAGCACTATCAAGACAACGCGATTCGATATCGAGACAATCTGTTAGTGGTGCGAGACAGCTAGCTGCCAAACTGGCCAATGGGAATTCTTCCCATGGCAATTTCGCATTAGGGGTTACTATCACCGATGACGACAAGACCGCGATCGTCGCACTGGGCCGATCCAATCATATTGCGTTTGTCAACGTCGAGTCTCGGGAGATCGAGGACTATGTGCTGGTCGGCACGCGTGCCTGGAACGCAGAGCTGACCTCCGACAACAAAACGCTCTATGTCACCAACGGCTTGTCAGATGACATCACCATGATTGACATGGACAGCCGCAAGGCGAAAAAGAGCATTCCGGTCGGGCGCGTGCCCTACATGGTTCTGATCGACGACTGAGTGACTAGCGATACATGATGCGGGTAATCTTCAGTGGCTGGCGGTTCGCCAGCCTCGTCATTCTGGTGCTGGCCACGCTGCTCGCGTGGCGGCCGGCAGCCGCTGCTGATTTAAAACCTTTTACGATCGGCTACCTGCAGTTAAAAAGCGATTCAACCTATTCGCGCAAACGCACCTTTTCGCGGTTCCTGATGCATCCGATTGGTTGCCCCTATGTCGGCGCCAAGGTGGCATTGAAAGAAACCAAGTTTCACGCGATGGCCGCCGGGCTGGAGATGAAGCTAAAGCGCCGCAAGGGTAAATAAGCGGAAGACCTGATCGCATGGGTCAATGAGCAATACGCGGCCGGTGTGCAGTTTTACATCGCCGATCTGCCGGCCCCCGTGATGTCTGAAGTTGCCAGCGCCCTGCGCGAGCTCGACGTCATGCTGTTCAATATCACCGCGCGTGAAGATCAGCTTCGACAGGAGCAATGTCAGCCGGTGATGTATCACGTCATTCCGAGTTACGCGATGCAGATGGACGGCCTGACGCAGTATCTGGTCGAACGCAAGTGGCGCAAAGTGTTGTTGCTTGAAGGGCCTACAGATGAAGACAAACTGCTAACCGAATCCTTCCTGCGATCGGCCAAGCGTTACGGCATGAAAGTGGTGAAACAGCTGCCATTCGAGTTCGGCAACGACCCGCGCCAGCGCCACAAGAACAACATCTCGCTGCTCACCGCCGTAAAAGAGCACGACGTCATCATGGTTGCAGACACCGATGGCGAATTCGCCCGCGACGTGCCGTATCAAAGCCGCCTGCCCAGGCTCGTGGTTGGCACCGAGGGCATGGCTGCGATGGCCTGGCACTGGTCGTGCGAGCGGCACGGTGCACCACAGCTTGAAAAGCGATTCGAAAAGGTAGCAGACAGGCCCATGAAGAATCGCGACTGGTCAGCCTGGATGGCGATCAAGATCATCGCCGAGGCGATCCAGCGCACCGAGAGCGGTGAGTTCGAGACAATCAAAGCTTTCATCGGCAACCCTGACGCCATCTACGATGGCTTCAAAGGCAACCGCGTAAACTTCCGCCCCTGGAACAACCAGCTGCGCCAGCCCGTGCTGCTCGCCACACACCACTGGGTAGTCGAACGCGCACCAATCGCAGGCTTCCTGCACAAAGACAACAACCTCGACACCCTGGGCTTCGACGCAACCGAAACCGCGTGCAAGATGTGAAGCAGCAATTCGCCCCGCTCAACGAGCACCACATCACCAGGAAACCCGACGCAGCAGCAACGAGGGTAGAGTCGCCTCGCTTACGCGTCGGGTTGCCAGACTGACCGTATCAACGGGAAGCCCGACGCGTAAGCGAGGAATCTCAGACGCCATGCCAGCACATCGGCCTACCAGACCGGTGCTACCTCAAACGGAAACCCGCAGCGTCAGCAAGGCAACTAAGTCACCTCGCTCAAGCATCGCCTACCAAAACTAGCACCGCATCCCCAGGGGCCCCGCCGCACCAGCAACGAGGGTGGAGTCGCCTCGCTTACGCGTCGGGTTACCAGACTGCACCGCATCAACGGGAAGCCCGACGCGTAAGCGAGGAAACCAAGACGCCTCGCCAACACGTCGGACTACCAGACTTGCACTACCTCAAACGGAAACCCGCAGCGTAAGCAAGGCAACTAAAAACCCGACACTCATACAACAAGTTCCCAGCCCAACTCCATATCAAAAAGCCGCCAGACTCTAAACACCCAGCGGTAAAAACTCCGGCTGACCGCCGCCATGCAACCGATACGAGAAAAACATCCCGTCGGGAATCGCGTGCCACGTCTCTTCGCCACCGTCCAGCGGCTCTGACGCGACCACCAGTCCATCGGCCAAAAATCGCTGGCTGAAATACAGTGTTGGGCTCTGTCGATCACTGGCGTGTCGAAAGCCGAACAGGGTCTGCCCATCGGAAAGCACGCAGGTCAGCCGGTTGGGGCGCTTTCCGCCGGGCGCTGCGGATTCAATCATCTCGATTGTGCGGGTCACTGCGGTCTGACAATTGCGCTCCAGTCCGTTTGCCAGCAGCAACAAAAAGATCAACTCAGAATCGGTCGCACCCTGGCGCATGGCGTACAGTGCGTCGGGCAGCTGTGCTTCGAGTTGCCGGCGAACCTTGTCGAATCGCGCAATCTGCCCGTTGTGCATAAAGCTCCACTGCCGGTATTTGAATGGATGGCAGTTGGCGCGGGTGATTTCACCGGTGGTCGAGGCGCGCACGTGGGCAAGAAAAAGCGATGACTGCACTAGCGTGCAAACGCTTTTCAGGTTCACATCGGACCAGGCTGGCAGCACGTCGCGATACAGGCCGGGCTCCGACAGATGCCCATACCAGGCGATGCCAAAACCATCGCCATTGACAGCGAGCTTTGCCTCGTTGGCGGACTGGCTCTGAATCAGCAATGAGTGCATTGGGCGCGTCACCACGGTGTCCAGCGCCACCGGCGCGCCAGCGTAGGCAGCTAGTCGGCACATGGCGGTTTCGCATTGTTGGAGCGGCAGAGCATAGGTATCGGGTCGGCATCGAAAGGCCTATCTTGACATTACTTCAGCACGCAGACATCCCAATTGTATTGTCTGTATTTAAATTGGTGGGATATTGTTTCGTAGATAGTCAGATACGCGGGATGAAACACTAATATCGATCCATTCCAGGCTACGTTCAGCCTGTACAAAGCACGGCCACCACTGCGCGAGTGCCGCGCCGGCGGTACCATAGCGTTGGTTGGCAGGTTGATCCCGAGGCAGATCATGCAATTTCATCACAACGGATTTGAGCCGGGCGATCCGCAGATTCAAAAGGCAGCGCGACCACTCGCAAACTATCGCGCCGGGTTGCCGTCTACTGTCGATGTGCTGATCGTCGGCAGCGGCCCGGCTGGTCTGACACTCGCAGCACAACTGGCTGCATTCCCGGATATCAAAACCCTGCTGACCGAGAAGAACGACGGTCCGTTGCAACGTGGTCGCGCCGATGGCATCGCCTGTCGCAGCATGGAGATGTTCAACGCGTTTGGCTTTGCCGAGCGGCTGATGCGTGAGGCCTACTGGGTCAACGAGACAACCTTTTGGAAGCCCGATCAGCAGCAGCCCGACAACATCGTGCGCACCGGCCGCATACAGGATGTGGAGGACGGCCTGTCCGAGTTTCCGCATGTGATTTTGAATCAGGCGCGAGTGCACGACTACTTTCTGGATGTTATGCAGCACTCGCCATCGCGTGAAGTGCCTGCCTACGGTTGCGAGTTACAGTCACTGCAGGTCGATCACGCCTTCCCGGAATACCCTGTCACCGCTCAATTCGTTCGCGCGGATGATGATGGCACTAATGTGGATACCGTGCGCGCACGCTATGCCGTTGGTTGCGATGGCGCGCGCAGCGTGGTGCGCGAGGCGATCGGCCAGAAACTGATTGGTGATTCGGGCAACCAGGCCTGGGGAGTGATGGATATTCTGGCCGTGACTGACTTCCCGGACATTCGCATGAAGGCACTGATTCAGTCGGCAGCCAGCGGTTCGATTGTAGTGATACCGCGTGAGGGCGGTTATCTGGTGCGCCTGTATGTCGAGCTTGGCAAGCTCGATGACAACGAACGTGTCAGCGCACGCAACATCACGATTGATCAATTAATCGAGACGGCCAATCGCATCATGCAGCCGTATTCGATTGATGTGAAGGAAGTGGCCTGGTGGTCGGTATACGAGATTGGTCAACGCCTGTGCGATCGTTTTGACAACCTTGAGGCTTGTGATAGTAGCCACCCGCGCGTATTCATTGCCGGCGACGCCTGCCATACGCACAGCCCGAAAGCCGGGCAGGGCATGAACGTGTCGATGCGCGATACGTTCAACCTGGGCTGGAAGCTCGCCGCCGTGTTGCGTGGCCAGTGCCGCAGAGAACTGCTGTGCACCTACAATGACGAACGCCAACGCGTTGCCAAAACATTAATTGAATTTGATCGTGAGTGGTCGGCAATTATCGGCTCGCGACCCACAGCATCTGATGCGCAAAACGATGCCGAGGGCACAGCAAAATTCCAATCGTACTTTGTACAAAGCGGCCGCTACACCGCCGGCACCGCCATCCAGTATCAGCCGTCGATAATTTGTGGCGATTCAACCTACCAACATCTGGCAACAGGCTTTGAGATCGGCATGCGATTTCACTCTGCACCCGTGATTAGGCTGGCCGATGCGAAACCGATGCAGCTTGGGCACACCATCTCTGCTGACGGGCGTTGGAGAATCTTTATATTCGCCAATAAAGATCATCCCTCGAATACATCGTCACCAGTACATGCGCTTTGCAACTACCTGCAGCACAGCCCGACCTCACCGTTAAAACAATATACCAATGCCACGGCAGACATCGATGCGGTATTTGATATTCGAGCGATATTTCAGCAAGGCTTCAGAGAAATTGAACTACAGACATTGCCCACATTGCTGTTGCCACGCAAGGCAAAACACCAGTTGATAGACTACGAAAAAGTGTTCTGTGCCGATCTGAAAAAAGCGCCCGATCTATTCGATTCACGAGGCATCGACAGGGCCAGTGGATGCATGGTGATCGTGCGACCGGATCAGCACATCGCGCAGGTATTGCCACTACAGGCAACCCGCGAACTCGAAGCCTTCTTCGGCCCCTTCTTCGACCCCTTCATGTTATCGGTTTAAGCCTGCAAAAATCTGACAGCGAAAGGTAGCACTAGCCACCACACTTAGTGCAAAGCGATCGGCTATTGCAGAGGAGCCGGCGGAGGCGGCACACCGCCACCACCACCGCCTTGCTGTGCGGCACTACCAAACGACTCATGCGGCGTACCCATGATGCAGCCCATCACCCACGGATAGGTGTCGGTGACGTAGTAGCCATACTGGCCGTCGATCGTCATGCCGTTGCATTCATCCAGGTCTCCAGCATCTGTCCACTCCCAGTCCTGGTTGTAGATGCCCGTGTGCTCGCCACCCGGGTTGGTGTTGCTGCGCTCGCCGCGGGTGCCGGTTTTGATGGTATAGCCTGATACCGCCTTGCGCAGCTGGCCGCTGTCACTGTCGTAAAAATAACTGCCATAGATTGGAAAGCCGTCGGCGGCAAAACCGATTACCGGCGAGCCATCGCTGCCCGGGTTGTCGTCGAACATCGCGTTTGGCCCGCCATGATAGTGGTACAGGCCGCCCGGCTGCGTATGTGCATTGTGCTCGTCGGCGCCAAACTTCGAAGGCGTGCTGAGCGGATCGAGCAGCCAGTCGGCATCGGACGCACATCCAATATTCACATTGCCGTCAGCGTCTGCATCGGGGCTGGTCGGGCGGTAACAGCCGGCAGACAGGATATCGAGCTTCACGCCGTTCAAGAAGATCGCATTCTTGACCTCCTGCGTCAGCGGCGTGGGGTTGTCTGCAATTTGTGGGGTGCGGGTAACCGTCACCACCGCGTCAGTGGCCGTGATGGTCGCTCCCTCGGCGCCACCGGCAAAGGCCGCCGATTCGTCGTTGAAGTTGTGGTTAGGCACACTGTTGGAGGTGAAGGTGCAGTCAGTGTCAGTGGCCGATATCATCACATCGGCGTTGAAATCCAGCTGATTCTGAATATCCAGCACATTGGCGTCGTAGGTGTTCACATAGTCCGCGCAATCGGCGCTGCGTTCGGTGAAGATCGCATCGAAGATATCCACCACACCATCGGCGGCGTGATCATGCCCGTGATCCGCATCTGAGGACGAGCCACCGCAACCGTGCAGAGTCAGCATACAGGCAGCCACCAGCATCGGCGGCCGATATGCCAGTTTGTTTTTCCGCTTTCGAATTCGGTTCATATCAGCAATAGACTTCCGTTGACGTTCCTGGGTATAAACGTAGCAGACGATTATCCGTTGACAGATAGATTGTAAATGAAACCCCTCCCAGTGGGACGCAAGACCGCTGGGGGAGCAAGTGTGCGTAGGGGAGGTAAGCCAAAGCGCACCTGCCATCGAATAATACAAGGCCGGCGCACATATGGTACTTGCGCTTTGGCTTACGGCCCCTACGACTTACCGCATCCGGGTTGAAGCGCGATCCACGCTGCCCCCGAGCACCAAGTGGGACGCGAGCCCCGCTCGGGGAATAAGCGTAGTCGGCTCTAGTTCGCCTACACCGCACGTTCGCCCACCGGGGCTAGCGCCGTACTGGTGGCGAACGAAAATCGCCTGCCAATTCCCGTCTGATAAACTGCCCCTATGAGTACCCCGGCCAGTTACAAAGTATTCGTCTCTGCAGTCTCAAATGAGCTGGAATCGTATCGCGAGGAAGTCGCGCGAGTACTGCGGCGACGGCACATCGAAGTGCGCGATCAAAAGCATTTTCGGCAGGGTGGTGGCACGCTGCTGGAACAGCTACGTGATTACATCGATGAATGCGACGCAACGATCTGCTTAATCGGCGAACAGCCCGGATCGGTTCCCGGCAGTGAGCATGTCAGCGACGCCGGCGTGCAGTCTGAGTGGGCAGATCGTTTGCGCGATGCCACTGGCAACAGCGACATTTCCTACACCCAATGGGAATATCTGCTGGCCAAGACGCTGGGCAAAGAAACGTACGTTTTCCTAACGGATGACGGGTTTGTGCCGGATAAGCCACCGCGAGGGGCGGATTCCGACACACAAGCGTGCTACCGGGAGTGGATTAGAAGCACCGGGGAAAACTGGAGCCCGCTCACCACAGTGTCGCAATTGATCGAGGATGTGCTTGTTCTGCCATTTCCGGACCTGTCGCAGGGCCAGCCCAACAACCTGCCTCATGGGTCGCTTGGCAGTCTGTTCAAAGGCCGAGAACAGTTCCTGAACGATCTGCGTCAGCAACTGGGCAGCGGTACGTCAGGCGCCACCACTGCCATCACCAGCTCGGCCGATCCGACTCGCCCGGCAGCCGTGCACGGCGCTGGCGGCATCGGCAAAACCCGCTGCGCGATCGAATACGCCTGGCGTCACAGCGGCGACTACACCGCACTTCTGTTTCTGTCCGCTGACAGTCCGCAGGCGCTGGACAGCAGCCTCGCGAGCTTGTCCGGCGTGCTGGCCATCGAGGGCCTGGATGCGGCTAAACCAGAACAGCGCATTCAGGCCGCGCTCGACTGGCTGCAGGCACATCCAGGCTGGCTTGCGATTCTGGACAACGTGGATACCGATGAAGCGGCGGTGGCGGTGAAATCGCGGCTGGCGGCGTTGACGCAGGGCCACGTGCTGATCACCAGCCGGCTGTCGAAGTGGAGTGCCGGCGTACAGACGCTGGATCTGGGAGTGTTGACGCTTGAGGATGCAACGAGTTATCTGCTGGAGGCGACTGATGCGAACCGCGTGCACACGGAGCAGGATCACGAGTAGGCAAAGCGCGTTGCTCAGAAAGTAGGACAGTTGGCACTGGGGCTTGAACATGCGGCGGCATGGATCAAGGCGCAATGGTCGGCTGGCTTTGATGACTACCTGCGACAGTGGGATGAGAATGAGGCCGAGATTCTGGAGTCGTTTGAGCTGGAACTGATTGAGTATCCGACAGAGTTGTTGGTGACGTGGAATTTGTCGGTCAATCAGCTGGATGAATCAACGCGGCGATTATTGGATATTTTCAGTTGGCTGGCGCCTGAGCCGGTGCCGGAATTTTTTCTGGAGTCAGCACCGGAGGATATTCGGTCGACGTTGAACCAGTCGATGGCTGCTCTTGCGAAATACAGTTTGTTGAGTCGGGTGGAGGATCCGCAGCGAAGGTTTCAGATTCATCGGTTGGTGCAGGCGACCTCTCGGTGGCATCAGCGGAATCAGGATGGTATGCCGTTGCCTGCGTTGGATGCGTCGCTGGAGTGGATGGGGCAGGCGTTTGTGGGTAATCCGCAGAATTTTCGCAATTGGTTGACGCTTGATCCGTTGGCGGCGCATGTTGGCAATATTGCGGAGTTTGCTGTGGAAATTGGCAAGGTCGGTCATGGGTGGTGTACAACAACATTAATCAATCAGCTTGGGCTGCTTTATCGATTCCAAGCAAGGTATGCGGACGCGGAGGTTCTGTATGAGCAAGCACTGTCGATTGACGAAAATAGTTATGGTGCCGACCATCCATCGGTTTCGGTTCGCTTGAACAACCTTGGTCAGTTGTTCAAAGAAACGCACAGATTTAGTGAGGCGGAGCCTCAAATTCGTAGAGCGCTGTCGATAGCAAAGAAAAATTACGGTGAAGCTCATCCAATGG
Source organism: uncultured Granulosicoccaceae bacterium (assembly GCA_964573105.1). GTDB lineage: Bacteria > Pseudomonadota > Gammaproteobacteria > Granulosicoccales > Granulosicoccaceae > CAKZSB01. Next base: position 42,755 of record CAZNIS010000056.1, read on the forward strand.
TTGCGACTCGGCTCAATAACCTGGCAATTCTTCTCCAGGCGATGGATCGAATGGAAGAGGTCGAGCCATTACTGCGTGGAGCGCTTGCAATAGATAAAAAGAACTACGGTGAGGAACATCCCAATATAGCGAGAGGTCTCAACAATCTGGCGCAATTGTTCAAGGCGACGAACCGATTAAGTGATGCCGAGCCGTTAATGCGTCGAGCGCTTGAGATAGATGAAAAGAGCTTCGGGGTGGATCATCCTTCAGTTGCGATAGATCTCAATAATCTGGCTCACTTGTTCAAGGCGACGAACCGTATGAGTGATGCCGAGCCGTTGATGCGTCGTGTGGTTGAGATATTTCATGCGTTTGAAGGGTCTACCCGTCATCAGCATCCGCAAATGGACGCAGCAATCGGCAATTATGGTAGCCTTTTGATGGAAATGGGGTTGTCGAAAGATGAAGCGATTGAACGAATACGGGAGTTGCTGGCGAATCCGCAGGGTAGGTAAGCCAAAGCGCACCTACTGCGGAACCATAGTTTGGTTCTTGCGGTAATTGGAATTCCCCCGCTTTTGTAGACACTCAAATTGAGCGATAATGCTCGGAGA
>CAZNIS010000057.1:0-21733 GCA_964573105.1 uncultured Granulosicoccaceae bacterium
ACCAAGCCGTGCGCAGCACAAAAATCCTAAAGCGACAGCCCCCCAAGACTCCCACCACCACAAACAAACAAAACCTGCCCCGTCACAAACGATGCCCGTTCGTCCGCAAAATACATAACAGAGTAAGCGACATCATCAACCGTCCCCAATCGTTTAACAGGCAACTGCGCTGCAATATTCGCCTCGCGATCTGACCCTTTTTCGACAATGCCGTAAAAGTTGTCTGTCTTTATGGGGCCGGGGGCGACGACGTTGACGGTAATGCCATCACCACCCAGTTCCAGCGCCCAGGTGCGGGCCATGCCGTGCACGCCGGCTTTGGTGGCGGAGTAGGCGCTGCGGGTGGGTACGCCCATGGCGGCTCTGGAGGTAACGAAGACGACGCGGCCGAAGCTGCGTTTGCGCATGGTGGGCAATACGGCTTTTGTCAGTGTGAGTGGTGCGCTGATGTGCAGTTGGGTAAGGCCTGCGACGTCTTCGGCTTTGGCATCGTCGATTAGGTTGGGCCAGACGAGGCCTGCGTTGTGTACGATGTGGCTGACGTCGTGTTCTGCCAGTTGATCGGCCGCTTGTTGTGTGGCGTCGGGATCGAGCAAGTCGACGGATAACGCGGTGAAGCGTTCATGGGTCCACTCGGGGGCGCGTCGGGACAGGCCGATGACGTGCCAGCCTTCGTTCAGCATGCGTTTGCAGACTTCTTCGCCAATGCCGGCGCTGGCGCCGGTGACTACTGCGGTATAGCTCATGGGGTTGTGTCCTTGGTTTTCGGTACCAATGCCAGTACGCGCAGCGGGCTACCGGAGCCGTCGCGAATTTTTAACGGTGCTGCGATGACGATGGCGCCGGTGGGTGGCAACTGATCCAGATAGGCCATGCATTGCAGGCCGTATTTGCCGGCGCCGTGCAGTATGTAGTGCGCCGGATAGGGCGGTTGCAGGTGTGCTGCCTGGCCGGCGTCGGTGCCGACGGTTTCGGTGCCAAAGCCTAATATGTCGCGTTCGTCGACGAGAAATCGGATCGATTCGGGCGACGGGCCGGGTGAGTGGGCGCCGTCTTTTTCCATGCCGACGTAGGCGCGTTCGTTGACCAGTTTGTGCCAGTCGGTGCGAAAGAATACCCAGCTGCCGGGCTGGATCTGGCCATATTGTTTTTCCCAGGCGAGGATGTGGTCGACGGTGAGCAGAAAGTCGCGATCGGCGGCGCTCTCTTTTGAATAGTCGAGCACGTTGACCGGCGCGATTAGGTTCTCCACGGGTAGCGCATCGACGGTGTTGGCCGGCAGGTTGCGGCCGGATACCCAGTGAGCGGGAGCGTCGAAGTGGGTGCCGGCATGTTCTGACATGCTGATGTTGTTCCAGTACCAGGCCGGGCCTCGGCCGTCGTAGCGCGAGACTTCTTCGAGCCGAAACGGTTTGCACTGGCCGAATTCAGGCGGCAATACCATGACCGGAAAATCCGGTGTCAGGGTGTGCGTGAGATCGACAATGCGCACGTCGCTATGTGCCATCGCGGCGGTGAGTTGCGCGAGCACTGAGTCGCCGGTGTTATTTACGGGTGTATTCACAGTGTCAGCTCTCGCTCCAGTGCTTTGGGGCTGTCCTGCCATTTTTCTCGCACGTCACGGGCGATGTCGCCGACCCAGCTTTCCTCGATGCCTTCGTTGAGTGCGGTGACAACGGCTTTGGCGACGGCGGCGGGGGCGAGCTTGGGAGGAGGCAGTGGCTGGTACCAGTCGTGTTCGACCGGGCCTGTGAAGACGCCCATGACGCGCACACCACCCTGATTAAGTTCACCGCGCAGGCATTGCAACAGCGAGTGGCGGGCGGCGGCCGAGGCACTGTGTGCGCCGTATTGACGCCAGTTGCAGAAGGCGTAGACCGAGAGGATATCGACGAAGGCGGCGGCGGAGTTGATGCCGTCGGCACCGCGGCCAATCATAATAGGGCCAAAGTACTGGGCGAGTCGCTGTAGACCGAATACGTTGACTTCGAATTCGTCGTGACTGGTGACAAGGCCCTGTCGTGACAGCACCCCACCTTCACGTACATGATCGGCGGTGTTGATAAGAATGTCGCACTTGGCACCAATTTCACCGGCCTGTACGCGCACGGAGTTGTCGTCGGTGATGTCCATCGGGATGAGATGAACCTTGTCGTGGGCGGCGAGTTCTGCCTCACCTTCAAACGGCAGCCATGGCGTGGCGTTACCGGCGAAGACCATGGTGGCGCCGGCGTCGATCACGGCCTGGACCACGGCGCGTCCAACCGGTGTGCGGGCGTCGCTGACGACGACGCGGCGATGTTTCGGGGTGGCGGTGAGTTCACGCAATTGCGGATCATCCTCTGTGAGCCGGCTGGTTTCGGGCGGCATGGCCATCAGCACGACGTTGGCCGTTTTATCGAGAAATGCGCGTAGCCTGACAGCGCACGGCGCCTCGCCGACTTCATCGTGCAGGTGTACGGTCAGCGGTATAGGCTGTGGGCCATCCAGCAGCACGGTACCCATGCGCCACGGCGTGCGTTCGCGAAAGTAGGTATCAGTAGTGGTTTGCACGGTGGATTCGGCGATCAGTTGGCCGCGATTGGTCACAGGCTTAAATGGCAGATCGGCACCCAGGCACTTCGGGCAGGCATCCCTGGGTGGATAGACCAGTGCCTGGCAGGCGCTGCAAGTTTGTAGCTCCAGCGTGCCGCGCGCCGCACTGGCCGCCATTTTCATTGTCGCGCGCGAACGATCGCGCGGTGGCAGCAGTGCGTTGCGGGTGCGCGCCTGAGGATCTTTTTTTGGCGGCGGTTGCAGAGCTTCTATCATCAGGCTGCCTCCAGTACCGCGGCGGCCGAACACAGGCCACGGTCATAGTTGATCATGCCAAATCCGGAGACCAGGCCGCGTGTCGCATTGGGCACCTGATTGCCGAGCGCCTGGCCGGTAATCTGGCGCAGTGCCTCGACCAGCCCCAGATAGCCGCCGGCGGCGCCGGCCTGGCCGGCCGATAACTGGCCGCCTGAGGTGTTGTGGGGCAGATCGCCATCAATCGTGAGATCGCGCTCGGCAATAAATTTGGCTGCGGTCCCTTTTTCACAAAAGCCGAGGTCTTCAAACTGCATCATGCAGATGACGGGGTAGTCATCGTAGGTTTGCAGCAGGTGCATGGCGTCGGGACTATGGCCCGATTGCTGCCACAGTTCGTCGATATCCATCGCCCAGCCACCGCGCATTTGAATCGGGTCATCCGGGTAGGCGTTGTGGCGTTCAATCGTGCCGGCTACACGGGCGTATTTCAGGTTCAGCGCGCGGGCGTTGTCTTCAGACATCACCAAAAACGCCTCGGCACCGGCGACTGGCATCACGCAGTCGAACAGTCGCAACGGATCGGCAATCGGGCGCGCGGTGCAGTATTGTTCCAGCGTTAACGGCTTTTTCATGACCGCATGCGGAAAGCGTAAGGCATTGCTGCGTTGGGCGACGCAGATTTTGCCAAAGTCTTCAGCTGTGGCACCATATTCACGCATATAGTAGTCGGTGAGCAGGGCAAAGGATGCATTCGGGCCACCAAAACCATAGGGGTAGCTGGCGTCCTGGGCAAAACGTGAAAAAGATGACAGCAGGCGGCGGAAGCTGTCGACATGATTGGTATCGCCCGCCACGCAGGCAATCACATCGGCATCACCCGCCTGTACCGCGCGAGCGGCGCGCCTGAGCGCGACCACGCCGCTGGCGCCACCCATTGGGATATGATCGAGCCATCGTGGCGTGATGCCCAGATGCTGGGTCAGCCCCACGGCGGTATCCGGTGCCAGAGTAAAGCTTGATACCGACAAGCCATCGAGCTCGGTGTGGGCGATGCCAGCTTCGTTGCTAAGTGCCTGCAGGGCGCGACCAATCCACCAGTGCGCGGTGTCGATGGAATAGCGTTGACAGGGAATGGTGATCGGGACGGTGACAGCGACGTCTTCATAGCCGCGTCTTGCGCGCTGAATAAAACGGCTCATCGGGATTGTCGCTTTTTTAAGCTGCGGGTGTCGATGCAGCGATTGTCCTGCATGAGCGTTGCCGCCAGCGTTTTTACCACGCCACGTTGAATCTTGCCGGTGCCGGTCAGCGGGATCTCATCGATAAATGCAATCCAGCCAGGGGCCTTGTAGTAGGCGAGTTGTTCCAGGCTGTAGTGGACAATGTCGGTGGCGAGTTGTTCGGGATTATCGACGGTGTTTTCTGCCACGATCATCGCCAGTACTTCGTCGCCGCGAATCTCATCCGGTGTGGCAGCTACCACGATCTGCCGAATGTCTGGGTGCTTGGCCAGCGCGCTTTCCACTTCTACCGCAGCGATATTTTCGCCGGAACGGCGGATCACGTTTTTTTTGCGATCGACAAAATAGAACGCACCCGCCGCATTGCGACGCACGATATCGCCGGTGTGAAACCAGCCGTCCTGCCAGGCCTCGCGAGTGGCGGCCTCGTCTTTTAAATACTCGCGAAAAAAGCCAAAGCGAGGAGATTGACCGGCGCGACGCACCAGCAGTTCACCAGGTTCATCGGCGGCGGCATCGTCGCCAGTGTCGGTGACGACGCGTACTTGCAGATCGGGTTCGGGTGTGCCCAGGCAATTGCTGCCGACTTCTCGCGGTTCGGTGTTGGCGGCAATCACCGCACCGTTGCCGGTTTCCGTCATGGCCCAGGCTTCGATCAGTGGAAAGCCATGACGTTTTTCAAAATCGGCGTGTAGCCCGGCATCGACGCCGGCCCCAAAACCAAAGCGCACGCGATGATCGGTATCCAGTGGGTTGGCCGGCATCGCCATCAGGATCGATGGCATGACGCCCAGATAGTGAATCACAGTGGCGCCACTGTCGTGCACGTTTTGCCACCAACTAACCGGGTGAAAGCGATCCAGCACGGTCAGGCAGCCGCCGATGGTAGCCATCGCCATGACCGAACACGCCATCGCGTTCATATGAAATAGCGGCAGCGGCGTCAGCATGTGTTCGGCCGGGTCTTCGTGCACGGCCATTAGCCCACCGGCGGTCGCGTACCAGTGGCCGCAATGTAAAAAGTACTCGTTCGGTAGGACACAGCCCTTGGGATTGCCGGTAGTGCCCGAGGTATAGAGCAGGGCACATTCGGTATCGATGGTTGGCGGCTGCTGCACGCCGGTGACTGCACTGTCCGGGATATCGTCGCCCAGTGTGATGACCGGGGCGTTGCTGTCGGCGGCCTGTGTGGCGGCGGTGATGTCGTCACGGCGTGAGGCAATTACTACCAGCAGCGCGACTTCCGAGTGTGCGATCAGGTATTGCAATTCGCTGGCGCGCAAATCCGGATTTAAAGGTACCACAGAGATGCCCAGTGAATTTAACGCCAGCCAGTGGAACAGATACTCGGGGCGATTTTCCAGCAATAAACCCACTCGCTGGCCACAGTGGTAGCCGGCGCTGCGATAGCGCTGTGCCTGTTCATCGGCCTGGGCGATTAATTCGCGATACGACCAGGCTTTGGATTCAATATCGTAGGCGCGTGCGGTATCCGGCAGTACGTTGAGAAACGGGCGGTCGGGCCAGGTTTCTGCGGTTTGGCTGAAACGGCCATAGACGGTATCAGTAGTCAATGGAATCAGATGAAAAGCTGTATGGCGGGCAGGGGTGCGTCGAAGTTTAATAACTCCACACGTTTTTGTTGAATCATGATGGTGCCGTCTTGAATCAGCAGATGGTGTTTTAACCAACCGCTAAAGGCGGCGCTGTCATCGCCGCGAATCTCGGTGTAGTGAAAGGGCGTCCAGGTGTGGCAGCTTTGTGCATCGTCTGCGAGTTCATCTATCTGCGGTGCCTGCAACACGTGGCAGGAGCGGCTGCGGGGTTTTTGGCTGAAGGTTCTGGCAGCACTTAATCGCTGTACGCGCACTTTGAGCAAAAACCAGTCTTCATACATTAGGGACGGTTGCAGCACGGGATCGGTTTGTTGCCATTCGGCTGGCATCCAGTAGTGGGCGTCGCGAGTGAAAAGTTGCAGCCAGTCTTCGAACCGGCCCTCGTCGAGCATTCGCGTCTCAGAATAAATGAAGTCGCTGGCAGCGCTTAGATCGAGATTCATGCCTCGGCCCCGGCGGTTTTGTCTTCCATGCTCATCGTCATATAGCGCTGCCAGGCGCTGAACTGATTGCGCATCTGCCGCTCTGAGGTGCCGTTGACGACGGCCTCCTGATCGTAGGTTTCATCCTCTTCATAGAGGCGTTGCATATTGACCCATTCCAGACCATTGCAGGTCAGGCCAATTTGCGCGCGCTCGTACATTTCGTGATCGTCGTGGCCGACAATAGATGTGGAGGCGTTGATAAATCGGTTGTACATCAGGGTGCGGGCAAAGAGTTGATCCGGTGCGTCGATCATGCGAAACGTCCAGCTTTCAACCAGGGTGCGATCGGCGGCGATGGGTTTGAAGACGCGAATGTTCTGAATCGGCCCTTTGATCATGATGTTGGGAAAGTAGACGGTGTTGTGCCGGACTTCATCCAGAATGGCCTTGGCGCGTTCCTCGCCATAGGATTCGATCATTTTTTCAAAGTAGCCGGGAATTTCGCTGTAGTCGGCGTGAATGGAACCGGATACACCGGTATGGCCGTGACCATTCGGCCAAACACGAATGCCGATCCCTTCAAAAAATTCATAGGGTGACATAAAAGGGGCCAGCATCTCGACACCGGGGTGTTTGCCGCCGCCGCCTTCGGCGTTCCAGATGTCAACGGCGGTGCCGACGGAGGCTTCGTGCGCGACCATCGGGTGGCAGGTGTCAGTCTGATTTTCAACCAGCATTTTCCAGTTGCAATTGTGCATAAAGCGCAGCGGTGCACCTTCGACCACTAATTTGCCGGCAGGTGAGCGATCGACCATATTGTCGATCGTGGAGAGGCTGTCGCCAAAGAACTCTTCGAAGGATTCGCCACCCGAGTTGAGTTTGACGAAAATGAAGTCGCGGTAGACTTTTAATTGGGCTACCGGAAACAAACCGCGATGCGCGATGTTGTCTTCAAGGTTGGTGCCTTCGTAGCCCTTTTTCAGTGGCACGGCCATCAGTTTGCCGTTGGTGCGAAATGACCAGGCGTGATACGGGCAGCGAAAGAACCGGCCGGCGTTGCCGCACTCTTCGGTAGTGACTCGCACCCCTTTATGCGGGCAGCGATTGTAGAAGGCGTGAATCTCGCCATCGCTGTGGCGCACAATGATCAGCGGCTGGCGACCGACTTCGGCGCCGAGATAATCGCCGTTGTTGGGCAACTGGCTGGCGTGGCCGACGTAGACCCAGGTGTTGTGAAACAGGTGCTTCATCTCGAGATCGAAGATTTCGTCGCTGACGTAGGCATCGCGATGGATTTCGCGGGGACGGATCAGGGCTTGTATGGCGCCCGGGTTGTTGGCGTATTGAGGCATGACAGGCTCTGCTTGAACGTTGGAGCCAACGCGCGGCAGGGGTGTGACTTCGAATTGCCCCGGTTCGCCAGCGTCGGTAGGGCATTATCTTACCTGACAGCAGGCGGCGCAATGAACATTGGGGCGGTCGCAGGCGTGTTGATCAGTCGTCGGCTGGGTAGAGGATGCTCGTGATCTCACGTCGCAGATTGTCGGGATCGACCGGCTTGTGGGCCATTTTGACCCTGGCCTTGTTTGCCATGGTGAGTCGCTCGGGATCGGTATCGCCGGAGATTAAAAGGGCCGGCAGCTCGTTGTTTTTGTAGTGTTTGCGGACCGTGTCGATGGTTTCCAGGCCGGTTCTGTTGTTGGGCAGACGCAGGTCAGCGACGATCGCATCGAGAAATTTTTCCGATGCCAGTTGCTGCATCGCGTCGTCAGTGTCAGTCGCGGCGATGACATGGCAGCCCCAGTCCCGCAACATCTGCTGCATTGCGATCAGCGTGGGGCGCTCGTCTTCGACGATCAGCACGATGGCCTCTGAAATATCCTGCAGTGGAGGTGCGGTCTCTTGCACCGGCAACGGGATGTGCTTGCCGGCCGGTACTACGATACTGAAGGTTGAGCCTTTACCAGGAGCCGACTCCACGTCAATCGGAATCTCCATCAATTTGCACAGGCGACGCACGATGGCAAGCCCGAGCCCCAGCCCCTTGCGGCGATCTCGCTCGGGGTTTTCCAGTTGATGGTATTCGGAAAATATACTGTCGATTTCCTGCGCTGGAATACCCTGGCCGGTGTCTCGAACGGACAGGCGCAGGCTATCGTCTTGTGGTTCGATCGATAGCGTGACGCCGCCTCGTGCGGTGTATTTGATCGCGTTGCTGACCAGGTTTCGCAGCACCCGTTCCAGCAGCGATTTATCGATCAACGCCACTGCATCGGTTTGCGTGTCGATGTCGAGGCTCAGCCCTTTGTCGCGCGCCACGCTTTGATAGTCGGTGTTGATGCGCAACAGTAACTCCGAAAGCCGATGGTGGCCGGGCGAATTGTCAACAACATCGGCGTCGAGCTCCGACAGATCGAGCAGACCGTGAAACAGATCACTCAGGCCATCGGTCGATTCGCGTATCGAGTCGAGAATCTCGACGGCTTCAGTGGAGTGGATATGCTTTCGCAGGTTGCCGACCTGCAGCCCAAGTGCATGCACCGGCTGACGCAGATCGTGGCTGGCCGAGGCGAGAAATCGGTTTTTTTCCAGCATGGCCTGCTGGGCGCGGTCGGCTTCTTCCTGGACCTGCGTCAGCAGTTCAGTGTTTTTCATCCGCAGTTTAATCTGGTCGGCGACCGACTCGTTGTTGCGAATGCCAAAGAAAATCAGCATGCCGCTGTAGAACACTGAAAGGCTTGCCATCATGATGAATTCCCAACCGCCGTGCAGCAGGATGCCGCCGGTGATCAGAATCGATGAGCTGAGAATGAAACACAGGAAGGCCGGAAAGTAGATCGAGGTGGCGAGCACGGCCGCACTGATGTACCCGGCGTGAATCACCATGATGATCGCGAGGTTGTAGCGATCGTCAGGAAAAAACAGCAGCAGCGTTAAACCCCAAAGCGTGCCGGTGCTGAACGAGCACAGGCAGTAGAAAAATCCCCATAGCGTGTTGTCACTGCCGGGCTGAGAGTTCAGTTGCTGCGTATAGACTCTATGTGCGTAGAGTCTGCCGGCCACCAGCGCGACGTTGGCCAGACACCACAACAGGATCCAGAGTTGATGGTCTTCACCGGGCCAGAGTGTCCAGGTAGCTGCCAGCGCTACGACAATAGCGCCAAAAAACACGCCAGTCGGCTGTGCGTAGAGCAGGCGAATCTGCTCGTGTGCGATAGGTGTTTGCAATACTTCTACTCCTTCACGACCGGGCCCCTGATAGCAGGGCCACAGTGGATCGTTATCCCGGCAGTCGTTCAAGTCAAGCAAAAACTATTGATACAAAGGTCTAGGTTGGACTTCTGGCATGCGCTCACGCGCGTTCCAGAATCACACTCGCAACGGCGTAAGCGCTTTCATCGGCAATGCTCACATGCATCGCGGTGACCCCCAGTTGCTGACACAAGGCAAGGGCCTGGTCACAGGCGTGCAGCATCGGGCGGCCATTGTCATCGTGTGAAATATAAAAGTGCCTGAGCAGTACATTTTTCGCCTGACCGGTGCCCAGCGCCTTGGTCGCTGCCTCCTTGACCGCAAAACGTTTGGCGAGAAAGCGCGCCTTGTATTGCGTGGCGTTGAAGTCTGGGAATTCTTCGGCGTGCAGCACGTGACTGGCAAAGCGTTCGCCACGACGCCGGTAAACTGATTCTATTCTCTCGATCTCGACGATATCGATGCCGGTGCCAGCAATCATTGGCGACGCGCGTCGAGCATCAGCTGTTTCATGTCGCGAATGGCTTGCGGTAACCCGGTAAAGAGTGCGTCGGCGATCAGCGCATGGCCGATGTTGAGCTCGTGCATTTGTGGAATCGCGGCGATGGGTGCGACGTTGTGGCGGGTCAGGCCATGACCGGCGTTGACCTTCAGACCGATGCTCTCTGCAAATTCTGCCGCCTGTACGATCTTTGCCAGCTCGCGTTCGCGCTGTTCGAGGCTTTGCGCCTCGGCATAGCTGCCGGTGTGAATCTCGATAAAGGCGGCGCCAGCTTTGCGGCTGGCCTCGATTTGGGCCTGATCGGGATCGACGAATAGCGAGACGCGGATGTTGTTGTCGTTAAAGGTACCGCACATTTCGGTCAGTGCGTTGTCGTTGCCCACGACGTTGAGCCCGCCCTCGGTGGTCAGCTCCTCGCGCTTTTCCGGCACGATGCAGACATCGACTGGCTTGACCCGCAGCGCGATATCACGCATTTCGTCGGTGGCGGCCATTTCGAAGTTCAGCTTGGTTTGTGTGCAGGCGGCGAAACGCTCGATATCTTCATCCTGCACGTGTCGGCGATCTTCGCGCAGATGCATGGTGATGCCGTCTGCGCCGGCCATTTCGGCCTGTAGTGCAGCGTGTACCGGATCGGGGTAGCGACTGCCGCGGGCCTGGCGAATCGTCGCGACGTGATCGACGTTGACACCGAGCAGTATGGGGTTTGACACGAGCGTTTCCCTGGTCAGATGGACCCCGCTACTGTAACAGCTATCGCCGTTTGTGGAGCGGGGGTTCGGGCGGCGCCTGCAGCATGGGTATCGCCTCGATTCTGAGCCTGACACGCAGTAGCCGGAAGGTGTCCTTATCCAGCGAATCGGCCGGGATAACAAACTTTTCCAGCCGCCGCCAGCGCGGGCGCGTCGGGCAGTGCAGGGTAATGATCACAAGCCAGCGGGAGAAGAAATCGATGCGCGACAGCCTGGCCCGGCGGATTGGCGCATCGCCGCAGCTGATATGCCAGCGATCGCCCTGGTGCCAGACCAGCGTTTGTTTTGTCCGCTCGGCGCGGTGGTTGAAGTAGAGGCTTGCTGCGATCAGTGGCAGGCAGACGAGTTTTATCCACAGCGCGATGCCTGCGGTGGCGATCGCTATGGTTGCGAGCAGATGCAGCGAGACGGTGGCGAGGCCAATGATGCGCGATCTTTCAAGATTCAGCACCAAGGGTATCGCGGATTTTTCGAATGATCGGTCGGTAGGGCGAGGGGCGGTCGGGCTCATTGATCAACACCATGATTTCCGGGTCCTGCTCCTGCAGCAATTGCGCAAACAGCGCCTGCTCGGCCGAGTCTGCAGCATCGTAGTGATGCTGCAGATAGGTGGACATGGCCGTGTCCAGTTCTTTCATGCCGCGCCGGCAGAGCCAACGCAGCCGTGAGTGTTGCATAACGATTTACAGGTTGCGCTGAACCAGCATTTTTTTGGTGTCCGCGATGGCTTGCGCCGGGTTCAGACCCTTGGGGCAAACCGTCGCACAGTTCATGATGGTGTGGCAGCGATACAGCTTGAACGGATCATCGAGTGCGGCCAGGCGCTCTTCGGTTTTCTCGTCGCGGCTGTCGACAATCCATCGATAGGCCGCCAGCAGCGCTGCTGGCCCGAGATATTTGTCGCCGTTCCACCAGTAGCTTGGGCAACTGGTCGAGCAACACGCACACATGATGCACTCGTAGAGGCCATCGAGCTTTTCGCGATCTTCTTTCGATTGCAGACGTTCGCGGCCCTGAGGGGGCTTGCTGTCGCTCTGCATCCACGGTTCGATCGCTTCGTACTGACGGTAGAAGTTGGTCAGATCGGAGACCAGATCCTTGACCACAGGTTGATGCGGCAGCGGGTAGATGCGCACATCGCCCTCGACATCCTCGATCGCCATGGTGCAGGCCAGGGTGTTGGCGCCGTCGATGTTCATCGCACAGGAGCCGCAGATGCCCTCGCGACAGGAGCGGCGAAACGACAGGCCGGGGTCGATCTCGGATTTGATCTTGATCAGTGCGTCGAGCACCATCGGGCCGCAGTCATCCAGATCGATCTGGTAGCTGTCGACCGAGGGGTTCATTTCGGTGGACGGGTCGTAGCGATAGACCAGGAAGGTCTTGACGTTGACCGCGTCCGGGGCGGCGGTGTAGACCTTGCCCTTCTTGACAATCGAGTTTGCCGGCAGAGTAAATTCAGCCATTGATTCAGATGCTCCAGAAGACCTAGTAGACGCGCTTTTTCGGCGGGATGACTTCGACGTCATCGCTCAGCGTATTCATATGCACCGGGCGATAATCGAACGAGACTTTTCCGTCCTGCACCCAGGCCAGCGTGTGTTTCATCCAGTTGTCGTCATCGCGCTCGGTGTAGTCCTCGCGTGCGTGGCCGCCGCGGGACTCGGTTCGGTTCAGCGCGCCCTCTATAACGGTTTGCGCCTGACACAGCAGATTCTCAAGCTCCATGGTCTCGACCAGATCGGTGTTCCAGATCATGCCGCGATCGCTGACGCCGATGTCGTCCCAGCCACCGACCAAGGTGTTGAGCTCCTCGACGCCTGCCGACATGGTCTCGCCGGTGCGAAAGACCGCCGCACGGCTCTGCATAGTGCGCTGCATGCGATCGCGCAGTTCGGCCGCACCGGTGCCGCCGCTGGCGTGGCGGGTCTTGTCGATGTGATCGATCGCCGCGGTGGTGATGTCATCGGAGATCGGCTTGTGTGGCTCGCCGGGTTTGACGAGCTCTGCGGCGCGGATCGCTGCGGCACGGCCAAATACGACGATATCCAGCAGTGAGTTGGAGCCAAGGCGGTTGGCGCCATGTACCGACACGCAGGCAGCCTCGCCGATGGCCATCAGACCGGGTACCACGTGGTCCGGATCATCGCCCTGTTTGGTGACGACTTCGCCGCGGTAGTTAGTCGGAATGCCACCCATGTTGTAGTGCACCGTGGGGATGACCGGAATCGGCGCGCGGGTGACGTCGACACCGGCGAATACCTTGGCGCTCTCGGAGATGCCTGGCAGGCGTTCGTCGATCACTTCCGGGCCCAGGTGCATCAGGTTCAGAAAGATATGATCGCCATCGGCGCCGACGCCGCGGCCTTCGTTGATCTCTTGTGTCATCGAGCGACTGACGACATCGCGCGAGGCGAGATCCTTAGCGTTCGGCGCGTAGCGTTCCATAAAGCGCTCGCCCTCGGAGTTGGTGAGATACCCACCTTCGCCGCGCACACCCTCAGTGATCAGCACGCCGGCGCCATAGATGCCGGTGGGGTGAAACTGGACGAACTCCATATCCTGCAGCGGCAGGCCGGCGCGTAGAATCATCGCGTTGCCATCGCCGGTGCAGGTGTGCGCCGAGGTGGCAGAAAAGTAGGTGCGGCCACAGCCGCCGGTCGCCAGCACTACCACGTGGGCACGAAATTCGTGCAAATCGCCGGTTGCCAGATCCCAGGCCATGACGCCGCGGCAGACGCCGTCATCCATCAAGAGATCAGTGGCGAAATACTCGATGAAGAATTCGGCGTCGTGCTTGAGCGACTGCTGATACAGCGTGTGCAGAATCGCGTGGCCGGTGCGGTCGGCCGCGGCGCAGGTGCGCTGGGCAGTGCCCTCGCCGAAGTTGGTGGTCATGCCGCCGAACGGGCGCTGGTAGATTTTGCCGTCTTCGGTACGCGAGAACGGTACGCCGTAGTGTTCCAGTTCGATCACGGCCGGAATCGCCTCGCGGCACATGTATTCGATCGCGTCCTGATCACCGAGCCAGTCCGAGCCCTTGACGGTGTCGTACATGTGCCACTTCCAGTCGTCCGGCCCCATGTTGCCGAGTGCGGCACTCATGCCGCCCTGGGCTGCGACCGTGTGGCTGCGGGTGGGGAAAACTTTGGTGACACAGGCGGTGGTGAGCCCTGCGGTGGCCATGCCGAGCGTGGCGCGCAAGCCGGCGCCACCGGCACCGACGATGACGACGTCGTACTCATGCTTGATAACGTTGTACGACATATTCAGGCTCCGAGCGAAATTTTAAGAACAGAGACGACCCCGAGCACGGCAAAGAGGCCGCAAATCAGGGTGACAGCCAGGATCGACAGCATGCGCACGCCGCGATCGGCGATGTAATCTTCGAGGATCACTTGCAGGCCGAGTTTGGCGTGATACAGGCCGACGGCGACGACGATGATCATCAGTGCGGCGTTCAGTGGTGACTGCAGCCAGGCTGACAGGTGCTCGTAATTCATGTGCGGCATGCGCGCCAGCGAAAAGCAGAACCAGAGTGTCAGCGGGATCAGGGCGACGGCCGTGACGCGCTGAACCCAGAAGTGGCCGGTGCCGCCGTGGTTGTTATTCGACATGTTCTATCTCCGATGAATTCAGGCGGCGAAGGCGACCAGCCAGGTCAGCACGGTCAGCCCGACGGCGGCGATAAGGGAGGCCATTGCACCCTTGTTCGCCTGGGAGATGTCAAAGCCGTAGCCCAGATCCCAGATCAGGTGGCGGATGCCGTTGCAAAAGTGTGCATACAGTGCGAACGTAAAGCCGAACAGCACCAGCCAGCCGAACCAGCTCGAGACGATCGCGTGGGTGGTAGCGTATGACTCGGGGCCGGCGGCGGCACTGGCCAGAATCCAGACCAGAAAAATCGTGCCGATGCTGATTACCACGCCGGTGCCGCGATGCAGCACAGACATCAGCGCGGTGGGCGGCAGTTTGTAGATTTGCAGGTGCGGCGAAAGTGGACGAGTGTCGTTGCTAGCCATGGGCAATTCCAGAGGTTTTCTATTGTTTTACGAGCTGTTTGCCGCAAGGTTTCGGGAGCGGCGATAGTCTGTAGCGTTGTCGGGATTTGTTTGAAGCAGGCGGCAGCTTGCCGGTTGGTTTTTAGAAATCGCTGCAGCGTCCGTTGCGTTCCCAATCGCCGTACCGGGTGGGTTCAGGGCCTTTCGGGCCGCCAACCTCGACAGGTTTTGATGGCGTATCGGGCAGTGCGGGCTGTGAATCTTGTATGGTGTTGGGCTCGGCAGAGCCTTGTTGGGTGTCGCGGCCCCCGTCGATGGCTTCGTCTGTGCCGGCATCGGTGGACGTGGTCGGTGTACGTCGATGCATTTTAGCAAACTCCTGAAACGCGATGCAGAGCAGCGGAAAATATGGACGCCTGAATTATTTTGCAAACGTGCTGGACAGTTGCCGGAACAACGCGATAACGCCCGGCGATACGTGGCAGAGCGGTGATCGTACCGCACTGCAAATTCCGGCAGAATGATATCAAGCTTCAAAGGTTGCAACATGAACAACTCATTGACAGAACACCTGATTCAGGCCGGCGCCGAAACGGATGCGACAGGCATAGTGGACTTTCCCGTCCAGGGCGCCGATCGATCTGATGTTCTGATCCTGATGGGCGATCAGGTCGTATTGCAGGTGACCGGCACCGATGCCAGCGATTTTCTGCAGGGACAGTTCTCCAACGATGTGGCAAGCCTCGGCGACCCGGGCGTCCAGATGACGACCTGGTCGAATCCCAAGGGTCGCGTGCTGGCATTGTTTCAACTGGCGCGGGTCGGCGATGCGTTTTACATCAGACTGCCTGCAGATCTGGCAGCCAGCTTTCTCAAGCGTCTGCGAATGTATGTGCTGCGCGCAGCGGTAGTGATTGAGCCGCTCGATGACTACGCCTGTATCGCCGCCTCCGGTGAAGCGGCGGCGCAAAAGCTTGCCGAACTCGGATCGGCGGCGCCCAATGGCACTGACACCATGGTTTCCCACGGGCAGGTGATGATCGCGCAGGCTCGCGGTGCAAAACCACGCTTTGAAATATTTGGCCCGGCTGCGGAAATCAGCGCGTTGTGGGACCAGCTTGCAACGGTCTGTACCCCTGCGTCGCGCGCCGACTGGCGACTGCAGGATATCGACGCCGGTGTGCCCGCAATCAGTGCTGCGACCAGCGAGGCATTCGTGTTGCAAATGTTGAATCTTCAACTTATAGACGGTGTCAGTTTCAAAAAAGGATGTTTTCCGGGGCAGGAAGTCGTCGCCAGAATGCAGTATCTGGGCAAGTTAAAGCGGCGCATGTATCGGGCCAGTTTGAACTGCGACACACTGCCGGCTGCGGGTACTGATATCCACAAAGCTGATGGCGGCAGCGCAGTCGGCAAGGTAGTTTCTGCGGCGGTTGCCGGCGATGGCACCTGCCACCTGCTCGCAGTACTAACGATTGATGCCACTACAGAGCCGCTCTTCTGCGACGGCTTCGAAAACGCGATCAGTCTGCTCGATCTGCCCTATCAGTTCGAGGCCGCCTGAGTATCCGCGGCATGCTGAAGGTGTATGAGGCTGAAAATCTGCTCGACGCCCAGTTGGTGCACGATGAGCTGCGCGCCGGCGGTATGCAGGTGGCGATCAAGGGGCAGTATCTGACTGGCGCTGCCGGCGAACTGCCGCCGACCGGCGTGGTCACGGTCTGGATCAGCGAGCCGCGTCACGAGGCGCGCGCCCGGGCGTTGATCGAGGAGTTCGAACAATCGCGCCAGAGTGCGCCCGTCGCGTTGTATTGCGGCAGCTGTGGCGAATGGGTTGAGGGAAATTTTTCGCGTTGCTGGAATTGCAGCAGCTGGATCGACCTGTAGCTGTCCACAGCACGCCTGGCGCGCCCGTGGGGGGTGTCGATCGTACTCAAATAGCCATCTATGTTCCGTGCGATCTCCTACCCCACGAGCACGCCAGGCGCACTGTGAACAGCAACTTCAACCGTTGGTCCTATGTCGTCTGAATTCAGGCAATTAACACTGATTAAGCATTTGCCGACGCGAAAATACTAGTTCAGCATGCTCGCCATCTTGCGGCGATAGCGCGCGACCTGCGGATCTTCACCCATCGAGTCGAATAGCGAGATAGCGGTCTTTCGCGCTGCATCTTCGCCGTATTCGCGATCGCGCATCATCAGGTTCAGCAGGGTCTCTATGGCGCTGTCGGTGTCACCGCGCAGCGCCTGCTTCACGCCCAGCAAATAGGCGGCCTCGCTGTTGCCTTTGTCCTTCTCAAGATCGGCCAGCAGTGAGGATTCGTCTCGGTTGGGGTCGTCGGCTTCAGATAGCGCCAGTCCACCGCGCAGTTTCGCCGCCTCGGGTTTCTTCGCATCGGCTTCGCTCAGGATCGACAGACACTGACGCGCGTCGTCATAATGGCCGGTCGCCAGACACATCTGCCCCAGCGCGATGGCGACATCGCCATTTTCCGGTTCGGCCGCCTGCGCTTCGCGCAGCAGTTGCAGGGCCTGATCGGTCTGACCCTGGGCTGCCAGTGCCTGTGCCGTTTCGACAGCGCCACCCTCGGGTACAGCCGGTGCGCCAATGTGTTTTTCCAGAAATGCGCGCACCTCGCCCTCGGGCAAGGCACCGCTGAATTCATCGGCGATCGCGCCGTTGATGATCAGCTTGACCGTTGGCAAGCTGCGGATACCCAGTTGCGCTGCGATCTCCTGATTGGCTTCGGTATCGACCTTGGCCAGCGTGAAGGCGCCCTGATATTCTTCGGCAAGCTTGGCGAGGATCGGCATCAGCGTTTTGCACGGCTCGCACCAGTCCGCCCAGAAATCCACCAGTACCGGTCCCTGCATGGAACCATGCAGTATCACGCTTTCGAAATTCTCGCGTGTGACATCGACGATATACGGTGAATCGGCCATCGAACGGCTCCAGTTGATTGATCAGTCTTATTGTGATGCAGTCGCCGCTATTATCAAGTTGCAATTGCTGAAGGTCAGCGGATAACTGACAGGCCTGTCGGGCTTGCGCTACCATTGGCCGGCTTGAGCAAGGTCGCAGAGCCGCCATCCAGCCGGCGTCAACGCCATGCAGCTCACCCACCGGGTGCAGCAAGCCGAAAGCCCTCGCGATTTTCTCCTTCAATCAGGGACCAACAACAGAGTGAACATGGCGGCAAACTACGATGCCTCGTCAATTGAAGTCCTGAGTGGACTCGATCCGGTACGCAAGCGACCTGGCATGTACACCGACACCACTCGCCCGAATCACCTGGCGCAAGAGGTCATCGACAACAGCGTCGACGAGGCGATCTCGGGTTTTGCCAGCAAGATTGACGTGGTGTTGTACAAGGATGGCTCGCTCGAAGTGGCCGACGACGGTCGCGGCATGCCGGTCGATAAGCACCCCAAGCTCAAGCTGCCCGGCGTCGAGGTGATCATGTGCACGCTGCACGCGGGCGGCAAATTCAACGAGGGCGTCTATCAGTTTTCCGGTGGTTTGCACGGTGTCGGCGTATCGGTGGTCAATGCGCTGTCGAAGAAGCTTGAAGTCACCATCAAGCGCGGCGGCAAAGAGTATTTCGGCAGCTTCAAGAACGGCAACCGCGACGAGCCGGTCAAGGCGGTGGGCAAGGTCGGTCAGCGCAATACCGGCACCACCGTGCGGTTCTGGCCGAACAAAAAATACTTCGACAGTGAAAAGATCTCTGTCCCGAAGCTCAAGCACGTGTTGCGCGCCAAGGCGGTGCTGTGCAGTGGGCTTCGCGTGAGACTGCACATCGAGGAGAGCAAGGAAGACTTCGAGTGGCACTATCAGGACGGACTGGAGGCCTATTTGGCCGAAGCCGTGAAAGGTTACACGCTGGTGCCGCCAGCGCCCTGTAATGGATCGCTGTCGAACAAGTCCGAGGTCGTTGACTGGGCGTTTCTGTGGATGCCCGAAGGCGGCGATCTGCTGCAGGAGAGCTATGTCAATCTGGTGCCGACGCCGCAGGGCGGTACCCACGTCAATGGCTTGCGCACCGGGCTTACCGACGCGATTCGCGAGTTCTGTGAGCTGCGCAATCTGCTGCCGCGCGGTGTCAAGATCGCGCCGGAAGATACCTGGGAGCGAGTGGCGTTTGTGTTGTCGGTTAAGCTTGCCGACCCACAATTTGCCGGGCAAACCAAGGAGCGGCTGTCCAGTCGCGAGGCGGCGGGCTTTGTTGCATCGACAGTCAAGGATGCCTTTTCACAGTGGTTAAACCAGCACCCGGAAACCGGTGATCAGATCGCCCAGATCGCGATTGCCGCCGCCACCCAGCGCATGCGTGCCGGCAAGAAAGTGGTGCGCAAGAAAATCGCCAGCGGCCCCGCGCTGCCAGGCAAGTTGTCCGATTGTGTCTCGACCGATCTCAGTCGCACTGAGCTCTTTCTGGTCGAGGGTGATTCTGCCGGTGGTTCGGCCAAGCAGGCACGCAGTCGCGACTTTCAGGCGATCATGCCGCTGCGTGGCAAAATTCTGAATACCTGGGAAGTAGGGCAGGAGCAGGTGCTCGGCTCGCAGGAGGTTCACGACATCTCCGTCGCGATTGGCATCGAGCCTGGCTCGCACGATCTCAGCGGTCTGCGCTACGGCAAGATATGCATTCTCGCCGACGCCGATTCCGACGGCGCGCATATCGCAACGTTGCTCTGCGCCCTTTTTGTCAAACACTTTCGCAGCCTGGTGGCCGCGCACCGGGTCTACGTCGCGATGCCGCCGCTGTTTCGTATTGATGTAGGCAAAGAGGTGATGTACGCGCTGGACGAAGAAGAAAAGCAACGCGCTCTCGCCCGCATCGAAAAACAGAAGAAAAAGGGCAAGGTCACCGTTACTCGATTTAAGGGGCTGGGCGAGATGAATCCGCTGCAGCTTCGCGAGACCAGCATGTCTCCGGATACCCGGCGGCTGGTATGTCTGACGATTGGTGATAGCGAAGAGACCAACAAGCTAATGGACATGTTGCTGGCAAAGAAACGGGCCAGTGACCGCAAGTCATGGCTCGAATCGAAAGGCGATCTGGCTGAGGTGTAGTGGCGGGTACACCGCAGGTTTTTTGGCCCGCTCAACCCCGATGACACCGTCGCCAGCAAGCAGCCGAGAACACGATAACGCGCTGCTCTACAGTCGGGCTACCGACTCGTTAACCCTGTGGTTTTATCGGCATGCGGCCAGCGGTGCGTTGCCTGCCGGATGGTTTGAGAAAAACGTACCACCTCGATCCAAGCTTGCGGGGAATACGGGTCCGCTCACGATAGAAATCGTCACGCACTGCTGGCAGTACTCCAATATGCTGGCCTACCAGTTGAGCTCGTTGGTATTGCATCCGCCAACGCAATGCAAGGTGATTTTTACCGTCTACTACAGTGGTGAAGATCGCGACACCCAGTCACTGCTGCAAACGTTTTCTAATCACTGCGTCGACAGTGTGGAATGGAACTGGTGTGAACTGCCACCGCAATCGCTATTCCGCCGCTCAATCGGACGCAATCAGGCTGCACTTGAGACACGGGCCGACTGGATCTGGTTTACCGACTGTGATTTGATTTTCCATGCCGGTTGTCTTGACGCGTTGAATCAGCAGTTGCAGGGTAGACGTGACGCGCTGGTGTATCCGTCAGAGGAGCGTGTCACAACATTACTGCCGCAGGACGATCCGATGCTACGCAAAACCAACGGCGGCTTGATCGACATCGAAACCGATCAATTCAGTGTTGACAAAAAAACCCGCGCCACAGGCCCCTTGCAGATCACCCACGGCGATGTGGCGCGTGCCGCTGGCTACTGCAACGCGTTGACCATCTTTCAACGCCCGGCCCCACACTGGTGCAAGGCGATTGAGGATCGCGTCTTTCGCTGGTTGATCGGCAGCCAGGGAGTGGCGATTGATGTGCCGGGTGTCTATCGCATTCGGCACGTCAGCAAAGGGCGCTATCAGGGCGACTCATTGCGCAGTCGGCTGCGGGCGGCGATCAGACAATTGCAATCGCGTATGCGGCGCACCTGAGGCCGGTGCGATTAAGGATTCTCGTTTTCATATAAAACTGGCGTTGATTGCCGAGCCAGCTTCAGGTCAGTGGCAATTGCAATGGGATCTGGCTAATCGCAATACGCGTCTATGTGTCGAGTTGTATCAATCGCGCGAGTCGCTGTTGGAGATTGCCAACGGCGTCAGGCGCTTTTGCGAAGATCGCAGCAGTTATGAATTTCAGATCGACTCGGCGGATCCTGAACGAAACAGTGGGTATGTGTTTCATTGGCGCCTCTATGCTCTGGATGGTCTGGGCAATTCGTGTATCTATGTTCGCTACACCAATCACCGTCCGCAGCCCTATCGACAGGCCGCCGAGTTCAGTATTCAAACTGATCGTGCAGCCATCGAAGCGCTGGGGATTCAACTTGGTGAGTTTTGTCGTTCACCTGATCAGAGTGTGGATTGGAGTGAGCGATGTGTGGCTTCGGTTTGATAGATTAGGGTTTGGACTGCGATTGAGAGGCAGGCGGGTGCTTGAGTAGTCTGGATGCGTGCTGTGGTTATGCGTCAGGTTGGCTTCGTTTGACGCTGGGCATCTGGATCCATGCTGTGTGAGAGGTTGCTTTGCTTGCCTCGCTGACGCGTCGGGTTGCCTTTGTTGTTTGGCGCACAGTAGTGGAAAGCGTGCTGTGTGAGTAAGGTTGCTTTACTTGCCTCGCTAACGCGTCGGGTTACCAGACAAGGACCTACATCGCTGTTATTCCGCTGCGCCCGCAGCGCCCATGCTTTGCACGTCCTGAATACGCCACGCCAGGGTAGCCCGACGCGTGAGCGAGGAAACTCCATGTATTCTCACCTCGCTAACGCGTCGGGTTACCTTCGTTGTTTGGCTCACAGTAGTGGGAAACGTGCTGCGTGGGTGAAGTGGCTTTACTTGCCTCGCTGACGCGTCGGGTTGCCATCGTTGTTTGGCTCGTAGCAGTGGGAAACGTGCTGCGTGGGCAAGGTTGCTTTACTTGCCTCGCTAACGCGTCGGGTTGCCAGACAGGCCCTACATCGCTGTTATACCGCCGCGCTCGCAGCGCCCATGCTTTGCACGTCCTGAATACGCCACGCCAGGGTAGCCCGACGC
>CAZNIS010000057.1:21833-43244 GCA_964573105.1 uncultured Granulosicoccaceae bacterium
GCTCACAGTAGTGGGAAACGTGCTGCGTGGGTGAAGTGGCTTTACTTGCCTCGCTAACGCGTCGGGTTGCCTTACGCAGCGGCGGGAAGTTCGAGGCGTGAGCAAGGCTCGCTGAAAACCCGTCCTGTCGTCACTGCGCTAGGCGTGCCGCGATCTCACTGCGTTGCAGCATTGGGATATCCAGGTTGCTAAACAGTCTGATCAATTCTGTGTTTAACGCGTTGCCCTGTAGTGCCGGTAGTTCGACGGCGATGATGTTGGCGTCGGGTTTCAGCCATCGTGTGGTAAACAGTGTCGACGATATATCGCCCACGATGCAACAGTGATCGTTCAGCAAGGGGGTGAACACTTCGGTGCCGATGGTGTTGTCGATATGGACAAAGTCCGGGTAGGTCTGTCGATACTCTTCCAGGCAGCTGCTGCGCGGATGCGCCTTGATTGCGATTTCATCGGCAGAGTAGTGCTGTTTGAGTTGATCGACCAGTTCCTGCAGGTGTTGTCGGTAGTCGGTATAAAAACTCTCATGCGTCAGTACGATCATCGCTTTGATACGCGCCAGTGTTTGCGCGTTTATCAGAGTGTTACTCGCCGAACGTGTCAGCAGCGTTTCACACAAAGCGTGAAACGACGGTGTGGCAAATTGCTCACGCGGAACCGGGTGTATATCAATGTGGCGCAGCGATTGGTGAACCAATGCGGGGTAGGCGGCGTAGATGCGCGATATCCAGCGTGATGAACCGATGGTGCGCGGGTTGTCCCACCAGTAGCCGTAGACCAGTTTCTTGATTGTGGGGTCGATAAATCGATGCGCGATCGAATTCATCGACTTGTGGCCGAGATAGGTCGCCATACCCTCGTCAATATAAATGCCGGAGGTGTTGGGGTTAATTCGCGTGGCGATGTGCATCGCGTACTGGAATTCTACGCGTCGGTCGGTGCCGGTATAGATTCGATTCGCGGGCTGTGCTTGCAATGCTTTTTCGAGTATGGCGCAACGGCGACGACGCTCGGCGGTTTTGCCGCTCAGGTTGTCATTTTCAAAGCTGATGCATTGGTTGAATATGTCCTGATGATCAACCAGTATGGTTTCGAAACGGCTGACATGTCGGTGAGTGCGCGGTGCCAGAATCGCGATGTTGTTGTCATCGTTGTTTTGTTGTGCCAGACAGGCGGCGAACAACAAGTGCAGCGGTGATGAAATGAAGTAGTAATTGGTCATCGAGCAACCCAGGCAACACGTTGGCTATCGGAACACGGGCGCGCCATGCAGCAGCTGCATGGGTATCTGTTCGCGGACATCATCATGCCGCATTGTAGAATCGGCAATCCCTGTACGTCCAGCGGTATTGGGTTCCCGCAACGAAACCGCGGCTAGCTTTCAGCCAGTAACTGCTCCGTCAATGGTGTACCGCGGGTGACGTCGGCCTTGATCTTTCTCCCTATCACGGCATCGAACATTTTCGGCGCCATGCCAAAGCCGGGTCTGATGCTTTTTAGATTTTCTGCGGTAAGGGTGTCACCAGCCCGCATATCGTTAACGATATACAAGGATCGTCGGAATCGCGCGTTGCCCTTTTCGCTCTCGGTGCGCTGGTAGTTCACCTGACCCATTGCCTGCCAGGCGGTTTTTGCACCCTGGCACAATTGCACCAGATCATCCTTTTCCAGTGAGAAGCTGTCATCTGGGCCGCCGCCGTTGCGATCGAGTGTGATGTGTTTTTCGATGATAGATGCGCCCAGTGCAACGCTTGCGATTGCGGTGGTGTTGTCCAGTGTGTGGTCGGACAGGCCGGTTACCAGGTCGAACCGGTGCTGCATATCGGCCAGGGTATGCAGGTTATAGTCGCTCGCAAGCGACGGGTAACCGCTGACGCAATGCAGTATCGCTAGGTCTTTGGCGCCAGCGTTGCATGCTGCTTCTATGGCCTCTGCAATTTCATGTTCGTTGGCCATGCCGGTGGACATGATCATGGGTTTACCGGTACTGGCCACATAACGTATTAACGGAATGTCCACTAGTTCGAACGAGGCGATCTTGTAGGCCGGGGCGTTCAGATCCTCCAGTAGATCGACGGCGGTGCTGTCGAATGGCGAGCTGAACAGAGTGATCCCAGCCTCGTGGGCCTTGTCGAACAGTGGCTTGTGCCAGTCCCACGGCGTGTGCGCCCACTCGTACAGCTGGTACAAGCTGTGGCCGTCCCACAAGCCGCCTTCGATCTGGAAGTCTGGCTTGTCGCAATCGATGGTGATGGTATCGGGGCGGTAGGTTTGCAGCTTAACGGCATCCGCACCGGCCGCTTTGGCGATATCGATCAGCTGAAATGCGTTGTCGATGTTGCCATTGTGATTGGCAGAGATTTCTCCAATCACATAAGGCTCGTGCTGGCGGCCGATGCGACGGCCGGCTATTTGAATAGTTTTGTCGGTCGCGGTCATTTATGGATCGTCAATTCGAATGTGTTGTCTGTGCCCTGGGCCGGCAGCAGATCGAATTCGAGTTTTTCAAACACTCGATTCGATGCGGTGTTGTCTTTTTTGACCTTGGCGATGAGTGTGCGAACCACAGGATTCTCACGGCAGAAAGTGTCGATGGCGCATTGCAAAAGCGGTGTTGCGAGACCCTTGCCGCGAAAACCCGCGTCGAGTGAATAGCTGATCAAGGCACTGTCGTTGTCCTGATCAAAGCGCACTTGCCCAGCGTCGCGGTCGTCGCTTTGAAACACATACAGGTGTGAATCAGGATCGGCCAGTTTCGATTCAAACCAGTTTTTGTGCTGGTCGAATTCGATTGGGTCGCTGCTGAATGATTGGGCGGCGACCAGTTTGTCATTGCGCCAGTCGAAGAACAGGCGCGCGTCGGCTGGTGTGGCGGGTCTAGCACTGATCATAGTGACATCATCGCATCGATCACCCGCTGTGCGCCATTGCCATCGCACAGACGGCTGGCGTGGCGTGACATTGAGGTGATATTGGGCGATTGGGATGGTTTGTGGTCTCCGTCGATCAGCTGTGCCAGCAAGCGATGCAACTCGTCAAGCGTTTGCCAGTTAATCGATGCGCCGGCTGCCGCCAGGCGGTTTGCGATCTCTATCTGATTGTCGGCATAGATGAAGGCGAGCGTCGGCAGGCCGAGACAACAACGTTCCCAGGCGCTGCTGCCTGATGCGCCGATTGCAAGATCTGCGCGCAGCAGCAACGGTGCCACCTCGCAGACATCGTGATGCACTTCGACAGTCGCTTGCGACGTTATGGCCCAGTCGCGCACGGTTTGCGCGTGTTGGTACTGCGGGCCTGCGACCAGCATTGCGGTGATATTGTGCTGCGCTAACAGAGGTTCGATCCGCTGCAAAATTTCCAGCGCGAGATTGCGAGCATCCGATCCACCCAGGCCGATCATCAGGGTTTTCACCGGGCCGCTGCGCACAATCGAATTGGCGTGTTGTTGTCGGCACTGTGAAAATTCGGGGCGCAGCAAGGCGTAGTCCGTACCCAGTAACAGCTTGCAACGCTCGCGGGTGTAGCGGCCATAGTCTGACGCCTGGCGGCCCAGTGTCTGATCCTGCAACACATCGCAGTCATGGGTTCGATTGGCCAGGTCATCGATGGTTAAAATGTGCCGGCAGTTTGACCGAATCTGCTCGTACCAGGCATCGTGCAGCTGATATTGATCCACAATAACCCAGTCGCAGGCGGTGTCGCTCATTGCGGCAATGGTGGCGTTCGCATCCGTTTGCAGATCGGCTTTGCCCGCGGGTGATTCGTGGGGGCACTCGCTGTGGATTGTCGGCTCGATCAACTGGCATGAATAGCCGCGAGCGGTGATGGTTTGTGACATTTCGCCCGGCAACCGCTGGCTGATAAATCGGATATCAGCGCCCTGATCGCGAAGTTTGTCTGCCAGTGTCAGGCAGCGCATTACGTGCCCGCTGCCAAGTGTGTGTGAGGCATCGGTGCGGACGGTTATGTTCAATGTCCTGCGTCTCAGGCGTTTATTTCACCGCTCGCCATCAACGCTTTGAACATGTGTTCGCCGCGCACCCAATCCTCCATGGTATCGATGTCCTGAACCAGATGGCGGGGTACTTTTACTGGAATGGACGCCTTCGAGAATATGGTGTGTTTTTCCTCGAAAGCGTTGGCGGTTCCCCAGTAGAACTGCCCTGCGTCGTGGTAGCACTCTTCCAGATCCTGTGATCGGGTGAAAATGTGTTCAGGCCATTTTGCCTCGATGCGATCGTCGCTGGTGATACCCAGCGCACGTTGAATTGGTGCCGGGAAAGTGCACACCGAAAACGCAAACGATGCGTTGCTGTTGCGCAGCAGGTCGTAGCCTTGTTCCAGGTACTGAGTGCGCAGGAAGGGTGATGTCGCGTAGATGCAGCAGACATAACCAGGATAACAGCCGTTCGCATTCATCCACTCAACGGTGTGCTGGATGACTTCGATGGTGCCGGATTGATCGGCCGATAGATCGTCTGGCCGGGTAAATGGCACTTCTGCGCCGTACTCGTTTGCGATATCGGCGATTTGCTGGCTGTCGGTCGAGACAATCACTCGATCAAACAACTTTGACTGCAAAGCGGTTTCAATTGACCAGGCGATCATCGGTTTGCCGCAGAATGGCTTGATATTTTTACCGGGAATGCGCTTGCTGCCGCCGCGCGCTGGTATGACAGCTACCTTCATGACAGTGCATCACTTAGCGTGGCGATGATTCGATCCTGGTGGCGATTGCTCATACTGTGGAAGATCGGCAGGCTGATCGCGCTGCGATAGTAATTCTCGGCCACTGGAAACTGGCCAGGTTCGAACCCGAGATTGCGATAGTACGGCTGTGTATGTACAGGTATATAGTGTAGATTGACGCCAATGCCCTTGTCGCGCAGGGTTGTGAAAACCTGTTCATGGCGATGTTGCCTATCATCCTCAACGCGCACCACATACAAATGCAGGCTCGAGTAGCTTGCCGGATCGCGGTACGGGATGATGATCGGCAGGCCAGCGAGCAGATTGTCGTATCGCTTGGCTAGTCGGTGGCGCGCCGATAGAAAATCATCCAGGCGTTCAAGTTGGCTGGCACCCAGGGCTGCCTGCAAGTCGGTGAGATTGTAGTTGTAGCCCAGCTCGGTCTGCTGGTAATACCAGGGACCGTCCGGGGCGTGAGTCATGTGCGCAGGGTCGCGCGTGACGCCGTGGCTTCGAAACAGTTCGAGTCGATGGGCGAGCTGATCGTCGTTTGTCGTCGCCATGCCGCCTTCGGCGGTGGTTATGATCTTTACCGGGTGAAAACTGAATACCGTGATATCAGAGTATTCGCAGTTGCCAACCGGCTGGTCGCGATAGCGCGCACCAATGGCGTGTGCCGCGTCTTCTATGATTCTGAAATTAAATTCCTCGGCGAGCCTTGCAATCGCCGCCAGATCGCAGGGTTGTCCCGTCAGGTGGACCGGAATTATCACTTTTGGCAGTTTGCCACCACTATCTCTGGTTTTATGCAGCTTTGTTTCCAGCGCATCCGGAGACATGTTGTACGTGTACTCATCGATATCGACAAAGTCGACATCAGCACCACAGTAGCGCGCGCAATTGGCAGAGGCGACAAAGGTGATCGGGCTGGTCCAGACCACATCGCCCGGGCCGACATCCAGCGCCAGACAGGCCATGTGCAACGCCGATGTCGCGCTGTTGGCCGCAATACCATGCTTTGCGTTGCAATAACGGGCGACAGATTCTTCAAACAGGTGCACCTGGGGGCCTCGTGTCAGCCAGTCTGATTGCAGTACACTGACGACCGAATCTATATCCTCCTGACTGATCTCCTGCCGCCCGTAAGGGATATTCTCAACTTCTGCCTGACTGGCGTCGCGCCGCACCGCTGAGTAGTCTTTTTTGCTACTCGGCGACTGCGTTGGAGGCTTAAACTCAGGCCAGACTTTTTCTGATTGCATGTGGATCTACGCTGGTTTCAGACTGGTACCCGAAATGGTCCGGGTAGAATCGTCGAGAATGGTGAAGCGGTAGTGCCAGTTGTGTACACTCTGCATCGATAGAGCGTTGCTGGTGTGCAGTTCGACTGCAGTTCGACTGCAGTTCGCACTTGCCATCGCTGTGCGAAAATGCCGCTCGGAACCCGCCGTCGAAGCGCCAAAGATACCCGGTATTTTGCTCAACTGGAATAGCCATCGCACAGCGGTTGCACAATCGGTCCGGCTGCCAGGCGCCTGTTGCGCAAGCCCGGGTCGGCCAGCGCAGCGGCAAAATCTCACTTGCAAGCAAAATGCCGTGTCCGTCACAAAAATCCTGCGCCGAGTCCACCCGGAAATAGTAACCAACTGGCAATGAAGATCGAGCAATTGCTGACCAGCGACAGCGGATATTTATTCAACACCGCGTTGGTGTCTACCGATCCTGCAATCTTTGATTTGCCTTCGACAGACACATTGGCTGAGGGGCTGGCGGGGCGCGCCACCGTGCGTTTTGCACAGCTTGCCGAGATGCCGGTGGTGATAAAGCGTTATCACCGTGGCGGCATGGTGCGTCACCTGACATCCGATCTCTACTGGTTCCAGGGTTATGAGCGCAGCCGATCGTGGCGCGAGATTCGATTGCTGTGCCACATGCGGGGTCTCGATTTGCCGGTGCCGGTTCCGGTTGCTGGCAGCGTGGAGCGAGCGGCGCCCGGCTGTTATCGGGCGGGTCTGATCACGGGCCGCATCGAGGCGAGCGCAAGCCTGGGCAACCACCTGGTTGAGTCGGCCCTGGCAACGGATCAATGGCATGAGCTGGGTCTGTGCCTTCGGCGTTTTCACGAAGCCGGCATCTGCCACGCCGATCTGAACGCTCACAATATATTAATTGACGCCGATGGCCGGTTTCATCTGATCGATTTTGATCGCGGCACGGTCGTCGATCGGCCTGGCCGCTGGTGTCAGGCGAACCTGGATCGCCTGCTTCGTTCTTTGAAAAAAATACACCGCGCCAGCAGCAGCTTTCACTTTGGTGACGATGATTGGGACAATTTATTGTCGGCCGCTCGCGTGCGCTAGCTTTGCAGTTCGGAATACATCCATGATTCAATGTTATGCCCGCTAATCAAATCCGCCCACACTACGATGCCATTGTCGTTGGCGGTGGTGCGGCGGGTCTGATGGCCGCCTGGCACGCCGGCAAGCGCGACAAGCGGGTCCGAGTGCTGGAGAAAAGTAATAAACCGGGACGCAAAATTCTGATGTCCGGTGGCGGCCGCTGCAACTTCACCAATCTGCATGTCACCGCCGACAACTTCATTTGCGGCAACCCTCACTTCGTGAAGTCCGCTCTGAATCGCTACACCGCGTGGGATTTCATTGGCAAGGTGATCGAACACGAAGTGCCCTATCATGAACGCGATCATGGCCAGTTGTTTTGTGATAACAAGGCGAAAGATATTCTCAACCTGTTGTTGAGCGAGTGTGAACAAGCCGGTGTGGAGATCACCACGCGATGTGCGATTGACTCGGTAGCCAAAACAGACAAAGGCTACCGGTTGCAAACATCACTAGGCGATATGGTCGCCACCTCAGTGGTTGTGGCGACGGGGGGCTTGTCTATCCCCAGTATGGGTGTGACCCCTTTCGGCTACGAGATCGCGGAACAATTCGGTTTGCCAGTCTTGCCGCGGCGTGCGAGTCTGGTGCCCTATACCTTTTCGGGTAAGTTGCAGGCGATGTTCGAGCGCCTGTCCGGGGTGTCGGTCAACGCAGTGATCCGCTACGGTGCCACACAATTTGAAGAGGCGTTATTGTTTACCCATCGCGGTTTGAGTGGGCCGGTGGTGTTGCAGATTTCCAACTACTGGCAGCCTGGGCAGGGTGTCAGCGTCGATTTGCTGCCCGGTCAGTCGGCCGGTGATATTCTGCTTGAGGCCAAGCAGTCAACGCCGCGCAGCCAGATCAGAACAGCCTTGTCGCAGTATCTGCCCCGTAGCGTTATTGCAGAACTGGAAAGTCTCTGGTGGGCGGCTTTCAAAAATAAACCAATCGCCGATTGCAGCAACGCACTTCTGCAGCAGATTGGCCAGTCATTGAACAACTGGCTGGTGGTGCCGGCCGGCACTGAAGGCTACAAAACTGCAGAGGTCACGCTGGGTGGTGTGGATACGGATTATCTATCATCAAAAACCATGGAGGCAAAAAGCCATCCCGGGCTGTATTTTATTGGCGAAGTCGTTGATGTGACCGGTCACCTCGGTGGGTTCAATTTTCAGTGGGCCTGGTCGTCCGGTTTCGCTTGCGGTGAGGCGATCGTATAAATAGCAATGCCCGTGCGCCAAAGGCCATAGCGTTTCCACCATGCTCCAGGTTTTAAAATCGACTAATAGAGGGTAAATAAGCTACTACTTGTATCTACCCAGCGGCAAGTGCTCAATCCGCCTGTTCGTAGACTTCCGCACCATCACTCAATTCGTAATAGTCGCCCTTGTCGCGAGTAAAAATATGTTTGGCTATTTTCAGCCCGGTTGGCTGATCCAGACAACCGGCCAATATAGACGTGAATTCGGTGCCGTCGTGTCTCCAGAAAAGCGCTGAGCCACAGTGTTGGCAAAAACCTCGCTCTGCCGTGGCTGACGCTCGATACCATTTAATATGTTCTTCCCCGGCAATGGAGATATCTGCATTTTGCGCACGTGTGGCGGCATAGTGGTGCCCCGTCTGTTTACGACACTGTGTGCAATGACACGCGATGACCTCGCGATCAAGTGCGCTAATGTTCAGTGTTACTTTGCCGCAAAGGCAGCTTCCGGTGATGCTCATGGGAGAGGTTCAAATCCGATCGTCGCAAGTGAGTAGTGTGTTTGCCAGCTTGATAATAACTCGTGCGAATGACGCGGTGCCATGTTATTTGTCCTTGCGTGCCGCACGCCTGGCCAGTTTTTGTGTGAGCTTGTCTGCAACCCCCGGTCGACTCCAGGGGCATACGGCAATGCAAATACCACAAGCATAGTTTTCACCAAAGTACGGAATGCACTTGTCAAAATCAACATACCATTTGTGTTCACCACGAACCAGTTGTTTTTCATTGTTGATGGCGTCTGGCGGGCACGCGTTGCGGCAGACCTGGCAGTTCATGCAGTATTCGTCTGCGCCGAATTGATCGGGGGTGTCGGGGATAAGCGGCATGTCAGTCGTTACGGCAGACAGTCTGAACGCCGAGCCGAATTGCCGGTTGATCATCGATCCATGTTTGCCGAGTTCGCCCAGGCCCGCTTCAATCGCCGGTGGGATCATCGCGAGTGCATCGGCCATGGGTCCTGGATAAGCCGTGGCGTTGTAGCCCATGCCGCGAATGTGGTTGGTCAGTTTTTTCGCAGCGCGAGCGCCACGATTATACTGTTTATGTAAATCGTGATAGGCCGATAAATCTTCCGCGCGCGGCGGCATCTTGGACAACTCTTCGTAGTTGTGTTGAAAGCCCAGGATAATGACAGTCGGGTCGTCGATGGTGTAGCCATCGAAGATATATTCCGGTTTCATCGGCGTGATGCCGATCAGATCGGCCTCGTTGTCCAGCGCGAACTGCCGGGTTTGCTGCGTGAGTTCGTGAGCACTGGCACTGGATTGATCGCTGGCAACGTCGACGGGCTCAGGTCCGCGATCAACGTTGGGGTTTCTAAAAGAATGATCCTCACCCGAGGGCGGACGCATTTCTTTGACGATAAATTGCTGCAACGCGCCAAAGGCCTGCCGATCAGCCGGATGCCAGAAAAACGGTGACGGCGCTCGGACACTCGGCTCCCCCAGACCGTTTATCTGATTGCCAGAGGTGTTCGGAAATTGTTCGAGCAGTCTGGGGTTTGGCGTATAGCTGTGTTTTCTCTTCATGGCAGCTTTCACTTTAGCAGCTACTGAAGGCAATCGAAACTGGCTCAAGTTGAAATGATTGGCGCGATAGCGCTAATCTGCGGGGTGTCCTTAGCGAGGCAATAGTGCTCGTGATGACTGCAGACCATCCAGCGGGACGGCCGGCAGCAGAGGTATCTATGCAGAGGGATTGCTGTGTATCTGTGGAGTTTGATACCCGAAATGGATACGGCGGTTTAGTTCAGGCGCATCGAATCCAGGATCAGGGAGATGTCGTCGCGATCAACGTCAAGGCAGAATACGATATGGGCAATGTCGGAATCTGGTTCCTGCATCAGCTGCAAGTCACTCTCCAGGGATTCGCTAGAGGCAGAGTAGGTGCCATAGATTCGCGCTGCGGAATCGCCGTTGAGTTCAATGAACTGAACCTGTGGCTCCGGTGTATCGTCGAAGATGTTGACGAAGTAGGCCGTTGATTCGATTAGCGATTCCCCAGCGCTTGCAAAGCGTGAAATGGCACAGTTGGCGCGACCGTTGAACTCGTTAAATTCCGGTGCGAATATCTGTGCAGAGAGCTCAGGGTTGTCCAGAGAAACGGTCCAGTCTTGCGGATAGCTTAGTTGGATGTATTCGCCGCTGTAGAGTTGTGCTGGCTGAGGATTGGGCTGTGGCCCGGTTTGCGGCCCGGTTTGCGGATCGACGATCGGATTAGTCTGCGTATCGGTATTGCCATCGTTGCCTGGTGTGGCGCGGCTACCGTCACTGTCACCGCCGCAGGCACTCATTAGAGCCGACAACACAATGATTATGGTGTGGCGAACGCCGGGATGGTTTAAAGTTCTCAATTCAGATACTCCTCGGCAGAACAGAAAAAGACAGGGAGCCTGTCGGTTTAGCAGCAGGTGCGCTCCAGGTGGATCGTTTGGAAGACTGTCTGTTTGTCCTGTTTCGAACATAGTATCACAGCATAAGTGGATTCACGTAGGAGGCGATTAGGCGTATGGTGCGAATGGCTGAAATGCCTGCTGTCGGGCGAGGGTTTATAGCCGAGCTCGATATGCCGGCAATTGATGAGCCTGGTTGGACACATGCTCCGCCGGCAGGTGAGCGTCGTGTTGCAGTGGTATCCAGCGCGGCGGTATCAAAGCGGGGTGAAAAGCCTTTCTCGTGGCTTGCGCGAGATTACCGTGTGATTGGTGTTGACGATCGCGATCTGGTGATGACGCATGTGGCGGTCGAGTATGATCGCACGGCATGGCAGCAGGATATCAATACCATTTTGCCGTTTGATCGACTCGAAGAAATGGCCGATGATCGCGAAATAGGCTCGGTCGCCAGCGAACATTATGCGTTCATGGGCGCTTCCGATCCACGCGATATGGAGCGTTCCGCCAATGAAGTGATCAAGCGAATGCGGCGTGACAATGTCAATACGGTTTTTCTGATTCCGGTCTGACCATTCTGTACGCGCGCCGTGAGCGTGCTTGCACACTATTTTGAGTCGGCGGGATTTGTCACTGTATTGGTCGGGTTTGTTCGTGAGCACATGCAGGCGATTGCACCGCCAAGGGCACTATGGCTCGATTTTCCGATGGGTCGGCCGCTGGGCAAGCCGAATGATCCCGACTACCAGAAGTCTGTCATTCGTGCGGCATTCCGCTTATTTGATGAGCCCGAAGGCCCGGTGCTTGAAGATTTTCCCGACGTGATAGCGGTGCGCCATGGCCGAATGGGATATGCGCTGCCGGTCGATACGGTTTGTAGCATTGATGACATAGGCGACGTCGATGCGCTGCTGTCGCAGGTTCAGGGAGAGGTCACTCAATTGCGTGATGCTTACGATGCTGCTGTGGCAGCGCGTGGGCGCACAACGGTGGGTGCGAGTGAAGTGGCAATTGCCGACCTGGCACCTTACATCGCCGAGTTTGTGAAGGGGCGAAAGCCTAAATCATTGCGTGCCGGTATGGCACCTGTGCCACTGCTCAAACTCGTGGTGGAAGATCTCAATGCCTACTACACGGAAAGCCGCACCCATCGCGATTCGATTGACGACTTCGAGTTGATGGGCCAGTGGTTTTGGGAGCAGTGCAAGGCAGGCCAGTTGCTGCTTTGGCTTGAAGCGGTTTCACTTTACAGTGAAGACAAAGTGCTGCGGCAGATTGTCGACCTCTCGCTCATCACACCGCGGTTCTGGTCAGAAGGGCCCTTGCCGGGGACTTCGGGGTCGGATTGGTAGATTAGACTGGATGCGCTGTTCCAGAATGTAGTTCGATTTCTACAGCTGAGTCGATCAGTTAGAATAGATTATCGAGCACTAGGAAGCCGGGCCGAGAGCGTTTGAAAAAAGCATCGAATGAAGATCTGCTGGCCAGTGCCAAACTGGCAACAGCCGAACCCATTGTCGGGTTTGATGTGGCCAGTACCGATACGCGCAAGGGCGTGCAGTCCGTCGAGCATGCATTTTCGTTGCTGCAGGTGTTTGTTCAATCGGAAAAACCACTGGCGATCAAGGAAATCGCCGAAGCCAGCGGTATGCCGTCTTCCAAGGTGCACCACTATCTGGTGTCTTTGATGCGCGTGGGTGCTGTTCAGCAAATGGGCAATGGCGCCTACAGTCTGGGGGCGTTTGCGCTGCATATGGGGTTAGCTGCAGTCAGAAGGCTGGAGCCAGTCGAACTTGCAGCTGCGGCTGCAAGCAAGCTTCGAGATGCCACCGGGGAGGCGACCTTTATATCCGTCTGGGGCAACTATGGCCCCGTTTCGGTGCGTTACTTTGAGGGTTTTCAGCCGGTCACTGTAGAGATTCGCGTCGGTAACGTGCTGCCGCTTGCAATATCCGCAACGGGCAGGGTGTACATCACCTGGGGCGTGGATTCACAAGTTACTCCGATATTGTCGCGCGAAAAAATCACCGCCGATACGCTTGCCGCCATTCGCAGCCAAACGCTGCGTACCGGGTTGGGGCAAGTCGATGGTGAATTGTTGCCACGTATCGCGTCGTTGTCAGCGCCGGTGTTCGATCACGATGGCAGGCTGGCGCTGGCGATTACACAGCTGGGCTGGTCTGGCGAATTTGATCTTACCGCCGATGGCCGGATTGGGCGCGCACTACTGGCCTGTGCTGAAAAACTATCGGCGCAATTGGGCTACGCCGGGTCAGCTAACCCACTGCGGTAGCCACAGTGTAATGGCTGGTACTGCGGCCAGCAGCGCCAGGCGGAAAAGATCGGCGATCCAGAAAGGGGTCACGCCGCGAAAAATCGTACCGGTGGGTACATCCCCCAACACGCCCTTTAGCACAAACACGTTGAGCCCCACCGGTGGTGTGATCAGGCTGATCTCCGTCACCACAACCACAACAATTCCGAACCACACCGGATCGTAGCCGAGTGACGTCACCAGCGGAAAGAAGATCGGCACCGTCAGCAGCATCATTGACAGGCTTTCGAATACGCAGCCAAGAATGATGTAGACCAGCAGGATAGACATAATCACGGTAGCCGGGGATACGTCGTTTGCAGTGACCAGTGCCCGCAGCGCTTCAGGTAGCCCAGCCAGATTGACAAAGTTTGAGAATATCCAGGCACCGATCAACACTGAAAACAGATTGGCAGTGGTGCGCGTGGTCTCTTTTAGTGCATCCAGCGTATCTTTGAATCGCATGCCGCGCGCAATGGCAATGATGAACGCCCCGGCCGCACCCATGCCGGCGGCTTCGGTGGGGGAGAACGTCAGGTTGATCGGCCAGAAGTTCAGCACGCCGTACATGCCACCGAATACCAGGCCAAACAGAATCAACACAGCCCAGACGTCTTTGATTGCGCGCGCGCGACCCGACCAGGAGGTGCGCTCACCGGGCGGGCCGGCGGCCGGATTACGTCCGACTGTCCAGCGCACTGCGAGCAAATAAAACAACACGCCAATCACGCCGGGCACAACGCCTGCGATAAACAATTTGCCGATCGACGTTTCGGTCAGCAAGCCATAGATCACCAGTATGACCGATGGAGGAATCAGGATGCCCAGCGTGCCGCCAGCGGCGATCGATGCACTGGATAAGCCATCGTGATACTTGTACTTGCGCATCTGTGGCATCGCCACTTTTGACATGGTGGCGGCGGTGGCGAGTGATGAGCCACAGATGGCAGAAAAACCGGCACAGGCGGCGATGGTTGCCATCGCGAGTCCGCCTCGCAAATGGCCAAGAAAGGCAAAAGACAGCGAGTAGAGTTCGCGGCTCAGCCCACCCTTGTTAACAAAAAGCCCCATCAGAATGAACAGCGGCACCACCGACAATCCATAGTTTTGCGAGGTGTCGATGATTAACCGCCCAACCATGGATATTGCGCCACGCGAGCTGTTCAGGTGTGCGTAACCCAGCATGCCTACCAGTCCCATCGCGAAAGCAATAGGCATACGCAGCAAAACCAGCCCCAGAACAGCGGCAAAACCGATAAGCGCTTCAGTCACTGGATGGATTTCGCCAAAATAGAATCAACAGGCCGCGGCAAATAAGTACCAGAGCCGTGACAAAAGTAGAGATCGCGATCATCCATGCTACATAGGTTTGAGGGATGCCGAGATATTCGGTGACATCGCCATAGGAGGCGGCGCGCTCGGCAAGCACCACAATGCGCTGTGCCGGCCACAGCAGCATCAACCCACAGCCAATCGCGACCACGGCGTTTCGCAGGCGATCCCAAAATGAATTGAAAAAGCTGTCCAGCAGGTCTACCGAGATGTGTTCGCCGCGCCCCGAGATGACGGGCAGGGCCGAGAACACGATAATGGCCATGGCGATTCGCACCAGTTCGGTGGCGGCTTCGATCGGTGTATCGAATGCGCTGCGCAAAATCACATCGGCGAAGGTCATCGCCATCATCAGAAAGAGTACGGCCGATGCCAGCAGTAGCGGCAGTTCCGATAATCGCGAGACAAACTTCAGCAGGCTGTTCAACGTGAATGGTCGCACAAGAGAAGAGTGCCGGAGAACCGAATAGTCCTCCGGCGATAGGTTTAGTTGCCGGACATCTCGGATTGAATCATCTCACGAGCGGCAGCGGCATCGACCCCTTTTTTGCTGACATCGGCCATCACCGCGTCGATAATTTTCTGCGCCACCGGCTGGTAGGCGGCCAGATCAGCGTTTGAAGCTGCAGTGATTGCATTGTCGGCAGCAGCTTGCGTTACTTCGCGCCCCTTCACGTCAATCGCATCCCACACCTGACCGGCCATGCGGCTCAGCGGTTCGCCGAAGACATTATCGTCCAGCGCTTGCTGCATATCTGCCGGCAGACTGTCAAATGTCTCCTGGCTCATCAGAAAGGCGAAGGAGCCACGGTACAGACCCCCCGGCACTTCGTATACGTTTTTCGCCACTTCAGTGAGCTTGAAGCCGGCGCGGCTTTCGAACGGCATGATCACACCATCGGCTGATTTTGAAGCCAGCGTCTCGTATACCTTGGGGGCTGGAACCTTGATTCCGGTACCGCCCAGCGCGGCGATCACATCGGAGCCGACACCGCCCGGCACGCGTACTTTCATACCAGAGATTTCATCGAGGCTGGACACGGCTGCGTCTGAATGCAGTTGCGCCGGCCCGTGTGTGTGCAGACCGATCAGTTTGACGCCTCGGTGTTCGTTGGCGGCAGCCAGATGTTTTTCATGCACGCGCCAGTACGCAACCGATGCGGCCTCGGCGTTGCCCTCGTAGCCCGGCAGTTCGATCAGTTTGGTGGCGGTGAAGCGACCAGCCTGATAGCCGTGGAATATCACGGTCATGTCGGCCGCGCCGTCGAGTACCAGATCCATCTGCGCCGGTGGTGGCGCGAGGCCATATTTCACTTCTGCTGTGAGTTTGCCGTCGGTGGCTTCTTCGATCATCTTGATGATATTGGGCCACATCTGTGCATTCAGGCCGTGACCCGGCGGGGCCCAGCTGGAAATGGTCAGTGTGCGATCAGCGGCCATAGCCGGTGTGGCAGTAAGGACGGCGGCGGCAAGACAGCCTTTCAGGAACCTGGTGATTTTCAAGCGGGATGCTCCTCGTCGTAAAAGTAGCCGAACACTACGCCGGGCCGGGCCCTGAGCGCAAGTGTGGTGGTCGGGTTTTGCGTGAATGTAGCATTGATAAACACGTTTAACAATGTGAAACTGTCCCGGTGCCAACCCGAAACCAACCTGCCATGACGCCGCCCAGTTTTGACGAGACGCTGTTTTCAGATGCGGCGATCCGCAATCCCTGGCCGGTCTACGCGCGCATGCGTGAAGCAGGCGCGGTGTTGTGGCTGCCGGCACTGGGCAATTTTGCGCTGCCGCGGCATCGGGAAGTACAGATGGCCTTGCGAGACCATGGCACCTTTGTCAGCAGCCGGGGCGTGGCGGCCGATCAATTTGGCTGTGATTTTCTGCAGGGCAATACCGTTGCCTCAGATAACGAGCGACACATGGCACTGCGTACCGCCATGGCGCAGCCCATGCTGCCTGGCGCTCTTGGCAGTATCGAAGCAAGCGTGCAAAACGCGGCAGATGAGTTAATCGACGACCTGCTCGAGCGCGGGTCATTCGATGCGGTGATCGATCTGGCCCGTTTTCTACCGCTGACCATCGTGCGTGAGATGGTCGGGCTGCCCGAGTTTGGCAAGGACAAGATGCTGCAGTGGGCGGCCGCGGCGTTTGATGTATTGGGCGTGCAAAACCAGCGTGGTGTCGATGCGTTGCCGGTGATCGCTGAAATGCGCGAGTTTATCCAGCGCGATGCTACCCGTGAGAACCTGAAGCCAGGCAGCTGGACACACCGGATTCACGAGTTGGTCGATGCCGGTCAATTGTCTGCTGATTTGGCCCCATTTGCGATTCGCGACTACATTAACCCAAGCCTCGATACTACCATCTCGGCCACCGCCGAACTGATCTACCAGCTCGCTGCCAATCCAGAGCAGTGGGAGATACTTAAACGCAACCCGGCGCTGGCAGATAATGCCGTCAATGAGGCGGTGCGGCTCGGCACGCCAATTCGCGCGTTTTCGCGTCATGCCAGTCGTGATGTTGAGATCGCCGGTGTAGCCATACCGGAGGGCAGCCGCGTGATGATGCTGTTCGCCTCGGCCAATCGCGATGAGCGGCGGTTCGACCAGCCCGACCAATTCGACATCAACCGCGAGGCGCGTGATCACGTCGGGTTTGGCAGCGGAATTCACATGTGTGTCGGTATGCATCTGGCCCAACTTGAGATGCGAGCGCTGCTGCACGCGATGATACCCAGAGTGGGGCAGATAGAGACTGGCAGACCCGAGGTAAAGCTGAACAATACGATTTGCGCCTACGGCAGTTTACCGTGTGTCTTTACCCGTGAGGCGCGAGTTTTTCGTGTAGAACCTGTACGTCCCCGGCAGACAGACGCCCGGCGCTGGCTTGAAGCGCGTGTGGATAACAAACGGCAGATTGCAGAAGATGTGGTGTGTGTAGATTTAGTGTCGGCTTCAGACGACGAATGGCCTCGCGCCACCGCGGGCAGTCACATTGATGTGCACATGGCGCCCGGTTTGGTCAGACAATACTCACTCACGGGGTTTATTGAACCGGGGCGATACACTATCGCGGTGCAAAAAGCGGCCGAGTCGCGCGGTGGCTCCCGGTGGATGCACCAGAATCTTGAAGTCGGTGCCGCGATCAAAATCGGTGCGCCGAGAAACTGTTTCGCATTGCCGGAATTTACCGGTACCACCTTATTGGTTGCTGGCGGGATTGGCATTACGCCTTTGTTGAGCATGGCGTGGCAGTTACATCAGCAACAACGCACTTTTGAATTGCATAACTGTGCTCGCAGTCAGACGCGACTGCCATTTGGCGATGAGTGGCACGACTGGCCATTTGCAAGCGTCGTAAAAACTTATCTGGGTGATATCTCATCGGATGAAAGTGATCACGCATTCGACGTGGCCTCACTGCTTGTCGGTCGTACCGGGGATGTACAGATTATGGTGTGCGGCCCGAAAGGTTTCATGCAAATGGTCTGTGGCGATGTGACCAGCGCCGGTGTCGACCCATCCCGGGTCCACCTGGAGCATTTTGGTGCAGAGATCGATCCGGACGGCGAGCCATTTACGATAGTGGCGCAACAGTCCGGCAAAACCTTCGAGGTGCCGGCCGATAAAACCGCCTTGCAGGTATTGCGTGAAGCTGGCATTGTCGTACCCACATCGTGCGAGCAAGGCGTGTGCGGCAGTTGCCTGACGACGGTCATTGAAGGCGTGCCCGATCATCGTGACATGGTGCAGACCGATGCAGAAAAAGCCGGCAATCATCGTGTCGCCTTGTGTTGTTCCCGCTCGCGCTCAAAACGGCTGGTGCTGGATTTGTAATATCACGCGTTGTCTCGATTGCATAATCGCGCCGTTCACTATTGGTTTGTAATCGGAGGATGCCGTGCAGAATCCATCGCCTGGCAGTTACCAGCACTTCACGCTGACGCCGCTGACCTTGCACATCGGTGCAAAAATTGACGATATTGATTTGCGAGAGCCACTGTCCGCAGAGGCGTTGCAGGAGGTGCAGCATGCGCTGGTAAAATGGAAAGTCATCTTTTTTCAAAACCAGTCGCTCGATCACAAAGCGCAC
Organism: uncultured Granulosicoccaceae bacterium; assembly: GCA_964573105.1. GTDB lineage: Bacteria > Pseudomonadota > Gammaproteobacteria > Granulosicoccales > Granulosicoccaceae > CAKZSB01. The sequence continues at coordinate 40,292 of CAZNIS010000057.1, forward strand.
GTCGCCTTTGCTCGACAACTGGGCGAGCCGACAATTGGCCATGCCGTCTTTGGTCACGACGACAACTTTCCTGAAATCTACTCCGTCGCCAAGCACCGCACGGCCAACAGCGCAAACGAACTGCGTGTGCAGCGCCCGTGGACAGGATGGCACACTGATATCACCGCCGCCGTCAATCCGCCCTGCGCGTCCATCCTGCGTGGCGTGGTGATACCGCCCTACGGTGGCGACACCTTCTGGACCAGTCTGGCCGCGGCCTACAACGGATTGTCCGTGCCGTTGCGCGAGTTTCTGGAAACGCTGGATGGCGTGCATCGATTCAAGCTACCGGCGCAACAGGCGCAGGCAAAGGACTATGTCAAGGATGTGCAGAATCGCTACATGGAAAGTGCGCATCCGCTGGTGACGGTCCATCCCGTATCCGGTGAAAAACTGCTCTACGTCAGCCCGTATTTTCTTAATCGAATTGAAGGGCTGGAAGCGCGTGAAAGTGATGTGTTGCTGGAGATGTTGTGGGAGCACGTGGTGCGCCCCGAGTACACAGTTCGCTACCAATGGCAGGCGGGCGATGTCGCCGTCTGGGATAATCGGGCCACAGCGCATCTGGCGCCGGCCGATATCTTTGAATCCGACTTTGATCGACAACTCTATCGAGTGACGCTGGTCGGTGAAAAACTAAACGGTGTGGATGGGCGGGTGTCACGTGCAATCAGCGGCGATCCGATACTATCGGCGCACGAGGAACTGCAGCATCGGCAACCACGGTAATCGTGCCGTGGTTATCACGGGTTGCCGTTCGCCTGCCGTGTGCGCTTGAACAACCACACGATCACTCCTGCCAGCACACCCCAAAATGCCGCGCTGATACCCAATAACGTGATGCCGCTGGCTGCAATCAGGAAAGTCAGCGCCGGTGCCTCCACCTCATTCGATTCGCTGAATGCCGCCGACAGCGAGGCCACCAGTGCCGGTATCAATGCCAGACCGGCCACGGCGGTGATCAGTCCGGCGGGAGCCTGGTTGGCCAGCGCCAGCACGCTGCCTGACGCAAACGCCAGGCAGACAAAAGCAAGCCCGCAGACCACTGCCGCCCAGTAACGCCGTTCGGGGTGGGGGCCGGCGTCGTCACCACACATCATCGCCGCCGTAATGGCAGACATATTGACGGGTATAGCGCCAAACGGTGCAATCGCCAGGCTCGTCAGTCCGGTGTCGCGTAGCATGCGTGGCCGATCCACCGGGTAATCTTTCAATTCGAGTACTGCGAACCCTGGAATGTTCTGGCCCGCCATCGTCACCAGATACAGTGGCACACTCACCGATATGAAGGCAGAGATCGAAAAGACCGGGGCGGCAGCGGTTATCGCCGGCAACATCGCAGCTGTGTTCGATGCCGTTGAATCGGCATCCACCACCACAAAAAGCACGGCGACAAACGCTGCAACGGCAAACGGCATGGCGGCCAGTTTGTGCAGGCGAAGACCCAACAGCCACGCGAGCAAAATTGGCAAGACCAGAAACGGGATGTCACCCAGTGCCCGCGCGGGCGCAAAGCACAGGCTGAGTATGACCCCGGCCAGTAAAGCACTGGCGATGGGTTTGGGGATCGCGCCAACCAGTCTGCCCAGTGCCGGAATAAACCCGGTGATGACGATGAGCACGGCGCACAGGATAAACGCGCCCGTGGCTTCCTGAAATCCGCCCGGCAGCACGCTGGTGGATACCAGAAAAGCAGCGCCCGGTGTCGACCACGCGACAGCCGCCGGTGTGCGTGTGGTCAGCGCCAGCCAGATACCGCAAACACCCATGCCGATGGTGGCAAAGAATAATCCGGTGGCCGATTCTTCGGCACTGGCACCCATCGCCGTAAGCCCTGCAACGACGATCGCAAACGACGCGGCATAACCGACAAACGCGGCCAGCAGCCCCATACCGATGGCGCGAATCGATAGCTGGCGGATCATTTGTGGGTGTCTTCAGCCAATTGTCTGTCGCGTGTTTTTTCGACTTTGTTTTGTCAGCCACACCAGTGCGCCACCGGCCAGCAGCAAAAAAGGGATCATCGCGATATTAACTGCATTCCAGCCGCTGACCGGCGTGCCACCAGAGCAGTTCATCAGTCCACCGGACGCCAGACTGGCAAGCGTCACGCAGCCAAATACCAGCATGTCGTTTAGCCCCTGCGTGCGACCGCGCTCGTGCGGCTCGTGCGCACTGGACAGCAGGGTGGTCGCCCCGACAAAGCCAAAGTTCCAGCCAATACCTAGCAGAATCAGCGCTACGTAAAAATTGCCGAGCTCTACCCCCATCAGTCCGACGATACCGGCGAGCCCGAGGATAATCAGCCCTGCGCTGATGATAGCGGTGGTGCCGAATCGAACGATCAGATGGCCGGTGAAAAACGCCGGAATAAACATCGCCAGTACATGCGCCGAGACGATGTCGTTGGCTTCATTGGCAGAGAAACCGCAACCCAGCACCGCCAGTGGCGTTGAGGTCATCACGAGATTCATCAGTGAAAAAGACACCATGCCGCATATCACCGCCACCAGAATCGTTGGCGTGGTGATCAGTTGCATCCGGGTGCGGCCAACCGGAGCGGGTGTGGTGTTGTCGGCCGCGGCCGGTTTGGGCAGATCGAGAAACAGAAACAGCATCATGCCAATCAGATTCAACGCGATAATCGCCAGGTAGGTGCCTAGATACGGATTGGGCAGATAGATGCCGCCAAACAGTGGAATTTCCAGTGCGTTGAATACCAGCTTGTTCAGCTGCGGGCCAAAAATAGCCGATAGCAATCCACCCGCCATCACATAGGATATCGCCTTGGGGCGGAAGCTGTTCGAGGCAGAGTCTGCCGCGGCAAATCGATAAAATCCCTGTGCCGACATATAAATACCGGTGAAATACGAGCCGAGCAACAGAAACGCAAACGAATCGATAAAAAGGCTAT
>CAZNIS010000058.1:0-7055 GCA_964573105.1 uncultured Granulosicoccaceae bacterium
AGGTTCAACCACCATGCCATCAAAGGTACGTGCGCTTAGGCTTACGGCCCCTACAACTTATAGCCGCGACGTATCACGGTGCCAACGCGCAATTCAAACAGCAGCAAATCGCCTGAAAAAATCCGCGGCCTCCTGTGCATACAACGCTGCCGCCACAGGATGCAGGGCTACCGAATCTCGTGATGCTTTAGCCTCATCTGCCGTCAACAATTCACCGTCAAAAGCCTCGATCGCCTCACTGACCAAGGCCGTTTCAAACTCCGGATGAAACTGTACTGACTTCGCGGCGAACGAGTACTGCAGCCCGGCCACCGGGCAGTAGGGTGCGCTGATCGTCACGGTCGCCCCTTCCGGCACTTCGACCACCTGATCCTTGTGCATGGCAAAGGCGTTGTATTGTTTGTCGGCGTTGCTGTATTCGCGCGCGCCGACCACAAATCCATGGTCGGCTTTGATCGCTTTGCCGCCATAAGCCTCGGCCATAATCTGGTGGCCGAAGCAGATGCCGAATACCGGGATCGATTGGTCGCGCAGTGATTGCAAGAACTGCTTTAGCGGTTCCATCCATGCCACCTCGTCGTATACACCTTTTTCAGAACCGGAGATGATGTATCCGTCGAATGCATCAACCGCAGGGAACGGTTCGCCGTCGACGATATTGATGCGATCGAACTTGGCTTCGGGGAAATGTGGTGCCAGCCATTGCTGGATGATCTCGGCGGCGGTGCCGAGATGGTCGAGTGGTTTGTAGGAGCCGCTCAGGTTCAGGATGGCTATGTGCATGGATATGACGGAGTTGGTTTCGATTTGTAGGGGAGGTAAGCCAAGGCGCACCTACCACCGAATAGTGCGCGCGTTTAAACATCTGGTACGTGCGCTTAGGCTTACGGCCCCTACGGTGTGTTTACGCACCAGCGTTACACCCGAATCCGCTCCGACTTCGGATCATACATTGGCGTCAAGCTCGCACTTGCTTTGTACCGTGTACCTGCTACCTCGATTTCGTAGCTGGATGCGAGTACGTCCTCTCGCGACTGCCCCTCACAAGGCACGTAACCCATACCAATCGCGCCACCCAGTGCATGGCCGTAATTCCCCGAAGACAGATACGACACAATCTCGCCATCGCGCACAATCGGCTCGTTGTGATAGAGCAGGGGGTCGGGGTCGTCCAGCTTGAACTGCACCATGCGATTGCACAGCCCTTCGTCTTTCTTTCGAAGAACGGCATCGCGACCAATAAAATCCGCCTTGTCGGTTTTGACAGCAAAGCCCAGGCCTGCCTCTAACACGTGATCTTCGTCGGTGATGTCGTGGCCGAAGTGGCGGTAGGCTTTTTCGATTCGGCAGCTGTCCATCATGTGCATGCCACATAGTTTCAAACCGTGCGATTGCCCGGCTTCCCACAATGTTTCGAACAGGTGGCCCGCCTGGTCGCTGGAAACATACAACTCGAAGCCTTTTTCACCGACGTAGGTGATGCGGTGAGCACGCGCCAGGCCCAAACCGATCTCGATATCGTGAGCGGTGCCAAACGGGTGGTTCGCCGTTGACCAGTCGTGCGGGCTTACTTCGGCCAATAGCTTTGCGCTGTTCGGTCCCATCACGGCCAGCACTGATTCACCGGCAGTCACATCCACCATCACCACATTGCGATCACCGCAATGGCGGTTCAGCCAGGCCATGTCGCGGATCAGTGTGGCGGCGGGGGTGACCATGATATAGGCGGTCTTGGACAGGCGGGTGACGGTCACATCCGCTTCGATGCCGCCGCGATCGTTCAGGAACTGTGTGTAGACAATCTTACCTGTTGGCACTGACATATCGTTGCCACAGACATAATTTAAAAAGTTTTCCGCATCTGGCCCTTCGATGCGAATCTTGCCGAACGAGGACATATCGTACATGCCGACGTTCTCGCGCACAGCCATGTGTTCGGCTTTTGAATTCTCGAACCAGTTCTGGCGTTTCCACGAGTATTCATACTCGCGTGTCTGCCCGTCATTGGCGATCCAGTTGGGGCGTTCCCAGCCGGCAGTCTCGCCAAACACCGCACCGTTGGCTTTGAAGTGTTCATAGAAGCCAGAGCGCCGCACGCCACGGGCGGATGCCATCTGCCGGTATGGGTAGTGATCGGCGTACAGCAGGCCAAGGGTTTCAGTCGCGCGTTGCACCAGGTAGGTTTTGTTACCCATAAACGGCTGCATGCGACGAATGTCGACATCGCTTAAATCAAATGGCGGGTGGCCGTGTTCCATCCAGTGCGCCAGAGCCATACCGGCACCGCCGGAGGACTGAATGCCAACCGAATTAAAACCGGCACAGACGAAGTAGTTCTGTACTTCCGGCGCCTCGCCCAGGTGATAGGCATCGTCCGGGGTGAAACTCTCCGGGCCATTGAAAAAGGTGTGAATGCCGGCCTCGCCGATCATCGGCATACGCGAGATCGCCATCTCCAGTATTGGCTCGAAGTGATCGAAATCTTCCGGCAGCTGATCAAAACAAAAGTCGTCCGGTATGCCGTCCATGCCCCAGGGTTTCGATACCGGCTCGAACGCACCGAGCATCATCTTGCCGGCGTCTTCCTTGTAGTAGGCGCATTCATCCGGTACGCGCAGTACGGGCAGTTGCGTTAGACCATCGATCGGCTCTGAGACGATATAGAAGTGCTCGCAGGCCTGCAGTGGTACATTGACGCCTGCCATGCGTCCAACCTCGTGGCCCCACATGCCGGCGCAGTTGACGACGTAGTCAGCATCAATGGTGCCGGTGTCATCGGCATTGCCGTCGCGCTGCCAGGCCACACCGGTGACGCGACCATTGGCTTTGCTAATCGAAGTGACTTTCACACCTTCCAACACGGTCGCGCCCATCTGTCTGGCACCTTTTGCCAATGCGAGTGCGATATTGGCTGGATCGCCCTGGCCATCCTTGTTCAGATACACCGCCCCTGTGACATCTTCTACGTTCAGGTGTGGGTAGCGGTTTTTGACTTCGGTGGGGGAGATCTCTTCGACCTCCACGCCAAAGGCGCGTGCCATTGACGCCTGGCGATAGATTTCTTCCTTGCGCTCATCGGTCAGTGCGACGGTGATCGAACCGACGCGTTTGAAACCGGTGGCAACGCCAGTCTCGGCCTCCAGCTCGCCGTAGAGTTCCTGGCTGTATTTGGCCAGTCGCGTCATGTTTTTTGTGGCGCGCAACTGTGCAATAAGCCCTGCCGCGTGCCAGGTGGTGCCGCTGGTCAGTTGCTTGCGTTCCAGCAGGACGATGTCTTTCCAGCCGAGTTTGGCCAGATGGTAGGCGACCGAGCAGCCGGCCACACCACCACCGATAATGACCGCACGCGCTTTGTTTGGTACGGATTTGTCGGCCATCGCTATGCCCTCAGACGTTCGTTTTTCGGATCCCACAATGAATCGGCATGAACTACAGCAGGGTACCGCTTGCCGAAGATCTCCACTTCAAGCGTGGTCCCCTCGGCTGCCAACTCAGCTTTTACCATACCCAGTGCAATCGATTTGTCTACCCGATGGCCCCAGCCGCCGGAGGTCGTCTCGCCAACCACTTCGCCGTTGTGCCAGATCGTCGACATATAGGGTGCATCGCAATCGTCCGCCTCGACCACCAGGGTGACGAATGATTTGCTGACGCCGGCAGCTTTCTCGGCCTCGATCGCGGCCTTGCCCTTGAATGATGGCTTATCCCAGTTAACAAATCGGGCCATACCGCCCTGCAAAATCGTGTAATCGGTGCTGAGATCACCCTTCCAGGCGCGATAGCTTTTTTCCAGCCGCAGTGAATCCAGCGCGTACATGCCAAAACGCTTTAAGCCCATCGGCTCGCCCGCCGCCATTACCGCGTCGTAGATCTTGACTGTATCTTCCGGTGCGTGGGTGTGAATCTCCCAGCCCAGTTCACCGGCAAATGAGACCCGCACGAGCTGGCACCAGCTGCCGGCGATCTGTGCGCTTTGATGGGTGAGCCAGGGCTGTGACAGATCGGCTTCAGTGACGCTCGACAGTATCTCGCGCGACTTGGGCCCGGCCAGTATCTGGCACTGAAACTGTTCGGTGACGTTGTCGATTGTGAAGCCAGCATCAGCGGGCTTGTGGCGGGTGAGCCACTCGTAGTCGTGCCACTCGGCACCGGCGGCGGTGATTAAAAAGAAATCGTCTTCATCGAGCATCATGATCGACATCTCGGTGACGATGCGACCTTTATCATCGGCAAAGTAACCAAGACCGATGCGACCGGGTTTCGGCACGCGGCCGGTGATCAGCTCTGACAGCCAGGCCGCCGCACCGGCCCCTTTTACGCGGTAGCGTGAAAAGCCGGGCAGATCGAGTATGCCGGCTGCATCGCGTACGGCCAGACACTCTTCTCTAATGCGTGCCTCCCACGGTCCGGAACGACGCCAGGTGTGCGTTGATTCTTCAGACGTATCATCACCATCTTTGGCAAACCAGTTGGCGCGCTCCCAGCCGTTGTAGGCGCCGAACACTGCGCCGGCTTCAGCGATTCGCGAGTGCAGAGGCGAGTGCTTTTTATCGCGTGCGGCGGGCCACTCGTGATGTGGAAAGTGCATTGCGTACTCGTGCCCGTAGACTTCCATGCCTTTCTTGTTGCAGTAATCCTGATCGCAAAAGCCGGTGAAACGGCGCGGATCGCAGGACCACATATCCCATTCGGTCGCACCCTCGGTGACCCATTCAGCCAGCACTTTGCCAGCGCCACCGGACTGTGCAATGCCAAAGGTAAACACACAGGCCTCGAATGCGTTGGGTACACCCGGCATCGGGCCGATCAACGGATTGCCATCGGGAGTGTAGGGGATCGGGCCGTTGATGCATTTGTTTACGCCAACTTCACCGAGCAGGGGCACGCGCGCCATCGCGTCTTCGATGTACCACTCGAGGCGTTCCAGGTCATCCGGGTAGAGCTGGAAGGAAAAGTCATCCGGCATCGGGTCGTCCGGCGTCATCCAGTGGCCCTTGCAGTTGCGTTCGTAGGGGCCGAGATTCAGGCCGTGTTTTTCCTGCCGCAGGTAGTAGCTGGAATCGACATCGCGCAGCAACGGTAGTTTGCCACCAGTGTCTTTACTCCACTGTTCAAGCTCGGGGATTTCATCGGTCAGCATGTACTGGTGGCTCATCGTCATCATTGGCACCTCGCGTCCGCCAAACGGGATGAACCAGCGGCCAACTTCCTGGGCGCGATAACCGGCTGCATTGACAACATACTCGCAGCGGATCTCGCCTTTTTCCGTTTCAATGATCCACTGATCGTTTTCACGTCGCACACCGGTGACAGGGCAAAAGCGTACGATCGTCGCACCCATATCGCGGGCGCCCTTGGCCAGCGCCTGCGTCAGCTGTGCGGGATCGATATCGCCGTCGTAGGGATCGTACAAGCCACCGGCCAGATCGTGGGTTTCCAGAAACGGATAGCGATCTTTTAAATCCTGCAGGCTGCACATGTCGATATCCATGCCCTGGTAGCGCCCCATGCCGCGCACACGTTCGAACTCGCGCATCCGTTCATCGCTGTGCGCCAGACGAATGGATCCAGTGACGTGATAGTTCATCGGGTAGTCCACTTCGGCGGCAAGCCCGCGGTACAGCTCGGTGGAGTAGCGCTGCATGTTCATCACCGACCACGAGGCCGAGAAGGTCGGCACGTTGCCTGCCGCGTGCCAGGTGGAGCCCGAGGTCAGTTCGTTTTTCTCAAGCAGAACGCAATCGGTCCAGCCGGCTTTGGCCAGATGAAACAGCGCCGATGCGCCAACCGCGCCGCCGCCAATGATGACCACGCGGGCCTGGGAAGGGATCTCTGCCATCGACTTTACTCAGTAAATAGGTGGGCTTACGACCCAGATGACAATCGCATCGTCGGGTCCGTTGTTTTTCCAGCGATAGGGTTTGTTCTTAAACCGGAAGCTGTCGCCGGGCATTAGTTGGTATTCGGTATCGCCAATCCAGAATTGCAACTGACCGGCGATCAGATAGCCGGCCTCTTCAGTTTCGCGATAAATCGGCGCACTGCTTTGCGCACCGGCGGCAAACACCGAGCGAAACATCTCGAAACTGCCGCCCAGATCCGGCGACAGCAGTTCTTCGACAATGCCGCTCTCGCGCGTGCCGAGCGAGCGACGGCTGCCGGCGCGGACAATGAACTCACGGTCGGCGTCGTCGACCTCGCGCTGCATGAACAGCCAGCCGGTCGGCACATCCAGTGCTGCGCAAATATCGCGCAAATCGTCGATCGAAGGCGATGACAATCCGCGCTCAACCTGACTCAGAAATCCGGTAGAGCGATTGACCCGCCCGGCGAGCTCAGTCAGCGTCAGCCCCCGCGACTTTCGCAACGCACGCAAATCCCTGCCAACCGAATCGAGGTCAGTGATGCTGTCGGTAAGGTCTTCAGCGGGTACCGCGGCAGGCATAATTCCGGCTCGTGAAAATTTCGGCTATTTTTTCACGCGAGCGATATAGCGTCAATATGGGTGGCGTTCTGCAGTATGTGGCTGAGTGGTGTGGTGCTGAGGTGTGGGTTGGGTGGGGAGTTGCCTTGTTTACGCGTCGGGTTTCCGGGTTGGCAGTGCGTCAAGTGGGGGCTGGTGGCGTGGGCTAGGAGATTGTGTCGCCTCGCTTACGCGTCGGGTTTCCGGGTTGGCTGTGTGTCAATGGGCAGCCCGCAGCGTAAGCAAGGAAACGGAGGCGCCTCGATTACGCGTCGGGTTTCCGGGGTGGCAGTGCGTTAACTGGTAGCCCGCTGCGTAAGCAAGGAAACGGAGGCGCCTCGCTGACGCGTCGGGTTTCCAGGTTGGCTGTGCGTCAATTGATAGCCCGCAGCGTGAGCAAGGAAACTGAGGCGCCTCGCTAACGCGTCGGGTTTCCAGGTTGGCTGTGCGTCAAATTGGTAGCCCGCAGCGTGAGCAAGGAAACGGAGGCGCCTCGCTAACGCGTCGGGTTTCCGGGTTGCCTGTGCGTCAATGGGCAGCCCGCAGCGTGAGCAAGGAAACGGAGGCGCCTCGCTAACGCGTCGGGTTTCCG
>CAZNIS010000058.1:7155-11774 GCA_964573105.1 uncultured Granulosicoccaceae bacterium
AGCCCGCAGCGTGAGCAAGGAAACGGAGGCGCCTCGCTAACGCGTCGGGTTTCCGGGTTGCCTGTGCGTCAATGGGCAGCCCGCAGCGTAAGCAAGGAAACGGAGGCGCCTCGCTTACGCGTCGGGTTCCCGGGTTGGCTGCGCGGCAACGGGGAGCCCGCAGCGTGAGCAAGGAAACTCAGTTGCCTCGTTTACGCTTCGGGTTGCAAGGTTGGCTGTGCGTCGATGGGAAGCCCGCAGCGTGAGCAAGGAAACTGAGGCGCCTCGCTTACGCGTCGGGTTTCCAGGTTGGCTGTGCTTCAACGGGAAGCCCGCAGCGTAAGCAAGGCAACTGAAGCACCTCGCAAACACTTCAGGTTACCAGGCTAGCGCTGCACCAACGAGTCTACAGTGCCTTCAAAAACTGCTGATATTCGGTTATCACGCTACTCAATGCGACGTGGTTGCTGCTGCGCTGCCAGTAGTCGTTGAGTTTGAAGCCTGACAATACGGTGCCGCGGCGGGGGCCGGGGCAGGTCCAGATGGACTGCGCGCTGAGCTGGATTTCGTCGTCGCCGTAGAGTTCGGCCGGCATGTGGAATGACAGGTCGTATTCGTTGCCGCGTTTGACCGGCTGGCTGCACAGCAGGCGCATGCCTTCGAGTGAGATATCGATGATCTGCCCGAACGTGCGTCCACAGCGTTTCAGGTCGACGTTGAGCGGATATTGCAGTTGCTGGCGGGGGAAGCTGCGGCGATCGTAGCCGACAGAATTTCGCATGGTGACGCTCCGTGACTGGCAGCACTGGCTGCACTGTTAGTTATAGTTCACTGGGCGCGACAAACAAGGCGACTACCGCTTCGCGCAGGCTTTTGCTCTCAGCCTTTGCGGGCCAGTCCGAAAAACGACAACATGCCATCGAGCAATTGGCCGCTCGCGGTGAATATGCCAAGTGCCGACTTCTTTACCATCTGAAACAATAGTTTACGTGCCTCAGGTGCGCTGTACGGCTCTTGCTTCAGTCTGCCGACCAGCTCGTTGAGCTGCCGGTATTCCTCTTCGCTGAGCCGGTTATTGCGCTGCAGCCACTCGCTGGTCATGCGAATCGGCTCGCCACTGCCGCCCAGCACCAGTCGCAGGGTGAACACCGGTATCACCAGTGCGCCGGCACCGAGCAGCACTATCTTGATGCTGCCCAGAGCCATCAGCTTGAGTACCGGCATGATCGGAAGTGGCATGGTAGTTCGACCCTGAAAAAACACGCTGTGCGAGCTTCAGTGTAGAGCAGATCGGTCGTTCGTCTGGTTGACGTCCGGCAACCCGCCGCGTTTGTCGGCCGGGTAATCATCGCGGGCGTCTCGCTGATCTATCCTCGCTGCGATGTCCGGCAACGGCCGGGCACGCGCATTGTCGAACCGAACGGATAACCCGTCATGTCCACACAGATCCGTGCCGAACACACCTACGCCGCGATAGATCTCGGCTCGAACAGCTTTCATATGGCCGTAGCAGGTGCAACCGACAATCACCTGCAGATGATCGACAAGCTGCGCAAGCCGGTGCGCCTCGGCGCCGGCCTGGACGCGGACAACAATCTGTCTGCCGAGACCATCGAGTCTGCGCTGTCGTGTCTTGCGATGTTTCAGCAACGCCTGCGCGGCGTGCCGGATCAGCATATACGCGCTGTCGGCACTAACACGCTGCGTCGCGCGCGCAATGCCGATGAGTTTGGCAGGCTGGCAGAGCGTGCACTCGGTGTACCGATCGAAATTATCTCCGGTCGCGAAGAGGCGCGGCTGATCTTCAAAGGGGTGACCTTTGGCACCCGCGATGAGCTGACCCGACTGGTGGTGGATATCGGTGGTGGCAGCACCGAACTGATTCTCGGCACCGGCAGCACGCCGCAGGTGATGGAAAGTATCAACGTTGGCTGCGTCAGCAGCCACAATCAGTGGTTTGCCGATGGCAACCGGAAAATTGGCCGCCAGTGGCAGCGCGCGGTGCAAAGCGCGCAACTGGAGATGCAGGCGATCAAGCCCTTGTATCAGGCGGCCAGCTGGCAGCGCTGTGTCGGATCGTCCGGCACGATCAAGGCCACGCAGGTACTGCTCAGTGAAATCGGCTGTGGCGATACCGGTATTCATCGCGACAACCTCGAACAACTCGGGCAGCGAATCGAGAGCGAAGGCAGTGACCTGCTTGACGACGTTCGGCAAATCAGCGGTGATCGCAAACAGGTGATCGTCGGCGGGCTGGCGGTGTTGCTTGGCGTGTTTCGCGAGTTCGACATCGACATCATGCACGTCGCTCACACCGCACTGCGCGAAGGGGTAATTATCGACCTGGCCGCCGGCAGCAGCAGCGCCGGCGTCAGGCAGGCGGCAATCGCCGATTTACAGCGCCGCTTTCAGATCGATGAAGAACAGGTCGCGCGCATCTCCGGCACAGCCGGGCAGATCTTTGCCGGCGTTGCAGAGGCGTGGCAACTCAATGATCGGCGTGATCTGTCGGCGTTGATGTGGGCCTGCCAACTGCATGAGATCGGTTTGTCGGTCGCCCATGTGCAGTATCACAAGCACGGCGACTACCTGCTGCGCAACGCCGATATGCTGGGCTTCACACGCGGCGATCAGGCGTTGGTCGCGACCCTGGTGCGCAACCACCGGCGCAAGATTCAGCGCAATGCCATCGACACGCTCGCGCACTATGACGCCGCGAGATTTCCAAAGCTGTTGGCGATACTGCGGCTGGCGGTGCTGATGCACCGCACCCGCAACGCCAGCCTTTGCCCGCCGTTGAAAATTTTTGCGACCGACAACGCGCTAGAGCTTCGCATCGACGCCGACTGGCTGCAAAGCCATCCGCTGACCCGCGCCGAACTCGAAGACGAGATACCCGCCTTTGCGGCGCTGGATTTACAGCTTGCGATCACCCCGATTGAGCCAGATTCCCGGCCCGATTCGTAAATCTGCGTGTCGGTTGGGCAATTTCTGACGGATCGCCCGGCTACGCTTCAGCTCGTCGATAAGGATTCCGGCAACTGTGGCCGATAGCAATTGAACAAACAAGCAATTGCGGGGATTTACGAATGTCTGTTCAATCTCGAAACGGTCGATCGCGGCTTGCGATGGCGACCATCGGCAGCGTGAGCCTGGCGCTGCTCAGCGGCTGTGTTGCCCTGCAAAAGGGGCAATCCGAAGACGACGATCTGCCGTTCCTGCCGCCGCCGACACTGGAAAAGCCGTTGCCGCCGGTACCGCAACCCACACTGTCGCAGATTCCGGGCTATGAAGAGGCGGCACCTCAACTCGCCGCAGCAGAGGGTGCCGAGATCGAGCCCACGCCGGTTCCGCGCGCACCGCTGGCTGAAGATTGCGAAGCCGTGGCTGGCAGCAGTTTCAGCGAATGTCCGATGGACTAACGCAGCCGCGATTAGTAATACAGGCCACAGCGGTTAGCTCTGTGGCCTGATCCAGCCGTTTTCTACTGCTCGGTCTTAGGGAGCTCCGCTCTCAGCCAGCCGAGCACGCCCATCTTGCTTTCCTTCCCGACGCTGGCGGTGACCTGTTCGCCACGCGTACAATCCCCCCGTTCGAACCGTCGGCAGCAGTGATTATCGTTGCACGATCGATTGTCCCTGAATACCTTTTCAGACCGTGCGGCAATCGCGACACGGTTAATTGTTTCAGCAGCTAGATAAGGAAAGAGAATCCATGAGCGCAGCGAATCGATGGGCTGGCAGCGTTGCTGTCGTCACCGGTGGAGCATCGGGCCTGGGGGCCGCATCGGCCACTGCACTGGCAGAGCAGGGCATGACGGTCGCGATTTTTGATCTCAACGAGGAGCAGGGCCAGCAGCATGCGGCCGACCTCGGCGGCAGTTTCCATCGGGTAGATGTAGCCGATCCGGCCAGCGTGACAGCCGCGCTCGATGCAGTTCAGGCCGGCGTCGGTGCGCCGCGCGTGCTGGTCAACTGTGCGGGTATTGGTCCGGCGGCCAAAACCGTCTCGCGCGGCGAGGCGCACGATCCTGCGATGTTTCAGAAAGTCATCGGGGTCAACCTGATCGGCAGCTTTAACTGCGCAAGCCAGGCGGCAGCGAGAATGGTTGCAAGCGAGCCACTCGGCGACGACGGCGAGCGCGGCGTGATCATCAACACCGCATCGGTCGCCGCCTATGATGGGCAGATCGGGCAGGTGGCGTACGCCACATCCAAAGGCGGTATCGTCGGCATGACACTGCCGATGGCGCGCGATCTGGCAGACAAGGGCGTGCGCGTATGCACCATCGCGCCGGGTCTGTTCCTGACCCCACTGCTGAGCGGCCTGCCGCAGAACGTACAGGATTCACTGGGCGCACAAGTGCCATTCCCGTCACGCCTCGGCCAACCGTCCGAGTACGCCAAACTCGTCACCCAGATTGTCGACAACCCAATGTTGAATGGCGAAGTCATTCGACTCGACGGCGCGATTCGCATGGCGCCAAGGTAATGCCACTCGGGGACCTTTGCATTGCATGGCGCCGCAGGAACTGAGCCTCGCTATGGGGCTAAGCCTGCCGGGAAATGCTGCGCGCATGGCTTGTTCGCCCAGCGGGGCTGATCTCCGACCAAAAGCCCCTGTGGGACCTGGTCTCCGAC
>CAZNIS010000058.1:11874-17412 GCA_964573105.1 uncultured Granulosicoccaceae bacterium
CTCGTCCAACTGGCGGGAGGAGCAGCTTTGCTGCAAGAACGAATCGAAGGGAAATGGCTGGCCTGTTTTCGGCGGGTGTTTGCCCTGAACGGCATCGAGCGCGGAACCACGGTCGCACTGGTCGCGGAGACGCAATCGCGTCCGGTGCTGGTGCACTTGTCTGAACTCGCGCTCTACGATCTGGGCGCCGAGTTCTGCATGATCACCATGCCCACACCGCCGCAAACCGCGCCGGTTCCGGTCAAGGGCACCGGTACCTCGCTGGCCATTCAACACAACCGCGCCGCGATCGAGGCGATGAAGCAGTGCGAGGTGATCGTCGATTGCACGGTCGAGGGCATGATTCATTCGCCCGAATGGCCCGAGGTTGAATCCGCCGGCGCGCGCATTCTGGTTGTCACTAACGAACACCCGGAAATTCTCGAACGCACCGAACCCAAAGCCGAACTGGGGCCGAAGGTCGCACTCGGTGTGCAGATGCTGCAAGACGCCTCCGAGATGCGTGTGACTTCAGAGGCCGGCACTGACCTGGTGGTCGATATTCGCGGTGCGCCCTGTGGTGGTACGCCTGGCTTTGGCACCAATCCTGGCCATGTGGCGCATTGGCCCGGCGGCCTGTGCCTGGCGTTCCCCGGACCCAACACCGTCAACGGTCGTATCGTCATGGACGTGGGCGATATGAATCTGACTTTCAAAACCTATCTGGCCAGTCGTATCGACTTCACGGTTGAAAACGATTTTGTCACCGAGATAAAAGGGGACGGGTTGGATGCGGAACTGTTTCGCGACTACATGGAAGCCTGGGAAGACCCGAAGGCCTATGGTTTTTCACATGTCGGCTGGGGCATGAATCCTCAAGCGCGCTGGGTTTCCGGCGCACTCTACGACAAGCGCGACATGCAGGCGGTCGAGTTTCGCGCCTGGGCCGGCAATTTTCTCTGGTCGACCGGCGCCAACCAATATGCGGATCGTTTTACCGAAGGGCACTTCGATTTACCGATGCGCCATTGCACGATAGAACTGGACGGTGTGGCCGTCGTTAAAAACGGGAATCTGCAGGGAGACCTCGTACTGTGAGTGATATTGCCGACTACTATGATCTGTCGCGAATCAGGCCGGAGGTGCAAGCCGTTCTGCAGCGAGTGAATGAACTAGGCGCTGAAAGGTTTGCGCAGCGCGCCAGTGCCATCGATGACGCGGCGAGCTTTCCGGTCGATAACTATAAGGATCTCGCCGCCGAGGGCTTGCTGACGCTAACCGTGCCGGAAGAATACGGCGGGCACGGATTCACTCTTGGCGAATATGCCATGGTAGGTGCTGAGATCGGCAAGTACTGTGGTGCCTCGGCGCTGACGTTTAACATGCACAACTCGTCGATGATGTGGTCTCGCTTCATGTACGAGATGCCACATCTTACTGATGCCGAGCGCGCCGAGTTTGCACCGCTGCGCGAACGGCAGTTTCGTCGTGCGGTCAAGGAACAGGGCATCTATTCACAGCCGATTTCAGAAGCCGGACAAAACTGGACTTCCAAACCCGCGCAGACCAAATGCGAGAAGGTTGACGGCGGCTGGAGAATCAACGGTTTCAAGAAATTCGCAAGCCTTGCCGGCTACTGCGACTACTACTCGATCGTTTGCACCGAGCATTTCCCGAATACCGAGCCTCGCCACGAAGACACGATGATTTTCGTCGTACACAAGGATGTCCCCGGACTGTCGGTGCAGGGCGACTGGGATCCGCTGGGCATGCGTGGCACCAATAGTCGAGATCTGGTGCTAAAAGATGTGTTTGTTAGTGAAGAAGACCTAATGATGCCGCGCGGCATCTTTATCAAAACGTTGCCACACTGGCCCCATATGATGGCAACGCTATCGCCCACCTACATGGGCGTGGCACAGGCCGCCTTTGATTTTACCGTCAACTATCTGCGCGGTACCGTGCCCGGTCAGCCGGCCGCGGATCGACGCATGTATGCAACCAAGCGCCATGCGGTCGGGCAGATGTATTCGCGACTGGCCGGCATTCGCGCATTGTGGTGGCAGGTGTTTATGGAGGCGCAAAGCTTTCCGTCGAAACATCAGGTGATGCGGATGTATGCCGCGCAGTACAACGTGATGGAAGGTGCACAGGAACTGGCCGCCATGGCGATTCGCACCTGCGGTGGGCAGGCAATGCTAAAGTCATTGCCACTTGAACGTATTTATCGTGACAGCCGTTGCGGTGCACTGATGTTGCCATACACCTCCGAGATCATGGAGGATTATCTGTCAGTGCTGACTTTGTACGACATCGACGAACTCGACGATGCACCTGGCGATCCCGACACCGCGCGCACCTCGTTGTGGCGCGGTCATGCCGGCGTTTTCGACGGCTGATTCCGTGGCGATCAGGCAACTTGAGGTTCGCGGTTACAGCCTGTCATCGGCTGATCATGTCTGGTCGGTGGCGGGGCAGTTTCATGCCGCCTGGCATCCGGCGATCGCAACCATGCAGCTTGAACGTTCCGCTAATGGCGGATCCATTCGCGCCTTCACGGTGCACGGTGAGGATACCGTCTATCGCGAGCAGCTGATTTATCACAGCAACAGTGATCGCACACTGCAATACGCTCATCTGGAAGGTATCGCCGGAGCCGATCGCTATATCGGTAGTTTGCGCATCGAGTCGGCCGAACAGGGCGGCTGTGTGATCGTCTGCGGCGCGACCATTGAAGCTGCCGAACCCAGAGCGCTGGAGATTGAAAATGGTACCAAAGCCATTTTCCAGATGGGGATCGACGCGCTGATCACCAACGATTCACCGCTGGCCAATACCGCAGTCGTATTGGAGACTAACAGGGAGGCGGGTAAGGGTTTAGCGCCTCATGCAATCGCCGGCACGCCGGCTCTTGCCTGTAACAGTACAATGACTGCGTCCGGCCTGCTGTGCCTGTTTTTACACGGCATCGGCGGTTCAAAACAAAACTGGGATGCACAACTGCAATCGGTAGCGGGCATCGTACAGGCCGTGGCGATGGACCTGCGTGGCTATGGCGATAGCGAGCCTGGAAATGTACAGTCGAGCATAGATGATTACTGCGATGACATCCTGCGCGTCCGCGAGGCATTTGGCGCCACGCAACTGATACTGTGCGGGTTATCTTATGGCGCATGGATCGCCACTTCTTTCGCGCTTCGCTATCCACAGATGGTGCGAGGACTGGTGTTGTCCGGCGGCTGCACCGGTATGTCAGAGGCGAGCGTCGCCGAGCGCGAGGCCTTTCGTCAGGCTCGCGAAGAACCGCTGAACAAAGGGCTCACACCCGCCGACTTTGCCAGTGATGTAGTGAGTATCATCAGCGGCCCGAACGCCAGCGATGATACACTGCAGCAATTGTTGCAATCGATGTCGGCAATATCGGCACACACCTATCGCGATGCGATCAACTGCTTCACCCGTCCACCCGGCCCGTTTGATTTTTCCGGTTTGACGATGCCGGTGCTGATGATGACAGGCGAGCACGACAGGCTCGCACCACCGGATGAAATTCGCGGGGTCGCTTGTCGGATAGTCGAGGCAGGCAACCAGCGTAGTGATCACTTGTCCGATGTACAGTTCGAAGTGATTGCCGATGCCGGGCACGTCTGCAATCTGGAAAATCCTGATCAATACAACCAGTGGCTGCGGCAGTTTCTGGCACGGGTGGCCATGTGACTGCAATTGCCAAACGCGAGCAGAATCGGCGCACGAAGCATAAGCGCATTCTCGATGCAGCGCTAAAAATATTTTCTGAAACCGGTTATTCAGGCGCCAGCATGGATGCGATTGCGCACGAGGCGGGTGTCTCCAAGCCGACGTTGTATCAGTATTTCGGTGCCAAGGAGCAACTGTTTTCGGCGATGTTGCAACCGCAGCGTGATGACATCCTGAAGACATTTAACCAGCCGGATGCATCCGGCATGGTCGCGCAACTCCACGCCTTTGCCTGGAAGTACGCAGAGATCGTACTGCGTCCGGATCTATTGTCACTGGCGCGACTCGTGATAGGAGAGGTTCAGCGGTTTCCCGAAATTGGCCCGGCCTACCAGGCGGCCGGCCCTGACAAATTGCTGAACGGCATGATAGAGTTTCTGTCCACACTTGAACAACAGCGCAAACTGACATTCGATGACGCAGAACTTGCCGCACAGGACTTGTGGGGGCTGATTCTGTCTGCGCCGCGTAATCAGGCAATGTACGACCCGGCTAACATGCCTGATCGCATTACCCTGGCCCGATATATCGATAATGGTCTGCGCGTGTTTCTAAAAGCCTACTCCACTCAGCCGCAGGCCGATATTGCGGAATTGGCACGAATAACCGCCGCGCGTTAGTTGGGATCGTGCCGCGCGACTGTGGCAAAGTAGTGGCGTACTGATCATGGATGAATCGCTATGACTGAGCGCGACTATCGTTTTCGCACCAAGCGCCTGCTGATCGATGACTGGCATTCGCTGCAGGCCGATGATTGGCAGCAACAGAGCCTCGCGTCTTTTGTTCGCCAGTTGTTAACCCCCGCAGTGGTGGCTCCACTGCCACCTGACTGGCACGGAGAGTACGACCTGCCGCGTGCGCAGCAATGGATTGAAGCGCGCGATCGCGAAGGTTCAACGTTGTTAGTGATTGACGTGGCCAGCGGTGCACCGCTCGGGCTTGTGCTGTTGTTTGAGCAAGCTGAAAACGAATTGCGATTGGGCTATATGCTGGCTGAGTCGAGCTGGGGACAAGGGTTCGCCAGCGAACTGATTGACGGACTGGTCGACTGGGGGGAGCGCTTGGGCATTCGTTCCATTACCGGCGGTGTGGCATTTGACAATCCAGCCTCCAGCCGAGTGCTGGAAAAGTCCGGCTTTTGTCTGCAAGCGCCAGAACCCGATGCCCAGGAGCATATCTACACGCGATTTTTCAGTTAACGGCCTGCTAAGCTTAAAGACGATACATAGGGCGACACGAGACGCGATATTGACTGGTGTAAACAAAGTACTTGCGATGTACCAGCGCACCCTGCGCCTGCCTTTTGGAAAACGGCTGTTCTCCTGGTATGGCGCGCGGCAGGCGCCTTATTTCAGCTCGATGTCGCCGATTGTCGAAAGACTGGAAGCCAACCGTTGCGAGGTGCTGGTGCGCAAACGCAAGCCGGTACAAAACCACATTGGCACCGTGCATGTGATCGCAATTGCCAACGGCCTGGAGATGGCGATGGGGTTTATGGCAGAGGCATCGATACCGCGCCACTTGCGCTGGATACCCAAAGGCATGAGCCTGGAGTATCCGGCCAAGGCGGATACAGACATCCTGTGCGTCGCCACTGTGGCAGACGACGCCTGGGCACCGGGCGATCTCGAAGTCGCCGTTGAGGCTACCACCGAGAACGGCACCGTCGTAGTCCATGGCATCATTCGGTTGTGGATATCGGAGAAGCCTGCGAAGTAGGTGTCCGCAGAGTTTTTTAGTAGCTCCGCCGTGTCCAAGCCAATAGCGTTTAGTGGGACCTGGTCTCCGACCGGGGAACTGGCG
>CAZNIS010000058.1:17512-43135 GCA_964573105.1 uncultured Granulosicoccaceae bacterium
TCCCGCACAGCTTGTTCGCTCGACGGCGTCGCACTCCTACGTAAAGCCTCAGTGGGACCTGAGCCCCGCTCAGGGAATGAGCGTAGGTGTTATTTCTCTGCGCACTCTATGCACTCTGCGTTTCGCGCTTTTGCCGAATGTACAAGTAACAGCTACAAACCGCAAAGAGCGCAGAGGACGCAGAGAAAAGCGCTCCTGTGACTCGCGTTCTAAACGGAGTCGTCGCCAACCGCAGCGTTTTTGTAATTCGAAAATTTCGCTACGGATGACTTAATTGAAACTCATCAACAGGCAGGTTCGCGGGTATAGCCTTAATCATGCGAAGTACCGGTGTCGCTATCTGATAGACTGACAATATCAAAACACCGGATACCCTTATGCGCGGAGCCGATCTACTGGCGCAAACTCTGTCAGCCGCCGGCGTCACCCGAATCTACAGTCTGTCAGGCAATCAGATCATGCCGATCTACGATGCCTGCCTCGATGCCAACATAGAGATCGTACACACACGCCATGAAGGTGCGGCGGTGTTCATGGCTGATGCCTGGGCGCAACTGACCGGCCAGCCCGGTATCGCGCTGGTCACCGCAGCACCTGGCTTTGCCAATGCTCTAGGGGCGGTGTTCAGTGCTCGATCTGCCGAGAGTCCGGTCATATTGCTGTCTGGTGATTCGCCGTTGGCAGCCGATGGCAAAGGGGCGTTCCAGGAACTCGATCAGGTTGCGATCAGCGCACCACTGTGCAAGGCGAGTTTTCGCAGCCAGTCGGCCGATGCGATGGGTGATGACATGTTGCGAGCGGTTACGCTTGCAACTGCTGGCCGGCCGGGGCCAGTGCAGGTAGCGCTGCCGTTCGATGTGCTGGAAGCAACTACCCAGGCAACAGTACCCGCAATGACTGCGCCTAAGAACCCGGATCTGTCTGATCACGCGGCTGTTGTTGCACAGCATCTGGCGGCGGCTGCCAGACCACTGATTCTGACCGGCCCGTGTTGCAACCGGACTCGTCAGGGCGATTTGCTGCACACACTAAGAACGCAACATAAGGTGCCAGTGTTGTCGATGGAAAGCCCGCGTGGGTTAAACGATCCATCGCTTGGCGCGCTGGCGCGCGCAATATACGAGGCAGAATTGATTGTCAGCCTCGGCAAGCGGATCGACTTTACGCTTGGTACCGGCAAGGTTGGGCCGATCAATGAAGCGACGCAATGGCTGGTGGTCGATGCCGATAGCGACGCCATCACGATGGCGATGCAGAATCTGGGCTCGCGACTGCTGCATTCAGTCGACGCCGCGCCCATCGCACTGGGCGACACACTAGCGTCTATCGGCGGTAATGCGCCGGGTCGCGACGCCTGGCTTGCAAAAGTTGATGAGTGGATCGCCGAGCGCGAGCACACGCGCTTGCCGGATTTGATCGATGGGCAAATATCGCCCGCATCGTTGTGTGCTGCCGTGCAACGTCAGATTGATCGTCTCGATAACGTCGTACTGGTGTGCGACGGAGGGGAGTTTGGTCAGTGGGCGCAGGCGTGTACCACCGCCGGGTCGCGCGTCATCAACGGGCCGTCCGGTGCTATTGGCGGGTCAATCTGTTATGCGATTGCGGCGTGTCAGGCGCGCCCTGATGCGCGTGTCATCGCCATGATGGGCGACGGCACCAGCGGCTTTCATCTTTCCGAATTCGAGACTGCCGCGCGTGAAGGCACGCCGCTTGTCACGGTAATCGGCAACGATGAATGCTGGAATGCCGAACACCAGATTCAACTGCGCGAGTACGGCGAGCATCGCCTGACTGGTTGTATGTTGAGTGAGGCGCGCTACGATCTGGCGGTGGCCGGGCTGGGAGGGCATGGCGAGTACGTAACCGATCTGGCGGATCTTGACGCTGCACTGGATCGTGCACTGGCTAGTGGCAAACCGGCCTGTGTCAATGTACGCATCACCGGCATGCCTGCACCGAATGTCAGCGCTGGTTAGTGAGGCTACAGTGACGCATCAATAGGTTGGCTCTGGCTAACAACGCTGTTTGTTCTTCCAATCTCGGGGCGTCGACAGAACATCGGGATACTGTGGCAAGCGCGTTGCGACGTTATTGTTGGCGCGGTCCCACGAGAACCGAATTACACGAAGCGCGACATCGTCATCCGCTAGCGTTTAACCTCTAGCGCAAACTTCGGTGTTCGCTTGATCGTGCCGATCACCACATTGGATTCGATGCTGCTGACGCCGGCATTGTTTTCCAAAAATTGTCGCAGGTATTGGTGATAGTCCTTCATGGACGATAGATGTATCAGCAGTATGTAGTCGTACTGCCCGGTGACCAGATCGCATGATTGCACCTCCGGTGTGCTTGCCACGATCTTCTCGAACTGATCGATCGTCGGGCGATCGCGTGCCTGCAGTTTCACCAGCAGATGAATCCGGATCTCAAGTCCGGCCCGCTCGGGGTCAATCTCGGCGCGATACGCAGTGATGATCTGCTCCTCTTCCAGGCGGCGGATGCGGCGACGGGTTGGCGTTGGGCTCAAACCAATTGCCTCGGCCACCGATTCGACACTGGCTCTGCCATCTTCGATCAGCACCTCTAGTATTTTTATATCGGTATTGTCGATTTTCATAGCTGGAAACCGCTAATTTCGATCTTATCAATGGCAAATATAGCCTGTTTCGATCTGCCAGCAAAAGTATTATTTGAGACGGCCTGCGGTTCGAGGCCCTGTGCCGGAGTAGCAGCTTGAGTAGCTGCTCTGGCGCGACAGACAACAATACAAACCGAATCCGGGGGAAAAAAATGAGCATGCAGCCAGATCCGACCTTTCACGCGACGGCACAACTCGCGATGCAGGCGCCGATGGAGAATTACGGCTTTACCGTGATGTTGAGTCCAGATGGTGCCCAGTCAGATGGCATCGCCGTGGTCGACCTGAACCCGGATTCATCCAGCTACGGCCAGATCGTGCATCAGGTGATTGTGCCGAACAAGGGCGATGAATTTCACCACTTTGGCTGGAATGCCTGTTCATCGTCGTTGTCACCGCTGTCCGGCCACGCGTTCCTGGAGCGCCGTTATCTGATCGTGCCGGGCATTCGCTCTTCTCGCATCTACATCATTGATGTGAAAGAACCGCTCAAGGCGAAGATTCACAAAACCATCGAGCCGGAAGAACTGTTTGCCAAAACCGGTTATTCACGGCCACACACAATCCATTGTGGCCCCGAGGGAATTTACGTCTCCACGCTCGGTGGTGGTGGCGAGGACGGCACTGACGGCCCGCCGGGCATTTTCATCATGGACTGCGAGACGTTTGAGATCATCGGCCAGTATGAGATGGATCGAGGCCCACAGGACAAACACTACGATTTCTGGTGGAATCTGCCACAGGACTACATGGTCAGTTCCGAATGGGGGCTGCCGCCGCAGTTTGAGGGCGGTATCGTCGCCGAAGATCTGCTGAGCAACAAATATGGGCACTCGCTGCACTTTTGGGATTTGCGCAAACGCAAGAACGTGCAGACCATCGATCTGGGTGAAAACCATCAGATGGCACTGGAAGTGCGCCCCGCACATGACCCAAAAAAATCCTACGGCTTTTGTGGTGTCGTGGTGGACACCACCAATCTGCAGGGCGCCATTTTTACCTGGTGGCGCGACGACGATGGAACATGGCAGGCAAAGAAAACGATCACCATCGATCCGCAGCCGGCTGATCCCGACGATCTACCTGATTTGCTGAAAGGCTTTTCTGCCGTACCTCCACTGGTCACCGATATTGATCTGAGTCTCGATGACAAGTATCTGTACGTCGCTTGCTGGGGCACCGGCGAGATGCATCAATACGATGTATCCGATCCGATGAATCCGACACTGGTCGGCAAGGTCGAGGTCGGCGGCATCGTAAAAGACACCAAACACCCGAACGGCAAAGACTTCGCGTTCGGCCCGCAGATGGTGGAAATCAGCCGAGATGGTCAACGCGTGTACTGGACCAATTCACTGTACTCCACGTGGGACGATCAGTTCTATCCGAACGATGAGGGTGGCCAGATGGTGATGGCACGGGTCGGCGCGAATGGTGGCCTGGAGCTCGATAAAGACTTCTACATCGATTTTCCGAAGGGCTATCGCAGCCACCAGATACGCCTGGAAGGTGGCGACTGTTCAACTGACAGCTTCTGCTATCCCAACGTCTAGCAGGTGACAGAACCTGCCATGTCAATAACGGCCCTGTGGTGGGCCGTTATTTTTTCCGGCATCTATCATGGCATAAACCCGGGTATGGGCTGGCCACTGGCCGTATCAGCCGGTCTGATGCAGGGCAGGCGACGCAGCATCCTGTGGGCGCTGGCCCTGCTCGCCGCCGGTCACCTCGCAGCGATGCTTTTGATCCTGCTACCATTTTCAATGATGACATCGCTGTATCTATGGGAGCGAGAGCTTCGGATAGGGGCGGGTGTGCTAGTGATCAGCACGGGCGTGTTTCTGCTGATCTATCGCCGCCACCCGAGGTTCCTGGCCCGAGTACATCCGGCGCGGCTGGCGTTGTGGTCGTTTCTGGCCGCCATGGCACATGGTGCGGGGTTGATGCTGGTGCCAATCTATCTGGGTATTTGCGGCAGCGAAGAACTGGATACCGGGCATCAGGCGGCGCAGTCGCTGATGCAGGGCAACGTGTTGAACGCTTTGCTGGTGGCGTTTGTACACACGGTTGCCATGACGCTTGCCGGCGGTGTGCTGGCGGTCGCGATCTACTTTTGGTTGGGCTTGAAGTTTTTGTCGCGCACCTGGTTCAATCTGGATATTGTCTGGGCACTGAGTTTAGTGATGGTGGGCGTGTTTGGCATCAGTGGCGTTTTCACTGTGCACTGACTGGATTGGCGCCTGGCAGCTTACGCACCCAAGATGTCTGCACCATTCTCGTAGGGGAGGTAAGCCAAAGCGCACCTACCACAGTGTCACAAACAGCACCACGCGCCCAACAGCCAGATGGCCCGCAAAACAATAGCCAAAAAAAAACCCGCCGACGACAGTCGGCGGGCAGGGATCGATTAACCTGTAATTAGTTAATCCAGCCGTTCACGGTGTCCATGTTCTCTTCAACCCAGGCTTCCGCTACATCCTGCGGATCTTCCTTGTCGCGGCCGATCTTCAGAATCCAGCCATTGACCACTGCGGGATCAAGCTTGACCTGTGACAGGAATTTCGCCGCTGCCGGATTGCGCTGCTCGAGAGACTTGGAGTAGGCAACGTAGATAGAAGCGTCTTTGTTCTCGCAGTTGAAAGTGGATACTTCCAGCCAGTCTTCCTGATCGAGTGCCAGGTTTTCACAGCCCTCAGTGCGCGGCGCTTCACCGGTTACGGGTGACAGATCATAGGCGGCGTGTACCCACTCCGGTGTCCAGTAGTAGAACAGGATCGGATCTTCACCCGCGATCGCACCTTTGAGTTGGGCGAGGAATGTATCCTGCGGCACGATCTCAGGCTCCCACAGATCGTTCAGTTCGTAGCTCTTGAACTTGACCTGCCACATTTTGGTGGATTTCCAGTCGGCAGCGCCGGCCCAGTATTCACCTTTACCGTTGCCGTCTTTGTCGAACATAGCGGCCACTTCAGGCTTTGCCAGATCTTCAAACGTTTTGACACCTTTTTCAGCCATGTAGGCCGGTACGTACATCATCTGTGTGCCCTGATAGGGCTCGTTGGCTGCAACTGACTTTGCGCCGTCGATGTACTTGTCCCAGATGGCCTGCTGGTTGGGCATCCACATATCGGTGTAGACGTCGACCGAGCCATCGCCCTTGTCCATGCCCTCAGCGATAATCGCCTGCTGTGACATGCCGTCGATCACTTCGGCTTCTGAACCCAGCGGGCCGTTGATTACCGCGGCAAGCACGTGACCGATGGCCTTGGCACCTGTCCAGGAGAGATCAGAGATCGCGACTTTTTCCTGCGCGTGAACTGCACTGGTAGACAGTACAAGCGCTGCAGCTAAAACACTCTTTTTCAACATCATGGTTCCTCGTTTAAGAATTAACAAAACACTCACGCACCGCAAAGTGCCACCGGATGGTGGTTACTTTTCGCTGCGATTCGCTCGTTGCACAATGCGATCGATCACCATGGCTATCAGTGCGATCGCTATTCCGGCAAGCATGCCGCGTCCGACCTGACTCTGGCCGAGCGCATCTACCACTATAAATCCAAGCCCGCCGGCTCCAATGATGGCTGCGATCACAGCCATCGAAAGACTCATCATGACCACCTGGTTGACACCGGCCATAATTGATGGCGTCGCCAGTGGCAGTTCGACCCGCGTCAGCAGCTGTCTCGGACTCGCGCCAAATGCCAGTGCCGCCTCTTTGGTTGATTCCGGTACCTGTTTGATACCCAGCGCCGTCAGTCGCACCATCGGTGGCATGGCAAAAATAACCGTCGCAAGAATTCCCGGTGGCTTGCCTATCGAGAAAAAGGCTACTGCCGGTAACAGGTAAACAAAGGATGGGATGGTCTGCATCACATCGAGAATGGGGGTAACTATCGCAGATCCACGCCTCGATTTGCCGACCCATACCCCTAGTGGTAAGCCCACCACGATGCAGATAATAGTCGATGCGATGACGATCGACACCGTGCTCATGGCCGTCTGCCAAAAACCAAAGTAGCCCAGATACGTTAATGTCGCCGCCGTAAACACGGTGACTTTTGGCCCGGCAAAATGGTAGGAGATAAGCAGAAACATGGCCGCAGTTACCGGCCACGGCGTGCCAACGAATATTGCTTCGATGGCGTTCAGTAAGGTGCGCAAGAACTTGGTTATGCCGTCGAATACATGGCCGTAGTAGGCCTTTGCATAGTCGATGCTTTGATCAATTTTTTCCGATAGCCAGACATTCACATTGACTGGTCGCTTGGCGGTAGAGGGCGTCCACTGCGCGGTTCTCGTGCCATCGTCGTTGCGCACGAATGACAGTTGATCGGGGCGTTTGAGCCAGGTGAAAGTGGGCACTTCGGAAATAGTGGCGCAGTCGAACCGGTCTTTGAAAGTCACAGGTTTCCCATCCTGCAACGCGCGAACCTGTTTGATGCAATAGCGTTGCTCCGGCGCCTCCTGCGTTGAACGATACAAGGTCAGCGGCGCGACCAGCGCGACGATCAGGCCGGCAGTCAGCCAGCGCTTTGCACTGACGCCGGAGTTGACCGACGAGTCGATACGCCAGGCGCTGTATTGTTTGTAGTAGCGGCGATTGGCCATCCAGCCCAGTATCAGTCGGCCGACGATAAATATCGCGATCGCTGCGATCAGATGGTTGCCGGTCCAGTTAGTAAAGCGTTCGATCAGATAGGCTTTGTCTGCCTCGATGGCTGCCGCTTTTGCAACCGAATAGCGGTACACCAGGCCAAGATTGGCGGCGGCCATCATGTCAAAGAAGAAGCCAATCCAGAACATCAGCCAGTTGCCACGCAAGGCCGCCCAGACAAAACCGCCCAGCATCGCGGCAAAGTTCATGTGCAGGAACGGCAGTTTGTTCTGCTGAATCTTCAGAAAGTTGTCGGCGTAGTAGTCCGGATTTTTTTCAGCAAACTGCTCAAAAGCCTTTTTGATCTCGCGATCGGCGGAGCCAGATTCCTGTGCCTGCTTTTGTGCTGCCGCAATGTCTGTCAGGGATTCACCGGCTGCGGCGTTCGCGCCGGGGGTTTCTGATGACGAGCTCATGCGCTTTCTCCCTGAATGCCGTGCAGCAGGGCATCTTTGGTCACGATACCGACGAGATTGCCATCCTGCTTGATCGCCACCGGCTGTTCTTTATTCACGGCCAGACTGATCAAGTGATCGAGATCTGCCTCGGGGTGAGCTTGAGGCCAGTGTTCGGCACCCGCAACAGAGCCGCCTTGTCCTACATAGGCATCAACCGGTTGCATGACGGTATGGGCGAAGACCAGCTTTAACCGCGAGATTCCCTGCACGAAGTCTGCGACGTAATCGTCCGCCGGCGCGGTGACGATGTCTTCCGGAGTGCCGATTTGCACGATGACGCCATCCTTCATGATCGCGATTCGCGTGCCCATGCGGATCGCCTCATCGAGATCATGGGTGATAAACAAGGTGGTTTTGCCCATCACCTTCGATAACTCCAGAAACTCATCCTGCAAGCCGCGCCGAATCAGTGGATCGAGTGCAGAGAAGGGCTCGTCCATTAAGAGAATTTCAGGGTCGGCGGCGAGTGCTCTGGCCAGGCCCACGCGCTGTTGCATACCGCCTGACAACTCCGATGGCATGCGATCACCGTAGCCCTGCAGACTGACCGTATCGATCACTTTGTCTGCAACCTGCATACGCGTGAATGCATCGATATTGCGCAGCTCAAGCGCGAATGCGATGTTATCCCGGACGGTGCGATGCGGCAGCAGTGCCATGTTTTGAAACACCATGCCGATGCGATCGGCGCGCAGCAATCGCAGCTCCTTGGCGCTGAGTTTGCCCACATCGACACCGCCGACGCGAATCTCGCCGTGGGTCGGTTCGATCAGGCGGTTGATGTGCCGCACCAGAGTTGACTTGCCCGAGCCCGACAAGCCCATGATGCAAAAAATCTCTGACTCGTGAACATCGAACGAGACCTCGCGCACGCCCACCACGGCCTCGAACTTTTCCAGCACCTCGGCTTTACTCAAATCATCGCGACGGATAGCCTCCAGTGCCTGATTGGCGCGGTTGCCGAATATCTTCCAGACATCGCGAACCTGTACCACCGGTTCGCCGTGGGTGGCAGGACTTGCCGTCGAGTGGGTAGCCAGGCTGGCTTGCGTCATAGGGTCAGGCTCTCGCGCGGCTGCGGGTCGGGTCGATGAAGGGGATGTCGCAACAGACTGCCTGCAGGCGTTTGCCATGACCATCCAGTTTGCCTACTTCAAGGGCGGTGTCAGTGTCGGCGTGTTCCACCGCCAGGCGTGCCATCGCGATCGCACAATCCAGTGCCGGCGATACGGTGGCACTGGTGATCACGCCAATCTGGCGGCGTCCGATCATCACCGGGTCGCCGTGAATGGGCGCCTCGTGACTGTTAAAACGCAGGCCTTTCAATACTCGCCGTGGATTCTGCTGGTTGCGTTCAAGAGCCGCCTTGCCGACAAAATCGGGCTTTTGCAGATCGACGGCAAAGCCCAGGCCTGATTCAAAGACATCGACATCGGGCCCGAACTCGGCACCGGCCGCCATCAGTCCGGCCTCGATGCGGATTGTCTCCAGTGCGTCGAGCCCCATTGGCGTGACGCCAAGGTCTTCGCCGTGGCTCATCAGTGCATCCCAGATCGGCAGTGCCGAGTCCGGGTGGCAGAAGATCTCGTAGCCCAGTTCACCGGTGTAGCCGGTGCGGGTAAGCTGAAAGGGCTCGCCGTCGCGATCATGTAAACGTGCCACGGTCGAGCCGAACCAGCGCAGCTGTTCCACGGCGGTAGCAGTGGGCTGCGTGAAGGCAATGCGCTGCATCAGCTCGCGGCTCTTTGGGCCCTGAACGGCGAGGTTGGGCAGGGCAGAGTACAGCGATTTAATCCAGGCGTTCAAACCAGCAGCTTCAGCCAGTTGTTTTAGTTGCAGGCCGCTGTCGTCCGAGCCACAGCACCAGCGAAAGGTATCGTGGCCGAGCCGAAACAGCGTGCCATCGTCGATGACGGAACCGGTGTCATCGCAGATCAGGGCATAGATGCCGCGGTTGACGCTAAGTTTGGTGATATTTCGGGTCAGAGCCGTTTGCAGCAGTGCCTCGGCGTCCGGGCCCAGTACATCGAATTTGCGCAGCGAGGACATATCCTGAACCGCCACCGCCTCGCGGCAGGCGTGGTACTCCTCGGTGTTGCGCGTGCCCTCGTATGATTGTGGCAGCCACAGGTCGCGCGCGACGGTGTACTGCCGGGTCAGCGCACTGGTGCGCGGGTGAAAAGCGGAATGCTCGGTCAAAATAGCCTCCGAATCGGGCTCGCTGCGGTAGGCGACCGCATGCCGCACCGGGGTCGTGTCCTTGTAGATTCGCACGTGAATGTCGGTCGGGTTCCAGCCGTTGATCGGATCGACATCATCCGGGCAGGCGGTGGACACAGCGACCAGATCGGTCATCGCCTCCATCGCGACGTAGTCACCGGGCCGCGACCAGGCCTCATCGGACTGAATTCTGTTGTCGCGATGATCGATCCAAGAATTGAAAAAGAAGTTGATCGCAGGCCACGCCGAACGTGCGGCGATCGACCAGGGTTTATAAGCGTGGCTGATGTTGTCGGAACAGTTCAGGTGGCCGAAAAAGCCTCGCTCCTCGTAGCCGCGCGCGGTACACGCCAGTGCGAAGGTGTCGTGCCGGCCGACGGTATCCTGCTTCAGTTTCAGCAGCGGGCGCATATCCTGATCGTAGAATTTGTCGAACAGACCCGGAATCGGGTAGGCGCCGCGAATCATCGATCGCGTGGCGGTGGAATCGATGTAGCGTTCCAGTCCGCCGTCCAGCGCCTGTGCGTTCATCGCCATGAAGTCGGAGCACTGTTGACCATCGACATCAATGATTTGCACCGTCTCGCCGGCTTTCAGCTCGTAGGCGCGCGCGGTGCCGCGTGGAATGGTGAATTCATCGCGCACCTCGCCGAAGGGATCGGGCAGGGTGCTGGCGGCAGCACCGTTGCGCACATGCTCTATCGTTACCGCGCCACCCATGCCGCCATCAAACACTCGGTCGCTGTCGTAGACTTGTGCCGGATCAATCAGCAGCCACAGAACGGTATCCGCCGTGGCGCGCAGTGTGAAGCGCTCGCCGGCTTTGGTTTCAGTGTCGAAGATCGATACCGCTGACAGCGCCGTGCGGTTATCCGGCCGGCCGCCCTGACTGGCATACCACTGAGCAAGGTCCGCGTATCCACGAGCGCTCAGGTTGATCGTTTGCTGTGGGTTGTCCGCCAGGCCAAGCGCTGCGAAATCGCTGTCACCAGTGTTGTTGACCGGCACTAGCAGCACGCGTGTCGCGCCGTCGATGCAGGTCAGAGTCAGCAGATCAGCGGTCTTTAACTCTAGCCTGAGCGGGCGTGCCGGGCGCAGCAGGCGCGGCTGATGAGTTCGATCGAAGCCGCGGTAGGCGCGGGCCACTGAGTCCATGCCGCCGTCGGCAGGCTGATACAACCAGTCGAGTGCGGGCGGCACACGCGGCTTGTACTCTGCAGCAGCCGGGTGCGGTGCTGTGGTTGGAGATTGTTTGGATGTCACGTCGCAAGCCCATTCAACAAAGAACGAAATGGGCGATCTGTCTGTTCGACTAAATCCATGCGAAAAATGTAACCGGTTACATTTGTGTGCCTATTATTTCTTTAGCTGTCCTGATCGTCAAGCGCATGTGCGACAATGATTGTCGATGACTGCGTCAACGGCAAACAAATCGGGAATACGCCAGATAGCCCAGCAGGCCGGGGTGTCTATAGCCACGGTATCGCGGGTGCTGAATGGCACCGCCAATGTCTCTGCTGCGACACGCGAGCGCGTGATGAGTGCTGTATCGCAGCATCAGTATCTACCCAACGCGGCAGCCAAGGCACTTGCCACCCGTCGCACGCGCACCGTCGCCGCCGTGATTCCCACGCTCGAACACTCGATATTTGCGGTGTTTATGAATGCGCTGGAAGATCAGCTGGCAGCCGCCGGCTACAGCCTGGTGATCGCCACCCATCGCTTCGATAGCGCTACGGAACTTAAACGCTGCAACGAAGTGCTGAGGCTGGGTGCCGAGGCAATCATCGTTTCGGGTACGCGGCACGATCCCGGTCTCGCCACACTGCTGCACAGCGCCGCCGTGCCCTGTCTCTACACCAGCGTCTGCGATCAAGGCGCCAGGTTTCCAACTATGGGCTACGACAACCGCGGGCTTGCCAGTCGCGCGATTGACTATCTGGCATCACTCGGCCACAGACATATCGCCGTCATTCACGGTCCCTTGCATAACAACGATCGCATGGGGTTGCGTGTCGCCGGCGTGGGCGATGCGCGCGACGCGAATCCCGAGCTCACCATCGACTTGCGCGAGGCGGAAATCGGCGCGCAATCCGGTGCCGCAATCGCAGGACACTGGTTTGAAACAGGCCGGTTGCCCGACGCGTGTCTGTGTCTTGCCGATGTCTTCGCTCTGGGCGTGCTGCTGGAAGCACAGCGACAACGCATCGTCGTTCCAGATCAAATGTCAGTTATGGGCTTTGAAGACATCGAGTGGGCGCGCGAATGCGCACCGCGACTGACCACCGTAGCGCTGCCATCAGTGCAAATGGGCAAGGCCGCAGCCACCGCGATCGTCAATCATCTGGATCACGGCCAGCCACTGGAACATCAGCAGTTTGATGCGCAGATTGTGGTGCGGGAGTCGACGGCATCGAGCAAGCGCTTGACTGGTTGATTGCTTGCCGCTTGTGAGGGTGTTGCACCTCGCTCACGCGTCGGGTTACCTGTTCGGCTGTGCATCAACTGGTAACCCGCAGCGTGAGCAAGGCAAGTATGTCGCCTCGCTCATGCGTCGGGTTACCAGTTTGGCACTACACGAATGGGAAACTCGCAGCGTGAGTAAGAAAAGAATGTCGCCTCGCTCATGCGTTGGGTTGCGAGTTTGGCACTACACGAATGGGAAGCCCGCAGCGTAAGCAAGGCAAGTGTGTCGCCTCGCTCACGCGTCGGGTTACCAGTTTGGCACTGCACGAATGGGAAGCCCGCTCCGTGAGCAAGGCAAATATGCCGCCTCGCTCACGTATCGGGTTTTCAGTTTGGCACTGCACGAATGGGACACCCGCAGCGTATGCAAGGCAAGTATGTCGCCTCGCTCACGCGTCGGGTTACCAGTTTGGCACTGCATGAATGGGAAGCCCGCAGCGTAAGCAAGGAAAGTATGTCGCGTCGCTCACGCGTCGGATACCAGGTTGGTACTACACGAATAAGAAACCCGCAGCGTAAGCAAGGCAACTGAGTCGCCTCGCCACCGCATCAACTCACCAGCCTGCCACCGCATCAACTATTCTCCCGCTTCATCTGCATAGCAATCGCTAACACCTGACGCAGCGCATCGGTCTGAAAACGCTCTCGATGGGTCACGATCCAGAATCGGCGTGACAGGGCTTTTTTCAATCCGGCGGAAAGACCGGGCACTTCGCACAATTCGCCATTACTGAGTTCATCCTGTATCGCTCTCCGACTAATGCAACTGAGCCAGTCGCTGTTGCGAATACAACGCTTTTGGGCTTCCGGGTCATCCAGCTCCAGTGCTACCGCTGGTTGTGGAATCAGCGGCACGATGGCACGAAGAAATAGTTCGCGGCTGCCGGAGCCCGGCTCGCGCAGCACCCACGCCGAATCGGCCAGGCGTCGTTCGAGGGGCTTTCGACTTTTGAAGACCGGATGGCCGCTGCGCGCGATGACGCATAGTTCGTCATCCAGCCAGGCCTTCTTTTCAAGCGTCGGATCCAGCACATCGCCTTCGATAAACGCGCAGTCGAGCTCAAAGCGGTGAATGCGTCGGATCAACTCTTCGCTGTTGACGACCGTGAGATTCACTTGCAGGCCGGGAATTTGTTCGCTGCACAGTCGCAGCAGATCCGGCATCACAAACGGTCCCACCGTGCGCGAGGCGCCGAGGGTGAGTTGCGCGGTGGGTTGTGCGCCGCTGCTCACTAATTCGGTTATCTCGCTGGCTCGATCTACCATCTCGATTGCTCGGGGTAACAGCGAGTCGGCCACTTTGGTGCGAACCAGGCGTTTGCCCTGACGCTCGAACAACTCGCAGCCGAGCGCAGACTCAAGCTCCTGCATCGCCATGCTGATCGCCGATTGCGTTCGCGACAGACTGCTGGCCGCCGCTGAAGCGCTGCCCAGACGAGCCACTTCGACAAAGGCTTCGAGTTGTCGCAAGGTAAAACGGTGGCGGGTGGTGGCGTCTTTGGCTGATGCGCTGGTTGGGGGCTGATCCGCCTGACGGGACCTGGATGTTTGTTTCTTCATATAAGGAAAACTTATATAGAGTTTCAATATTACTCAGTATTATAGATGTATTGAATCTCCTACACTACCGCTCTCGGGCGCTGGTGTGCCCGAATAAGACCTGCGAAGTACAACCCCAATTGCGGCCACGGGAGTCAAGATGAACGGGTGCAACCCTGACATGTCACCGAATGGACAACACGGTGTTTTCTTAAAGCGGCGATCAGAATGGAGTGAGACAGTTGCCGAACAGATCGCCGAAAAGGACGGCCTGGTCTTAACTGACAAGCACTGGGATATCATTAATTTTGTCCGCACGGAATACTACGCCAACAAAGGCATTGTTCCGCTGGAACGCAGTATCAAGCGCGCAATGGAGCGGGAGTGGGGAATACCGGTAGTTGAATCTCAACTGGATCGACTGTTTCCCGGTGGTCTGACTCAGGGAGCAAGGGTCGCCGGCTGTATCACGATTAAGACCGTCAAAGATCTGCTGGAGATTAAAGGCAATACGGTGTGGTCGATCAACGCTCAGGCCAGCGTGTACGAAGCACTGGTGTTGCTATCCGAGAAAAACATTGGGGCGCTGATGGTAGTCGAGAACGACGCGCTCATTGGCGTGTTGTCCGAACGCGATATCACACGCAACGCATTGAAGAAAAATTGGGCGCCCGAGACGACAACCGTCGGCGAAATAATGTCCAACGACATCGTGTCCGTCACTCCGAACCAGACGCTGGAACAATGTATGGCCGTGATGATCGAACGCGGATTTCGCCATTTACCGGTGATCGACGCGGATCGTATCGCTGGGGTGCTGTCGATGCCGGACCTGGTCAACGTGGTGGTTGAACAGCAAAAGTTTACTATTTCCAGGTTGAAGGACTGAGGCGGCAATACGCTCTACGACACAAGTGCTTACACGAAAGCCGATGAACGCACCCTCGACAGCGTGCTATCGATCGAGGCCAAGGCCCAATCCGAGGCCGATGAGTACGCCGCCGCCGATACGATTGGCCAACCGATTAGCGCCAGGTGATGTATTAATAAATTGGCTCACTTTTTCCGCCAGCCAGACACAGATCAAGTCAGCGCTTGAAAAAGCCAGATTCACGATCGTACCCAGTGCCAGCAATTGCGCCCAGATTGGCAGTGCAGCGGCGGGGTCGGTAAATTGCGGCAAGAACGCCACATAGAACAATGCGGTTTTCGGGTTTAGTATTTCTACCAGTGCGCTTTGGTGAAAAGCGCGCCGGTGGGATTGGTCAGCGATTGGGCTGAGTTCGGGATGGATCAGGTTTGCAGGGCTTGTGAACATTTTCACCCCCAGCCAGACAAGATAGAGCGCACCGGCAATTTTCAGCGCGGTGTATAGCAGTGGGTAGATAGTAAAAAGAAACGCCAGGCCTGAGGCTGCTGCCAGTACGTGCACATACCCGCCCACATGAATTCCAGCGGCAGCCAACAGACCACCCCTGCGGCCGCGCGCGATTGTTTGCGCCGCCGCGTACAGCGTTGATGGCCCCGGCATATAGGCGAATACCGCCGTTGCCAGCGCAAATGCGATCAGGAGTTCAGTATTCGGCATGGGAGTTAGTGATTGCCGCTGTGATGAATGCGCTTTGGCTAATCCACCCTGCAAAAATCATGTTGCCGATGTTTTGTAGGGGCCATAAGCCGCAAGGCGCATGTACCAGTGATTTCTCTGCGGTTGCCGGCACGCTTAAATTCCGATCGGCTGACTTGGCACCAATAGCGGAGCGGCGTCGGTGTGTTCATCGATCAATTCGCGATTATCACGACGCTGCAGCCAGACGAATTCGCCGTGGCGCCAATAGGTTTCTGAATCGATCGTGACGTCACAATTGAACAGTGACCACGCGGCTTCTCCGGGCGGCTCATCGCCGCAGGTATGAAAATGCAGATAGCGCGGACTGCCGAACGAGGTGGCGCACCAGCGATCAAAATCCTGTTCTACAGGCACTGGAAACAATGTTTGCGGGTTGATACCCAGATGCCATGAGTGCACGCGATTTCGATTGATGCCGAGCGTGTTGGCGATGCGATCGTAGTGTTGCTCGACAGCACTGGCCGCTTCGCCGTGGAAGCGCTGTATCTCGCCTTCGGCAACCTCGCAATGCACAACGCCATCAAACGAGATACCGGGCGATTCGAGTTTGGGTGATCCGCCGGGCATCAGCCAGCGCGACAACGCGACAGTGCCGCTCGCGGTATCGCCTGGCACTGGCTTGAATGTCGATACCGGAAACAAGGCGACGTGCAGCTCATCGTCATCGCCACCGTTAAGACTTGGCCAACAGAAGGTGCCGCTGATGTCGGTGCCGAGCGGGCAGGTGATGCGCCATTGCATTGCTTGCAGCAATTCACTTTCAAGCTTGTCGCGCAGTGTTGCCATCAGGGCATGAGGCATGGAGGCAAACGGCGAGGCCAGTTGCGCAGCCGTGTAGGTGTAACTGGTGGTACGTGTGCCGTTGCCGGGCAATTGCAAGAAACGAACGTAGTCGCCGAGACGGCTGAGAAAAAGCGTGTGATCAGCCCGATGCATGCGATTGGCCAGTGCTTGCGGAAACTCACTGGCGTGCTGAATCAGCGGCTCGCGAAAGATCGTGACGCTGGCGCCGAGTGCCCGGCAACGATTTTCGATGATCGCGCCTACTTCGTTTTCATAGAGACTTTGATCCGGCTCGAGCACCAGCAGAAATTCGTCGCCTGGCTTTACCTTGAGACAATTGATCAGCAGATTGTCGGCACCGGGATTGGCCATTACACTGGACATTTGGCTTCGTCGTAGCAGTTGCAACCGTTCAGCCGACAGTCTACCTCAGTCAACGGAGAAACCCATGCGAGATTCAGTGTGCTGGATCGATACGGTCGAAGAATCGGCTGCGGATGAAACGCTTGCCGCCATCTATGATCGCGTGCGGGGCAAGAGTGGCCAGCTCGATAATCTGTACCAGGGCTTCAGTCTGCGACCGCACACGATTTTAGCGGCAGATGCTCTGTATCTTGCCGCCATGCATCGAGACGACAACACGCTGCCCAAGCGGTTTTCCGAACTGCTCGGCACCTATGTCGCGATACTGACCGGATGCACCTATGCCGAGACGCATCACGGCCACAACTTTGCGCATTTGAACGGTGATCAGCAAGACACTGCGGCAATAATGCAGGCGCTGCGAGATGACAACCTCACCGCCTGTGGTACGACGCAGGAAGTGGCTGCGCTGCGTTACGCGAAAAAACTGTGCCTGCAGCCGGAGACGATCACACGCGATGACGTGGCAGCGATGCGCAAGGCAGGCTGGTCAGATGGTGAAGTGCTGGAGGTGGTACAGGTCGTGGCGATGTTCAGCTATTTTGTCCGCGTGATTAATGGTGTTGGCATACAGCTTAGCGATGAGAAACCCGGTCTGTATTAGAGGTTTCCAACTACTGCTTCCAACTACTGCTGCCACACCACCGGAAAACTCTCGTGCTGCATCGCGTCACCTGGGTTCAGTTTGACGTCCGGAAACGGTGGCGAGGTCTTCCAGGCGCGTTCGGCGAAGCGCGCGTCATCGCCGAGCCAGCGGGTGGAAAAACCGCGCCGGCGTGTTTTCAAGCCTTCGGTAGGCGGTGCGCCGTGTAGTGTGCGCATATGAAACGCGATGCAATCACCCGGCTCAAGATCCCAGGATTCTATTCGCAAGCTATCGCGCTGAGCTTCGATGTCGGGAAGTGATTCGAACCCATCGATACCTTCGGCATAGTTTTCACTGGTGAGGAAAAGTCTCGGGTAATACATTTTACCACTGGCGTGTGAGCCGAGTACGAACTCCGGGCAAACCGACCATGGCACGACATCCAGCGGCATCCAGATTGAGCACAACTGATCGCCATCCACTCCATAATAGGGCAGATCGTGGTGCCACGGTGTTGATTCGCGTGTCCCTGGCTCCTTGACCAGCACGTGCTCGTGATAGATCCGCGCACTGTTCGATTGCATCAGCTGTCCTGCAACGGCCGCAGCAGGCGAACTGGAGATGTATTCACGGTACTCGTCGATGCGTTGCCAGTTACAGTAATCATCGTAAAAGCCGCCCGGGTTATCCTTGTCGGTGTAGACCGTATTATAGGGGCCGGGGTCACGGAAGTTCTTTTCTACTCCTGCAGCAAGTGATTCCAGCCAGTGCGTGTCGAATATCCCACGCAGGCAGATGGCGCCGTCGCGCTGGTAATCTTCAATCTGTTGTTTAGACAGTTGCATCAGCGTTGGCTCGCTGCGGTGGCGTCCTGCGGGCCGCTTCGCCCCCAAAACAATTTGCGCACCGATTCGCTGTTGACCACATCCGGCACCTCGCTGTAACACAATACCGGCACCAGGCGTGCGCGCTCACCGCTGACTCGGGTGACTCGGTGCAGGGTTTGCCGGCCGCCGAATATCAACAAAGTGCCAGCTGTGAACGGCAACTCGACAACGTCACGCCGCTCGCCCTTCAGGATACTCGCGACGCGTGTTTTTTCATCGTCGAGACCACGAATGCGCGGCACGTACTCAAATGCACCACCCTGAGCCGGTTTTTGCAGCATCAGGGTGACAGTGTATTCGGATTCATCAAAGTGCCAGCCGTGCTCGCCACCGTCGACGAACACGTTAATGGAGCAGGCGCCGAATGGATCGGCAAAACGATAGAAGGATTGCTTGCCGAGCACGTGCCCGATGAAGTCTTTTAGCGGGTCCCACAGATACAACTGATTGAGCTGGCTGCTGCGTTCGATCTTGTCATAGGGCACTGAGCCGACAAACGTCTGCTCCTGAATATTGACCGCCTCGTCGTCGGCGTCTGGATCGGCAACGTTTAGATAGGCGTTGTGGCTACTCTTGCAAAAATACGCATCATTGCGCATCGCCTCGGCCTCGGCGGCCAGTGGCGTCATTGCGTCGGGCCTGATGAAGCCCGGCAGCATGCAAAGCCCGGTATCCAGATACTCCTGGCGGCTCTGATCGGCAAAGGCGCGGCCCGTGCCGGTGCTGATGTCGTCGATCGGGTAGCGTGCCAGATCGACCAAATGGCGGGCGATGGCGTTCGCATCGGTCATGAGCGCTGTCTCCGTGCTGTGTTGGTGTGCCGAATGCGCGGGTGAATAGTGCGCCAATTGGCGCATGCTAGCGGATTACGCGGGCCTTTCAAAGTCATTGACGAGTGCGCATCGCGGTTGGCGGGATTTCTTGCGTTGGCGCGCCGTGTCATCCAGAATGGTTTTGTCTCTGTTGACAAACTGCCACGTAATCCCGGAGGAAAATACGCTATGGCTACACCGGACGAACTGCTCGAAGCATTGCATCAGAACAAGATCAGCCGGCGCCAGTTTGTCGGTTACATGGGCGCGCTGGGTATTGGCGCTGCGGGGATAACGTCGATGTTATCGGCGCCCGCGCGGGCGGCCACACCCAAAAAGGGCGGCAAGATCACGCTGGGAGTTGAGGCCGCGCAAGCCAAGGATTCGCTCGACCCCACCAGTTATTTTTCCACTGCCAATATCCTGATGGGCTACTCGGTCTACGACAGTCTGGTCAATCGCGGCCCGGACTTAAAACCCGTGCCATGGCTTGCCGAGTCATGGGAAGTAGGCGCTGATGCCAGCGAATGGATTTTCAAATTGCGCACCGACGTCGAGTGGCACGACGGCAAACCGTTCACCGCCGACGACGTGATTTACTCCTGCTCACGCCACACCCGCGAGGGTACGGAATCCCCGGCCAAGGGCTACATGAGCCAGATCGCCGAGATGAAAAAGGACGGCGATCACGTGGTGCGTTTCAAGCTCACCGCACCCAATGCAGACTTTCCGATTGTACTGTCCGATACACGCGTGCAGATTTCGCAAAACGGCTACGAGGATTTCGTCAACACTACCGTCGGTACCGGACCTTTCAAGGTCAAGGAGTGGAAGGCCGGTTCGCGGTATCTGTTCGAGCGCAACGATAACTACTGGGGCTCGGACGGCCCGTGGGTCGATGAGCTGGAAGTGATCGGCATCGGTGATATCACTGCGCGTGTCAACGCACTGCTCTCGGGTGATATCAACGTGATGCTCGAACTCGATCCCAAGGCGGTGAAACTGGTTGAGCGCAACAGCAAGGTTGACCTGATCCGCAGCCCAAGCGGTGCGTTCGTTAATCTGGCGATGATGATGGATCGCGAGCCGACCAACAATGAAGATTTTCGCCTGGCGATGAAATACGCCGTCAATCGCGAGCAGATCGTCAAGAATGTTTTCAAGGGCTATGGCAGCGTTGGCAACGATCACCCGATCTCACCCACCGATCCGTACTTCTGCGCCGATATCGAACAGCGAAGCTACGACCCGGACAAAGCGCGCTTTCATATCAAAAAGGCTAGTCTGGAAAACACGCCGATCGACTTCTACGGCTCCGACGTACCCGGTGCCGGCGCACTGGCGGCCTGCCAGGTGGTACAGCAGTCGGCCGCTGCTGCCGGTATCAACCTGAATCTGATCAACCCGCCTGCCGACACCTACTGGTCGGCCGTGTGGATTCAAAAACCGATGGTCGCATCCGGTTGGGATATGCGCCCGGTGCCGGATCTGATGTTCTCGATCGCCTTCAAGGGCGACAGCGACTGGAATGAAACCAAGTTTGCCGATGATCGATTCGACAAGCTGTTGCTCGCGGCCCGCTCGACCGTCGATTTCGATCAGCGCAAGGCAATGTACTGCGAGATGCAGCAGATTCTGCAGGACGATGGCGGGCACGTGACGCTGGCGTTTCGCGATATTCTGGATGCCAAGGCTAAAAACGTGCAGGGCATCGGTTCGCACCCGTCCGGACCTCTGGGCTTCTACCAGTTTGCCCGCACCGTGTGGATCGACAGCTAATCGGCTGAGTGTCATTTACTGTGATGGCGGGCCCGCTCGGGTCCGCCTGGCATTGCCTGTCGGCACCCATATTCCGTTCATCACCCGAGTGCACGGCGTGCTACGGTGACCTGATATCCGGACAGCCGACATGACGCTGCTGGTGCTGATCACAAAGCGTCTGCTATTGGGTGTGCTGATTCTCGTTATCGTGTCTGCCTTGATCTTCGCCGGCACCGAAATTCTGCCGGGTGATGTGGCGCAGGCGATTCTGGGGCAGGGTGCGACACCGGAACTGATCGCCAATGTGCGCGAGCGACTGGGTCTGGATCAACCGCTGGTCAGTCGTTATTTCAACTGGCTGGGCACGGTGCTGTCCGGCAACCTGGGCACCTCCATGGTCAGTGGTGCCGATATTTCGGATTTGTTGTCCGAACGCGTGCGCAACACATTGATGTTGGCAGGCGCTACTGCACTGGTCGCAGTGCCGCTGGCGATCGGCCTGGGGTTGTTGTGCGCACTGAAGCCCGGCAGCCTGCTCGATCGTGCAATATCCAGTGTGTCGCTCAGCCTGATTTCACTGCCGGATTTTCTCGTCGCGATCATTCTGGTCAGCCTCTTTTCAGTCAAACTGGGCTGGTTGCCGGCGATCGCCAATCTGCGCCCGGATCAGGATTTCCTCACCGTGCTGCGGCAGATGGTATTGCCGGTTACAGTATTAGTGTGCACGGTGCTCGCGCACATGATTCGCATGACGCGCACGGCGGTAATCAATGTACTCAGTTCGCCGGCCACTGAAATGGCCATCCTCAAGGGTGTGCCGCGCGCACGCTTGCTGATGGTGCACGCGCTGCCGAATGCGCTGGCACCTATCGCCAATGTGGTCGTACTGAATCTGGCCTACCTGATCTCCGGTATTGTAGTGGTCGAAACACTGTTTAATTTTGCCGGGCTGGGTCGCTTGATGGTCGAATCCGTCAGCACGCGCGATATCCCGCTGGTGCAGATTTGTGCATTGCTGTTCTGCGCCGTCTATGTGGTGTTGAACCTGATCGCCGATGTGGTGGCGATTCTGGCCAATCCTCGCTTGCGCTATCCGCGATGATGACAGAAGACACCATACGCCCAGGCAGCTTTCGCGATCTGCTATCGCAAGTCACCATCACGGCGGCGCTCGCCTTTCTGGTTCTGCTGTCGTTCGTGCTGGTTGTGATCTTCGCACCGTGGGTCGCACCCCATCCTGAGGCGGCGATCCTGACAGACGAGAGCTTTGCGCTGCCAACGGATGAACTCTGGCTCGGCAGCGACTTTCTCGGTCGCGATGTGTTCTCGCGCCTGCTCTATGGGGCCAGAGTCACCTTGAGCGTGGCGCTGGCAATCGCACTGCTCGCCTTCGTCATCGGCTGCGGTTTCGGTTTTCTGGCGGCCGCTCGGCGCGGACTCTTTGACACCATCATCAGTCGCATCGTCGA
Organism: uncultured Granulosicoccaceae bacterium; assembly: GCA_964573105.1. GTDB lineage: Bacteria > Pseudomonadota > Gammaproteobacteria > Granulosicoccales > Granulosicoccaceae > CAKZSB01. The sequence goes on from CAZNIS010000058.1 coordinate 39,845, forward strand.
TGTGCTGATTTCGTTTCCAGCGATCATGGTCGCACTGATCGTGATCTCGGCACTGGGCTCGACGATACCGGTGTTGATCGTCACCATCGCACTGATCGATGCGACCCGCGTGTTTCGTGTCGCCCGTGCACTGGGTATGGATATCGTGGTGCAGGACTACATTGAAGCTGCACGCGTGCGCGGCGAAAAACTCAGCTGGATCATGTGGCACGAGCTGTTGCCAAACGCGCTGGCGCCGCTCGCGGCCGAATTCGGCATCCGCTTCACCTATGCGATTTTGTTTATCTCGGCACTAAGCTTTCTGGGCCTGGGCGTGCAGCCACCACACGCGGATCTGGGTGTGATGGTCAAGGAAAACATGCAGGGCCTGCTGTACGAAACCTACACACCGTTGTATCCCGCTTTGTGCATTGCGATCGTGACCTTGTCGGTCAATCTGCTGGTCGACTGGTATCTGAAAACAACTGACGCCGCACTGCCCGAGGAATTGTGACAGACGATTCGCACAACACGGTCTTGTCGGTTCGCGGTCTTGGCGTCAGCGCGCGCGATCGACGCCGCGGGCTGTCGCCGATTGTATCGGACATCTCGTTTACTATTCGTGCCGGCCGGGTCACGGCGCTGATTGGCGAATCCGGTTCTGGCAAAACCACTATCGCACTGGCGTGCCTGGGCTATACGCGAGCAGGCTGTCAGGTTGTCAGTGGAGAAGTGATACTAAACGATCGCAACATCCTGGATTTGCCCTATGCCGAGCGGCGATTGCTGCGCGGCCGCGAAGTGGCCTACATCGCACAAAGTGCAGCGGCGGCGTTTAATGGCGCGCTGACCATCAATCGCCAGGTGATCGAAACGGCCGTGACGAGCGCCGGACTATCAAAGGGACAAGCGCTGCAAAAAGCCGAATCACTCTACGCCGAACTCGATCTGCCCGATCATCAGCACATTGGTACGCGCTACCCGCACCAGGTCAGCGGCGGTCAGCTGCAGCGACTGATGGCGGCGATGGCGATGATGTGTGACCCGGCATTGCTGATTCTCGACGAGCCCACCACCGCCCTTGATGTCACCACGCAAATCGAAGTGCTGAAGTCCTTTCGAAAACTGATACGCGACAAACACACCTCGGCAATCTACGTCAGCCACGATCTGGCCGTCGTCGCCCAGGTGGCGGACGACGTGCTGGTGCTGAAGGATGGCATCGTAGTGGAATCGGGCCCGGTGCAACAGATTATCGAGTCACCGCAGCACGCCTATACCAAAGCCCTGATTGCCGCCGCACACGTTATGCCCGAAGAGCTGCCGGCACCCCGCACAATCACCGCAGACGAAAATGTCGATGCGCCGCTATTGCGCGTGCAGAATGTTACCGCCGGTTACGGTCGCCGCCATCAACATCTGGCCTTGCGCGATGTCAGCATCGAGGTGGAAGCCGGCCGCACACTGGGCGTGATCGGCGAGTCGGGTTCGGGCAAAACCAGTCTGGCACGTGTGGTATCCGGCCTGATGTCGGTCAAGGAAGGCACGGTGGAGTTATTGGGCGAGCGCCTGGCCGACAGCGTGCAGTTGCGCGACCGAGAGACCCAGCGCCACATCCAGTTTGCGTTTCAAATGGCCGATGTGGCGCTGAATCCGCGCCATTCAATCGGCAAGATCCTGCGCCGCCCGGTGCAATTCTACTTCGATCTGGATACCGCATCGGCAACCCAGCGCGTAATTGAATTACTGGGTCTGGTGGAGTTGCCGGCGCACTACATCGATCGCTATCCGCGCCAGTTGTCTGGTGGCGAGCGTCAGCGGGTCAATCTGGCACGCGCACTCGCTGCCGAACCAAAATTAATCATCTGCGACGAGATCACCTCCGCGCTTGATACAGTGGTCGCGAAGGCCGTATTAAAGCTGTTGAAAGATTTACAACAGAAACTTAACGTCGGCTACCTCTTTATCTCACACGATTTATCGGTGATCGCCGAGGTCGCAGACACCATCTCCGTGATGCGTGAGGGCAGGGTTGTGCAAAGTGGCATCGCAAGCCAGGTAATGTCACCGCCGTTTCATCCGTATACCGAACTGCTGTTGAATTCGGTGCCTCAGATGCGAACCACCTGGCTTGACGATCACCTTGCTGCACAGCCTGACTAATTGTTCGACGGATCAGCAAACGAGGCGCTCCTTGAATCAGACAGACGACTCAGCCCCCTTCAGTCGGCACCTGCGCGATCGCTATGCGGTGGTCGGCGTGGGTGAAACCAGCTACACCCGTGGCGGCAACCAGACCACACGGGCGATGGCCGTCACCGCGATTCGACACGCCATCATAGACGCCGGGCTGACCAGCGCCGATGTCGACGGCATGCTGTCGTATTCAATGGCCGACTCCACACCCTCCACACTGATCGCCGGCGACCTGGGTATTCGACCAAACTTTTATATGGATGTAGACGGCGGTGGCTCCAGCACCGAAGCGCTGGTCGGCATTGCGATAGGCGTGATCGAGGCGGGCATGTGTGAAACCGTTGCTATCTATCGCTCGATGAACGGCTATAGCCGCAGCCGCATCGGTGGCAGCGGGCAGGGGTCGCAAGTAACGATCAGCGACGATGCACTGCATCATCGGCCCTATGGCTGGTTCAGCCCGGCCGAGTGGTTTGCCCCCACCTTCATGCGCTACATGCACGACTACGGCATCACGCCGGAACAATCGGCCATGGTTAAAGTTGCGCACAGTGAGCATGCCTCCAACAATCCTAAAGCGTTGATGAAAAAGCGGGTCACAGTGAACGACGTTCTCAACAGCCGGCCGATCGTCAGGCCGCTGAATCTGCTGAACTGTTGCCTTGAAACTGACAATGCCGCGGCGATTATCGTCACCTCGCGTGAGCGCGCCGCCAACTGTCGCCATAAGCCGGTCTACATCAAATCGGTCGTCGGCCGCGTCTGCAAGCCGCAGCCTGATCATCACTTTCAGATTGGCCATGCGCCAAAGGTGGCAGGTTTTTACGCCGCTGATCGGTTGTGGCGAAACGCCGGTGTTGGCCCGGACGATATCCACGTCACCGGTTCTTACGACGCCTTCACCTTTACCACCATGCTGCAACTGGAGGCCTACGGCTTTTGCGCGCCGGGCGGGGCAGGCGAATATGTCACCAACGGCACGATACAACTGGGCGGTGCACGGCCCAACAACACCAGCGGCGGGCACCTGTGCGAAGGCTATACCCACGGCATCAGCATGGTGATCGAGAATGTGCGTCAATTGCGCGGTGACGTCGATGACAGTTGCCCGATCGG
>CAZNIS010000059.1:0-18588 GCA_964573105.1 uncultured Granulosicoccaceae bacterium
CCATTAACCTGTAAATCGGGGTTTTTATTAGGTTCATTTCAGCAAATTCTTTGCATACCTCCACACTCAACGTTGCAGCTGAAGGGGCACAATCGAAAGGGTCATTGAAATACTGCATTGTGGGGTAGTAAAGCGTGTGTTTTCTAAGAACATTCAGATTACGTTTATTCTCCCCTAGTTCGCCGTAGATCTTGTACCTGTATGGCCAACTAATTGTTGGTTTTACTATCACGCACCTACCTCTTCTTTTCACCAATCCGCAATGCTAGGCCAGGCGAGCACTTCACAACAATTGCAATCAAACACTCGCTGACAAGCTTATCTGGCAACAAGCGGATTACCAATTCGCGCTTGTTTGGCTTACCTAGGTCAGTCTTTCTAGTTATGCAGTCGAGCTTCACACCAGATGCCTCTCGATACGCTGAAAAAAATTCGCGTTCGCCTTTCTCTGCTAGGTTGCTGTAGCTATCACTCGCCACAGCTTATCAACCGTCGCAGAAAAAGCTATCGAATCACATTCGTTGAATAGGGCAAACGCATTCAACGCGTCGCCCAGTACCGCAATTAGTGTGTCATCAGGTTTGGGTTCGCTGTGGAGTGAAACAACATTCAACCGCGACTCCTTTCGGTGCGCCTTGCAGTCAATCCGGCCGACAAGCTGATCGCCGTACAGCACGGGTAGACAGAAGTAACCGTAGGTGCGTTTGGCGGCCGGGACGTAGCATTCAATTTGATAGTCGAAATCGAAAACAGTGTTCAATCGCTCGCGCTGTATAACGCTGTTGTCAAATGGAGATAACAGTTTTACGGTCTTTCCGACCCGAGGCGTTGCGGTATCCATCGCATCGGGCAATGCATAGTAACCATCGAACGTGTCTCCAAGTGCCAGCAGGGATTTGGCATCAACCCTGGCCGCTATTTCTTCTGCTACTGCCGTGCGCAATTCCGACCCCTTGCGTAAATAGGTAAACGATTTGCGGCTGGCAAATCCGTTGGCGCGCAGGCTGGTGTCGATCAGGTGCTTGGCCTGCTCACCAAAATCCGGGAATCGTGTGTCAATGTCATCGGGCAAGGCGCGCTCAGTCAGATCGTAGCGTTTTTGAAAACCCTCGCGCCCGACGACGATCAGATCACCCTGTATGAAGAGTTGCTCAAGGGCCTGTTTGGCAGGCTTCCAGTCCCACCAGCCGGTCTTGCCCTTGGCAGCGTCGCTGAAATCTCGCGCCATCAACGGCCCCTCGGCACGAATGCGTGCAGTCACTTCGCGCATCAGTTTCTCGCTGGTATCGCGGAACCAGTGCTTCTGCCCCGACTTGATCGCATGCATACGGGGCAGCGCGAAACGAAAGTCCTCCATCGGCAGATACGCTGCAGCGTGAAACCAGTATTCAAATACCTGCTTGTCCGCGACCAGTTTGTCGAGCATGGTGGGCCGATAACCGGGCACACGGGTCCACAGAACGTGATGGTGCGCACGCTGCACCACAGAGATCGTATCGATCTGGACGTAGCCGAGATGGCGGATGGCCTTCAGGACTGCGCCCGGGCCTCGCCCGAAGGGATGTTTGCCAACCAGTCCCTGTGCCTGCAGCGCGATGCGGCGCATTTTTCGCTTGGTCGAGATCGTACTCATAGGCTTGTATACTACCTCGTCAACCACGCCGCCACAGGGACGAAGGCGTCGATCTGGCCGCGATCGCCAGGCACCCCTGCCACTGATGCATCGAGTTGCAGGCTTACACGCGACAAATTCGCGTTGCAAGTGACTGTTCACAGTGCATCTGTCGTGCATGGAGGGCAGGAGTGTCCAGGACGCGCAGCTGCACGGAACACACACGGCTATTTGAGTACGACTGCGACTCTCGGGTCAACGACCCCCTGGGTGCAGCAGGCGTACTGCGAACAGGTACCATCGAGATGATCCACGTTCTGGGCTCTATCAATATCGACTACGGCTGCCAGATGCAGCGGCTGCCCGGTGCCGGTGAGACCGTACACGCCAATCAGCTTGAGCTGACCCCCGGCGGCAAAGGCGCCAATCAGGCACTGGCAGCCAGTCGCGCCGGTGGCGATGTGGCGATGCACGGCGCGATCGGCAGTGACGAGGTGGCGGCACAGGCGCTATCGTTGTTGCAGGCAGCAAACGTCTCATTGGATGATGTGAGGACAGCCGACGGCACGACGGGCTGCGCTTTTGTTTTTGTCGACGCTGCCGGTGAAAACCAGATTGTAGTTCTGGCAGGCGCCAACGACGCTGTCAGTGTGGATCAGGCGAACACCATGTCGATCGACAAGGGCGATACGCTACTGCTGCAATTTGAGGTGCCACTGCCAACCGTACAGGCCGCCGCTGCCAATGCCAGGCAAAAAGGCGCCACTGTAATCGCAAGCCTCGCACCCTACTACACCATGCCAGAGAGTTATTTCCAGAACGTCGATGTGCTGCTCGTCAACCAAACTGAAGCGCAGTTACTCTGCGCCGACCTGAACATCCACACCACCGATGATCAAACGGTCACGACACTGGCGCAACGCCTGGGCTGCAGCATTATTCAAACGCTGGGCAAGCGCGGGTTGCAGGGTTTTGATGTGACGACTGGCAAGCCGTTCGAACTGCCCGGTATTACGGTCGAGGCGATCGACACCGTGGGTGCGGGCGATACCTTTGCCGGCTATCTGGGAGCGATGATGGATCGCGAACGCTCACTGCAAAACAGTTGTAAGGTCGCTAACGCTGCGGCCGCTTTCGCCTGTACCAAACCAGGTGCCCAATCGGCCATACCGGCCATTGCAGAACTGGGCGAACTGGTGGGTGCACACGCAGACTGAACACTGGCCAGATAACGATGGATACCCTCAACACCAATACCACGCTGGTCGTCTCTCCACCGGCAAAGCCCACCGACCCGGCACTGCTGCGCAAAATATCTGCGCTGTTGTCAGAGCTTGAGGAAGTCAGGGAGGCGCACTTGCCGGAGGTGATTGAAATCGGCGCGGCGACACAATCACGTTTGATGTTGTTTGTCGTGGTCGACGATGCAGACAACACAGCGCGAGTGGAAAAAGCACTCGCGCGTCAGTTTGGTGGGCGTCTGCGTTTTGGCGGCAGGCTGGAATACCGAATTGTGACCGCTGAGCATTCCATGCTGCAGAACATTCGGGATACCAATAGCATCGTCGGCTGGCGCGACTGATCGATTGCCATTCGCGCCGCGAATCCTTAGCAGTACACTAAGGCTCGTCGCCGTATTTCTCACGGTGTAAATCTACCGCCTGACCCAGCCAGTTATCGCGCTGGATACGCCCGCGAAATTCGGGCATTTGCTCCTGCAACTCATCCAGTCCCGCCGGATCAAGCAACGCGATCTGTCGAAAGTAGTAGATTCCATTGGCGTGGAGTACACCTTCAAGCTTGGGACCGACTCCTTTGATATCGGTGAGCTTGTCGCGCTCTTTTTTATCCGGGATCGTGCTGGGTACTTCCCAGCCTATGGGTACATAACCACTCGCGGTTACACCCCCACTAGTGTTTTTGCTGACAGCGTCTGATGAGGCTGATTGTGTCTTTGCCGCGCCGTTGGACGCACTGCCTTGCGCACTATCGCCGGGCTGGCTCGAATCCGACTTCTGGCCGTCAGTCCTCGTCGATTTGTCGGCCTGAGTCTGAGTGGAATCTGCCGCACTCGATCCAGTCGCAGCAGTGCCTGATGCACCAGCCGCAGCGGTGTTGGCGTTCGTGCCGCCAGCGCTCGAATCGTCAGACGCATCCGACGACTGCGCGCTCGCGGGGGCGTTACCGTCATTGGCAGACGCATTACCGACCGAACCGCCTGGCGCTGCGGTTTGCACAGCGCTTCCACGCGCATCTACCGCTCTGGATTCGGTGTTGTATTTTGCGCCAGACTCGGCACTGCCCCCAGCCATGCCCCAGCCCGCCAGATCACTATTACCCGCGCTGTCTGCTCCGGCACCTTTAGCTCCGCTTTCGGCACTGTCCGCACTGTCCGCACTGTCCGCAGGATCATGTCGAGCCTCGTCCTGCGCTGCCTGAAGACTTCGCTTCAAGCGGGCAATTTCATCGTCCTTTTGCTCGACTGTGGCCCGCATTTCATCAAGCTTTGCAGACTGATCGGCGTTGTCTGCAGCCCCAGCCTCGGCCGACTGTCGGGCGGACATCGCTTGTTCGACTTCTTGTTTCGATCGCGCCAGCTGCTGTTCGGCAGTAGCCAGCGCGTTGTTGCGATCGTGCAGATCTGCCTCTACCTGTTCCAGTTTGGTGCGCAACACCGTGGCATCGTTATTTGCCAGCGCGCCCTGCGCCTGCACCAACTGACCTTCCAGTTCGGCTATTCTTGCTGCCGCATCGGCTGACTGATCGCCACTCGCGCTGCTCGGTGCATCTTGCTCCAGCTGCTGGAGTTTGTCTTCGATGCGTATCCGCTCCGCCTTTGCCGTGCCAAGATCAGCAGTCAGTTTCTGATTGTTGTCTTCGGCGTCCGCCAGTGATGCGTTGAGCGCAGCAATTTCATCGTTTTGCGTTTGCCCCTTGCGCTGACACTCGTCGAGTTTGGCGCGCAACAGGTCGCGATCCTTTTCAAGCTGCACCATCCCGACTTCGAGCTCAACCTTGCTGGTATCGACGACGACGCCGTTCTCGGCTTCATCGAGATCCTGCTGGCGCATACCGTCGACTTTGTTCTTTAACAGTTGATTGCTGTTGCGTTCAATCTCGAGTTCGCGTTTTACCTGCGCGAGCTGATCGGTCGAGTTTCGCAATTGCTCGGCGAGCTCGTCATCACTCGCCTGTTCAACAGGGCTTTCGAGACTGGCAAACTGCGCTGCAGTCACACGGCGTCGTCGCCAGCGCCACAACAACCAGCCGAGAATCAGGCCCAGCGCAAAAGTAATCAGCAGCGGGATCAATATATCCCACAGGGTCCAGAGCATGGCTATTTACCTCTTGTGTTCTCTTATTGTTCTTGTCTGAGGATCTGGAAGGAATCGACGGCGGTGAACTGCACGCGACGGTTCTGACTTCGGCCCTCGGGCGTGTCATTACTGGCCACAGGCACGCGATCTCCATAGCCAACCGGCTGCATGCGTTCAGCCGCAACCGACTTCCCGACGAGGTATTCAACCACGGATTTCGCGCGCGCCTCGCTGAGCCGGTTGTTGACTTCGTCGCGACCGCGGTTGTCGGTGTGACCCTCAACTTCAATCAGCAAATCGGGATATTGCAGGATGACCTCAGACACTTTATCCAGCGTTGCGGTAGCGGTTGAGGTCAGGCGTGCCGTGCCGGTGTCAAACAACACGTTGCGCTGCACTTCCAGTGCGAGCGCATCAAATTTGGTTTGCAGTTCCTGCTGCGCCTGGCGCTTTTCGCTATCGCCGATCAGCGACAGCGTCTCTTCGGTTACCATGCCCCGCTGGCGCGCCTTGACGGCAAGCATTTTCAGCTGGTCCAGTGTCTGTTGGTTTTTAAGCTCGGCACTGATGCTCAATGTATCGGCGTGCAAACGCGCTCGGCCGTTGTCGCTTGAACCAAGCTGACCGATCACCGCGACAAGATTATCGACGCGGGCATCGGCGCCGGGCAGCCGCGCCTCCTGTCCACTAACCTCAATCTGATCGTTCACCTGGCCGTCTTCGCCCACCGCCTCCTCGGCGGCAAACATCAATCGCATGCGCTGTTCTTCGCTTAGCACGCTACCGGCCAAAGTCATGGTGTCTTTATCTCTGTTGGCAGTGATATCGACCTCTCCGGCCTTGACGTGATCGATCTCGCCGGTGACCTGAAAATCAACCAGCGCCACCGACACTGCCTGCTCGATCATTTCGGCGCTGGCGCGATCTTTGGCCTTGATGCGATAACTCAACTCGCTGTCTGTCAACGTGGCCTGCGCGCTGGCGACCTGTTCGGGCCCGACGTGGGCAAGCAGATCGGCCAGCACAGCGAGCCTTGCGTCCGATTGCTCATCGGTTTCACCATCGCCGACGATCTCAAGGTTATCGTTGATATTGACCACACCTTCTGCGACCAGCGACGCGTTCACCAGCGCATCTCTCTGCCGAGCCGACAGCACGGTCCCGGCAAGCTCCACCGTGCCATCGCGCGAGTTCACGCTGACAGCCAGCGCCGGCGGCAGCGTTGGTACCGAGGGCTCCTGCACAGGATCAGGTGACAGTGTGGGCGCGGGATCCACCGCGATCAGAATGTTGCGGGCACCACTGCCATCTGCCAATCGCACCACGTTGGCTAACTGCGCCTCGTCCATGCCTTCTGGCAACACACCGCTGACCACCACGTTGCGGTAGGTCCAATCAAACTCAAGCGTTTCGGTATCGATCCCGGCGGCGGCCAGATCTGCTTTTACGCTGGCATCGAGGCGGTTTTCAAAATGCGGAATGGCCCAGAAGATCGCAAGGCAAGCCGCCAGTAACAAGGCAAACAGCACTGCAATCAGGCTGCGCCGGCCAGCCCAGGGCATCAGACCATTCGCGCCCGGCGGAACAAAACTGTCCCAACCGACAGCTCGATCCTGCTTCGACACGGTATTCACAATGCGCACCGGCGATGGGGTCGGTCGGATTTCATGGCGCAAGCCTGAATCGGGTGACTTGGACGCGCGCGGCGACGGCCCAATGCGGCGATTGTCCGCACACTGACGCGCTATCGTCGATTCTGGGGATATGGAGTGACATGGACTGCTTTGTTGTTATTGTTTCGCACCTGTTTAACCGAGCCCGGCCTCGGCCTCCATTACTTATAGGCCATAAATGTCCAATTCGACAGCGAATAACGCTTACAGTGCCGGGTCTGCACACTTCGCCACACCCTTTGGAGCCTGCATTGCCAAACGTCAATCACCAGCCTGTCGATCCGCAGTCGCGACCTCGCTCGCGCTCTATTGGCTGCCTGGGTATTCTGGGCATTGTGCTGGTCACCATTGCCGTCACCGTGGCGGCTACGATTTGGGTGCTGAACAGTCGCGTATTTGCCAGCGAGTTCAAACCGGTACAGTTGAACGAGAAAGAGCAAACCATCCTCAGCGCCAAGATTGATGCGATCGGCCAGCATGCGAGCCCGGTCGATGAGTCGGCCAACAACACCACTGACGCCGGGCAGCAGGAGATTCAGCCCGAGCGTTACAAGGAGGATGACAGTCGCCGGCGAATCGAACTGAGCGAACGCGAACTCAACGCCTTGCTCGCCGAAAACACCGATCTCGCCGAGCAGCTGGTGGTCGACCTGGCCGATGACGTCGCCAGCGTCAAACTGTTGATCGATCTCGACCCCGACTTCCCGTTTATCGGCGGAAAAACACTGAAAGTCAGCAGCGGCGCAAATGTATCCTACGCCCAGAACCGACCTGTAGTAGTACTGCAGGGTGTCAGTGTATGGGGTATACCAATGCCAAACGCCTGGCTGGGCGGACTGAAAAATATCGACTTAATAAACGAGTTTGGCGGCGCCGATGGATTTTGGAATGCGTTCGCGGATGGCATAGACGATATTCGCGTCGAGGACGGCAAACTGATGCTGCAACTGGCCGAATAGCGACCACCCGTTACAGGGAAGCCCCATGCCGGAACTGCCAGACATTAGCCTGTATGTCGATGCGCTGAACCAGCGGCTGCAAGGACAGCCACTGAGCGAACTAACGCTGCAAAACCCGTTTGTATTGCGCACGGTGCAACCGGCAGCGACAGACTTCACAGGGCGCAAACTGCTTCAGGTTGGCCGAATGGGCAAACGCATCTGTTTCGAATTTGAAGGCGAGCACTGGGCTGTCATTCACCTGATGATCGCCGGTCGCCTGCACTGGTATCCGGCCGAGTCAAAAAAACGCCCCCGCAAGGGCATACTGAGCCTGCGTTTTGCCAATGGCGCAGTGCTGCTGACCGAGGCCGGCAGCAAAAGGCGCGCGGCACTGCATCTTTTTGACTCGGCTGATGCGTTGCAGCAAATGGATCGCGGCGGGCTGGAAATCGAGGGGCTCAGGCTGGCCGATTTTCGGGATCGCCTGACCTTGCGCAACCATACCCTCAAGCGCGCCCTGACCGACCCCGGCCTGTTCAGCGGGATCGGCAATGCCTACTCCGACGAAATTCTGCACCAGGCCCGTTTGTCTCCTGTCAAGTTAACGCAGAAACTGACCGGCGATGAGATCAAGCGACTGCACAAAGCGACGTTGAAGGTGCTCAACGACTGGACAAAAAAGCTCAGGCAGGAAAACGGCGATCAATTCCCTGAAAAAGTCACAGCGTTTCGCGACGGCATGGCGGTGCACGGACGCTACCGCGAGCCGTGCCCCGACTGTGGCACACCAGTACAACGCATACGCTATGTCAGCAACGAGACGAACTATTGCCCACGCTGTCAGACCGACGGCAAAGTGCTGGCCGATCGCTCGCTATCCCGACTGCTGAAACAGGACTGGCCGCGCACCGTAGAGGAACTGGAAGACAAATCATGAGCATCGACGCAGCCAATCGGAACACCCAAACCAGTTTGCGTGACCTGCGCGAGACTACGCTGCGCGCCCTGAGACAACTGGGGCTGGATGAACACGAACGCCAGACCGTCACTGATGTGCTGCTGTATGCCCAGATACGCGGCAACAGTCAGGGGCTGATCAAAATCGTCGAACGAACGATATTGCCCGACAGCGCAAAACAGGCAACAGAGGCGCTGCACAAATCACCGTGCCTTGCCAGCATTAACGGCCATGGCAACATCGGCATGGTGGTACTGCTGGAGGCGGCAAAGCTCGCCGCAGAGATGGTGCAACGAAGCGGTATCGCACTGGTCACCACACACAACACTCGCTCTTCAACCGGCGCCATTGGCTACTATGCAAGCACCATCGCCCGTGCCGGTCACATTGGACTGATACTCGCCGGTTCACCCAAAGTGATGGCCGTCGAAGGCGGGATCGACCCGGTGATGGGCACCAATCCAGTGGCGATCGGCATCCCAACCGGCAACGAACCGCTGGTGCTCGACATGGCGACGGCGGCCATCGCCTGGTTTTCCGTGATTGACGCTCGCAATCGCGGTGAGTCACTACCACCTGGTGTCGCAGTCGATCAACACGGTCAACCTACGACCGACCCGCTAGCAGCCCTCGGCGGCGCACTGAAAACCTTTGGTGGCGCAAAAGGGGCCGGACTGGCGCTGATGTTTGAAATTCTGACCGGACCGTTAACAGGGGCGTCAATCGTGGGGGAAAACATAGATAATCGCGGCAATGTCGTGATCGCCATTAACCCTGACATGATTACCGATCGCGATACCTTCACCGAACGTGTCGATGCGATGCTCGACTTCATACGTAATGGTAGAAATACCGTTAGATTACCGGGTGAGCACTCGGCGGCCACGGCCGCACGCTGCCTGCTGGACGATCGCGTGTCTATCGATTCTGAGTTGCTGAAAGATCTACAAGCGCTGGCGACAGGCGACTGACGGCCTGGTGATAAACGAGCGTGACGAACAGCTGTGTGCACCAATCGTGCGGTACCCGATCACCATCAGCGTCGATCAATCTTTCGCGATATTTCCGACAGCAACGATTCGATTTTCTCAAGTTGTTTGAGCATGTTCTCCTCGCGTTTCCTGCTCCGGCCACTGCGTGCCACCAGGAACACCAGCAAGCCGACAAACCCGAGTAACGGAAACCAGGACAACATCAATTGTTCGGCCATTATCATGACGAAGATTCCTGCACTTAAAGTAAAACTCCTGCACTGAAGTGAATGGCTATAGCCCGGACTATTCATGAAAGGGCGAGAATATCGCGCAGATAATTGTTTCCACAGCGGATATCGCGACCGCGTCGAATACTTACTGATATTTGCAAGGGAGCGAGATCAGCCGTGGGAACAAGGATCAAGTGAGAAATCGTCAGGTTCATGAATAGTCCGGGCCAGGGACAGTCAATCCCAGGCAGCAGATGGTTTAACTGCACCGACAACGCGTTGCTGCGAATTGATCACATCCGGGAAAAAGTGCCTGCCCAGTGCCTGATAGTTGTCTTCGTGTATCAGGCCGAGCTTGCGCAGCACGGCACCGAGGACAACCTCCGAACCACGCGTCGCACCATCATCAATCTTCAGCGCTATACCCACGCCATGTCGATGTGACACAGCGCCAAAAACGCCTTCCGCGCCTGTTTTCACGGTGACATCGTCAAGCTGTTGCATAATCGCCGTGCAACACCGACCGGTACCGGCGACGAGTTCCGGATGTTGCCGCATTGCGGTTGTAATCTGCTGTATCGCATCGCCGCGCTTTGCCGAATCGCCCTCACCGGCCAGTTGCGCATAGGCCTGCGCCAGTGACGTCAGTGGCAGGGCCAGCGCCGGCAGACCGCAGCCGTCGAGATCCCATGGCAGGCTTGCAACATCCAGCCCGGTCAGCGACTGCAACACGGCCATCCAGAGTTGCTGGGTTTTGTGATGGTAGTCGGAGTAGCCTGCCAATGGCACACCATGAAAACGGGCCAGGGTCAGCATGCCGGTGTGTTTGCCGGAACAATTGTGGTGTTGTCGCCCGACTGGCTGGTGCTGTGCCACCATCGCGTGTGCCGCCGGCTGATATCCGGGCCATGCGACTCCACACTCCAGATCATCCGGAGACAGACCGACCCGCGCCATCCACTGATCCAGCGCCGCTATGTGCACCGGTTCCGCATTGTGCGATGCACAGGACAGCGCAAGTTCGGCGCTGGACATCGCAAAGTGGTCGACTGCTCCGTCCTCTACCAGCGGGATCGCCTGAAACGGCTTGAGTGCCGAACGCGGAAAAACCAGCGTCTCGACATCGCCAATTTCCAGCAATCGCTTGCCATTCGCATCAATCGCCACCACCGCACCACGATGGCGGGATTCGATTTGCTGGTTGCGGAAAACCTCGACCAATACCGGATTCAAACGGTTGTACCCTGAAGTGTTGCGATGAGATTAGCTCAACAGCGAATAGAATGGCCGCGTTGAGAAGTAAACGATCACGAGGATGACCGCCAGATAGACCATGACCCGCAAAGGGTGTTGCGCCCACAATCCGATCAGTGTCTGATTTTCGCCGCTGGCCTCGCGCTCGGCGTACTCGGCTTTGACGCGCTCGGTGCGCTCGGCCTGATAAACGTCCAGCAGTTCACGCGCGCGGGGCAGTTGCTCATCGTGCCTCAGCCAAATTGCCGGCAGCCCGATGCCCCAGCGGCCGGCGGAGGTCTCGTAGTGCTCGATGCCGTGCTGATCCAGTAACTGCCTGACTTCGCTGGCCTCTTCATCAGATACGTGCCGCAGACGAAAAAACAGGGCTGCCATTTTTGTCACCTTGATAATGAAGCGCCCGGCGGGCAGATTATACGGGCCAGTCAACCGGCACATTGACCAAACAACGTGTTACGTCTAGTGTACGCAAAAATGTCATGGACCACCGCACAAGTATTGCCATTCGGGAAGGATCATGGCGCTAGAAATGCATATTTCAGTTCAAACCAGAAATGCCACCCTGAGGCAGAAAAAGTCGCCGGCTACCCAGCCGGTACAGGCATAAACAGGAACCACCCTTGACTGACCCCAAAGACGTCAAACCTGAGTTGTCGCGCCGCAGAGCGCTGGGCTTGATGGCGGGCGCTGCCTGCAGTTGCTTGTCAGTACCCATGCTGGCTGACGCCAAACAGAATTCCAGCACGGCGCGCTTTCTTTACCCGGACCGAAAACTGGCCTTCCACAACGTCCACACCGGCGAGATGATCTCAACCGTCTACTGGTCTGGCGGGCAGTATATCGCCGACAGCCTCGACGACATCGACTGGATCCTGCGCGACTTTCGCACCAGCGAAACCCGCAAGATCGATCCTCGCCTGCTGAACATTCTGTATTTGCTGAATCGCAAGCTCGACTCCCGGAAACCGGTCCAGGTGCTCTCGGCCTACCGTTCGAAGAAAACCAACGATATGCTGCGTCGCACCACCGAAGGAGTGGCCAAGCGCAGCTTTCACATGCAGGCGCGCGCGATTGATATTCGCATCCCGCAAATCGACACGCGTCATATTAATGTCGCGGCGTTGAGACTGGGTGGCGGTGGCGTGGGTTATTACCCTGAATCCAACTTTGTCCATCTGGACACGGGACCAGTTCGCACCTGGTAGGCCGATGATCGCTCGGTGCGCGAGCCTGGCCGATCGGCAATGAGTAGTCGCTTGCGAAGCCGCGCCCGTGTGCTGGGACTGCTATTCACACTGACACCCTCAACCCTGCTGGCCGACTGGCTGAGTGAGTTGGGTCTTGGCAGTGAACTGGGTGGCAGCGGCATGCTTTACTGGTCGATCGAAAAGCGCGATCTGCCAATCACCCATCGCTTGTCACTCGACTACCTGAAGCAGTCTGGCGACGATCAATACGCCCTGACCTACCGCACGCAATTCAACGTCAGTCACTCGTTCTACCATTTTGCACGACTGCACACAGGTGCCAATCCGGCTGCCGGTATCGAGCGCACACAAACCGCACTGATCGCCAGCGCCAACAGCCCGTATCGAGGCCGGGCCAGCAGGTTGAGCATTGAATTCGGGGGAGGGTTTCAGCGCCTGGCTATCGCGGGAGATCTGCCTGCTGCCGACAGCGTTGATGAGACAAAACCGGTGCTGATGTTTGCCAGCAGCGGATCGGTCAAGCCGGGTGAAAGGTTCAGGTTACAACTGGATCTGCTGGCTTTGCGCAGCGACGAGAGCATTGATTTGACCACAACGCTTGCAGGCCAACTGCAGCTCGATAAGCGCACGACACTGCAACTGAATTACCGCGTACATCAAATCGACAAACATCGCTCGTCGACCATCCGCGACGAGCGGCTGACTTTGTCAGTCAGCTATCAATTCGACTGGATGCCGGCCAGCAAGCGCTGGCCAGACACCTGATCGATAGCAGCGCGGGTTATTGCGCCATTTCCGCTTCGATTTTTATCTCGACACGACGGTTCTGCCGACGCCCTTCCGCGCTGGCGTTGTTGGCAACAGGTGAACTCTCACCCATGCCTTTGGCCGTCATCGGAACACCTTTCAGGGCGCTGTGCAGATAGCTGTGGACCGCGGCGGCACGACGCTCGGACAATCCCTGGTTGTAGACGTCGGTGCCGACGCTGTCAGCGTGACCGACAATCTCAACGGTACCCACCGTATCGTCTGCACCGATCTTTCCAACCAGTGCCTGCAGTTCCTGCTGGCCTGCCGGCGTCAGTACATCGGAGTCGAAATCGAACAGCGCTTTGCCGTCGAGTGCAACGGTGGCAACCGATTTATTGCTACTGCTGGCGGCACACTCAACGATGACGCTGTCGGAGGACCAGTTGACGCTGCGCAGGCATTCTCCGGAACCGGATCTAACGATATTACCTTCGCTGCCACCGATGTAGGCGGCATTCGCCTTGACGGAGCTGGTGAGTTCAACAGCAGTGTCGGGCGCTGTAGTACAGCCGTGTAACAGAACGGACGCCACCGCGACCGATAAAAGCATCTTTTGCATTGGTTGCCTCCAATTGCACGATAATCATTCTCGACCTGAACTTACTTCAAGGTCTGAATCCTGGATCGCTTGACCTCGGTAACAAATCCGATGAAATCTGCGCGTCCCTATAGGCAATTGGCCGCATCTGAGCGATTTTCTTTAACCCGGGATCGTGTCAGATTGCCAATAACTGAACGCAATCTCTTTCCCGCCGGCAGTCAGCAATCGACGATGTTGACGGGCACCTCAATTACATTGATGGCCAATCCGCCGCGCGCTGTCTCTTTATACTTGGTTTTCATGTCGCGACCGGTGTCGCGCATGGTCTTGATGACCTTATCCAGTGAGACAAAGTGCGTGCCGTCGCCGCGCAGCGCCATGCGCACGGCGTTGATCGCCTTGATTGAGGCCATGGCGTTGCGCTCAATGCATGGCACCTGAACCAGCCCGCCCACCGGGTCACAGGTCAGACCCAGGTTGTGCTCCATCGCGATCTCAGCCGCATTCTCAACTTGTTGTGGCGTGCCGCCCATGACTTCGCACAGACCTGCCGCCGCCATCGAACAGGCTGATCCGACCTCGCCCTGACAACCTACTTCGGCGCCCGAGATCGAGGCGTTCTCCTTGTACAGCACACCGATGGCACCGGCGGTTAATAAGAATCGCACCACGCCGTTCTCATCGGCACCGGGCACAAATCGCTCGTAATAATGAAGCACAGCCGGAATGATGCCGGCTGCACCGTTGGTGGGTGCGGTCACCACTCGGCCGCCGGCGGCGTTCTCCTCGTTCACTGCCAGGGCATAGAGATTCACCCAGTCGAGGATGCTCAAGGGATCCCGCAAAGCCATTTCGGGCCGCTCTGACAATTGGCGAAACATTTGCGCGGCGCGACGCTTTACCTTCATGCCGCCAGGCAGCGTGCCCTCATTGCGACAGCCGTTGCCAACGCACTCCTGCATCACTGCCCAAATCTCCAGCAGGCCATCGCGGATCTGCTGATCGTCTCTCCAGACGCGCTCGTTACGCAGCATCACGTCGCTAATGCTGAGCCCGTGTTCCGAACACAGCGATAACAACTGCTCGGCACTGTGAAACGGCAAAGGCTGGCGCGCTGAATCTTCGACCAGCGGGTCGTCACCGGTCGCGGCCGTCTCATCGACGACAAAGCCGCCACCCACCGAGTAGTAGACCGCCTCGCGAATACTGTCTCCCGCTGCCGTTAGCGCGTCAAACCGCATACCGTTAGGGTGGTATGGCAGCGATTTGCGTTTGTGCATGACCAGATGGCGTTTTTCGACAAAATCGATCTCGCGCCCGCTGCCCAGCGTCAGCTTGCCGGATTCGCGAATACGTGCCAGCAGTTGCGGCACGACCGCTGGATCGATCTGTTCGGGCAGCTCCCCTGAAAGACCGAGCATCACCGCCTTGTCACTGCCATGCCCTTTGCCGGTTGCGCCCAGAGAACCAAACAATTCGACCTTGATGCTATCAACCGAATCGATCTGATTGGCAGTCGTCAGGTCATCGACAAACAGATGCGCTGCCCGCATAGGCCCGACCGTATGGGAACTGGACGGCCCTATGCCTATCTTGAATAAATCAAAAACACTGATAGCCACGGTATTTCTCTCCGGGTAGCTTTCGTTCAACCGCGCGGGAATGCACGATGCCGCCCGCTGCGGGCAGCGCACCATAGCAGTTTGATCAGTCAGCAAGCGCGCTTGACGCGACACCAGACAGGCACAACGCGGCACCGCAACACATTTCGTACTGATTCAGATACCAGTGCCGTGCAGTTCATCACGACTGTGGCACTATCTGCAGGCGTTGTTGTCGTACACTATCCGGGACCACACTATCTCTGCCAGTCCCGACACGCTCAACAAGGACGCCATGTCGTACCCCGCTACTCGATCCAGACACCACATCAGCCGCCTGCTGCTGTGCCTGTTTTTGCTCACCCTCGCCGGTTGTACCAGCTCGCTGGTGGTGCGCACGCTCTACGCCGATCTGGGCAATCGCTCGGCGGACAGATTCAAGCAATACGCCGATTTCAACGAACGCCAGGATCAATGGATAGAGGATCGGGCTGCGCAGTTTCATCGCTGGCATCGCGCCACTCAGCTGCCACTCTATGCGACTGAATTAAAACGCCTCGGCGCTATGCTGGAAAATCAACAAACACTCGACATCAAGGCGATAAAGGACCTGGAACTTACCGTTCGCAGTCTCACCGACAATGTTCGTCACTGCCATCCGTTAAACCAGGCCAGCGATTTTTTGATCAGGCTCAGCGATCGACAGGTGTCGCAGATCGATCGCCATATGCGTAAGCAACACCAGGAGTTTCGCGACCGCTACAACAAGGAATCATCCGAAGAACGACTACAGCGGCGCGTAGCAAATATCACCAAATGGTCAGGCCGTTTTGGTGCAAGCTTTAATGCCAGGCAGAAGGATCTCTTAAGGCAAACGTTGCAGCAACAGCACAGCCTCGGACGCCAGCGCATGCAACAGCGCGTGCGCTGGCTCGATCGATTTAACGCCAACCTGCAGCAGAGAAAGTCCCCCGAATTCGAGCAAAACCTGCGCACGCTTCTGGACGAGCAGTGGCGTGAAACCGAACGCGACTACCCGAAAGAGTGGAAAGAGAACGAACGCTTGTGGACCGGCTTTTTACAAGAGTTCCTCACGTTGCAATCCGCCGAACAGCGCAATACGATGTTGAGCCGAATCAACAAGTTCTCAAATATCATTGCAGCGATGAGCAGCAGTCGCGCCACGACCGTCGCGCTCAATTGTGCGCAACAGCTGAAGCCAGCGGGTTCCTGTTGCTAACGAACAATCGCCACTGCGGGCATTGCTGGCTCATCTGTGATTATTAACTTGCGGCTGGCGACAGTTTCATCTGACAAAATCACACCTGATGGGCAAGCACCCGCCCTGATGTAATCCAGTGCAGCTTGTGTCAGCGACTCCGTTGGATCGCCAAACGGCGCCACGGGGTCATCCTCGGCTGTACAGGTCGGCGAGAGACCGTTGAAAAAATCACCTTCTCCGTTGGCATTGATACTTCGAGACTCCAGCACATTGGCGATAACCAGATCATCGACTAACTCAAAAGGTCTCGCAGCGTAGGGTTTACCGCAGGTTGTACCGCCCAGGGTAACCACTTCCATAAACGGCGAGAGCCCATTGATAACTTCTTCAGCTGCCGAGCAGGTCGCACCTGTTGTGAGAATAAACACGCGACTCAGTGAGCTCAGCGAATTGTCAAAAGATTGATAGTAATAAGTGAAATCTTCGCCGCGATGTTTGTCATTCCGGGTTAGCACGGTATAGATGTCTGTCGTCAATGCGGAACCATAAATACTGCTGGCCAAATCTCTGGATACGCTCACCAGACCGCCGGGGTTGTAACGCATATCGAGTATGAGCTCATCTGGTTGCTCAGCGTTTAGAAAATCCCGCATTCCTGACAGTTGTGCGCGCGTCAGGTCGATAAACTCATTAACCTGTACGTAGGCCACCTTGCTCGTAATATCCGGTACATCGAGTACCGTAAGTTTGCGAATCGGATTGAGCCCATGTTGCGTTCGGGTAATTTCATAATCTTCCTCGCGGCCATCCGGATGGAGAATCCCAAGCTGCATTCGATCGCCCAGCTCGCGATTGGAGAAGGCGGCTACGAAGCCCTCAAGCCCCAGTTCATCAATCGCCACACCATCGATCGCGAGCACACGGTCACCGCGCTGAATGCCAGCCATGCCAACACTGCCGAAATCGTCAACGGTTGAAACCCGCATATCAAGTGGCGTCTCGGACCGAAGGAAAAAGCGCACCCCGAAACTGCCCACCAGCCCCAGTTCAAATCGGTCACCAAATGCCTGCGCATTGACGATGGTGCTGAATCGATCTTCAGGCTGTTTTCGCAACCGCGACAGCAGCACCCGCAGATCGGCATTCGAATCATCCGCCAAATCAAGCGCCGGCAATTGATCAAACCACAGGTAGCGATCCTCCATATGAGCGACAAGCGCCTGCCTGGTGGAAAGCGATGACTGCGTAATCAGTTTTTCTCCATCCGGGACAATGTCGCCCGATGAACTTGAGCCACCACAGCCGACGAGATACAAACAGGCCGCGAGCAGGAATAAGTAATGTCGGATCAAGGTACCACCATCGTGAAAAACCCAATGCTTGCACGCAACAATTATCGATCCACTCATGAACTGCGCAGACGAGCCCGGCATAAATAAAAACTCACGCCTGCAGGCATTCCGGCGACAGGGCGACAGCGTCAATAAACCATCGCCAAAAAATCGACCGACCGTGTGTTTCTTTCCAGGCGGCAATGTGCAGCTAATAATGTCCGGATGGATAAGGTGGTGCTTAAACAGGCAGACTAACCGTTAGTTGCCCTTCGATGATCACAAATGTTTAACGTCATGCAATACAAATTGACCTGCCTTCAATAGCTCACCGGATATCAGTTGTGTACTATTCTCTCGAGTGCTGAATGTACTGCCTGCCCCTAACTCTTTCCTCACTGTACAAGCAACGGCCGGCTTCAAGCACGTCCAGACGCTAACGTATATTGCATCCCGCTTAGCGGTAAGTATCTGTTCCGATAAACCTCTAAATTCAAGCGAAAAAGAATGAGCATGAAAAAGCAAAATCTGAAGCGATGGATTCCTCTTGCCATCGTGCCAATGTTTAGCGTCGCAGCACTCAGCGGTTGCGGCTCCGACGATGACGATCCGCCGCCGCCAGCGGTGGTAGCCGACACCAACGAAAATGACATCCCGGACGCATTCGAAACCGATTTTGTAGCTGACAGCGTAGATGCTGACGAAAATGGCATCATTGATACCTTCGATATCACACAGACGCTCGGTGACGACACCAACGGTAATGGCGTCGACGACAGCTTCGAAGTCTCGGTAACTGGCGGCACCGACGCCAACAGTGACGGCATCGACGACGACGCGCTCGCAGCGGTGACCGGTACTACCGATGGCACCACTGACGGTACGACTGACGGCACCACCGACGGCACGACTGACG
>CAZNIS010000059.1:18688-42932 GCA_964573105.1 uncultured Granulosicoccaceae bacterium
GCACCACCGACGGTACTACTGATGGCACCACCGACGGTACTACTGATGGCACCACCGACGGTACTACTGATGGCACCACTGATGGTGGCGGTGGCAGCGACAGTGCCTGTAACGTGGAAGCAGAAAGCGGACAGATCAAATCCATTCTGTTTGGCGTTGACGGCGTCTGCGGTGTCTTCTTCGGATCGTTTGACGGCGGCAACAACCTGACCGGTACGGTTACCCTTGAAGACGTAACTGCTACATCAGGCAACCTGATCGCCGGTCTGGCAGCAGCGGGCAACGGCAATTCGATCGTTCAGATGGAAGTAGCTGGTGACAGCATGAGCGTATTCATCCCGTCACTGTCGTCGGCGCAGAGCGACCTGATCAACGACAACATCGGCGATGGCAACCTGTACGTAGAAGTCGAAACCAACGTTGGCACCATGCGCGGACCGCTGCAGGACGCCGATGTAGTCGTCGCATTCACTGAGCTGCTGGGTTCCAACTCACTGGATCCGGTTACCACTGATGCGACCGGCTCTGGTCACTTGTCGATCAACAGCTCAACCGGCGAATACAGCGCAGTGCTGCAAATTGTTCGCAACGGTACGTCTGACAACATCACAGCGGCTCACATCCACCTCGGCAGCTCAACTGAGGCCGGCGATATCCTGGTTAACCTGAACAACCAGGGCGGTGATCTGTGGACTGCACGCGGCACACTTACCGGTGATGATCTGACGGCAATTCTGAGCGGTGGCACGTACTTCAACACGCACACCGACGCCAACCCTGCCGGCTTCCTGCGCGGACAAATCCCCGCACCGCAATAAGCCGTACTATCCACCGATTGGCGGGTGCCAATCGGTGTTCTGCACTGAAGAGGCCGGGCATTCGCCCGGCCTTTTTTTATTGTGCAAAAGCGCAAGAGACGCTTACCCAGCGAAGCAGTTGTGGTTTCTCTCGTTAGCGTCGTAAAGTAGTTCAGTCCCGAATTCACAGTTCGGAATGACCATTGACAATCTTCTTCAGTTACCGGTACCACGCAACATGTCAAAGTAGACCTGTTGCACCCGGTTACCGATTACTCGGTAGGACTGCGAGCTGAAATGCGCGTCACCCGGATGAATGCCGGGCAGACCTTCGGCCGGACTGTAGTCGGTATAGGGATCGGAGTTAGCACGCAACTCACGGAATATTCGGTTTACATCAAAACGAATAGTCTCATTGGCAATAAAATACTTGTCCGCGCCGTACCAGGGTTCTCCGCGCCAGTTATTAATCAGTTGATCCAGCGTGCGGCGATAATAGTCGGTCGCATTGGCGTCAGATTCACCTTGCATCCACCATATTAAATCGAGCTGATATTTATGCGGGATGTCGTTCAGTGCATTTTCTACTCGCCGTTTAATGGCGTTGTAAGCCTCTGCACCGTAGCGCCAGTGATGTATAGACTGACCGGGAGTAGACGTCGGAATAAATGCCACAACCCGACTGGGATCGGCATCCACAATTGCCCGGGCAATCTGATAGCCAGGTGAGTTACTTGAATTTACCGGATCCCAAGGCCTCGCGGGAAAATGGTCGTGTTCCCAAATCTGGGTTAGCGGATTTGCCACTTTCCAGCCGTTATCCTGCGTCCACACCAGAATTCTGTCATCGAGCCGATCTTCGGCATACTTGTCGGGCTCAAAGCGTGTACCGTTGGCAAAGGCGTTCGACTGCCCGGCGGTTAAAATGACATCGGTAACCCGGTGCAAATTGCGAGGGAACTCGTCAGTAAAGATTGCATCCGTCGGCTCGAAGCTTGAGCTGGATTCATGGCTTACAACACAGGTTGCAAAATTTTCATAACCGTAGCCATCGCCATCAGGATCAGAAGCGGCAGATTGGCAGACAGCCAGTGATTGCTGGGCAGGTTGTGCTTCCGGGGCTTCTTGCTGCGCTACCTCGGGGGTAGCGATGTCTGGCGTAGTTTGTACAGGAGACTGCACATCCACCGGTTCGCTTGCGGCTACGACTACACAACTGTGGCCGTTTTCGAAACCGTAGCCATCCCCGTCTGGGTCTGAGTCTGCATTCAAACAGGTCGCGATTTCGTTTTGTTCGTCCGAACCGTGTTGATCATTTGCGTCGGTTTCTATCGAAACATTGTTTTCAGCGGATGAAACTTGTTCCGGGATTACCGCAGCCAGCGTTTGTATTTGCACCGGCGTGCTGTCATTCACCGTTTCAATCAGGCAGCTTTCACCATTTTCGTAACCGTAGCCATCTCCATCTGGATCGGATTCGTTCGATCTGCAATGGGTAAGGTGGCTGGGCGACACAGTCCTGGGCTGAACGGTAATCTCAGCCTCTGGCGCGAGCGTGTTCTGAAGCGGAGATGTACTAGGCGTTTCGCTTTGCTGCTGGATGGTATTGATAATTGGCGTTTCTACAACGACTGGCGTTTCAATTACTGCGGTGGCGTCCAATGCGTTAACGTCAGCTGTTGGCTGTGCCAACAGGGCCGACTCGGCATTGGACCTGGCATCGCAACCGGTAAGTACCAGCGTGGCGGCGACTGCGAATACCTCGATGTTTCTGTATTTCATTTTCCGATGCCCCCGTTACTAACTGGACCGGAGTGTGTCTAAAATGAAACACAAAGTATGTTTATTGAATCAAATTTACGTTTACAGACATTTGAATTGTCAGAGTGATGTGATTTACATCACTTTTGAGAGTTTGGGACGCATAAACGCTCATTTTCACCTCTACTAGCGTTTTCCAGTAAGGCCACCTGCCAGGCCGTACCATTATATTCTCCCAGGAACCGCTAAATGCCCGGCCTTTTCAGTGCAGGCCACCGATTACCATCCACTAATCTCAATAGTGCCTAACACCGCAGTGCGAAGATTTGTCCGTGCAGAAAGTCGGTGTAGTGGCGTCGGTGTGCGTGTTGAAGTACGTGCTAAACCAAGGGCCAACAGGCAAGGCGAATAGAACTGGTTCGCGAGTGCGATGTCGTCGACACCGACTAATGTTTGCCCGGCCTTTTTTTATCGTGCATCGACAAGCGAGAAACGCGTTACCCGACACAATTGATCAGTCGACAGAAAAGCCGATATTGCTGTCGATCAGTTGCCACGGCGCGTCAGGTGATCGGCGCAGTTCGCAGCGGTGCAGGTAGTCGAGTGGGTGGTCGAATGCCTGCTGTAACGGCAATGCCAGCAATTCACACAGCATGGCTCTGATCGATCCGGCATGCGCAACGATCAAGATAACCGGGCAATCCGGGTGTTCATCCAACAGGTCGTGCAAGGCCTGACTGGTGCGCTTATGCACCAGGGCGAGCGACTCCCCTGCCGGCGCCGGCCGCTCGACCCAATCATCGCTCCATTGGCGCGCAAGCTGCGGCGACTGGCGCTCGATCTGTCCCCAGCTCAATCCCTCCCATTCGCCAAAATCCATTTCATTGAGGCGCGCATCTGTAACCGGCGTTAGGCCCAGCGCCGCGCTGAAGGCGGCGGCACTCTGCCTGGCACGCAACATCGCGCTGGTGCGGATGATTGTCGGCTCAGCCCCATGCCAACTCTTCGCCAGATTTGCTGCTGCCGCCTTGCCGGCTGCCGAGAGCTCGACATCCGTGCTGCCAATGAAGCGCCGGGGACCGGTGACCGTTTCCGCGTGGCGAAGCAGGTAGAGCGTCTGCATGATCTCGATCAAACGATCGACAAGGCTAGTCGTCGCTGCGCTGCAGTTGTGCCGCCAGCAGCGACTCAAGCGCCTTGATTTTGCGATCACGCGCCGAGAGTTCCGCCGCCATCAGGGCTTGATCGGATTCATCCTGCTGCTGAGCCAGGGAATGGCGCAAGGTGTCGATCATGCGATCTCGAGATGCTATCGCCTGCTGCAGCTGGGTCACGTCCTCAGACTTCGGCGAGTCGGTTGCGCTGGAGACAGATGCCTGTTGATCGGCGCGATCCTCGCGCACAACAGCCGTCCCACGCTCGCGCCCGGCCAGGCCCTGGCGCGCCGCTGGCTTGCGTGCAGGTTTGTCAGGCATGCGCCGCTCGGTTTGGGCGTCTTTTTGCTCGGCGCGTTGTCGCGAGCGTCCCTGCGAGTCGATCAATCGCTCGCGCAGGCGATCGTTATCTGCCCGGAGCCTGCCGGTGTCTCGCCTGAGGCGATGCAATTCTTCGGCACTCACCCGGATTCTTTGCCAGCGCCAGCACAACCATCCGGCGAGCAGACCTGCGCCAAATGCCAATGCCATCGGTACGACAACATCCCACAATGTCCACAACATCAGCGTTCGCTCATCAACAATTTGCGCCCAATCAATTCTCTAGAATTCACTTAACACCCGAAACTCAACGCGTCGGTTCTGGCGACGACCGAACGCGGTCGAGTTACTCGCCAGTGGCGCGGCCTCGCCATACCCCAGCGCCCGCAGTCGCCCCGAATCGACACCGCTTCGAATCAGATAGTCGACCACCGCGCTGGCTCGGGAAAGACTGAGCTCGCGATTGATATCCGCAGGCCCGTCGCTGTCGGTGTGGCCAGTAACCACCAGTACAGGTCGCTGATATCGAATCAGCGCATCCACCACTCGATCCAGCGATTGCTTGGCGGCAAAGCTCAGCTGATCGTCACCCGATTCCCAGACCAGCGCCTCTTTTAGCTCGGCCTCGTTTTCCCGGATAGCGTTTTGCAGCAGCTCAACTTCGCTCACGACCGATCGCTGTCGGGACGAAATCGCCCCCTGTAACTCCATACCCAGCGCAGCCGCCTCTGCGCGAGCGCGATTCATGGCTGTGGCGTTTTCTTCTACGTCAACCGCTGCAGTCAGGTCGAATTGGTTACTGGTGAGCCTCGCGCGTGCTGTCTCGGCGTGCTGAAAATCGGTCATCGCCGTTGCCAGTACCGCAACCTGAGCGTCGGCCTCTGCCGATTCATCACCGTTGACCTCAACGATCTCAACATCGTTGACGACGTCTTTCGAGGCGACTCTAGCGGCGTCATCGAGCGCACGCCATTGCTCCGGACTGTGCACGCTACCCTCCAGGGTGATGCGGCCAGCCTCTTTAATCGCCGTGACATCCAGCGAGACGGACTGATTGCTTTTGCGCGCAATAATGTCTCCGCTGATCACAAGGCCCAGGTCACTGGCGCTGCCGCGCAGGCGGCGCAGGCTATCAGCCTGCGGCTGGTCCGGTGCGGTGGCGTTAAAGCGTAGATCGCGGGCTGATAATTGCGCATCGACAACCATCGCGCTATTCACCCCCGCAATCGCATCAGCCAGACCTGCGACCCGCTCGTCTGCGCCGGGAATGGCCTCCTGCAGTCCGGACACCGAGAGCCGATCAGTCACATTGGCAATACCGAGCGCATCGGTTGCGGCAACAATCAGCCGGCGTCGCTGCTCATCCGTCAGCACCGACCCCTCCAGTGTCAGTTTGCCATCCTGCAGTTGCGCGCTGACATCGACTGTTCCCAGGTTGTCGGGCACGCGTTGCTCCGATTCGCGCACCAGCAATTTGACCCCTCTGATGTCGCGCCCGCCCGCGCGCCGAAGCTGTTCTTCGAAGGATTCCGTATCCTGGCCAGGGTCGAGATCCCCTTCGACGATGACATCGCGAAATCGCCAGTCGAAGCGCAATCCGTCGGTGTTGATCCCCCCGGCCTGTAAACGCGACACAACATTCTGCTCGATCCGTTGCTCGAGTCGATCTGAAACGACATAGACGGAAATCGCCGCAAGCACTGCGAAAACCAGTAGTGAAATGAATCCGATCAATGCCGGAAACCAGTCTGCCGCGACGATTTCACTTCGGGGAACGAAGGCATCTCGCTGGGCTGGCACCGTCAGCACATCTGCTGCCATTCGTTGCTCCATGGGACAGTCGGCCGCGACGGGATATTGTCATGACCGTATTCAATCGAGGTTCAGCTTGAACAGGTCAAACTGATTCCCTTGATTTTACATACAAATTGTAATGATTATCCAATCCAGACAACCCATTGGTGACAAATCAATCGTTAATTTTCAAGTATCTGGCGCATTGAGTTAATATTTTACTTGTCATGACACGATTGTTGCACTATATACTGTCATGACAACACTTGGATCCCCTGACATGACTGCCTGCCTGCTGATCGCTTTTCTTTTTTACGTGCTGCGCTCACCCGCTCACGACGCCTCACAAACCCAATAATCGATATTTGCCGGCATTGGGGCGAATTGCCCTGATGCCGGAACCCTGCCTGCCAAGTACCTTTCTCGCGTATAATTTCGCCCTAGCCGCCCCTATCCACGCGGCGATCGCATCTTTAAGGCGGCAATCACGCATTGCCCTGACTCTATCGTTGCCCCGTGCTGCCCGCCTGTCGCCAGCGCGATTCCAGGCCGCAACACGCACCCGCACAAGATCCGATCGCCGACTGACACCCACACGGAGCATTCAAGCGTGCGAACCTATTGCCACATCGATCTAGCCAACCAAAGTGTTCGCAAACAGGAAATGCACGGCGAGGAGATCGTTCGAGCCGGTCGCCACTTGATCGCCAAAACCCTGCTGGAACTGAACGCCGCCACGGTCGATCCGCTCGGACCTGACAATCCGCTGATTTTCTCAGCCGGCCCATTTGCCGGCAGCAACTTCTCCAATGCCAATCGCACCAGTGTGGGCTGCAAAAGCCCGCTGACCGGCGGGATCAAGGAATCCAACTCCGGCGGCACCTTCGGCTTCGCGCTGGGACAAATTCATTTATCGGGCTTTACCCTGTACGGTGCCTCCGACGAATGGATCACCATTCATCTACGTAAGGACGGCGAGGTGATATTCGAATCGGCCGCCGAATTTATGGGCATGGGGAACTTTGAAACCGCGGCAAAGCTGCACGAAAAATTTGGCAAGAAAACCAGTATTGCACTGTGTGGCCCGGTGGGCGAATACCAGGGCCTGCTGGCAGGCATCGCCTTTAGCGATGTGGACCTGCGCCCATCCAGACTCAGCGCGCGCGGCGGTGTGGGCGCAGTCATGGGCAGCAAGAAGGTCAAGGCCGTCATTGTCGATCTGCACAAGATGCCGACGTTTCACGATCGCAAAAAGCTGATGGGTGCGGTGCGCGAATACAACAAGAAGCTCGAGGCCGAACCCGCCATTGATAACTTCGCCAAAATTGGTACAGCGATGATGGCTGACGTCATCAATCACCTGGGCGGCATTCCGGTGCGCAACTTTACCAATGGCCAGATGGTCGATACCAACGTCGAAACTTTCAAGATGGGTGGCGATGCGTTGCGCGAACAGAATCTGCAACGCGGTGGCGACACGACTCACGCCTGTATGCCAGGCTGCCTGATTCAATGCAGTAACGTCTACGCCGATGCCGATGGCAACGAAGTGGTCTCGCCGCTGGAATATGAAACCATCGGGCTGCTTGGTACCAACTGCGGCCTGTCCGATCCCGATGAGCTTGCCAGCATTAACTGGCTGGCCAACGATCTGGGTGTCGACACGATCGAGCTAGGCGGCACACTGGGTGTGTTGATGGAAGCCGGGGAAGGCAGTTTTGGCGACGCGAGCTTCATGGAAAAAGTGATCGACAAAGACCTTCGTCAAGGCACTGAGTGGGGCAAAATGCTGGCGCAAGGCACCGCCCGCGTTGGCGAACACTACAAGCTCGATCGCGTGCCCGTGATCAAAAAACAAACCATCAGCGCCTACGATCCCCGTGTGGTGGAGGTTACCGGTCTGACCATGATGATGACGGCTCAGGGCGCAGACCACACAGCCGGCAACCTGCCCCAGTACGAGAGCAAGGGCAAGGATGTGAGCGAGCTCGTGCACGCGAGCCTGGACATGCAAACCATCTGTGCGACCACCGATTCACTCGGCCTTTGCATCTTTGGCCGCTCTGTCACCAATACCAACACAGACTTCATTATCGGAGCACTGAACGACGCCCACGGCATCACGTTGGAAGAAGACTTCTTTCGCGAGCTGGGCGTCGATTGTCTGCGTATGGAAAACGAATTCAATGACGCCGCAGGATTTGTAGTGGATGACGACGAGCTACCCGCATTCTTCTACTCAGAGTCGCTGCAACCGACCGACAGCCTGGCACGTTTTCACTCAGAAGAAGTCAGACAATCCGCTGCCGACTGGTGGCAGGCGAATCTGCCAAAATCGGCCTGACAGCGACTGCACAATCGTTAAATCTTCGGGTCTATCCGCACATCCAATAACGTTGGGCCCGCAGTCGCCAGCGACCATTGCAGCGCATCATCCAGTTCGCCGGGCTTTTCTACTCGGCGAGCCTGCACGCCCATCGACTCGGCCAGTGAAGAAAAATCGATCGGCGGATCATCAAAATCCATCGCCACAAAGGTGTCGGTACCGTGATAAGCGGCGACACGCTGCTTCAATATTCGGTAACTCTGATTGTTGGCGATCACCCAGCTGATCGGTAAATTCAAGTGCGCTGCTGTCCACAGCGCCTGAATACTATACATACTGCTGCCATCGCCAATTACCGCAACGTGTGGCCGATCCGGCTGTGCCAATTGCATACCAATGACACCTGCCATCGCAAACCCGATGCCGCCACTGGCGAGCCCAAAATAACTTCGCGCATCTCTATAAGGTACCAGGTCGGGTAAGTGTCGGCTGGCAGTCAGCCCCTCGTCAACCAGTACCGCGTTCGCGGGTAACGCCTTTGAGATCTGCAACATCAGATAGTCGGGGCTGATTGGCAGTTGGCTCGCGCGTGACTCAATTGTGTCTGTGAGCTGCGCTTTTTTCGCACTCCAGTTAGTCGCTTCGATCGCACCGGTATTTGCAGGTGTGTGATCGCTGAGCAAATTCAGCAGCGCGTCAATGGTTTCACCAGGGTGCGCCTGAATGGCGACGTCGGCAGCGTAGTTCTTGCCAAGTTCGGCGCTGCGCTGTGCGATCTGAAGCACACTGATGTGCTCAGGCAATGGTTCAATCTCACTGTGCACAGACATGCGCAACACATCTGCACCCAGAAATAATATTGTGTCATAAGGTTCCAGGGTGCTTCGCACGCGCCCCTGGTCTCGCGACAGTCCCCCCATGTACAGCGGATGCTCAGACGGAAAATTCGCACCGTGCACGACGGTCTGCTGATAGACCGGCGCCCCCAGTTTGCTCGCCAGTGCTGCAGCTGATTCCAGACAGTCACAGGCAGACAACTCATGGCCTGCCACGATCGCCAGCCGCTCGGCGCTGTGCAGGCGGCCAAGCAAATCTGTCATCGCGGCGCGCGATGGTCGGTTGCGGGCATCGACGCGCGTCGAGCGGCCCAGATCAATGTCTGCCGCATCGTTGAGTATGTCCCCCGGCAGCGACAAAAACACAGGGCCCGTCGGTGGCGCCAGCGCGATCTTTGCCGCGCGCCGAACAATGCGTGGCAAATCCTGCAGCCGCGTCACCTCCACCGCCCACTTGACGTGTGGTTCGGCCATGGCAGTCAGTGGACCATACAGCAGCGGCTCGGTCAGCCCGTGCCCCTGTTCCTGCTGCCCGGCGGTGATGATCACCGGTGATCCGACCCAAGCCGCGTTGAAGACCGACCCCATTGCATTGCCAAGCCCCGGTGCGACATGCACGTTACACGCACTCAACCTGCCCGATGCCCGCGAGTAGCCGTCCGCCATCGCCACCACCAGCGACTCCTGCAATCCCAGTACATACCGCAGTTTGTCCTGCATCGGCATCGCCGCCATCAGCGGCAGCTCTGTGGTGCCCGGATTGCCGAACAGATAATCGATACCTTCATCCGCCAGCAGCGCCAGAAAGACATCTCGACCAAAAATTTGAGCCATGCAGGTTCCTCCGACCAGAAACGACAAGATACCAGCCCCGGGCTTGAATGTGCACGCTTGCCGGTGCGTCACACCGACCACCTGCCTGTCCAACGAACGCCACCACCGATCAACCGAACCGCAAGCAGGCGTTTGCGTCGGTGAGACATCCGCTACACTCTCTTGCCAGTCGTCAATGCCAGTGTCTCTATTGCTTCCTTCACTCCGTAACCCCTCAAACGCCGCCACTGGCATCGCCCTGATGGTGCTGGCCATGATGTTACTGCCGGCCATGGATATCGTCGCCAAGCTGCTCTCGGCCAGCATGTCATCCGGCCAGGCCGCCTGGAGCCGTTTCGCTTTTCAGGCGCTGTACCTGCTGCCGGTTATCGCCATGGGCACTCACGGATTGAAAATTCCTGCAGAGTGGCATTTGCACGGGTTGCGCGGCGTCTTGATCGCCACCGCGACACTGTTGTTCTTCACAGCCATCACCAGCATGCCGGTGGCCGATGCCATTGCGATATTTTTTGTCGAGCCGCTGCTACTGACCCTGATGTCGCCATTTTTCCTTGGCGAAAAAATAGGCTGGCGGCGAGTGTCAGCGTCATTGATCGGCTTCGTCGGTGCACTGATCATCATTCAGCCCGGGCAATCGGCATTCGGTGCCTATGCAGTGCTGCCACTGGGTGCAGCCCTTTGCTTCGCGTTCTATCTGATTCTCACGCGCAAACTGGCACAGCGCACCGACCCGGTTGCAGTGCAATTTTTCTCCGGCGTGTCGGGCTTTATCACGCTAAGTCTGGCGCTGCTGATCGGCACCGGTATGGGTACAAGCTTCCTCACCATCAGCGCACCCTCTTTGTCACAGTGGGGACTGATGGCGCTACTCGGAGCAATCGGCTGTGTCGGCCATTTGCTTGTAGTGATGGCGTTCAGATATCACGACGCAAGCCTGCTGGCACCATTGCAGTATCTGGAAATCGTCAGTGCCGTGTTGCTTGGCTGGCTGGTTTTTCGCGATTTCCCAACCGAAACTACCTGGCTTGGCATCGCGATCATCATCGGTTCAGGTATCTATGTGTATTGGCGGGAACGACGCGCGAATAGCCGTATCCAGTAACGTAAGTCGCTATGTGCAAGCGACTTCGAGCCCGGCAGGACATACCACTGTTTGTGCAGGTGTTGTCATCACTCGGTTCAATGTTACATCTCATGTTTTCGATTTCGCCGCTTTCACACTTCCAGCGCACTACTGATAACGATCGTCTGGATCAATATGCAGCAACTGTGCAGTTTCGAAGTTTTGCCAAGGCGTTGAAGACAATACCGATGCTACTGCATCAATCACTGGCGAAGCGCACACCACAGGCCTGGCCCCACCTGCACGGCCAAATCGATACTGCGTGAAAATGGATCGGTATTTTTTACATCGGCTGGACAAGGGTGTGCAATTTGTTGAAGGATCTTTGCGAACCCGCAGGCAGGATTAATCGAGCGCTATATCGCCGTCAATTGTTCAATCGCAGGCAACAGGTCGCCGCTGATCGTTACGGCACAAGAATGAGCGCTGACCACAGCATCGCGGTTCAACGGTCCATACAGGTGCGGAAACAGCTCGTCGCCACCGACGGTATTTTCATAGACAAGCTCGGCATGCAGGCGCCCGCAATCGACAACCAGCAGCAGCAAGTCAGAGGTGTTTTTGTAATACCTGGAGGCAACGCCCGCTAACTGCTCTCTGGTACAACAATGGATAAATCCATCGTTGCTGAACGCATCGGGGCTGTAGGCATTTTGGCTTATTTGGCGATTCCAGCAGTCGGCTGTCGCCAGATGATATACAGTTTGCAAAGCGAAGTCGCTACCAGCTCAGTCTATCAATAAAAAGGCAGCATCCGGATCCCCGATGCTACCTTTCCCAGCAAATGCACCGTTCGCGGATATCGAAAACGATACATAACAATCTGATATTAAAGCCAGAGAATTTCTCAATAGCAGTAATAACTACTACCCCAGCTGCTGCTCTACCTCACAACCGGGAATCGACGTTTTGATACCGGCGATGACCGATGCACGTTCTTCCACAGTGGGAAACATTGCACTGGTCGCAACCACCTGACCGTTTGCCGACTTAATGTTAAAGAAGAACATACCGTTGGCAGACTCTTTCAGGATATACCGTCTGTCCTCGGTGCAGTTTTTCTTTACCGAGTTGATGCCTTTGGTTGCACTGTCTTTTGCTTTGTAATTTTCGCTGCGCAAAACCATCCGGCCTTCTTCGTTCACAAACGAGAAGCTGAACGGTTCCGCTGCCGAGCTCTTTTTCAAAATGGCTTTCATCCAACGCTCCTTTGCATGGTTAGCGAACGCAAGTGTATCACTGGCAAAACGAATTGGATGAACCTGTAACGTTTTTTATCACATGGGAATATCAAGCCAGTTGAGGGGCCATAGCCGAAGACTTGTCGCGCGTTGTCGATCCCGGTTTTTCAGGCAATTTTCGCTCGGATTTTTCGCGCTTGCCGGAACGCAGCTCTTTCAACGCACGGGCCAATAATTGATGCCCGTCTATTGTCGCCAGATCGCAATCAGCAGTGCCAAAGTTAATCTTCACCGATACGGAGCGGCTCGCGTCCGAGGCATCATCCAGCACGGTCAATGTGCCGAGTTGCTGTTTGAGACGAGCCAGTAAACTGGACACATTGGCAACCGGTGTATCCGGCAGCAGAATCACAAATGTATCCGCGCGATATCGTGCGATAACATCGGTCTCGCGCAATGAGTCGGCCAATCGATCGGCCAGCCGGGTGATCGCAATCTCACCGGCATGGTGTCCATACTCATCGGCAAATTGATAGAAACCGGCAATATCAACCGCCAACACCGACAGTGGCGCGCCGTATCTTTGCGATCGGGCCACTTCCTCTTCGAGCCGGAATCCAAGGTACGCGCGGTTGTGCGCGCATGTCAGCGAGTCATAAATTGTTACATCGTGCATTTGATAGACTTTTCGTACGCTCTCCAGCGACTGCCGAGTCAACCGCGTTTGCACCACCAGCAATGCAGCCACACCCAACAGACCCGCGGCGGGCAATACCGGCAGCCAATTGGGCAGCCGCCATGCAAACAACGCAAGTAATAGTGCCACGGTGGACCCAGTGGCAACGGTAACAATCGCAACCAAACGCCAACGTGTGCGCAAGCCGGTGTACGGCATTGCCGATACCAGTTTCAGGCTAGTCTGCGCCGATCCCAGCAGCAACAAACCGGCAACACACGACAGTGCGACCGTGACAGCAGAGGCTGCTGTCATGATGCCTCACAGACGTTTGATATCGTCGTCCTTCCAGTCCCTGAATTTACCTCTCCTGTACATTCCAACCAATACTTGAGCATATTAATGCCGATTTTCTCGATGATCCGGGTGAGCAAAACACTGAAGTTGATCGCGCGGCAAAACGCGACCCGGCGCTGTATCGCAATGGGTGCGCCAACTGTGAAGCAGCAGGTCTATTGATTAGTGCCCGGACTTGATCAGATCAATCAAGTTATTGAATTGCATACAGCATTTTTTCTTCATAAAGAGTGCGCCGGATCAGCATCAGGCAGCAGGGATAGCCAGTATTTTCTGGAAACGTCAAAACCAGATCAGTCAGTCATCCAATTCCGTCAATTGACTGACGCTCGCATCCAGTTGCAGCCAGTCAAAGATACTGATCGCTTCAATCGGCACGTTGGCATAGTGATCGCCACGCAACAGCAGCAAATGAACCGACTCACCAGGTGCTGTCGATTGCCACACTTTGTCATAGAAATCGGCAAGACTGCTGACAGCCTGCTGATTGACCGCGACGATGCGATCGCCGCTGGCAATGCCGGAATCCGCCGCAGGGCCACCTTCCATCACACGGCTTACGACCATTCCCTCCTTGGTTTTACGTGCTTCCATGCCAAGCCAGGCGCGTTGCTCTTCCTGGCGACCAGACACAATTAACTGGCCCAGCACGCCTGTGAGCTGATCAACGGGCACAAAAACGTTACCGGGCACGCGGACCTTCGGATCTATATCAATGTCGATACTGACGAGTGCCCCAATGCCGACCAACTCACCAGCCTCGGTCAGTAGCGCCGAACCACTGAAGTCGGTGTTGGGTGGATGGGTGTGAATTGCATCGTCAACCACATAGCCCCAGCCACCGGCGAAGCGCGAGATTTTGCCAATCGATACGGTCTGGGCACTGTCGCGCCCGGCACCGCCCAGGATCATCACCTTTTGGTCTTTTTTCAGCCCTTTCGATTTACCCAGCTGTGCTGGCGTAGTGACGATGTCCTGAAAGGGGCGCAGTAATGCCAGACCGGTGTGATCGTCAAACGCGACGACCCGCGCCAGATTCGTTTCACCGCTGCTGAACGTGACCTCGATAGACTGCGCCTCAGCGACAACGTATCCAATTGTCACAATGAGTCCGCTGGCATCCAGCACCACACCATTGCCCGAGCGACGAGTGCCGTACTCTCTGGCGGTTCGCGCCGACGAACTCACCGTTGCATTGACTTCAACCAGAGAATCAAAGACCGCAAGGTCCTCCTTGGCCGGTGGAGTCGGCATTGGCAGATTGTCGGTACCGTTGGGGTAATCATTGGCGTGAGCCAGATTGATGCTGACAGCAATCAACGCTACCCATGCGGTAAAATGCACCAGAACCAGAAGCGATTTAAGCTGCGTTCCTGTGGAGAGAACCAGTTTCACGATTACCCCTGCTTTGTGACAGGCAATGGCAATGCCGCCTTATCCACAGGTAAATGCACCGGCCATGCCAGTGCAGATCCAGGCATTTGATCAACACGAGTACTAACCCCATCTTGGCTACTTCACAACATCAGAGCAAGCGATTGCTGTTCACCGGCGCAAGCGGAAAGCTCGCCGCCAATTTACTGCCCGTGCTCGCGCAGAGACATCGGATTACTGCTATCGCCAACCGCTCACCAATACCGGTTGGCAACTGGCAGCAACAGCATACCGACCTGACAGGCGATGCGCTTGAAGAGGTCATAGAACAGTCCGCCCCGGACGTTGTCATCAATGCCGCTGCGCTCGCTACCGATCGACAGTGCCACGAGGACCCCGCAGCCGCTCATCGCATTAATGCCTTGGTACCGGAACGCATCGCCCGGATTTGCAAAAGGCAAAATATCACTTTGATACATTTTTCGACCGATCAGGTCTACGACGGTCGACAGAGCGACTACCTTGAGACCGACCCTGCGATCCCGCTGAATATCTATGGAAAAACCAAGCTGGACGGAGAATCGAGAGCGCTAAAACAAAACGCGCACACCATTATTCTTCGGCTGGCGCTGACGTACGGGCTGGGTGAGGGCAATGTGTTACCTTTTTCACACACACTGATCAATCAACTGCGTGCCAGTGAAAAAGTCAATCTGTTCGAGGATGAGTACCGATCCGTACTCTACATTCCGGACCTGGCCACACTGTTAGCAGAACTCGTGGACCGCGCAACGGATATCGAACCCGGTTTGTATAACGTCGGTGGACTACAAAGCGTGAACCGGGTGGAGTTTGCCCAGGCAGTCTGCAAGCAGTTTGATTTTTCGCAGACATTGATCAATCCGATCAGGGCAGCGGAATTATCATTCGCCGAGCCCCGCCCCACCAACTGTTCAATGAATCTAAACAAACTTCTCGCAAGCGTTCAGTGGAGACCCCGGCAACTAACCGATGCAATTGTTGACATGAATCGACATCTGCATGAGCACTAGGCCACATGCCCCTACCCCGTGCCAGCTAAAATGACGGTCCGATTTTTCTGTGAACAACTACTGGCCTGCACATTCTTATTATGTTGGCACAGCGTTGACTGACCGTTTGAATTTGTCTATCACGCCTCCCCGCACACAATCCGGCGCGGCACCGTTGAGCGCTCTCTTGCTGATTGGTGTGCTGTTCGCGGTTTTCGTGTTGATCGCGCTGGCGCTGGGCGCTCAGTGGTATCGCGCACAGGATCGGCAACTATCGATTGAGCCGCCACGCAGTTTCTCGAAGATTCAATTGCAGCCTGTCGACAGCAAGCTCGGGCTGCAGGCGCGACTGCGCTACGATCACTTGCAGCGCGCAGCCGAAGCTGCCAGTCTTGAGCCCTATCGCGGCGAGGGGCGCAAGCGAGGATGCGACCGGGTGCTGGGCAAGAAGGTCTGCGCCACTGCGGTCTGGAATTACACCATCCGACGCACTGGCCCGATAGCCATCAGCAATAACAAAGACCGTGTTCGACTCACACTACCCCTGCAGTTCGATGGCATCGTCAGCGTTGAGGGTCGTGCCGCCAAATTGCTCGGCTTGCGCAACAAGGACCTGACTGGCGCGCTGGAAGTCAGTGCCGATATTGGACTTGACGTGGATGACCAGTGGTGCCCCGTCGTCGACAGCTCACTGTCGTATCGATGGTTAAGTGAACCACGGCTGCGGGTGCTGGGCCGAATGAAAATCAATTTGCGAAAGTCGGTCGATCGCGCACTTGAAAAACAGTTGCCAGCGTTGTCACAACGCCTGGCGCAGACGATCGACTGTGACACCTTTCTCCAGCGCCTGAACGACCAATGGAAAACACACCTGATTCCAATCCGCCTGCCGGGTGAGGACGAAACCCTGCTCAAGATCGTACCGACTGGTCTCGCGTTCTCTGGAAGCGTCGCCAAAAGCGATCATCTCTCGTTCAGTCTGTCCGTTGATGCGACCACCGAAACACTATCCGGCGAAGCGGCGATGACAGCGCGCAAAACACCGCAATCACCGCAGGATCTGCCGCGACGCTCGAACGAGCAGGCGGAACCCGGGACCGTTGAATTCAACCTGTTGTTGCGGCTGAGCTATGAAGCGCTGACTTCGCTACTCACTGAAAAAGTCGTTGGCAAACGTTTCGACACGGCGGCCGGCGCGCAACTCACCGTCAAAGCGATCGAGCTCTATCCATCTGCTGAGAGACTGATTTTCAAACTGGACTTTACCGCGCGCGCAGCGACCAGCTGGTTCGATAGCAACGGCACTTTGTATCTCAGCGCACGCCCGATGGCAGGCAAGGACGGTCGATCGTTGCACTTCGACGACATCCATCTGACCCGGGTGATAGACAGCGAACTCTGGCGCCTGCTGTCCACCCTGCTGAACGATCAGATCCTGCAGGCAGTGGAGCGCGAATCGCGGATGGATCTTTCCGACTCGATTACCCGGCTCGAAGACAACATCGCCACCACCCTCGCCAACCCGGACAAGACGGGTGGCATTGCGATCACGGCACGCCCGCCACAAGTCCGCTTGACTGCCGTCAACGTCGAGCAACACACCATGGCTGCGATCATCCATGTGTCGAGCCGACTGCAGGCTTCCATACCCGAGGACATGCTGCTGCCGCGCTGACTGAGCACCATGATGGAACAGGTTTCACACGGGATGTGAGCGACAACCCGGCGCGAGGATTTGAGCTGATCCGGGCCGGTTTGGTCTGTTAGACTTCGGTCGATGGACGTATCGCACATACTCGATTCACTCAATCCCGAACAGCGCGACGCGGTGACCGCAGAGCGCGGCCATCTGCTGATCCAGGCAGGTGCCGGCAGCGGCAAGACGCGCGTGCTGACGCACCGCATCGCGTGGCTGAATCAGGTCGAGGGCATTAGCCCCTGGGGCCTGCTGGCCGTCACCTTCACCAACAAGGCAGCCGGCGAGATGCGCTCTCGCGTGGAGCGACTGCTGGGCACCTCTATCGGCCCCATGTGGGTGGGTACATTTCACGGCCTGTCGCATCGCTTTTTGCGCACCCACTGGAAAGAAGCCGGGCTGCCGCAATCGTTTCAGATTCTCGATGCCGAAGACCAACTGCGCATGGTGCGCCGCGCGATGCGCGGACTCGACCTCGACGAGACGCGCTGGCCGCCACGCAATGCGATGTGGTACATCAACAATAAAAAAGACGAGGGCCTGCGCCCGCAGCACATTCGCGACGACGGCGACCCGACCGAACAGCAATACATTCGTATCTACACCGCCTACGAGACAGCCTGCGAGCTGGCCGGCGCGGTCGATTTTGCCGAACTCTTGCTGCGCAACCTCGAAACCCTGCGCGACAACGAAGACCTGCTAGCCCACTATCAAAAGCGTTTTCAGCACCTGCTGGTTGATGAATTCCAGGACACCAACACCATTCAATACGCCTGGCTGCGTTTGCTCGCGGGAGAGCGCGGCTGTGTATTTGCGGTGGGCGATGACGACCAATCTATCTACGGCTGGCGTGGCGCGAAAGTGGAAAATATCCTGAACTTCAGCCAGGACTTTCCCGACACCCGCGTCATCCGCCTCGAACAAAACTACCGCTCGACCGGCAATATCCTCAAAGCCGCCAACGCGCTGATCGAGTACAACGACGATCGACTCGGCAAGAACCTCTGGACCGACGGTGGCGACGGCGAGCCAATCACCTTCTACAGCGCCTACAACGAAAGCGACGAGGCGCGCTTTGTCGTCGATCGAATCCTCGAACACACCAGCAGCGGCGGACTGCGCGCCGAGTGTGCGATTCTGTATCGCTCGAACGCGCAATCGCGGGCACTGGAAGAAGCCATGGTGCAGGTGGGCATGCCGTATCGCATCTATGGTGGCATGCGCTTTTTCGAACGCATGGAAATCAAGGATGCACTGGCGTACCTGCGCCTGATCAGCCAGCCCGATGACGACATCTCCTTCGAGCGCGTGGTCAATCAGCCGACGCGCGGCGTCGGCGAAAAGACCCTGACGCAAATTCGCGATGCTGCCCGTGATGCCGGCGTATCCCTGTGGCGCGCCTGTGCCGAGATTCTCAGTTGCGGCGCATTGAAAGGGCGTGCGGCAACGGCGGTTGGCGGTTTTGTCCGGCTGATCATCCAGCTGCGTCAGGACACCGATGGCATGGCGCTGGACAAAATGGTCGAGCACGTGATCGAGCACAGCGGACTGATGGAGCACTATCAGAAGGATCGCTCCGAGAAAGGCGAATCACGTGTCGAGAACCTGCAGGAACTCGTCAATGCCGCAGCCGTTGAACCGCAAACCTTCGACGACATGCCCGAGATGACTGCGCTGGATGCGTTTCTCGCCAACGCCTCGCTCGAGGCCGGCGATCAGCAGGGCGACGAATGGGAAGATTGCGTGCAACTGATGACACTGCACTCGGCCAAGGGGCTGGAGTTCCCAAACGTCTTTATCACCGGCATGGAACAGGGGCTGTTTCCCAATCAGCGCTCGGCAGAAGAACCAGGCCGGATGGAAGAAGAACGCAGGCTCTGTTACGTCGGCATTACGCGGGCGGAGAAAAAGCTCTATCTGTGCATGGCAGAACAGCGGCGCCTGTACGGCCGGGATCAGTTCAACATGCCATCTCGTTTCATTGGCGAGATTCCATCCGAGCACATCGAAGAAATACGCCCCAGACTGCAAGTCTCGCGACCAATGATCACCCCGCCGCGCAAAACCCTGCGCGAGGAAAACCAGACCGGCATCGCGCTCGGCCAGCGCGTGCGACACAGCAAGTTCGGCGAGGGCACGGTCACCGACTACGAGGGCCAGGGCGCCCACGCACGGGTGTATGTGAACTTCGAAGAGGCTGGCAGCAAGTGGCTGGTGATGGCCTACGCCAAACTGGAAGTGCTATCCCCGGCCTGATCCAGGCTGCCCGTCTGCCCCCTCTCAGGCAACTCGGGCAACTCTGGATTGACTGGCGCTCGCCCGCCCCACATCACTTGCACGGCGGCGGCAAGCGTAGCCACTAAACCCCACGACAGCCCCAGCACCACACCGGCATCGAGCAGACCTCGCCACGGCTGCGGCAACAGCCTGATCAGAATCACCAGAATCACAATAGAGACGGTCAGCACCCAGGCCGCTATCATGCGCCGCCGGGTCGAGTGGAAATAACCCATACAGAATGCCGGCGCGAGCAACACCAGCAGCAGGCGCGGGTGTGCGCGCAGATATTCGGCACGCGCCACCACGCGCGGTGAGTAGCCCTTCTGAAATCCCTTGTAGCCTTCGTAGTAGGCCATCATCAGCAGATTCACCCCAAACACCAGCCAGTGCGCAACGCCAAGGGGCTGCTGCAGTGAGTGCCAGGCAATCGGTGCCAGACGAACGATGGCATAGACCAGCACCGCCAGAAACCCGGCCAGGCCCCAAAACCAGCCCAGCCAGCCAAGTCCGCGTCGAAACACCCCGCTATCAGCCAAAACGCTCATTCCCGGTGCCCACTCGACAGGTCTGCCAATTCCTCACTGAAATGCCTCCTTAAAATGCCTGCGGCAGGTGGATTCGTAGCGATCATTGCCACCGATCTCGATCTGCGCCCCATCCTTGACCACCCGCCCGTGCTCATCGCGCCGAACGACCATGGTCGCCTTGCGTCCACAATGACAGATCGCCTTGATCTCCTTGAGGTTGTCCGCCCAGGACAGCAGGTATTTGCTGCCCTCGAACGGCTCGCCCTGAAAATCGGTACGCAGACCATAGGCCAGCACTGGAATATCCAGCTGATCGCATACTTCGCCCAGCTGATAGACCTGCTCGCGACTCATGAACTGCGCCTCGTCGATCAACACACAGTGGACGGCCTTGTCACCATGCCGCTCGGCCACCAGTTCCAGCAGGTTCTGCTCGGTCTGAAAAATGATCGCCTCGGTATCCAGGCCAATGCGCGACGTGACCCGACCAACGCCATAACGATCGTCCAGCGCCGGCGCCAGCACCAGCGGATTCATGCCTCGCTCCTGATAGTTGTAGCTCGACTGCAGCAGTGCCGTCGACTTTCCCGCGTTCATCGACGAGAAGTAGAAATAGAGCTTGGCCATGTGATCCGGTTGAGATTTTGCAAGCCTGGAATTTTAACCGCATTGCTCGAATCGCGACGGGCCCATCGCGCACAGAATTGTCGTCTGCGCCAACGCAGAGCCGCAATCAGCCCGCCACCCCACCGCGCGGCAACCGCGCGACATGCATTTTGGCCGAGCGTCTGGCAGCGCCAGGGAATATTTTTGGCCGGTCAGGTGTTTTACCGTTATGACGCACGCTACCCCGACAATTCACTCTGCGCTCGAAGACGAGCTGGATTCGATGTGGCGCTTCGCACAGCACCTGACCAATTGCACCGAAACCGCCGAATCGCTGGTTAGCCGCACATTCGTCACTGCGCTGGAGCGACGCCACCAGTACCCCAGCCGCCGGCAATGGAGAACCTGGCTGCTGGGACTGGTATATCGAGAGTGGAGTCAACAACCTCAGCGCGAGCGCGCAGGACTGGTAGCAGTCGGCAACGCTCAAAGCCAGACCTCCACGGCGGCCACCTGTTTCAACGGGCAACTGTGCCAGACAATCAATCAACTGCCCGAAGCGCATCGGCTGGTTATCCTGCTGGTCTGTGTCGAGGAGTTTTCCTACGCCGAGGCCGCCGATATTCTCGACGAATCTGTGGACACAGTCATCAGCCGGCTGGTCAGGGCCAGAGTTGCGATTGGTACACAACAGCAAGCACGGAGTGCATTAAGTCAGACAGGCGAAGGTGTGCCCACCGCAGTGTCGATGCAAGCGGCGAGCAGCTCGTTATGAAGCACAACGACACCGATCTCATTCTCTACGCCGACGGCCTGCTTGATCCGGAACGCAAAGAGCGACTGCTGCAAACCGCGGCCAACGACCCCAACCTGGCCGACACGCTTGCCGCACTCGACGCATCGCGCCTGCCATTTAAGGCCGCGTTCGATCAACAACACATGCCCAAGGTGCCAGACAAGCTGCGCAATGATTTGCACAACCTGACACGCGTGACTCGGGAGCTTGGCGTCGCGCCTGCCAACCAGGCATCGAAGCGCAGACGATTGCCGATAATACTTGCGCAGGCAGCCTGTCTTGCCCTGTGTGTCATTCTCGGGTTTGTCGCCGGTAAAACGCCGTTGACCAAACAATGGACTGCCGGCACCAACCAACACGATCGCAGCCTCGATCACATTGCGTGGGTGGAGCGTGTACACAACTATCAATCACTCTATGTACCCAATACCACAGCCTTCATAAAAGCTGACTGGACGGTTGCAAACAGGACGCTTGAACGACTGAACGACACCGCAAACGTAAAAGCTGCGATCCCGGATCTGAGCAGTGCCGGCTACGAATTCGTTCGCGTGCAGGAGCTGGGCTACCAGGGTCGCCCGGTGGTACAACTGGTCTACAACAAAAAAGGTAAACCACCGCTGGCACTCTGCCTGATGCCGTCAAACAATGAATCCGACGCCACAGTTAGAGTGACAAATCATGCCGATCTGTCAGTGGCCGACTGGATCGCAGATAGTCAAAGATTCGCACTCGTCGCAGATGAGTCTTCTGTAACACTGGAGCAGCTTTTTGCGATCATTCGAGCAGAATTCTCCAGAGTGTAGATCCAATCAATTGAGTGGCCATACAAACACACAATTGATCTGTAAAATGACGAGAAATCACTTCATTTGTCACTGATAATTATGCAGAAATTATGCGACAAAACTTGAATTTATACTGCGCTTTACTGTCGAAAAAAAAGACAATCAGCATCGATTTCTTCATCACTATGCAGACTAAATTCTACAGGCCTGTCGCACTCATTCAGCCTTCCCAATATAGTGCCAGAGTAATTATTATTCGCACCGGAGGCCCATTGCAGTGAGCAATGCCGAATTCGATGTCGCCGCCTCTCTGGAGGCCGAGCTCGACGCACTCTGGCGATTTGCCATGCGCATTACAGCTAACAACGATGATGCCTCCGATCTCGTTCAGCGCACCTGCGTCCGTGCACTGGAAAAACGCAGC
Organism: uncultured Granulosicoccaceae bacterium; assembly: GCA_964573105.1. Classification (GTDB taxonomy): domain Bacteria; phylum Pseudomonadota; class Gammaproteobacteria; order Granulosicoccales; family Granulosicoccaceae; genus CAKZSB01. Next base: position 41,371 of record CAZNIS010000059.1, read on the forward strand.
ACCTACACACCGAACGGAAAGTTCCGAAGCTGGCTTTTTCAAATCCAGCACCGCATCTGGCTCAATGAACTGCGCTCCAGAAAGATGCGCGCACACGATTCGCTCGATACTGCCGCATCCACCATTGAATCATCGCATGGCACCATCACAGCACTCAGTGCAGACAACACCTCCGACACCGCACATACCAATGTGTTTCTTGAACAAGTGTATGAAGCGGTCAATAAACTCCCTGAGGCACAACGTGTCGTCATGATACTTGTGAACGTTGAGGGATGTAGCTATCGCGAGGCGGCTGATATACTCGATGTTCCTATAGGTACCATCATGAGTCGCCTGGCGAGAGCCCGTGTGACTATCGGCAAACTCCAATCCAGCAACGCCCAAGCAGAACAAACTACGTCACCCCAGTTCAGGAGTAAGGTATGACACCGACAGACGATGACCTGGTCCTGTACGCCGACAATGCCCTGAGCGAGGACCGCAAACAACGCCTGCTCGAGGCAGCAGAACATGACCCCGAACTCGCCGCAACGCTCGCCGCACTGGATGCGTCACAGCTTCCATATAAAACGGCTTTCGAAAGACAGCCACTGCCGCCACTACCCGATCAGCTGCGGCAGGATATCAGCAACCTGACCCAAGTCACTCGCAGTGACCGGACGGTAGCCGAAGTACGCAACGAAAAGAAACGCAGGTCCTGGTACGTACCCGCTGCACAGGCCGCCTGCCTGCTGTTAAGCGTGGGGGTAGGCTTTGGGCTCGGTGTCAGTCAAGACAAAACTGACGACAGTGAAATCAGCGTTGCCACCAACACGGCCGAATACATCGACCAAAACAACTCGCACCGCGAGTGGGTCAATCGCGTTGCCGATTACCAAACGTTATATGTGGCCAATACCGTCAACGAGATCACGCCAGATCTACCGGCTACCCGGGCCAAGCTGGAACGCATTGCCAAAGCCACCGGTATCCGCCCCTCCCTGCCTGACCTCAGCGCGTCCGGCTACGAATTTGTGCGCGCTCAGGAGCTCGGCTACAACGGCCAGCCGCTGGTGCAACTCGTCTACACCAAAGAAGGGCATACACCGCTGGCACTGTGCTTCATGCCCTCGTTTGGCGAGAAAGAGCAACACGTCAGACTCGGTGAGAGACACGGCCTTGGCACCGCGAGCTGGATTGCCGATAACCAGTACTACGTGATCGTCGCGGATGAACCGGCAGACACCTTGAAAGAAATCTACACAGCGACAATAAGCTCCGGTGCATAAGCAGCCGGGGCAACGGTAGTCATAATCGGTATATCGCGGTGGCGCGCAACGCGCACCTAACACAAGCTGTTCCGCAATAGGCCCTGTCCCGGACAGGGCCTTTTTCGTTCTGGACAAGTCATGTCGGCCGGCTCGGCAGACACCTGCTTCATTCGTTTTGCGAATAACTGATAGACGCAAGTGCCGTCTACCGGGCAGGCAATTGATGGGCAATATTTTAACCACGCCGTGAGCAATCCCGTTTTACCCGGCATACACAGGTAGCCGCGGTGAAGTCGATTGATCACAGCC
>CAZNIS010000060.1:0-12973 GCA_964573105.1 uncultured Granulosicoccaceae bacterium
ACTCGGCCGCGTTGACCCGCCTCACCACCGGGGTTTGAACCTACGGCGATAGTATCCCCAGATATGGCTACTGATTTTCCAAAGGCATCCCACGGCCGAGAATAGCCTTCCAATACCGTGTCTTGCACCCACTCAGTGTCGCTCATTCGTGTGAATGTGTATGCGATGCCAGAGTTAACGGGGTCGTTACATGCCATTCCAACCACAAGATATTTATCGTTGACTGCATAGACACCATATTGTTCTACCGATCCGGGCCACGCACAGCCGGGTACAGCCACTGCGCCGTGCTCAGCCCATCTTGTGTCTCCAGAGCGGGCGTAGATCAGGCCGATATCGTTGTTGTCCACAGGTGGATTGACCACGGCATAGCCGTTTGAAAAAACGGCATGCCTGTTTGACGATACTGCGATGGGTGTGCCGTCTTCTATGGGAAGTGTTGTCTGGCTGAGCGCTGCCGCACAGGGAATTAAGGCAAAAGACAGGAAAAGTAGTTTTATGTATTTCACGAGGCTACAGCTGTGTTGTCAACTTATGTGCAGGATATCATTCTGACAGCGACAACGGAGGGTTTTCTTACCTGAAAAGCCTGTGTGGAGTCCAAGGGGCGGTGACACCCTTTCTACTTTTTCTCTTCTGCGCATTGCACCAGGGCTGTGATAGTTGGTAATTTGGCTATAAAAAATGAAGCCGACCGAGGGCAAAGTCTGTCGCGTATGTGTTAAAACCGCTGTGCCAGTTGGTTCGTCGAATGTACGCGGCAGCGGATTCTGGGCTGCGCGTGCATTACAATTCTGGCTGTTGATCCTATTTGGTGATTCTTATATGAAATTGTTGCTACTCACACTCCTGCTAACCGTCTCGTCGGGTGCAGTGGCAGGGTGGATTGAATATTCAGTTAGATCTAATGGTGATATCCATTTTTACGACGATACGCGGATTGAAAAGAATGGCGATGAAATAAACATCTGGACCCGGATCAGATACAAGACATCCGTCATGGCAGCATCGAGCTATCAGAGTTTGTTGAGGTTGGATTGTTCCAGCAATACGGAAACAATACTACAGAGCACTTTCTTTACAGATAAGGACTGGGCCAAACCCGCGATGGCCACTAACATGAATCCGAAGCCTGTGCAGGCTATTCAGCAAAACTCAGCCTCTGCACAGCTTGCCAGCATCTTGTGTAACGATAAATAAGCAAAGCCTGCAGACAAAAAAATGCTCGCGCTATCTACATAGCGCGAGCAGCTGTCTCAGCCAATACTCTGTGCTGATTAGATCCTAGTTGATTGGGCTCGCGGTGATTTGGAAGATGAAACCATCATCGGTGGCCGCGTACAGGGCGTTGTCCGGTCCCATTGCCAGGCCGCGATATCGTGTGGTGATCCCGGTTGGCATGATGATCGCGCCTTTGATCGACAGCCCATCGTCAGACAGGTCGTAAACGTCGATGCGAGATCCAGGAGGGGTTGCACCGAAGCCAATACCCATGATGCCCGCGGCCAGACGCCCTTCGTAGATGCCCCAGTTGCTGCCGGTGAGGAACGCGGCTGAGCCGGTACCTTGTGAGAAGCCGTGGTTGTTCCAGGACGGCGGCATCAGATCTTCAAAGCGGGTGTCGCTCATCGGTGTGTAGGCAGCTCTAATCGCGGGATCCATGGCGTCCATTTGATTGGGCTCGTAGCCGCAGTATTTGTCCGGGCACTCGCCACGTCCGCCTGTGAGCTCGGCTGGATCCCATCCAGCGTTGCCGCCATTGACCAGCTTGGTGATTTCATCACTGTGCCACGGGCCATGCTCGGCGGTGAATGCCGCACCGTCGCTGGGACGAAAATCGATACCCTGAACGTTTCTGTGTCCGTAGGTGTAGATTCGCTTGTCGAAGCCTTCAGGCGGGTTGTTTCCAGGGTGTGCGTTACCGTCGCCGTCGATCCGGAGGATTTTTCCGCAGAGCAGTTGGCCATCCTGTGGGCAAATCCCTCTGTGGCGATCGCCGCCCGCTACCCATAGAAAGCCGTTTGGTCCAATGCGCAGTCTGCCACCGTTGTGTGCACCCGGGCCGCCAAAGGGCTGGTCAGATTCGAGTGGCTTGTACTGGATATCGGTAACAATATCGGTTCGATCAGAGACGCTGGCGAGGTCGTCAGCGACTTTAAATCGCATAACGATGTTGCCGTCGCACTTACCGAAGTTGGTTTCGCATCCTTCGCCGTGGTACTTGGTGGAAGATGAATACAGGTACAGTATGCGATTGTCGTCGAAGTTCCAGTCGACAGCGACACCAAGCACGCCCGCCTGGCCCTCACAGAAGAGATCGTCTCCGGTGTCGGCGTAGCCGGATGAGCCTTTGACGCCATAGAGTTTGTTCACGTTGCCAGAGCTGTCTCTCACGGAGAGGCCAGCGCATTTTTCGGTGAAGAACATGGTTCCATCGTCAAGAAAGGACATGTCCCAGGGGTTTTCAAGCCCGGTCATGAACTCATTGGTTTCGATCTTTGGAACATTCATGCGCTCGCCATGACCGTCGGCTTGCGCAGTAGAGACAGCGCCGACCATCAAGAAAGCGGACGCCGAGACCATACCTATGGCCTTACCATATTTACTCATTCGTTTTTCCTCCGGGTGAGTGGTGCAAGTCTACATAACTAACGGGTTACATCAAGGTTTTGCATCCTTCAAATAGGCCGCCAAGTCCAGGATTTCCTCGTCGGTGAGTGGCTTGGCCATCATGATCATGAGACTGGAATTGGGGCCGATCTTGATTCCGTCTCGGTAGGTTTCGAGCTTGGAGACGGTGTAGGCGATTTCCTGTCCCGACACCTTCGGGTAGCTCGCTACCCCTTTGCCAGCGGCGCCGTGGCAGTTGATGCAGGTTTTTTTATATCTCACTTCGCCCGCTTCAACGTTCCCCACAAGGGTCTCTGCTTCTATGGACGCGTCGCTCTCGGCCGGTTTATCACCGCCTGTTGCGTAACCGACGTAGCCAAGCAGAACGAGTAGTGGCAGGGTTTTGAATGATCTGGCAATCATGATTTTCGTTGGCTGAACAGCATAGATTCGCGGTTTTCCTCAATATCCGAGTGTATCCTAGTCAGGATCAACTTCAAAGATCTTTGTCAGGTCGTCGTCACGGAGCGTAAAGTCACGTTGATGCCATGTTTGGTAGGTGATCTGCGTGCTTTTGGTTGACCATCAGCGGCGCGTGGTGAGTGTGCGCGGCTTCGTATCATTGCAAAGGCCATTCGATGCGAACCGGCTTTGAACGTCGGTCCGGGCCATTGGTCAGTGCGATATCCATCGGGCAGCAAGACAGAACCAACAGGATATCCAGTTCAGCGAGCAACGTAATGCTGTCACCTGCGGCAACCAGGGGTGGCTGAATCGATAGTTCTCCGTTGCTATCGATACTAACGTTTTCAAATACATTGAACGGACTTGGAATGTCCTGGATTGTCACATCCAATTCGCCAAGCGCCTCGCGAAGGTTGTCGGCGCAATTGCGATGATAGCCATCGACACATAGCCCGAACTATTCACGAAATTAACGATTTCTCGCTTGATCCTTGTTCCCACAACAAATCTTGCTCTCTTACAAATATCAGTAAGTATTCGATGCGGTCGCAATAGTTGTTGTGAAAACAATTCTCTGCGCGATATTCTCGCTCCTTCATGAATAGTCCGGGCTGGCAGGCGGTAGCGTTCACGATCGCAGGCGGACAACAATAGATCGTGTATGCCGGGTGAGGTATCCTCAGTGATACGAAGTATCGGTCGCCGTCGATTCGAATAGAGCGCATCACCAACACATGGGATGAGTTTTTCAAGACAGGAACGGGTGTGCTCTGTCGACAAGTATTCTTCAGGTTGATTGGCGCGAAACGCCCAGGCGTCGACGACTTGCGAACCCTCCAGATTGATAATCCTGAGCTGTTCGCCGCACTTCAAAGGTAACGCTCTCGCACGAGCGCCAGGAATGGTAACCGATTGAGTCATATTGATCACTCAGTGGACGATGCGTTCCACGATAATGGAACTGGCGCACGATAGTTTATAATGGCTGTGCTCACGTGAATCAGGTCGATATCAAACTTCTCCCTCTGCACGCAGCGCTCTCACCGCATCGCGTACAGCATCAATGGTTTGGGCGACGTCGTGTTCGTCATGCACCGCTGATACAATTCCGCCTGGCTTGCTGGAAATATCTACACCGGCGTTCAACAGCGCCAGCCGGAATTTTTTTAGCACGGTTTTTTTCGCTGAGCGTTTGATGCTAGCGAGCGACCAATCGCCTGGGTCGAAGTCATCGTGACTGCTGACCGCACCCTCTGGATCGGTGAAAATATAGAATCCGCTGTGTGCGCCGTAGCAGTACCACGGTATCGATTCGTCGGCGAAAACGCGGTTGATGCCGTCTCTGATCGCGCCGGCAGTGGCGCTTGCAGCCGCGCAGATATTTTCCGATTCAATAACTTCAAGTGCTGCGATACCGGCGGCGGCACAGACCGGGTTGGCGTTGTAGGTGCCCTGGTGGCCGATTTTCTCTTTGCCGGTGGTGGCTGTGACCTCGAAGTCCAATTGATCCAATAGGTCTTTGCGACCCGCCACGCAGGCGCCCGGCATCCCGCCGGCCACAATTTTGGCAAAGCTCGCGAGATCTGGTGTGACCTGATAAAAGGACTGTGATCCGCCAGGCGACACGCGAAAGCCGGTGACGACCTCATCGAAGATCAGGATGATGTTCTGCGCCGTCGTGACCTTTCGCAAAGTCTGCAGAAATCCGTCCGGTAGGGGAATAGCACCGAAACTGCCACCGGTCGATTCGAGTATGACTGCGGCAATGTCGTCTCTTGATTCAAGCAATGCGGTGGTGCCAGTCAGATCCTGAGAGTCTGCAAGTATGATGTTATCCGCGATTTCGGCGAGCACGCCGGGTGTGGCGGAGCCATCGTGGTGACTGTCCACACCGAAGGCTACATGGTCCTGCCAGCCGTGGAAGTGGCCCTGGAAACGTACCACTTTGGATTTGCCGGTATAGGCTCGCGCCAGGCGCAGGGCCATCAGGTTTGCTTCCGTGCCGGACGAATGAAATCGCAGGCGTTGCGCGCAAGGCACCATGCGTTTGATCAATTCACCCCATTGCATTTCAAGCTCATGACAAGCCCCGTAGTGGGTGCCCAGTTCGAGCTGTGCATGCACGGCTTCCAGAACTTTGGGGTGACCGTGGCCAAGAATCAGGGCGCCGTGGCCGCCGTAATAATCTATGTACTCATGGCCGTCGATATCCCATTTGCGTGCGCCTTTGGCGCGTTCCACGTATATCGGCCAGGGGTCGGTCTTGCGCGAGTCGTGTACGATGCCGCTTGGGAAAATTTCACGGGCGCTGGCGGCGCGGCTGGCCGATTTCACGGTGCGCTGTCGATACCGCGCTTCGATTTCGGAATTGCTGATCGCGCCGTTGTCCATGGACTCAATCTCGCTGCCGCTGTGGAAGTTCCATAATACCCGCATTGCACTGACAGTTTCGGCAAGTTGGCGCGTCGCGTACCGCTTGCAAAGAGCCTTAGCTCGGATACACTGGTGAGCGGCTCGAGCCTGGCTTTGTTCTCGATAAAAGTTGCAGGGCGTATTGTCAGATGACTGGCAGTGGGAGTGAGCAGAAAATACTATTTTGATGGCAAAAAACCGGCTGCCTGATAGCTAGAAAGATGTTCGATGAACCGATCCGCCGTGTTGAGTGTATCGTGAAAGCCCGCCTGGCGAATCTTGACCATCGAAGATACCACGTCGAATGACTGATTGAAGAGAAAGTCCGCGAACCCCCAGGCTGCGAGATCGCCGAGCCGGGTTTGCAGCAAGCCGTGTTTGTCGATGATCTGCTGCCAAAGCGGGTCCTTGTCGGCCATCCATGATTCGAGATTCATCGGCCTGGCCTGTCCCTGTTCGATGCCGAAATGATCTGCGATTCGAGCAAACAACTGCCGCCAGCGAAAAAAGTCGCCGTCGGTCAGATTGAAAGGCTGATTTTCTGCTGATGTCGACGTCGCCATCCATTTCATGCCGTTGGCGAGCTGCACGGCATCGGTGAGATCTGACAGTTTGTCGAAATTCGTCCCCGGAAAGTCCAGCGCCATGCCAAGCTCTTTACACATCGCCGCCCAGACGCCGAGCGTCGGTACGAGATTGCGACTGCGCTGCGGCGCGAAATCATAGATAACGTTAGGTCTGGAGGCCGACCAGGTCCAGCGCTGCCCGGATTGACGGTGTTCGAGCAGGTCCTGCTGATCGTAGTAAAAATTAGGTGGCATGTGGCGGGCGGCGTCTTCGCGGGCGGGTGAGTCACTCGGGCCGACGTGCACGCCATACCACTTTGAACCTTCGACCAGATGAATGTGTTTAAGGTTTGCAGGGCTTGCGGCCTCGACGGCATCGATCATATTTTCAAGCATCGCACAGTTGCCCGCTACGTCCTCGACGCCACCTTCCGAAAAGGGCGCTCGACTGCTATAGAACGCATGTGTTATCTCAGATGCGCCTGTCAGGGCATCGATAGTGGCCGCTTTGTTGAGCAGATCGCAGCTGATGAAGCGCAGGTGATCGCGTGCGTGGGCCGGTGGATGTCGACAGAGCCCGATCACTGACCATTCGGGGTCTGCGAGTAATACATCCACGAGGCGAAAGGATGCGGCACCGGTGGCACCGGCAATCAGTGCGGTCTTCTTACTCAGTGTGCTCTCCAGCGTGTTGAAGTGGCGGTTTTCGGCTGATTTGCTTCAGCCGATATTATAATCACAGCTCCCGGCCCAATTCAGGTAAACCCATGGCTCAAAAACTCATTCGACAGTCTGCCGACTTCACTTTGGGCTACTGGGGTATCCGCGGGCTGGGGCAGCCGATCAGAGCCATGCTGGCTTGTGCCGGTGTGCCATTTTCCGAGATACGGCTTGGGGTATTGCAGGATGGCACGCTCATGGACAAAGACGCAGAAGAGGAAGACTGGGCAACGGTTCGTTCGACACTTGAATCGCCGTTTCCCAATTTGCCATTCCTGATACACACCAGTGCAGGTACATCGATTACGCTTACGCAGAGCAACACGATTCTACGATATCTCGCAAGGCAACTTGACTTCTACGGAGACTCAGAGCACGAGCGCACTGAAATCGATCAGCTGCAGGACGAGGCCTACGACTTTCGTAACGAGATCATTGCAACTGCCTACACGCTCGGTGTGGAATATTCGAATGTGTTTGAGCACTTTGCCAATCACACCCTGCCACGCTATCTCGATGGCTTTGAAGCTTATCTGGCAAAGCGTGAAGTTAGAACATGCTTTGTCGGCAAGCGTTTGTCTCTGGTGGATTTTGTTCTCTACGAACTAATATGGCAAATGACCAAAATGGTACCGGGATCGATATGCCACTCGAGCAGGCCCACGCTGCAGGGCTTTATCAATGCGTTCGAATCTATACCTGAAATAGTCGCCTATCGGAAAAGCGACACTTACATTGAGCATCCGATCAACAGTCCGTGGGCATCGTTTGCGTGAGTGCTGAGATGGATTTACGTTGTGGTTGCCTGGATAAGCTGATTGCTGGAACTTTCCGGTGCGCTGGTGTGCAGTCGAGTCATCGACGGATTATCCGGCAACTGTTTATCGTACAATTCCTGATTCCGCGTCATTGCGCGACGAGTTTTAAACAAAAGCGAGGCCGCTATGGAAATTACTGATCAGCTCAGGCAGCAGGTATCTGCAGAACTGCCGGAAGTGATGGAAATTCAGGATAGTGAGCTGCGACGCCTGACCGTTGAAGCCTGGGCCCATGCCATTGCGCAGTCGAGCTTCACGTCGATCAGGCAGATTCCACCGAGCGGCAACCCTGGTACCAATGAGGTGGTCCGAGGCGACCAGACAGATCATTTGCGCGGTGTGACACGGCTGGCTATCGGCATTGCCAGTGAAATGAAGCAGGCCTACCCAGAGCTGTCAATCGATATGGACATTATTATTGCTGGTGGACTGTTGCACGATGTTGGCAAGGCCTGGGAATTTGATCCGGAAAATCTTAAGCGCTGGGCAGAGGGTCAATCGGAAACCGGAAAGCCATCAATCCGTCATCCCGCCTATGGGGCACACATTTGCCTGACTGTCGGTCTGCCAGAAGAGATAGCCCACATCGCCATGGCGCATTCCGGAGAGGGTGAGCTGCTGGTGCGCAGCCTGGCGTGTATGATCGTCCATCAGGCCGACTACACTTTCTGGAACACGCTGCTCGCGGGCAACATGCTTAAGGCTGAAACAGTAAGGCCGGCGCAGCGCAAATATGTCAGCCCGGAGCAGTTTTGACGAGTGCCCCAGGGCGTGTCATGCACGTTGAATAAGTGAATCGCAGATGTGCCTGCCCACAATCCATCAGGGGAAAATGGGCATCTGTTGCGAACCGCTTTTCGTTGTTCGCGCTTAATCGGGTGGTACCAACACAAAATTACCAACGTGCTGCTTTGCCATAAATTCCTGTTGTGCCTGCACGATGTCTTTCAGTGCGAAAGATTTGGCGAGCAACGGTTTGATTTCACCTCGTTCGATATAGCCAATCACATTCGGAAAAATCGGTTCATCCCAGGCAGTGCATCCAATCAACTGAATATCCTTTAAATACATATCCCGCATATCCAGCGAGACGACAGGTCCGGCGATCGCCCCTGAAGAGACGAGCTTTCCACCGCGCCTGAGTATCTTTAGCATGGCGGGGAAGGTGTCGCCTGCGACGTTATCGACGACTACATCAACTGAATTCTCGCCCAGTGTTTTCACGATATCATCGTCGCGGTCAACGATACGATTAGCGCCAATTGCCTTTACTGCATCGGCTTTGCTTGCCGAGCATATGGCGGTGACAATTGCCCCTCGGCGCGTGGCAAGTTGGACAGTGGCAGAACCCACGCCGCCGGATGCGCCCGCAACTAAAACATGCTGTCCCTGTACAACACCCACCCGGTGCAGCATGTTCTCCGCGGTACCGTAGGCGCAGGGGACGGTGGCAAGCTCCTCGTTTGTCCAGCTGCAAACGACTGGAAATACCTCGGCCGCGGGCACCGCGACATACTGCGCAAACGCGCCGTTGAAATCGGATGCCATCCATACGTTGTGATAGTCGTCGTATCCGTTTGGGCGCATGCAAGCTCTTACCAGTACACGTTGGCCAATAAGGTTTGCGGATGCGTCTGCACCGACGGATATGACCTCCCCGCAGCAATCGGTACCCTGTATCAGCGGAAACGGCGTAGCCTCGTTCCAGCCACCGTCCGCCAGTTGCGATGCTTCGGTTTGCTGTCTGTCAGCGGTGGAGTCGGTACTGTCGGTAACGCTGGATGAATACCAGCCAAGCCGTGTATTTATTTCGGTATTGTTGATGCCGGCGGCAAGCACGCGCAGCAATACTTCGTCGCTGGCAGGCGTTGGTGTTGGCACATCCTGGTATGAGAGTTTCTCGTATCCGCCATTGCCGGTAGTGACGACGGCTTTCATGGTTGCAGGGCAGGTCATGTCATCGCGGTTTGCATCGAATCAAGTATCATATCAGTTTGGGCAAGCTGCATTGATGATTGAGCCGCGGTGAACATTCGAGCCACGGTGGTGAGCGGCAGGCAGCGCGGTGCCCTCGAATCCTGACTACTAAAAATGGCCTATTGCTTCTATGAATAGTACCCGCGTACTTCCCGGCACCAGAGTCCAAAACGATAGTGTCGCCAGCCGATTGCCGTTGACAGATAGTGGCCGCCTTGAGAATGCAAGGCGTGGCTGGATCGCATCACTCGACGGTCCCGTGCTGCGAGCGGATGGTGGTGTCGCATGGGATCCGGCCTGGTTTGATTTTCAGGACGGCGATTGTCCGGACACGGTCAATCCGTCGCTGTGGCGTCATGCACAACTCAATGCCGTGCACGGCTTGTTCGAGGTGGCCGACGGCGTGTGGCAGATCAGAGGTTGTGACTATGCCAACATGACGATTATTCGCGGCAAAAGCGGATGGATCCTGGTCGACCCGTTGATGACCCGCGAGACCTCATCTGCCGCGTTGGCACTGGTGAACCGTCAGCTGGGCGATCGACCGGTCGCGGCGGTATTGGTGACGCACACCCATCCGGATCACTTCGGCGGTCTGCGCGGTGTGGCCGATGACACCACGCCGATTATCGCACCGGAAGGGTTTATGGATTACGCGGCAGCCGAAGGGGTGCTGGGTGGCAATCACACGTCACGTCGGGCGGTGGATCAGTTCGGAATCGCGTTACCAATTGGCGTGGACGGTGTGGTCGATGGCGGTATTGGTAAAACGGTGGCACGTGGTGCACGCGAGTTTCTGCCACCGACGGACTACGTTGGCGAGACTGGAGAGACGCGCTCGATCGACGGGGTGCGATTTGAATTTCTGATGGCATCCGGCACCGAGGCGCCGGCGGAGTTTACGTTTTTATTGCCCGATCACCGCGTGATGTGCATGGCCGAAGTTTGTACCCAGACCATGCACAATGTTCTGACGCCGCGCGGTGCTGAGGTGCGCGACCCGTTGCTGTGGGCGCGGGTGATCGATCAGGCGATTGGTCGCTTCGCAGCGCGGGCTGACACGCTCATCAACAGCCACAATTGGCCAGTATGGGGCCAGAGTCAGGTGCAGGCCTATCTGCACGAGCAACGCGATATTTACAAATACACGCACGATCAAACACTAAGGCTTGCCAATCACGGGCTCGGTCCCGATGAAATCGCAGCGCAACTAGAAGAGCCGGAATTTCTGAGCCAGGCGCTGCATGCGCGTGGTTACTATGGTACGTTATCATTCAATGCCCGCGCCACCTATCAGAAATACTATGGATTCTTCGACGGCAGGCCAGTCAGTCTCAACCCGCTACCACCGCAAACACTCGGAGAACACTATGTTGAAGCGCTTGGCGGTGTTTCGCGCGTGCTTGAGCTTGCGCGCGTTGCCATGGAAAAAGATCAGCTGCAGTGGGCTGCCACCTTGTTGAGTCACGCGGTGTTTGCCGGTCAGGTCGAAGCCAGGCCGCTGTTGGCAGATGTTTATCTCAATATGGCATGGCGAGCGGAGAGCGGCATTATGCGCAATATCTATCTGGCCGGCGCGCAGGAACTGGCAGATGGTGTCAAACGCCTGCCTGCCGCTGGTGGCCGCAATGCCGATCTCGCCGCAACGCTTGGCCTGCAGGACTGGTTTGATGCAATGGCGGTGCGCCTCAACCCGGATCGAGCCAGTGGTATCGACCTGACTCTGCAGTTCATCGTCGATGGCACACCAGTGACCGTATCAATTGCCCGGCAAACCGAGTTTGCACGGATAGGGGAGAGCGCTGCCTCAGCCGATGTTGTCGTCACCCTCAGCCAGGCGCAGCTTGAGCTGCTGGCGGCCGGGCAGCTATCGATCGATGCGATTGACATCAGCGGTGAACAAAAACTACTGCAGCGCTGGCTCGATTTGCACGATCGATTCGATTTGTGGTTCAACATCGCAACGCCATGAGTCAGACCCCGCAGTGGACAGTGGCGCAAGCGCGAGCAGCGCGGCTGCAGGCAGAGCAGCAACATGCGCCATCGCCGTGGCGGCGGCTTGCGTCACTGGCGATGCCAGTTTGGTCTCGTGCCTTTGCGACAATCGCGGGCGTCGGAATTTATCAGCGTCGCATGCAGCTTGTAGCGAACCACATGAATCGCAATCGCGATGCGTTTGAACAATACACGCCCGGCGCCGGCGACGTGGTGGTATCCGCCTACTTCAAAGCAGGTACCAACTGGATCATGCACACCTGCCACCAGATTTGTCATCTGGGTGCAGCAGAGTTTGATCACATACAGGATGTTATCCCGTGGCCAGATGCTGCGCAGCCGCGATTCTGGGTTCACGTAAATGACAGAGGTGCCACTGCAACACCTACTGGACAACGCGTGATCAAATCACATCTGGCGGCTGACCACATTCCAGTGACCGCTGCCGCCAGGTACATTGCAGTGACTCGCGATCCCAAAGACTGTGCCGCATCCGCGTACCACTTTTTTCGTGATCTGGTGTTTGGCTCGTCGATGCCCCCGCCCGACGTCTGGTTGCGGCACTTTATGTCCGAGCGACCCAATTTTGGCCGATGGGATGCGTTTACTGCATCATGGTACAAGCAGCGGCATCACCCACAGGTTTTGTTTCTCACCTTCGAAGAAGTGAAAGCAGACAACCTGGCTGCCATCCGCCGGATCGCAGCCTTCATGGATGTCGAACTGTCTGAGCAGCAACTGGATAAGGTCGTGCGCGCGACCTCATTTTCGGCCATGCAGGCCATTGACCACAAATTTTATCCGGCACGGCAAAGCGCACGAGGCCGTGCAGGGGGCAAAATGGTTCGCAAGGGAGAAGTCGGCGGTGCAAGGCAACTCTTTTCTGCCAGCGCACTGCAAGAATTTGATCGACACTGGATCGATGGGCTGACGGCGCTTGAAAGTGAGTTTCCCTATCGCGAGCACTATGGCGCATCCACACTGACGGCAGGCAACCATGGTTGATGCTGGCGAGTTCGATTACGTGATCGTTGGCGGTGGCGCTGGAGGTTGTGTGCTGGCCTCGCGGCTTGCCGCCGACAGCGATGCCAGCGTGTTGTTGCTGGAACGCGGCCGTCGCGACACCAATCGCTGGATTCACGTCCCTGCTACCTTTTTCAAAGCACTGCAAAGCGAAGACGCCGATGCCGTGATCTCAGGCCCTGATGCCTCGTTAAATGACAAGCCGTTCCCGGTACCACAGGGCCGCGTGCTGGGTGGCAGCTCTTCGGTCAATGGCATGATTTACATGCGTGGTCAGCAACAGGACTACAACGACTGGGCGCATGTGCACGGATGTGACGGCTGGGCTTACGATGATGTGCTGCCAGTATTTAAACGGCAGGAGAACAATCAGCGTCTGGCCGATCC
>CAZNIS010000060.1:13073-15610 GCA_964573105.1 uncultured Granulosicoccaceae bacterium
GAGGCAATAGACGAGCAGGGCGCTGATGTACTGCTGAAGGCGCGGCGTGAAATTATTCTGTCGGCGGGCAGTTTTCACAGCCCTAAGCTGTTGATGTTATCGGGCGTCGGTCCACGCGATGAACTCGACCGTCACGGTATCAACATCGTGCATCAATCCGAACAAGTGGGGCGCAACTATCAGGATCATGTCGGCGTACCCGTGACGCGACGATTGAAGAATGTCAAAGGGTTGCATGGTGCGGATCGAGGTTTGTCTGCGCTGCGTCATGGAGTGGAGTATTTTGCTTTACGGCGCGGGCTGCTGTTGTCCAACCTGTTGCAGGCCGGAGCCTGCGCTGACACGACAAGCGATGGGCGTCCGGATGTTCAGTACAACTTCGCACCCTTTGCACCCGGGCTGCCGGGTCAGCCACCGCTGCCCTTTCACGCGGTGCAGGTGCATCCCATGACAATGCGCCCGGCATCGCGCGGCCGGTTGGGACTGAACTCTAAAGATGCATCCGATGCGCCAAAGTTTGATTCTGCGGCGCTATCCGAAGAGGCAGACATCGATTGTTTACGGCGCGGTGTACGACTGGCTCGCGATATATACGATCAACCGGCTTTGCGGGAAATGGTGGGCGAGGAGATCTGGCCGGGTCGCGATGTCAGCTCTGTCGTTGGTTCCAACAGCCTGGATAGCGCAATTCGCGAGCAGGCGCGTACGATATTTCACCCCAGCGGCACCTGTTGTATGGGGCCATCTGCGGATTGCGTTGTCGACCTGGAGTTACGCGTGCACGGTGTCGAAGGGTTGCGCGTCGCCGATTGTTCGATTATGCCGGCACTGGTATCCGGCAATACCAATGCCCCGACAATGATGATCGCTGATCGCGCGGCGGATTTTATACTGCAGGACGGATAGTGCCGGCGTTGCTGCGCGCCTGCTTGGCACTGACAAGCGGCGACGGTTTGCCGGCTGTTCGATCGATTGAGTTTGCGCTCTGAAAAGCGATCATCGTTAGAGTGCGCAGCGCTAGAGATTGTTATCATGCCGGTGTTCTCTCGAGCATCACATCCATGACACCTAGCCATCGCTGGCAACTGCATCGCGCCGGTATCGCCAACGTATACCAATACGAAAACGACGTCTTCACCTTTCGTGGCGGACGCCTGCTGCTGCGCGGTGTCAACGGTTCCGGCAAGTCGACGGCAATGAACATGCTGCTGCCGTTTTTGCTGACCGGCAAACCGCGCGGCATCGATGCCGCCGGCGAGCAGACCAGCGTATTGAAGTCGTGGATGTTGTCCGGCCGTGAGGAAAAACAGCCGGTTGGCTACCTGTGGCTGGAATTTTCTCGTGGCAGTTCAGAAAATCTCTCCAGTGACGAGCAAGAGACGCTAGCAATTGGCTGCGGCATTAAGGCCAACCGCGCATCGGACACGGTCAATACCTGGTGGTTCGTGACGCATCGCCGGCCCGGAATCGATTTTGACCTGATCGAAAATCAGGTCCCGCTGTCGCTTGATGCGCTGCGTAGTGTCATCGCACCCGATCCTGTGTACACCCACGACAGGCGTGCCGATTACCGCCACGAGGTCGCGCGCAGACTCTACGCCGGTGCGGATATTCAATCGTTTCTCGATCTGATCAATACCGTGCGCAGCCCGCGTGTGGGTGATCGGGTGGATCTGGACTTGCCGCAATATCTGGTTGCGGCGCTGCCGAATTTATCCGAACAGGCGCTGCTGGAGGCCGCCCGTCCGCTCGATGATCTGGACGAGCACCGTCGCAATGTCGGCGATCTGCAAACTACGGCCATTGGTCTGGATGCCGTGACGTCGGTCTATCGCAACTATGTGGTGCACGAACTGCACAAAGAGCTGGGTCGAGCCAAATCTGTGTTGTCCGATGTCAGGCGAACCAGGCGCGAGCACAGCGCCGCGCAGGAATCCTATGCCGGTGCGCAGGCGCAGCAACAGCAGGCCAGCGCTGAACTGTCGGCACTGGAACAACGGGTTCGCGATTGTGCCGCACAGATTCACACCCTCGAACGATCCTCAGCCTACACCGAGGGACAGCAGCTGGAAGATTTGCGGCGCCATGTCGCGGGCCTGCTGCAGCGCCTGCAGGATGATGCCGCCAAGCTCGCGCGACTGCGCGAGCGTCAACCCGGCTTGACTGCAGCTGTGCGACGCGCCGAGCAGGAGACGGATGAGGGATTTGAACAGCTGAGCGGCGAGCTTCAGCAACTGGCCGCCGATGCGACCGAGGCCCATGTCGATGCCGCCGCGGTGGTCGTCACGCCGATCCCGCGCGAGGCGTTGCAGCTGCAGGGGCTCGAGGTGACTGATGGCGTCAACGAAGTGCTCGACACCTTCGACAGCAGCGCCGTCGACGCTCAGCTGAGAGCGCTGGATGCCGGCGCTGCCACCCGCCAGCTCGACGTCGATGCGGCCCGCAAGCAACTCACGCAAGTCGAACTTGCCCATCGTGCACTGGCCGATGCGCAGTCCGCTCAGGGGCAGGCGCTCGAATCGGTAGAAGCGGCAACG
>CAZNIS010000060.1:15710-22631 GCA_964573105.1 uncultured Granulosicoccaceae bacterium
GTGGCGATAATGGATACGCGCTGTGATGACGCGCGGCTTGCTCGCGATCAGGCACAACGCGAAGTGGATCGCCTGAACGCGTTGACCGAGCCGGATGTGCCGACGCTCGCCTGGCAGCAGCGAACAGATTTAAGTCTTGCCGATCTGGTCGATTTTCGCGATGGCCTGAGCGTCGCTGAACGCGCCGCACTGGAAGCGGCGATGGAGGCTTCCGGGCTGTTGTCTGCCAGCCTGTCCTCAAGTGGTGAGGTGCTGGTCAATGGCGAATTACTCGCCACATCCTGCGAACCGGCAGAACGACCACTCAGCCAACTGCTCGTGCCAGCCATACCGCAGGGCTGCGCGATCGATCGCGAGCAAATCAGCGCCGTGCTCGATTCGATCAACACGGATTGGTCGTCGCAACACAGCACCACAGTGACCACCGAGGGGCAGTTCGCTCTGGGTGCTTTGTCGGGCCGACATCACAAAGACAGCGCAGAGTACATTGGCGTAACCGCACGGCGCGAGCGGTTGGAAAAACTTCGCCGTGAAGCCGCGCTGGTGCTGCAGCGGGCGATCGATGCGCTGACTGAGCTTGAAGAAGATCTGGCGCGCGCGCGAACGTTTGCCGCCGCGCTGGATGCCCTGCGTCATACCATGCCGACGCTTGATGCTGTAGATAAGGCGCAGGCGGTGGCGGCGGCTCGCGAGGAAGAGCTGGATCGGGCGCGCGAGCGTCTGGCTCGCACCGAGCGCGCGGTATACGAGGCCGAAAAGCAGCTGAGCAGCGCCGATGAAACATTGCACCGGCTGTGTCGCACTCATCAATTGCCAGTCGATGCCGGCGGATTGCAGATGCTCGAATCCACTCTGGTACGAATAAAAAATGCCGCCCAGCTTGCACAGCGCAGTGCCGACGCCGTGGCAAGAGCGTGTCGTGGCTGGGATCAGGCGGTTGCCGCGTTGCGCATCGCCCAACAGGATTTGCGACAGGCGATGGATCAACACGCGGGCACCGAGCGCCTGCACACCGAGCAATGTGCCAGGCTCGACACGCTGGAATCTACACTCGGTGTGGAGTACCGCGCAGTCGTGCAGCAGATTGGTGAGCTGGAACAACAAAGGGGGCAGAACGAAAAGGCGCTGCCCGAGGTTCAACAGCGCCGCGATGCGTCGATCGCGTTGACACAAAAGTGTCTGAACGAAGTGGACAACAGTCGGGTTGCGCATCAGACGGCTGAACACGCGTGTCGTGTGCAACAGCAACACCTCAGACAGGTCACCGAGGTGCGTGGTCTGCTCCAGGCACTGGCCGTTAGTTCTGATGCCGAAACGCAGGCCGAAGAGCATCGGCCAGTGGCCGCCGTTGCCAAGGTGCAGATGAGCGCCGACAGCGAGGGGCTGAACGCACTGATAAAAGTGCTGCAGGATTGTCTGCCCGACAGACCAGACACCGAAACCAGCGCCGACAGTGTGCGCCAGTCTCTACGGCAGCGGCGCAATACACTGGGTGCCGGATGGGATGCCGAAGACGAACAACCCGAACCGCAACTGCCGATGGGCATTATCGTCAATGGACCGCTGGGGCAGATGCCGTTGGCCGAGTCGCTTGGCGCTGTCAACACGCAGCTTGGCAGGCTGCAGGCACTGCTGACGGAAAAGCAGGATCAGGCACTGCGCAACCTATTGCAGGGTTTGATCGCGCGCGAGGTGGCGGAAAAAATGTTCGATGCCAAACGTCTGATCGATCGCATGAATGACCGCCTTGGCAGCGTGACATCATCTCACGGTATCGGCGTGCGATTGCGCTGGCGGCAATCGCGTGAACTGGAACCGGCGGTGGCCGAGACGGTTAATATTCTCGGCAAACGTCCGGATCTTCGCACCGACGCGGAAGAGGACAAGCTGCGGGTGGCGCTGGCCGATGCACTGGAAGAAGAGCGCAGGCTGCAGCCAGACGCACCCTATCGATTGCTGATTTCTCGCGTGTTCGATTATCGTTCGTGGCACCAGATGGATGTCTTGCTGCGACGGGCAGATGAAATCGAAAAACCCCTGACCCGGCGCACACCGCTGTCAGAGGGTGAGAAGAAGCTGGTGTCCTACCTGCCACTGTTCGCCGCAGTTGCGGCCAGTTGTGATGCGCTGGCCGATAGCCGCGATGACACCGTGCCGCGCTTTTTGTTGCTCGACGATGCGTTCGCGAAAGTCTCGGAAGACAATCACGCACCGCTGTTTGGTCTGCTGGTCGATCTGGATCTGGATTTTATCGCCACCAGCGAGCGGCTGTGGGGTACACATGCAAGCGTGCCGGCACTGGCGATTACCGAAGTGGTGCGCGATGCCTCGCTTGGTGCGATCCTGCTCGAACACAGTTACTGGGATGGCAAGACGCTTCGCATGTCGGCCGCGGTCGATCTGGAGCGCGAAACCTGGGGCGAGCTGCCAATGCAGCAGGCGACATCAAACGTACTCGCCACGCCGCCTGCGCAAGACGATATCACCACGGCAAATACCGCCACTGGCGAGCCAGACGAGCAACCCGTCGGATGATTGATTCCGCGCACGCTGATGCCAGCGCCTCGGCGGACGAGGCGCGCCTGCTGTTTCGCTACCTGGGTGGTGAAGAGTGGCGCGAGTACCGCGCCATCCTGTCGGTGTTTGCCGATACGTTTTTCAGCGAGTTCTCTCCGCAGGAAGTCGTCGACGCGCTGCGCGCGATCGATGCACCGGTAGATGAAGCGGTCGTACCCGACAGACTCGAAAGCCTGCGTGGCTGGGGCAATCTTGCCGTGTCGACATCGATCGGCAATCCGTCGAGTCTCGATGACTACTACCGCCGTCGGCACCGTTACCTGATTACCCGCGCGGGGCAGGAAGTCTATGATGTCGTCGAAGGCATTTTGCATCGGGTGGATCAGGTCGGCGATGTACAGGCTGGCCGCCTGCGCGATATCCATCGCGCCTTGCAGCAGCTCAACCGTTTGTGTGAGCGCGGGCTCGATACACTGCCCGATGGTCAGCTGGTCGATGCGGTGCGGGCGGTGTTCGACCCGCACGAGTCATTCAGCACCGAGATCACGCAGTTTTTTGCCTCGATCAATCAGTGGCAGAGTCGCTTTGATCTGGACGATGAAGAAATTACCTTTTTTGCTGAAATTCTGGTTGGCTACGTCTCCGAGCAATTGGTAGAAATCGAGCGTATGGCGCGGCCGATTGCCAGTCAGTTGCGCGCATTGGCGCCGCAACTGGACACCGTCATCAGTTGCGCTCGCACCGGCCTTGCCGCACGCGTCGATGAAGCGGGCCTTGCCGATACGGTAGCGGTGCGCCACAGCAGTGGCTCTCAACGCGCCGACTGGGATCACCTGATGCGCTGGTTTGGCGCCGGGATCGATGGCCGCTCGCGACTCGATGCGCTGACGCGCCAGGCACTGGCCGCAGTGCGCACGCTGACCGCCAACGTCACGCGGTTGTCGCGGGTCGGTGCCGGGGTTGCATCGCGGCGGCACGATCTCGTCAAACTCGCGCGTTTCGTACACGCGGCAGAAGACGCTGATCAAGTGCAGCAGCTGATGGCTGCGGCCTTTGGGCTTTTTCCATCGCGGCATCTGGGCATGCTGGCAGAGGATGCCGAAGACCCGGTGGCGAGCCAGACCGAATGGGCGCAGGCGCCGGTGGCGCGAGTGCCGTTGAGCTTGCGCGAGCGCGGCGAGCGCATTCAGCGCGGTTCGGTGAGCCCGGTGCGCAATCGTGCTGCAGAGCGCGAACGACTACGCCAGCGCCGCCAGCTTGAACGCGACGCCGAAACACAAACGGCCAACGAGCTGCTGGCGGTGGTTGAGCCAGATGGTCGGCTGCGCGAGATTAGCGTCAGCGCGCTTGCGCTGCGTCGATTGCGTATGCTGCTGGGTGCATCCAGTGCACGGCGCGAGCCCGGTGGACAACGGCGCAGTGCCGCAGATCGCGAACTCTATTGCGAAGTGACGCGCGCTGCAGGTGAACAAGTCATTATCCACTGTGAAGACGGATCGCTGACATTGGTCGATGCCACGGTGTATCTGTTTCCAGCGCAGCAGGCGGCGCGCAATGGCTGAACAGGAGCGTGAGAGGCTGCAACAGGCGGCGCGGCATTTATTGCAACACCCGTTGACCTGTGCTGAGCACGAGCCGGAACTTTTCACGGTCGTGCGCCGCCATGAACAGACGCTCGATCGCTGGTTCACCCAGCGCCTGGGTTATCGGCTGCAGGTCACAACGACCACCGCGCGGTTGTTCAAAGCCACTGTGGTTCCGCATCGTCCGCGCCTGTTGGCACCCGTCGGCAGCAAGCGGCCGATGTCACAGCGCGAGTGCACCTTGCTGGTGCTGACGCTGGCGGCCGTCGCGGCCGGTCCGCGCATCATCAGTTTGCGCGATCTGATCGACGATGTGCGCAGCCAGGCCACCGAGGCCGAGATCACGCTGACCAATGAACCGGTTGAACGGCGCGCACAGGTAACCGCGCTGCGCTGGATGATCGTCAATGGTCTGGCCAAAGAGCTGCACGAAACGATTGAACGCTACGAGCACGACGACAGCGCCGATGCGATTCTGGAAATCGATTTTGATCGCATCAGTCTGCTGCCGTTGCCCGCGCTGGGGCGCGCCACAAGTGCGGCAGCGCTGGTCGAACGCAACGACAAGCGATCCACTGGGCTGCGCCAATGGATGCGTGCCCGGCTGGCCGAAGACCCGGTGTTGTACCGCAGCGATCTCGCCGAATCGGAATGGTCGGAGTTGCGCCGCCGGGTTGGCGAGGAAGTGGCCATACTCGATGAAATGTTTGATCTGCATCTGGAAGTGCGCGCCGAGGGCATGGCGGCAGTCGATTCTCGCGGCAAACTCTCAGATCGTCCGTTTCCGTTAACCGGTACGCTGGGCCACGCGTCACTGGTGATGATCGCCTGGCTGGTCGAACAGCCCGGGCAGCGCTGCAGTCACGCAGGTGCAATTCAGGCCATGACAGAGGCCTGCCAGAAATTCAATCGGCACTGGTCAAAATCGCAGGTAGAAAATCCGGCATCGCTGTTGTCCGAGGTGGTGACCCTGCTGACAGACTTGCGCCTGCTCGATGGCGAAAATGGCGACTATTGTCTGCTGCCGGCAGCGGCGCGCTATCGGATGGATGTGGCGCTGCACGATCGCGAGGCCGATGCGGAGGCAGAGGAAATGGATTCCGCGCAAGGTACGCTGTGGTGACAGATGAGCATACCCGATTCACTGCGTGATGCCGCACTGTTGCCGCTGTGGCACTCGGCCCGT
Source organism: uncultured Granulosicoccaceae bacterium (assembly GCA_964573105.1). GTDB lineage: Bacteria > Pseudomonadota > Gammaproteobacteria > Granulosicoccales > Granulosicoccaceae > CAKZSB01. The sequence goes on from CAZNIS010000060.1 coordinate 20,997, forward strand.
CAGCGGCTCGACCGTTATGGCCTGAACTATCGAGGCAGCATGCGGCTGCCAAATTTGTCTGACCACGCAAAACTCACGCTCAATTCGCTACTGGACGAATCGCACAATACGCGGGTAGATTTGGCTGCGCTGGAACTGGCACTGGTGGCACGCGGTGTGGGCCGTGATCTGGATCAGGCGCTGGCATACCTGGGGGCGCGGGAAAATACTGCGCGCACAGAACGACGCGCAGCTATCGCACAACGAAACCATGCGCGCCTGGCCGTCGACGCCGCGGTTGCAGGCTGGCCTGAGGCGTGGGGTGACGAATGGGTCGGCTGGCTTTTTCGCTCCGGTGCGATGACGGGTACAAATGCAGGCGATGCAGTGCGTCGCGTCAGTCAGGTGCGCGAGCTGATCGACCACATTCGCGAAGAGGGCGGCGGCCTGTCGCGCAATGATTTGGCAGCTAATCTTTTTGGCAGCGCCCATGCGCTTGATGATGGTTGTGTGCTCGAGCGCTGTGCTCGCCGCGCGCTATGGCACCTATTAGAGCAGTCACTCGACTACCGGCTTGGGCGACAGATATGGCACGCAAGCGGTGTGCTGACCGATCGCGTGTCTGCGCCGGTATTGACCTGGCGGCTGAATTTGTCTGGCGCCACACCATTGGGTAAATTGTGCCACGCCGCCAATCAGGCTCGTGTTCCGCTGCATCTGAGCCTGCAGGCGCTGGGCGATCTCGATATCGTCACAGCTGATTCGTCGCAAGTGATACTGGTGGTTGAGAATCCGCGCTTGCTTGAGGTGGCTGTCGACAGACAATTGCCGCGCACGGTCATTACCACCAACGGCAATCCATCGGCGGCGGTAACCACGCTGTTGCGGGCCCTGAAACAGCAACACCACCAACTGCTCTACCACGGTGATTTTGACGCCGCCGGTATCGCGATTTGCCATCGACTGATGAAGATGGGGTGTCAGCCGTGGCGGATGGGTGCAGATGATTACCTGGCGGCGCTTGAGAAAGCCGATCACATGGATCTAGAACTGCCGGTCGATGAAAAGCTGTGCGGTGAGACGCCCTGGGATCCACTGTTGTGCGAGTTGATGCGAAAACACCGAAAGGTGATCCATGAGGAATTTCTTATCGACGAGTGGCTTGCGCAAAACGCATGATGGTGCCGGGCTGCGCGCTTGAGCGCAGGTTTTACTGCAGGACGAGTGCGCTTTCGGTATTCTGCCGTCTGGCCCTCCAGAGCGCATGGCATTGTTTACTCGCACTATTTTTACCGAACAACACGAACTGTTCCGGACGCAGGTCAGGCGTTTTGTCGAAAACGAAATCGTGCCGCATCACGATCAGTGGGAGCGCGATGGCAGGGTTAGCCGAGATGCCTGGTTAAAAGCTGGTGAAAACGGTCTCCTGTGTGCCGCCATGCCCGAACAATACGGTGGTGCCGGAGCGGATTTTCTGTTTTCCATGGTGGTGCTGGAAGAGCTTGCCCGCGTTGGCGCTATGGGGCCGGGCTTTAGCCTGCACTCGGATATCGCAGCACCTTATCTGCTGCACTACGGCTCCGAAGAAATCAAACAGGCCTGGCTGCCGAGGATGGCACAGGGCGAGGTCATCGGCGCGTTGGGTATGACGGAACC
>CAZNIS010000060.1:22731-24790 GCA_964573105.1 uncultured Granulosicoccaceae bacterium
CGCCTTGACGATATGCTGCAACTGTTTGGAGGCTATGGTTATATGTGGGAGTACCCGATCGCGCGCGCCTGGGCGGATGCACGAGTGGGGCGCATTGCTGGTGGTACTGGCGAAATCATGCGCGAGATTATTGGTCGCGCACTACTGCGTCGGCAGTGATCAGTTGTATTCAACGCCCATTCACAATTTGTAGATTTTCCGGGGTGTCTCTTACAGGCTGTGGCCGATCGTGCGGGATTCAGTGGCTGTAGTTTGATCGTTGCGCTATCCGCACTCTTTAGGGGGCATAGTGATCCCGTGCTGCCGTAGTGCACGCAGTAACTCGGGCATGCGAAGCCTTGCCACCTGCTCGCCGATGTCGCGCGAGGCATTAAAGAATTTTCGGCGCGGGCTGGCCCTGAAAGGCGTTGCGGCGTGTATGACAAAATCAGCCTCGGTGATTTGCTGCGCGATCTGCCGCTCGCGACGCGCCAATTGTTTCAGTGAACGCTCGCTTGCATTCGATGGCGCGGAATCGCTGTGCGGATACACGTTGACTGCAATGATAAATTCTGAACCGGCGGATCGGGCCGCAGACACGGCCAGTGGCGCAGATACATCGCCATCCTCGAATTCAACGCCATTGATGCCCACCGGCGAGATGATGTTCGGCACTGCGCTTGAGGCCCGAACGGCGACGCCAATGTTGCCGCTGGTGAAATAGGCTTCTGACTTATCACTACGTCTCGTGGTGGCAATGACGACGCGTCTGGGCAGCTCTTGCAATTGAATGTCGCCGAGTTCACGGTTCACGTAGTTTTGCAGCTTGCGCCCGTGAATCCAGCCTCGATCGGCAAATGGCGATGGATCGAACAGGGTTAAGGGGCCACCTTGGGTCGATAGCTGGTCGATCTCTGCTGCACTGAGCCCGCTACCCCAGAACGCCGCCAGCAACGCGCCGACACTGGTGCCGACCATCAGGTCGACATCGATACAGTGCGCCTCCAGCGCGCGCAGTACGCCGATGTGTGCGTATCCCCGTGGGCCTCCCGCGCCCAGCACCAACGCTATTCGTGGCCTGGGTTCAAGTAGTGGTACTGAACTCAATGCGACTGGTGCATCGGTGGCAGTGTAGTTGAATGGTGAGCAGCCGATGAGCGTGAACATGATCAGTGCCGGCGCCAGCAGGCGCGGCGTTCTGCGAGTCGTGATTGTGTTTACCGTTTGTGGCATTGCCAGTTACTCCGTACGTGCCTCTGGTTACACAGGCGAGCTTGCAATGCTCGACTCGCTGGAACTGCGCCTTAGCGTCAGCCACGAGAGTGTGTGAAAGAAAATGGCGTAGGGCACCAGAAATAACGGAATCAGGCCGGTGGGGTAGAGCAGCGTGTCGTTGGCGATTACAGGATAAAACAGTTGTGCGGGACCATCGGAACTGAAGTAGCCGAAAAAGAATGCGCTGATGAAGTCGGCCACGCCGAGTACCAGCACCAGTCTGATACACCACTCTGGAAGTGAGTGGCGTTGCGCGTAGAGCAACAAGACGATAGCGGCGAGCACGCCGACAACCACATCGCCGATGCCAGCCGGCAGTGCGAAGATCCCAGGCAGATTTTCACGACTGTATTCGATTAGAAAAACCCCGCCGATCACCCGCCACACCTGCAGCCCTACCAGCCATCGCTGCGACAGCGGCTGCGACAGAAACCAGTCTTTGAAAAGCCACAGAACCAATGACGGCGTGATCCAGCAGACGGGGATGATCAGCGCGCCGAGCGGGCCCAGTTGATCGGGGACGCGGGCCAGGCAAACCCAGGTCATGAATGCGCCCAGCACCAGAAAGCCGCTGCCAATGAAAAGGCCTTTTCGCGTCGACGCACCGCTGAAATGGTACGTGCAAACCAGATACATCGGTGTCACCAGCATCGCGGCTGTGACGATAAAAACCGTTAAAAAATGGGCGTCCATCATCTCGTAGTGGGTCACGTTAGGCTCCTTGAACGGTGAAATTGATTTATTTAGTTCTATAATAGAACTTAAAAGCTAGCACCTTGAGTTCTATAATGCAACTATGTAGGCT
>CAZNIS010000060.1:24890-31412 GCA_964573105.1 uncultured Granulosicoccaceae bacterium
TTGCTCAGGTTTTCGCTCAATCACATGTCCGTAGCAACCGCGTCTTTAGACGCGTTGCTGGATATCGCTGTGCAAAGCGGTTGTGCCGGCGTTGAGCTGCGCAACGATCTGGCCGAACCTCTGTTTGCCGGTCGAGCAGCCATCGACGTTGCGGCCCAGGTGCGCGAGCGCGGACTCAGCATTTTCGCGGTGGCGCAGGTGTCTGCTTTCAATCGCTGCAACGGGCACATGCTGGCCAGCGCCGAGGCGCTGATCGAACAGGCCGCCAACTGCGGGGCGCATGGTATCTGTCTTATTCCAACCAATGACGGTGCGATAGACAGCCGCGATGAACGGCTAGGCATGTTGCGCGAAAGCCTGTTGGCTTTGCTGCCTTTGCTTAAGCGGGCCGACATCGTCGGCCTGATTGAGCCGCTCGGTTTTGAGACGGCCAGCCTGCGATTAAAAAGCGAGGCGGTGGAGCTGATCACTGAACTTGACGCAGGCGACCACCTGAAGCTCATCCACGATACCTTTCATCATCACCTGGCGGGCGAGACGCAGTTTTTCCCTGAGCACACGGCGTTTCTGCACGTGTCTGGCGTGTCCAATCACACCACGCCGACAGCTCAGCTAACTGATGCGCATCGCGGCCTTGTGGATGATCGGGACCGGTTGCAAAATATCGAACAAATCAATGCACTCGTACAGGCCGGTTTTTCCGGGCCTGTGTCGATGGAGGCATTCGCACCCGAGGTGCATCAGATGTCGGACCCTGCAACGCAACTCGCCGGGTCTAACCGCTACATTGCCAGTCAACTCCATGCGTTTGCCGCATGAGTGCTGCAATGTTTAATCAGCTGTCCTGCGCGGACAATTCATGGCCGGGACCTCGCGGTCGGGATCATGATTTGTCAGGGCAGGACGGCATTCCGGTATAAACCAATCACTCGTGCACCGGACACAACTGGAGAAAAGCAAATGAGAAAACCACTGCTGGCCGCCGCCCTGTCGGCAATGCTCTCAACCACTGCCTCTGCGGAGACTGTTGGTGTATCGATCTACCTGTTTGACGATGTCTGGACCACTGTCATGCGCACTGGTCTGACCGATCACGCCGACACGCTTGAAGGCGTGGACGTGCAGGTTGAAGATGCGCTTGATGACGTTGCGCGACAGCTCGATCAAATCAACAACTTCATCGCATCGGGTGTCGACGCGATTGTTGTGCAGCCAGTCGATACATCGGCTACACAGGCGATGACTGATGCGGCTGCCGAGGCCGGTGTGCCACTGGTCTATGTCAATCGACAGCCGATCAACCTTGACACACTGCCCGACAATCAGGCATTCGTCGCCTCCAATGAAATTGAGTCTGGCACCCTGTCGGCGTTTGAAGCCTGCAAGCTGTTGCGTGCAGCAGGCAAGGGCGGTGGTGCGAAGGGCTACATCATCATGGGTCAGCTCTCTAATCAGGCGGCGGTGCAGCGCACCAAAGACGTAGAAGATGTCGTTGGCATGGACATGTGCAACTTCATTGAAATCGTTGATAAGCAAACGTCAAACTGGCAGCGTGATCAGGCGCAGGATCTGATGACCAACTGGATCTCCTCCGGTGAAGATTTCGACGTGGTATTCGCCAACAACGACGAAAGCGCGATCGGTGCGATTCAGGCGATGAAAGCTGCCGACATCAGTATGGATGACGTGGTTGTTGTGGGTGTGGATGCCACTCAGGATGCGCTGGTTTCAATGCAGGCTGGAGACCTCGATGCCACGGTTTTCCAGGACGCTGCAGGACAGGGCGCAGGCTCGCTCGACACCGCACTGCGTCTGGCGCGTGGCGAAGAAGTCGATCGCGCGGTGTTCATTCCGTTCAAGCTGGTCACGCCAGCTAACATGAGTGAATACCTGGACAAGAACTAGTCCGATCAATCGGGATCGGTGCTCAGCGCCGATCCCGTTTATTCGCTGCCAAAGCACCCTGCTAGGTAAACAATGACAACTAACACTTACAGCACTGGCGGGCTTAGCGGCAGTAAGCGCAGAATGTCGTGGCCGACAGAGCTGAATATATTTATCGCACTGGTCCTGATTATTCTATTGTTTGAGGGGCTGGGGCAAATGCTCCCCTACATGAAGGGTCAGAGCATGCTCTTCGATTTCAACCTCAAGCGCGATGGCACCATTTTGAATATGGCGCGCATCAAGATTATTATCTTGCAGGTTGCCATTATCGGCATTATCGCGCTGGGGGTGACGCAGGTCATTATTCTCGGCGGTATCGATCTGTCTTCCGGGCCACTGGTTGCTGCCACAGCGATGATCGCCATGTCGTTTGCGCAGACAGAGCTCGTCAACGGCAACCCGAATCCAAAGGCGGTATACGGCAGTTGGGCGATGGACTTACCCACCATTATACCGGTGATTATAGGGGTAGGGTTTGGGGCGCTAATCGGCTTTATCAATGGCAATTTCATTGCCCGCGCGCGGATTCCGCCGTTTATCGCAACGCTTGGCATGTTTCTGATCTGCCGCGGTATTGCACAGTGGTGGACGCGCGGCAACCCGATTTCCTTTCCCACTGAAGGTTATGCATGGATTGGTGAAGGGATGAACCCGGTGATCTGGTTTGCGCTGCTGGCGGTGCTGTTGCACTTTGTCATGCGCTACACCGTTTATGGCAAGCACACCTACGCCATTGGCTCCAACGAAGAGGCGGCGCGAACCTCCGGTATCAACGTCAAGCGCCACAAGATTCTGGTCTATACCATCGCCAGTATGCTCGCCGCCTTCGCCGCCATCGCGCTCAGTGCCAAGGGGCAAACCGCACAGTCGGGTATGGGTCAATTCTACGAACTCTACGCGATTGCCATGGCAGTCATTGGCGGGGTGAGTCTGCAGGGCGGACGCGGCTCGATCATCGGCACTGTGCTGGGGGCGATGGTCATCGGTGTGATCCGTACCGGTTTTACCTACCTGAAAATCGATGCGTTTTATCAAATGATGGCGATGGGTGCGATCATTATCGGTGCGGTCGTGCTGGATCAATGGCGCCAGAGCCGATCGGCTGAGAGGGTCTGATCATGAGTGACGTCATTCTCGAGACCCGCAATCTGACCAAGTTCTACGGCGCGGTCGAGGCGCTAGTGGGTGCAGACTTCACCCTGCACAAGGGCGAACATGTCGCCATAATGGGTGACAACGGGGCTGGAAAATCCACCTTCGTTCGCCAGATCACAGGTGTTGAACAGCGAACCCGCGGCGACATTATTTTCGATGGTGAGCCGGTCCAATTCGCAGGGCCACTGGATGCGCGCAAGGCGGGCATCGAAACCGTATTCCAGACGCTGGCACTGGCGGATGATCTGGACGTGCCGGATAACCTCTTTCTCGGTCGCGAGAAAACTTTCCTCGACTGGCTGGGGCCGTTTCGCCTGCTCGACTATCGCGGTATGCGCAAGGCCACTATTGAGGGGTTAGAGAAAACCGCCGTTAAAATTCCGAATATCAAAAACACGATTCGCAATATGTCCGGCGGGCAGCGTCAGTGTGTGGCGATTGCACGAACTGCAACCTTTCATTCAAAGCTCACGATTATGGATGAGCCTACGGCAGCCCTGGGTGTGCAGGAGACTGAGCAGGTTGAAAATATCATTCGTACGCTGAAAGACAACGGCGAGCCGTTGATTCTGGTCAGTCACAATATGCGTCAGGTGTTTGATCTGGTCGATCGGATTGTCGTGTTTCGCCGCGGGCGGATCGTGGCCAATTTGCGTAAGGAGGACACCGACGGGCAGGATGTCGTCGCCTATATTACTGGCGCCAAAACGGGTGAAGGCTATGAGGGCGCGGCCTGATGCGAAGCTTTTTTGATTTACAGATAGACTATTTTATACCGCTCTGGCGGCGACTGGTGTTGGTGACTATCTGCTTTGGCTGGGGCTTGTTCGAGTATGTCGTCGCAGAACCGTTTTGGGGTTTTATTTTTTGCGCACTGGGCGTATGGGCGACCTGGCAGTTCTTTTTCGATGGCTGGCCCGCATCGGTTGTGGCGAAAACCGAACGAGGGGTGGGCGACGATGACGGGGATTCGTCGACCAGTGATTAGCACTCTCGATCTTCCGATGCTGTCGCACGGCGCAGTATGCCGGTAACACTGAAAGAAGTTGCACTGGCGGCCGGGGTGTCGCGCTCAGCGGTATCGCGTACCTTCACCGATGGTGCATCAGTATCCGAGACCACGCGCCTGAAGGTCGAAAAGGCAGCCGCACAACTGGGCTATACACCCAATGCGCTTGCCTCCAGTCTGACCACTGGTCGCACGCGATTAATCGGGCTGGTATCAAACAACTTCCACAACCCGATTTTTCTTGAGGTATTCGATCTCTTCACCCGTGGCTTGCAGGACCGCGGGCTGCGGCCGCTACTGGTTAACCTCAGCGACGAAACAGACCCGGTGCACTCGGTTCAGATGCTGCGGCAATACTCGGTCGATGGTGTTGTCGTGGCCTCGTCAACGCTGCCACAGGAGTTTTCCCGTGCGTTCAAAGAGGCGGGGATACCGGTGGTTCACTCATTTGGCCGGCATTCAAGTTCACCCAAAGTACACGTTGTTGGTATCGACAACGTCGAGTGTGGGCGAATGGCCGCGCGCGAGCTAATCGCCCGTGGTTACCGCAACATAGCGGTGCTTGGCGGCCCTGAATCGGCTACTTCCACCCAGGATAGAATCGAAGGGTTTACCGCAGAGACATCGAGGCACAAGAAGCTTATTGTCAGTCTATCGTATGCCAGTGACTATTCGTTTGATGCCGGGCGGCGCGAAATGAATCGGTTGCTGGAAGAAGCGCCGGCCGAGGCGTATTTTTGCGGCGATGATGTCTTGTCGATCGGGGCGCTCAGTGCGCTGCAGGACGCCGGGCTGCGGGTGCCAGATGACGTAGGCCTGATCGGTCTTAACGACATGGAAATGGCGGGTTGGGAGAATATCAATCTCACCACGATTCATCAGCCGATTCGACAGATTATCAGCTCCTCGATCGAGCTGATTGTCTCGATGCTGGATGATCCCGAGCGCTATCCCGAGGCGCGACTGTTTCCGTGTCAGCTGGTCGAACGCGGTACACTGAAACCACGGCTCGAATCGCCCGAGTCAGGCTGAGCAATCCCGGCTGTCAATCTCTGGAGGAAAGCGTGAGTTATCCCAGCCTTGTCGATGTACGCCAATCGCTTCGGATCAAATGGTATCGCTGCCCGATAGAGACTGCGCAACTGCATGAGTTACTCAAGCGCAGCGACTGGCAAGGTTTCAAACAGGCCGGTGGGCATCTGGCACTGTGGTTGTTGACCGCGAGCCTGGTTTATCTAAGCTGGTCTAATCAAGCCTGGTTGTTGATGATTGTTGCGCTGCTCGCGCACGGCGTCGTCAGCAGTTTCTGGGTTGGCGTGGCGCCGCACGAGCTGGGTCATGGCACCGTGTTTCGCACACCGATCCTGAACAAAGTATTTATGTATATGTTCAGCATTGTGAGCTGGTGGGATCCGTTCGACTATGCCAGCAGCCACACCTATCATCACCGCTACACGCTGCATCCGGACGCCGATCGCGAAAACCTGTTGCCACTGGTGCCCAACACCCGGTGGAGTTTTCTGATGCAGATGATGACCTTCAATCTGCTGACCGCCAAGGGTCGATCTTTCAGCAAGGGCGGGTTTATCGCTGCTGTGCACGTGACAATTCTCAGCGCGATGGGAAAACACGGGCCGCAAAATGTGCCCAGCAACGAATGGCTCGCCGCCCTGCATGCCGATCAGCCGCAACAGTTTAGAAAATCGATCTGGTGGTCGCGTTTTTTACTCGCCTTTCATGGATTGGTGGTGGTGCTTTCGTTGTTGAGCGGGCAATGGATCTTCATATTTATCATTTCACTCGCCGCGTTCTTCTGCAATATTCAGGCTTACCTCGTAGGCCTGACACAGCACTGCGGTCTAAAGGAAAATGACAACGATTTTCGCAAAAGCGTGCGATCGATCAAGATCAACCCGCTACTGGAGTTTATTTACTGGCACATGAACTGGCACACCGAACACCACATGTTCGCCGGCGTGCCCTGTTACAACCTGAAAAAGCTGCATCAGGCGATTCAATCCGATATGCCACGGCCGCGAACATTGCACGAGGCGTGGCGGGAGATGCTCGAAACCTATGAGCGACAGAAGACAGATCCAGATTATTTCTTCGATACGCCAGTGCCGGCACCTGTGGCACAGGCCGAGGGCCACAAGGAGTCAGAGTTTGCCAGTTCAATTGGGGATCTTGCACCGAAGGGATTGTAGTTGCTGCTGCAGACCTGGCACAGTCATCCATCCTCGCTAACGCGTCGGGTTACCATCAATCCAATGGCTTGCACTCAACCAACCGATGCTGCCAAGGTAACCCGCAGCGTGAGCAAGGCAACGCCAAGTGATCAGAAACCAATCTGTACATCAGTAGCTGTGCTATCCCATCCTCGCTAACGCGTCGGGTTACCATCAATCCAA
>CAZNIS010000060.1:31512-40237 GCA_964573105.1 uncultured Granulosicoccaceae bacterium
CCCATCCTCGCTAACGCGTCGGGTTACCATTAATCCAATGGCTTGCACCCACCCGAGCGATGCCGCCACGGTAACCCGCATCCTGAGCAAGCCAAGACCAGACGAATAAAATCCTACCGAAACATCGGTGGCCTGGCATCCACCCATGTAGCGTTGCTGGCACCGGACTCTGCTACTGCCGCCACCGCCGCCATCGAGCGCAATCCATCCTCTGCACGCGGATACAAATCCGCCGCCGGGTCACAGGGCCTGCCTTCATTGACAGCACTGATCGCCTCGGCCAAATCCTTATAGATATTCGCAAACGCCAGCGGCATGCCTTCAGCGTGGCCAATCGTTACGCGGGTGGTGCGATCGGCCTCGGGTGACAGACTGGCTTCGCCGCGTTCGATGATTTGCAGGCGTTCATTCAACGGCATCCAGTAGAGCTGATTGGGCTGTTCCTGCGCCCAGCGCAAACCGCCCTTTTCACCAAACACCTGAATCGTTAAGCCGTGCTGGCGACCAATCGCAATGGATGAGGTCCAAAGTCTGCCCACCGCACCGCCGTCCATGCGAAAATTCACCATTGCATCGTCTTCGAGTTCACGCGATGCAATACACGAGACGATATCGGCGGAGAGTGTAGTCACCTCTTGGCCGGTAACAAAGCTCGCCATGTGCATCGCGTGAATGCCGCAGTCGGCAAACTGTGCGGAAACACCAGCCTGTGCCGGGTCGTAGCGCCAGCGCACGCGCGGGTTGTCGGCATCGGCGGCGTCTGCGTGATGGCCGTGTGAGAATTCTGCATTGACTACCCGAATAGCACCAAGGTCGCCGCGCGCGATCATGGCGCGCATGTGGCGCACCAGCGAGTAGCCGCTGTAGCCATAGTTGACGGCACAGATGCGATTGTTCTTTTTTGCCGCCGCAACAATAGCCTCGCCCTCATCGACAGTCATGGTCATGGGCTTTTCGCACAGCACGTGAAACCCCGCATCCAGAAACGCGCGAGTGATTTCATAGTGGGTGGCGTTGGGTGTGGCAACGGTGACCAGATCAATCCTGTCGTCGCGATTGCGCTCGCCTTCCAGCATGTCCTGCCAACTGCCGTAGCTGCGATCGGCGGCAAGGCCAAGTTGCTGGCCGTAAGCGATACCCTGTTCCGGCCGATGATCCAGTGCGCCGGCAGTAAATTCAAACAATCCGTCCAGTCCGGCACCGAGCCGATGTGCCGGACCTATCTGACTGCCTTCGCCGCCGCCGACCATGCCCCATTTAAGTTTGTTCATACTAATTCCTACACAAAGCCGATCGATTGCAGGTATTCGCGATTGAGTTTCGCATCGCCAAGCGGATCGGGGGCCAGAGTGGGGTCGCAGTCCTGCTCAATCGTGCACCAGCCCTGATAGTTTGCATCCAGCAGCACCTGACGCACTGCCGGCAGGTCGACTTCACCATCGCCCAGATTGCAGAAAATCCCTTGCCCGCAGGCTTCATAGAAGCCGGTGCGATTGGCGATAGCCTCTGCCTTAACCTTTGGATCAGTGTTTTTAAAATGCACATAGGTGATGCGATCCATGTGGCGTTTCATGAACGCGACAGGGTCGAATCCCGCATAGGTGCAATGGCCGGTGTCGATACAAATTTTCAATGTGTCGGCATCGATCTCTTCCAGCAGGCGTTCAACCTCGGGCTCAAAATCCATGAAGCCGCCAGCGTGTGGATGAATCTCCGGGATCAGTCCATATTCTTCGCGACCCATTTTGGCGATGGTCTCGATTCGGCCGCGATAGGCTTTCCATTCGTCGGCATCCATTTGTTCGGCCTCGGCGGCGCGTCCGGCAGTGGGTGCGCGGCGCGGCGAAATTGAATCGATCAATACAAAGTGCTTGGCACCGTGTGCCACCAGCGCCTTGCAGGTGCGCACCGCGCCGTCCATCACGTCGTCCCACTGAGCCGAATCGTGAAACGCGCGGAACACCACGCCGCCGATCAATTCCAGATCGTGTTTTGCCAGTGCGTCGGCTAGCTCTGCCGGATCCTCCGGCATAAAGCCGACAGGTCCAAGCTCAATACCCTTGTAGCCTGCAGCCTGGCATTCCTGCAAAACCGTCTGCCAGCTCGGGTTGCGTTCGTCCTGCGCGAACTCGACACCCCACGAGCAGGGTGCATTGCCGATTCTGATGCTCATTGGAAGTCCGGATGGTTGGTGGCGACAGCGCAACAAGATGCGCGGCGCGGATGAAAAAAGAAGCATCGGGACAGTGCCCGAGCCAGGTGTTGGCCAGTGCGGCAGTTGCCGGTTGGATAGTGCGCCAACAGGGCGCTTTTTCTGTGCTTGCAACCGGTTGCAAATATTGTATCCTTGCGCTTGGCGAAGCGTCAACGACCGATGTTAACTCTCACCCGGCTTCAGGAGTGCAACTGCATGACCGCCACCGACGACACCGTCCGACTCACGCTTGCACAAGCCATCGTGCGCTATCTGGCCAATCAGTTCATCGAGATCGACGGGCGTGAACAACGCCTGTTTGGCGGTGGCTTTGGCATATTCGGTCACGGCAATGTCACTTGTCTTGGCGAAGCACTCTACGATCATCGCGATGAGCTGCCGCTGTATCGTGGGCAAAATGAACAGAGCATGGGGTTCGCCGCCGCCGCCTACGCCAAGTATCACCTGCGCCGTCGCATGATGTTTTGTACGGCATCGGCCGGGCCTGGTACCTCCAACCTGCTGACTTCAGCCGCACTGGCCCACGCCAATCGCTTGCCCATGCTGTTGCTGTGCGGCGATACCTACACCACGCGCCTGCCTGATCCGGTGTTGCAGCAACTGGAAAACTTCAACGATCCAACCTTCGGCGTCAACGATGCGTTCAAACCATTGAGTCGCTACTGGGATCGAATCACCCACCCCGCACAGATCATACAATCACTGCCTGCCGCCATTGCAACGCTGCTTGATCCCGCCGATTGCGGGCCGGCGTTTATCGGGCTGCCGCAAGATGTGCAGGGCTGGGCGTTTGACTATCCCGTGGTGATGTTTGAAAAGAAAGTCCATCGCATTCGTCGCCAGCGTCCGGATGAATCAGAAATTGCGGATGCCGCAGCGCTGTTAAAACAAGCCAGCCGGCCCATGATTATTGCCGGTGGTGGCGTGCAGTATTCGGGCGCGATCGAAGAGCTGCGCAATCTTGCCGAGACGCATCAGATCCCCATCGTCGAGACCATCGCAGGGCGCGCCAACCTGGTGGCGACACATCCATTGAATATCGGCCCAATTGGTGTCACCGGTTCGGACTCGGCCAACGCCATTGCCGAAAAAGCCGATGTCATCGTTGCCATTGGCACTCGCCTGCAAGACTTCACCACAGGCTCCTGGACCGCGTTTGCAAAAGACGCGCAATTTATCTCAATTAACGTCGGACGACACGACGCCGGCAAACATCGCTCATTGCCTGTGGTGGCTGATGCCAAAATGGCACTGCCGGAATTCGCTCTGGCGATCGACAACTACAAAACACCAGCCGACTGGACCGCCAGCGCAAAGCAAGAGCGTAAAAAGTGGGATGCCTATGTTGCAGTTAATGTCGCCTACGGCAATCGCCCGAATTCCTACGCGCAGGCGATTGGCGTTGTAAACGAACTGTGTGATCCATCCGATCGTATCGTTGCCGCAGCTGGCGGCCTGCCCGCCGAAGTCACTGCCAACTGGCGAACGCTTAAGACCGGCACCGTCGATGTCGAGTTTGGCTACTCCTGCATGGGTTACGAGATCTCTGGTGGCTGGGGCGCGCGCATCGCCCAGTCCGAACAACAGCCAGACAAAGACACCATCATTTTCACCGGCGATGGTTCATACCTGATGCTGAACTCGGATATCTATTCGTCTGTATTGAGCAGAAAGAAACTGATTATCCTGGTGCTGGACAACGGCGGCTTTGCCGTCATCAATAAGCTGCAGAATGGTACCGGCAATGAAAGCTTCAACAACCTGTTCACCGATTGCCCCACCGTAGATCAACCTTTCGCTGTTGACTTCGCCGCCCACGCAGCATCAATGGGTGCAAATGCAGAAACCGTCGCCAACCCCGCCGAATTCGGCGAGGCATTCAAACGTGCCAAAGCGGCAGACAAAACTTCGGTCATCGTGATGAAAGTGGATTCACATGAGGGCTGGACAACAGAAGGACATACCTGGTGGGAAGTGGGCACGCCCCAGGTCTCCGAGCACCAGAGCGTCAGGGAGGCCCATGCGGAAGTGGAGTCAGCTCGGGACAGGCAGCGCAAGGGGGTTTGAGCGCAGGTGTCCCATAGAGTTTTCTTGTACTGCTAACTTTGCGAGTGGTGTTGACAATACAGGTCAAGGCTTGTAGCTTGACGGTACCGGTGGATTTCGAATTGGAATCGGCCGGGAACCCTTGGATCGTTGAATTGATGGGTGTTGTCTGACACCGCACCGATATCGCGGTGGGATGAGGCGCTGTCGTAATGTAGTTGGAGGTAGAAGTGTCTGAAGTATTTGTCCGATTAAAGTCCCCAATATTCGAGTTGCTACGGCTGGCTCGATCCCTCACTGTATCGCTATATGCTGTTCCTGTGGTGGTCTCGATAAGGCCAGGCAGCCAAAAGATCAAAAAATTGCCGGGCTCGATTGTGGCTTTACTATTGGCAACCGTGTCTGAAAGCACTCCAGCCAAAACCTACTACTTTCACAATGATCACCTCGGCACACCGCAGCAGCTGACCGACGCAGACCAAAGGGTGGTTTGGCAAGGTGCGTATACTCCCTTTGGTGATGTCGAAGAATCAGTGGCTATTGTGGAACAGAATCTAAGATTTCGGGGGCAGTATCTAGATCGGAGGATCAACCTGCACTACAACTATTTCCGGGATTATGATCCGGCAATTGGGCGGTACTTGCAGAGTGATCCAATCGGTTTGAATGGCGGAATTAGCACCTTTGGGTATGTCCATCAGAATCCGATCATTTGGACAGATCCTTATGGGCTGTTCCAGTTTGGAAGCCGTCCACTTGGGGCAACTAATTTTGAGGTGCCTGCTGGAAACGTAGGACTATTGCACGAGCATGGCTTTTTTGAGAACGGGACTAATATTGGATATTTTCCGGAGGGGATCCGCGCTGATACTCCCGACGAACTTCCGCGCTATACGATGTTTGGCCCTTTCTATAACGATGATATTATGCGACTGGCAGTTGTGAATCTATCTCAAAGTGGTAATTGGCTACCTGATGATCCCAGTGAACGTTGGTGGCGAAACAACAATCCGAACGACTATGATCTGACTCTTCACAATTGCCAGGATTTTGCGGATGCACTCAGGCAAGAATATAGAAATTTATCAGGCCAAGTTTGTCCTGTGCCGTTTCAGGGCGCAATTTGTCCAGTTTCTGAACAGTGAAACAGAATTTTTTGTTATTCGTGTTGTATTTTCTGATAATGGCTGTGGCGATGCTATCAGATTATGTACATCCGGACGCTCTTGCATACACGAAATATTTGAGTTACGCCCTATTTGTATTTCCAATATATTGTGTTTTGATGAATTTTTTATTTTTAAAAGAGAGAGGGTACGTATTACGAGCTGTGATGCCAATGCTGGCTGGTATCCTGTTTTTCGTTTTGGGGTATATTACCGTTCTATTTCTGACACACCTGCGGATATTACTTGGCTTGAGAATTTAGCGTTTTTATGCCGGTCGAGAGTCACTTCGCGTGAGTAAACAAGAAGGAACAGCCATTTATTCTTTTCAGACTGCTAGATAGTGAAGTGATGCTTAACGTTTTTTCCACTCTTTTCGCATCGAAAACAATAGGTGTTCCTATTGTTGGATCTGAAAGAAATTTCATCGCATTCGCTGCCAGCGTCTGTATGAATCAGAGATTGCTGACGCAGCGGCACTGTTAGAAAAAGCTAGCCGCTCCGTGAACATCCGATGGTGGAGAAAAGTTTTGGGGCGCTAATGTCGCCACCCCCTCTGAACTCGGCGAGGCATTAGAAGGGCCAAAACGGCGGACAAAACTTCAGTTGTTCTGATGCAAGTGGATTCAAATGAACGCTGGACAACAGATTTATATAACTGGTGAGTAGAGGGTACACCGCAAGTGTCAGAGTGTCGGGGATGCGCCTGTGGAAGTGGGGTCAGCTCGGGATAGACAGCGCCAGGGTGCTTGAGTGGAGTTTTCCTGAATCATGAGCGTCATAAAAGCTTATTCATTGATGCTCGAATTACTTAAAACGTGAGCCTTGGGTGATATAGAAATCAGTCATCAGACTGAAGGCAAGGAATTGTAGTTAGGAGGTTATGATCGTCGAGATACCTGAAGCTCTGGTTTGCCGGTCAGGCAACCTGCGCAGATCACTGACCAGAAGGCAGGCAAAGTGATCTGCGCATAATAGGCTTGCTATAACCGGGCTATTGAATGCCCACTTTTTCCAGAAATTTGATTATCTCGCCAACCAGCACTTTGTGTTTCTGCGCCCTGGCCGTTGTGCGGTTTTCGCAGATGACAACATCCTCTGGCTCTTCATCCATCAATATCGCCATCGCACGTTCGGTGCACAGACCCATGAAGTCGAAATGAGCGCCACCGGGCAGCTTCATGTACTGAACCAGCTCTGCCGGTAAGCTCTCGGTTAGCAGTATGGACTCGAGGCGTTGATCCATGAATGGATTTTGCTCAACGCCTATCACCATGACGGGTCGGCTTACTGTCTTCAAACTTTCCGGGGTCAATGTCTGTGTGCCGCCAAGATCCAGGGTGATGACGGCCCGAATTCGGGGATCCTCCAGCGATTGCAAAAGCTGCTCGCTGTTTGCCTCCGACTGCCCCACACCAAATCTGCGAACGACGCGGCAGTCGATGCGGGATGGATTGGGCTTGCAGCTTTTGTCGTGGCGTTTGTCGTCATGGATTGCGCCGAGCAGACGCATCACGGTGTGACCGCCAAGTGAATGGCCGGCCGCTGCGATCTTTCCCGGATCGACGGAGGCCGATGTCCGGGCATTACTTAGCAAGTGATCGACGATGCGGCTGAGGTCGCGCGTTCGCTCCCAAAGTTTTTCAGCGTGTTGCTTGTCGCGGTTGCGACTGGTGGTGCCCGGGTGGTTAACCGCGCCTACCATATAGCCCTGACTCGCAAGTGCTTCGGCAAGCCAGCCTTGATTGTAGATATTACCGTAGGTGCCATGCGACAGCAGCACCAGCGGATGGCGGCCGGGTGCGATCGGCGCGTCGAGCTGTGCACGAATTTCTGCCCAAACGGCATTGCCCGCGATTTTCTGTTCAGCTGAGTCAGCTTTGGTCGGATACCATAGCCATCCCTGGAGCGGCCGCTGGCCGTCTGGATCGGGTATGTCCAGGCTGGACTGCGCCGGATGGTAGGGTGTGGCACCTATCGCCGGGTTGGCAACGGCCAGGCAGAGCAGGATCAGTGGTGTAAGACAGCGCATGAGAGGTCTCCGTTGAGTAGGGATCTCAAGTGTTGTCGAGTGGTGGAGATTTCGCGTCCGAAAAGGTGATTCGAGACGTCTCAAATCGCGATTTACCGAATATGCGACCTCACAGCTCAGCTTGCCCGCACCTTCGTGAATGGATTTTTCAGTGAGGACGGAGTGACGCTATGTTATTGATACCATTTCCTTTTGTGACTGCCAGCGTGTTTATCACGGCGCTGCTGGTGTTGCGAGGGGTGGTGCTGGATCGCGGTGAGCGCCCAAGCGTGTTTTTACCGCATTTATTACCCTGTGCGCTGTTCAGTCGCTGCTGATCGGCTTCCGACACGGCTATGGTGTGATGGCACTGGCGCCGCTGCTGCCGGCGTCGGTCATGTTGATTCCACCGCTCGCCTGCGCGAGTTTCGTCCGTCCGCCCGTTGATGGATCCTGGCTTGAATCTGCAACGCCTTGCGCGCAAAGTGGGTCAACCGCCGCGGCGAGTATCGCAGGCGGTCAAGGCCATTCAGGGGGTGAATGTATTGGTCTGGATCGATAATCTGCGAATTGAAGAGGCGCAGCAACTATTGTGTGATCCGGACAAAAAAGTTACCGACGTTATCTACGAGTATGGATTCAGCAACAAGTCGAGTTTTAATCGCGCGTTCAAGCGAGTGGCCGGTGTCCCACCCAGTGTGTGGCGGCGCGGGCTTGAACAGAGTCAGAGCCTGCCAGTAGAGGATTTACAACAATGCGTAGATCTGGCTGCCTATCCGATTTTGTAATAGTGGTGCGATGGGTTTTGGGTATGGCCTCAAACATTGTGGCAGGATCACCGAAGCCGTCAAAGATTATGAAAACAAAGGCTCAATTCACGTTGCTTCTAAATGCGCTTGATATCTACAAGCTGGTGAATAGTTAGTAAGCGTTGGAATAATCACTTCTGGATAGCCAGTGCATTAATTAAGGCCACGCCAATTGGTCTTCTAGCCCTGCACTAACGGTAATGGTTGGCAAAGGTCGACCATTGTGTAGATAATACCTATTCATCATTATCTGGATATCCCCCGGCATGTCGCACACGCCATTAGATCCGCCATCAACCCCGGTTATGGGCACGCCAAACTATACCCATGCCATGCTAACGCAGGGCGCGACTCGCTGGCTGCATATTGCTGGGCAGGTCGGTGTGCTGCCGGATGGCAGTACCGCTAACGGTATTGATGCTCAGTGCGATGCGGTATTTGCAAACATCGGCGAATTGCTTAAGGGCGCTGATATGAC
>CAZNIS010000060.1:40337-42830 GCA_964573105.1 uncultured Granulosicoccaceae bacterium
TGGCCGGGGTGTGGGTGGTAGCTTAGGATTGCGATGATTCTGTCGATGTCGGCCTCGACTGCCGTGACTCGGTGCATGGTGTATTTGCCTTTGAACAGAAACAGCGTGGCGGGTTGCAGTTCGCAGTCTTTTACTCCTTTTTTGTCGTCCGGGTGTTGCATTCTTGCGGCGATAGCGGGCAGGTTTTCATCTTTGGGTGAGCGCAGATCGGGCAGATACTGGTAGTGGCCTCCTTGTGTGGCGGGCTGCAGCATGATCGAGACAACGAAATCGGTGGTGTCGAAATGCCAGCCGTTTTGATCGCCCGGTTCGTAGATCAACAGGTTGACGTTGCCCATGTTGTCGGCCACAGGGTGTAGTTGCGGGACGTCGAGGATTGTTTGCAGCAATTGCCGGAATGAGTGGTCCTCATAGAGTGTTCTTAACGGATTGTCCGGTTTGATGAGGTCACCGGGCAGGAAGAGGTGCGATGCCGGCAGGGTCAGTCGGGCTGGATGATCTTTGGGCAGTGATGCGTCGGCTGCGTCGTCCATGGCATCGGAGTAGGGTGGGAACTCACCGTGCATTCGATGGGCCGCAGGCTTTGCATTTTGCGCCCCTGCAATCAGGTGTTCTACTATGCCAGGTTGTATAAAGTCAGGCAGTTGCAGGGCACCATTGCTTGCGAAGGTTTGTTGCGCGGTGTGGATGGTGTTTTGCAGGCTTTTACTGGCTGGGTTGTTGATCGGGTAGAGGTCATGGTTAATGATGTGTTCAGTCATGCCAAATCTACTCAACGGTTGGTGGTGGCGAGTATGTAGATTGCCAGAATCAGCAGGGACCAGAAAAATACCCGTTTGAAGGTTTGTTCTGAAAGTGTCTTGCGCAGTGTCTGTCCCAGCCACATGCCGGCGATGGCAGGTAGTATCGATAGAGCGGACACACTTAGTAATCCACTATCCAGCTGCTGGTTGTTCTGCATTGCCAGTGCCAGCGCGAGTGTAGACAAGGTAAACAGAATACCCATTGCCTGTACCAGTTCATCTCTGGCTAGACCGATGGCTTGCAGGTACATAACGCCAGGTACGACGAATGATCCGGTCAGTCCGGCCAGCGCGCCATTCAAACTGCCAAACAACGGGCCACACCAGGGTTGCTGGCCCGCACCAATATTGATTCTGTAACCAATCAGGTTGACGATGGCATACAAGGCCAGCAGTACGCCCAGCAGGCTGCTCAACAATCGTGCATCAATGTGTGTGAACAACAATGCGCCAAACCAGATGGCGACGGTGGCGGTGAGGAAGAATAGCCACAGCTTGCACAGCAGTGTGATTGCGCGCCCTCCAGCAAGCGCCTGCCACAGGTTGGTGACGAATGACGGTACCAGCATCAATGCCATTGCACTGGGCAGGTCGATCGCGACGGTCAGCACGGCAAGGCTGACCGATGGCAGTCCCAGGCCAATGACACCCTTGACCGCGCCAGCCAGCACGAAGGTGAGCGCAACGATGATAAGTATCGATAGGTCGGGCATATTTGCAGGTTAGCAGAAGCGGGCATCGGGTTTACAGCCTGTTGGCCATGCCGGGTACACTTGACAGTTGCGTATGCCTGTTGCACAGTGGCTTGCAATGACCAATACCACCTACACAATATCCAGCTCTAAACGGGGCGCCAACAAACGGGCGGGCAACACTGCGCGCGTGTAGGTCTTCGGGTACATTTTCATTTAAAAAAACTCCGGCGACCGCTACGGTCTTCCGGAGTTTTTTCTTTTTGGGGTTCGTAGCAAGGGCCAGCCGGCGAGCAACCAAAAGGAAAAACTATGTTTGAAGGTAGCAATGTTGCGCTGATTACGCCGATGTCGGCGGACGGTAACGTGGATACTGAAGCGCTTGTTCGATTGGTGGATCGGCAGATTGAGCTGGGCAGCCACGGTCTGGTACCTGTCGGCACCACGGGTGAATCTCCGGTGTTGTCGACGGATGAGCAGTATCGTGTGGTTGAGGTTGTAGTTGCAGCGGCGCGTGGCCGTGTACCGGTTATCGCTGGTTGTGGGTCCAATAACACGGCGCAGGCACTGGCGCTGCACCGTCATGCGTTTGATGCCGGCGCCAATGCAGCGCTGCACGTGACCGGGTACTACAATCGCCCCAGTCAGGAAGGCATTTTTCGTCACTTTGAATCGCTTGCAAGCGCGAACAATCTGCCGATCATTGTCTACAACATCCCCGCCAGAGCCGTGGTGGATATTGGAGTAGAGACTATGGTGCGCTTGTCGAAACTGACTAATGTTGTTGGAGTCAAGGATGCCACGAAGGATTTGAATCGCCCGGTCCTTGAGCGCCTGGCGATCGATAAACCTTTTGCCTGGCTATCGGGCGAGGATGGCACAGCGGTGGCGTACAACGCTGCTGGCGGTGTGGGTTGCATCTCGACGACTGCTAATGTGGCGCCGGTACAGTGTGCCGCGATTCAGCGTGCGTGCAGGGACAATGATTATGCGTTGGC
>CAZNIS010000061.1:0-5864 GCA_964573105.1 uncultured Granulosicoccaceae bacterium
ACATCACCGTCACCAATATGGAAGGTTACAAGGAATACGCCGCCCAGGTGCCGGCCACCATTGCCGCACATGGCGGAAAGTATCTCGTTCGCGGTGGCGAGTGCGTGGATGTCGAGGGCAACGTCGGCCACGATCGCCATGTGGTGCTGGAGTTCCCGACGCGCGAGGCGCTTGAAGGCTGGTACAACTCGCCGGAGTATCAAAAAATACTGAAAATCCGCCTGGCCAATTCGGAAGGTGTGATGACAATGGTGGAGGGATTTTCAGGCTAGCGTTTGATTATCGGCAACTGCAGTATCATCACTGTTGATCTTCCAGACCAGAGAATCTATGCGAAGTGTAAAACGATTATTGTTACTCGCGGCGGTGCTAGCACCTGTCTCTTACGTGCCAGCCGTCGCTGCAGACGAAAGTAAACAGCAGCGCTTTGTCGAAGCCAACATCCTGTCGATTTTTTACCACGAGCTCGGTCATGCGCTAATTGACTTGCTGGAAGTGCCGATCTTTGGTCAGGAAGAAGACGCCGCCGATGTGATGTCGGTACTGTTGATCGACTGGTTGTTTGAAGAGGCATCGGCGCAGGACATGGCGCACGCCAGTGCGTTTGGCTACATCAACGACCCGGATCACACCGAGGAAGTGCTCTACTGGGACTTGCACGGCCCGGACGAACAGCGCTACTACAATCACGTGTGTTTGTTCTATGGCGCCAATCCGGATCAGCGCGAGCAACTGGCCGATGATCTTGGCCTGCCGCCCGAGCGCGCCGAGAGCTGTCCGGAGGAGTATGAGCAGGCGGCGGCAGCCTGGGGCGCGGTGTTTGATGAAATGGAGGCAGAGGCCGATCACAAGCCACTGAAGTTTGTCGCGGGGTCCGGTGTCGAATCAGCACTGCCTAACGCTGTGTTGTCGGCAGAGGTGGAGAGCATGAATGCCGAGTTAGCACTGCCTGAAACGCTGACCATCAAAGTGCAGGGATGCGACGAACCCAACGCCTACTACGACCCGACAGAAGTTGCCATCACCTTTTGCGAAGAATTTATTCCGCATCTGGAATACCTGTACGACGAATTGCTGGCAGACTGAACGGGTAAAAAAATCGCCGCAATTGGCGGCGATTTTTAGTTTCTGTGCGCAAGCGATTGAGTTTAAAAAGTCACATTAAACTCGTTAATCGTGAAAGTCCCTTCACCCCACCACATCTCGGTGCCCATCTCGATGGCGCCCATATAGAAATCCGGCTGCAATACATCGATCTGTCTTTCTGTGGCGTTCTCTGCCGTCCAGTTGGCCGTCCACTCGACAAATCGATTCCAGTTGAGCGTGCCGCTGGTCGTCGGGTTTTGGGCGGTGAAGGCGATGTAGTGCTTGTTGCTGTTGGGTTTGATGTAAACGTTCCACAGCTGGTTGTCGACCATCACACCCGTGAGTGCCAGTTGGCCAGGCGTTCTGATGGAAGGGTTGTTGACCCAGATCATCATTTCATAGACGCGGTTGTCTACTTCGTCGCAAGGGCCGCGAATGTCTTCAGAGTCGTGAAAGAAGGATTCCAGAGCGACGTTGCGCTCGGCGTTGCCGGTTTCGCTGTAGTCGTAGGTGACGACAAATTCGGGCAGATCGGCCACGCGCTCGGGCAGGCCAGTCTCTTCTTTGGTGCCAGAGACATGGGTGCCGAGTTTGGGCCCGTACAGCACTTCCGGATAGGCCTTGACTTCGATTTCGTCACCATCGAACTGGCCCAGCCAGTCGTAGGACCACGATGGCGTGATGCTGCCATTGGCGTTCTCGGTCACGTTGATCAATTGCGTCCAGCTTTGATCGGTCATCGAATCCGAATTCCAGCTATTGTTCAGCACGACGTATTTGTCATAGGCCACGGATGCCCAGGCTTCACAGTCACTGGTGTTGGATTTGATCGGCATCAGGTCTGGCGACAGCGGTGTGGTAATCGCGGCTGTGTCTGACGTGGGGCCAGCGGTGCCATCGACCGTAGATTCGACGTACCAGCTCAGGTCGTTGTCGTAGTAGGCCATATTGGTGCTGGCCGAGCAGATGCCTTCTCCAGTCTGGCAGTTGGCGGTGAGTGGATCCAGTGTTCGGGCGTAGCCGTTGCCGTCGGCGTCCTGGACCACGATTTTGTATTGTTCGGCGTTGGCGACGGCGGGCCATTCAAACTGTGGTTGTGCGGTATCCAGCAAGCCACTGACCACATTGATTGTGTTGTCGGGGTTGTCATCGGGGGTGGTCGTTTCGTTGTCACCCGAGCAGGCGCTCAGGATGACGGCGCACAACGGTGCCAGTGCAATTCTGTTCAAGGTAATCCCCGGTTGGCGTGCAGAAATAGGGTAGTGCATTGGAATATAAAGTCATGACATTAAAATCGCAAGACACCGTTGCGATTTGTAACATTGCCGTGCGTCACGGGCTCGGGTTGCTTAGAGCGCGCTGCTGGTCGAATAGTTCGGGCAAGCGTTTAGCGAATAGTTTCGCGCTGGATTGGCAGCTGCGTGAATCGCAGCGTTGTCGATGTCAACTATTCCACCAGGCGCTGTCAGAGTAGGCGCGCAGATCCAGTTCGTGAGTCCAGGCGGAGCGGTGCTGCTGGTGCAGGTGATAGAAGGTGTCGGCGACGCGTTCCGGCACCAGCAAGCCGTCGTGCTGCTGGCCACGAGATTCCCGGAGTTGCTGGAATTTTTCAGGGCCAAGCATTTTGCCAAGCGTATCCGGCGCGTCGACCGCGCCGTCGATCAATACATGGGCGATGTGAATGCCCTTTGGTGCAAACTCGGCATTCAGCGACTGGCACAGCATGCGTCGGCCACCCATGGCGGCGGCGTGGGCGTGTTGCCCCCGGTTGCCGCGGACCGCGGCGGTCGCCGAGGTGACCAGCAGCGTGCCGGAACCGCGCGCCTCCATTAGCGGGCACAGCGTCGAGGCCAGGCGAAAAAGCCCGTTGGTCGCCAGTTGCCAGCAGCGCTCGAAGGCCTTTGGTGTGGTGTCGCGCAGGGCTTTGTTCCCAATCTGGGCACCCAGGTTATAGACGGCGACCTCGATCGGGCCGGTATCGCGCTCGATGGTTGAGATGAGAACTTCGATGCTGCCAGGCGTAATCGCGTTGAGTAGACAGCCGCTGGCGGAGCCGCCGTCGGTGTTGATCTCATCGACGAGCTTTTGCAGCCCTGTCTCGTCGCTGCGGCGCACGAGGCAGGCGTGATAGCCCTCGCGTGCAAATCGCTTGCCGACATTGCCACCAATGCCGGCGCCGGCGCCGATCACCAGACAGACGGGTTTATTTGTCATTGCTAACGCCCTGTTGTCGCGAGCGACAAGTGGCGCACTGACGAGTAAAAACTATGCAGCCCGCTTGTCTATTTTTAGCAGCACCGCCGGCAAAAAGAAAAAGTCTGCCGCCAGTGCCAGGAGTATGGTCGCAGCGCTCAGGATACCCATTTCGGCATTGACCTTGAAGCCCGAGGCGTAAAGTACGGCAAAGCCTGCCACCAGCGCAGCACTGGTGATCCACAGCGCCACACCGACGGTGCGAAAAGTATGTTTGATGGCCGCTTCCGGCGCCATGCCGCGCTCGCGTCGCGCGCGCAGATAGCGGGCCAGAAAGTGCACAGTATCATCTACCACGATGCCCAGTGTAATAGCCACCACCACGGCAACCGATAACCCGACCTGACCGACCAGGTATCCCCACAGACCCAGTGCCATAAATGCCGGTACCAGGTTGGGTATCAGGCTGACAAGCCCGAAGCGCAGGCTGCGCAGCGCCAGGATCAGAATCAGTGAAATGACAAACAGCGCCAGCAGTGAGCCAAACAGCATGGAGTTGATATTGCGTTCGGAGATGTAGGCAAAAATCATCGACAGGCCGCTGCCTTCGGCCTGCATTTGTGGGGTGTTGTCGCGCAGCCAACGCTCTGCGCGGGTGTTCAAATCGCGCAGATCGGCCGACGTCGCCTCCTGCAGCAACGTGACCACGCGACTGCTGGACTTGGATACATCGATCGTGTTGTTCAGATCAAGGCCATAGGGCAGCGACATCTCGTACATCAACAGGTATTGCGCGGCGAGCTCTCGCGACTCGGGCACCCGGTGGTAGGCCTCGTCGTCGCCGTGCATGCTTTTGTTGAGATCTTTCATCACCTGCGTGATGGCGCCGACGTTGGTGACCTTGGGCTGATCGCGCAGCCACTCGGTGAAACGCTCGACATTGGCGAGATACTCTGGATCACTGATGCCGCCTTCACTGCCAGCCGGCAGCGAAAACTCGATCATGTTCATGCCGGTCAGACGCTGCTCGATAAAATCGGTGTGGCGGCGTACTTCAAAGCGATCGCTAAAGTACTGCAGAAAGTTATCGTCCAGTGTAATGCGTGTCATGCCGGCGCTGAGCGCCAGGATCGCAATGCCGACTATCCAGAATAGCCGGCGGCTGTGGCGCACGACAAATTCTCCCAGCGAACCCATAAAACCGGTCAGCCAGCCTTCGTTTTTAGGTGGCTTGATATTCACCAGCGTGAGAATGGCTGGCAGTAGTGTGACCGCCAGAAAAAAGCTGGCAGCCACGCCGGTGGCGACGATATTGCCCAGCAACTGGAACGGGGGAGAGTCTGAAAAGTTGAGGGTTAGAAAGCCAATTGCGGTGGTGGCGCTGGTGATGAACACTGGCACCATATTGACCCGCAGCGATTCCACAATTGCGGCAGGGCGCGCCCAACCCTCGGCCAGTCGCTGGCGCATGGATGCGACGATATGCACACAGTGCGCGATCGATAGCGTCATAATCACCACCGGCGCCGAGGTGGTACCGGCATTGAGAACCGCACCCGCCCAGCCGGTCAGCCCCATCGCAATGCCAACTGAAATCCCCATCAACACCAGCACGCAAATGGTCGCCCAGGCCGTGCGCAGCGATACGCCGACAATTAACAGGATCAGGCCGAACATGATCGGCACCAGTTTGGCGGATTCGCTGGCCGGTATGTCGGCAAAGGCCACATCAAAGATTGCGCCACCCGTTAGATAAAAATTGACATCCGGATACTGCTGCTTGAAGTCGGCCACGATGGCGCGCGTGGCGTCGACAACCTCGAAAACCGCATCGGTGTTGTCCTCAGGCTTCAGGATCGTGACATTCAGACCGGTGACGGCCGCATCGTCTGAAACCAGCCGGTTGACCAGAAACGGCTTTGACATCGCCACGCGTTTAATCTCACTGCCGTACGCTTCAGTCAGTGGCTCATCACCCTGCACCAGATCAGTGACTAACAGGTCGTCAGCGTCGGCGCGTGTGTGTTGAAAGTTCGATAGCGAATCGACGCGGCTGGAGTAGGGGATCTGCCACGCCTGTTCGGTCAGATCGAGTACCAGTTGCAGTATCCGCGGGCTAAACACATCACCGGATTGCGGTTCAATCGCAACAAAGATGTTGTCCGTCTTGGTGTAGGTATCTTCAAGATACTCAAGCGCCAGCAACTCGGGGTTGTCCTTGCCGAAGAACACTCGGTTGTCCGGATTGTTTTGCAGGTATCGAGCGCCGCTGATGGCAGCCAGTGACAGCAGCAGTACCACCGCAATCACAAGCCATGGATGTCTGACGATCCAGCTGCCGTAGGCGTAGGGCGTGGCGCTGGCGTCCGCCGTGTTTCCAGTGTGACGGTTATTCAATTGTGTCTCGATGGATCGTGGAGCAAGCCATAGAACGGTCTGGCGAGGGCGTGCAAATAATAACTGAATCAGACTCAATTCCTGCCCGTAATCGCAGGTGCAGCTGACTGTCACTTTTGGTAGTTAATTAATAGTCTGGAATATGGTTATAGCCAAAAACAGGAAACCTGCGACGCTCCGGGTTTCCC
>CAZNIS010000061.1:5964-42459 GCA_964573105.1 uncultured Granulosicoccaceae bacterium
GTCTGGAATATGGTTATAGCCAAAAACAGGAAACCTGCGACGCTCCGGGTTTCCCCGGGGCATAAGTTCACAGGTAACCCGAAGCGTCAGCGAGGCAGCACAGACTGTACGCAGGAGGCTCGATGCGTGGGCGTTGCCAGTTGGGGTGTACGTACCTCGCTGACGCGTCGGGTTTCCCCGGGGAATAAGTTCACAGGTAACCCGAAGCGTCAGCGAGGCAACACAGACTGTACGTATCTCGCTGACGCTTCGGGTTTCCACATGGCTTAAACATGTCACTGCTGGAGGCTCGATGCGTGAGCGCTGTGAGTTGGGCTGTACATCCCTCTCTGACGCTTCGGGTTTCCCCAGCGTAGAAGTGCACAGGTAACCCGACGCGTCAGCGAGGCAGCACAGACTGTACGTATCTCGCTGACGCTTCGGGTTTCCACATGGCTTAAACATGTCACTGCTGGAGGCTCGATGCGTGAGCGCTGCGAGTTGGGCTGTACATCCCTCGCTGACGCTTCGGGTTTCCCCGGGGAATAAGTTCACAGGTAACCCGACGCGTCAGCGAGGCAACACGGACTGTACTTATCTCGCTAACGCGTCGGGTTACCCCGGAGCATAAGTGCACAGGCAACCCGACGCGTCAGCGAGGCAACTCAAGCCGTTCGCACCTCGCTAACGCTGTGCGATATCCCAGAACAAAACCCTGCCGCCTCAGGCGATTTCAAACAACCCGGCAGCCCCCATACCACCACCGATGCACATGGTGACGACGACGAGCTTTGCGCCGCGTCGCTTGCCTTCAATTAGCGCGTGACCAGTCAGCCGCTGTCCGCTCATACCGTATGGATGGCCGACGGCGATCGCGCCACCATTGACGTTTAGCCGATCTGCGGGAATGCCGAGTTTGTCGCGGCAGTAGATCACTTGCACGGCGAACGCTTCGTTCAATTCCCACAGATCGATATCGGCGACGGTTTTGCCAGTCCGCTCAAGCAGTTTGGGTACGGCGTACGCCGGGCCTATACCCATTTCATCCGGCTCACAACCGGCAACTGCAAACCCGCGAAAAATGCCCAGTGGACTCAGGCCCTTTTTCTCTGCCAGTTTGCTGTCCATCACGACGCAGGCGCCGGCGCCATCGGAAAACTGGCTGGCGTTACCTGCGGCGATCACACCACCAGGCAGCGCGGGGCGGATTTTGGATACCCCTTCGATGGTGGTGTCTTCGCGTCGGCCCTCGTCGTCGTCGAGTGTGACTTCGCGTGTCATCAGCTGGCGCGTACTTTTGTCTGCCACGGCAGCGCGCACGGTGATCGGTACGATCTCATCGCGAAACAATCCCGCCTTTGCCGCGGCGCAGGCGCGTTGCTGGCTCTGCACGCCGTACTCATCCTGCAGGTCACGAGAAATGTTGTAGCGCTTGGCGACCTGCTCGGCGGTCTGCAGCATCGACCAGTAGACTTCCGGTTTGGATTTTTTCAGGCTCTTGTCCTGAATCATGTGGCGATTGCTTTCGTTTTGCACGCAGGAAATCGACTCCAGCCCGCCGGCCACATAGACATCGCCCTCGTCGGCGATGACTCGTTGGGCGGCCATGGCGATGGTTTGCAGACCGGATGAACAAAAGCGGTTGACGGTCATGCCGGCGGTGCTGACCGGGCAGCCGGCGGCCAGTGCTACCTGGCGCGCGATGTTGGCACCAGTGGCACCTTCCGGTGTGGCGCAACCCATGATCACATCCTCGACCTGATCGGCCTCGATGCCGGCGCGCTCGATAGCGGCACGGGTGACATGTCCGCCCATGGTCGCGCCGTGAGTCATATTCAGGGCGCCGCGCCAGCTTTTGGCAAGACCGGTTCTGGCGGTAGAGACGATGACAGCTTCACGCATTTTCTTGTGTCCTGTGTTTCGCACTGTGGGCAGCAGTAGCTGCGATCAGTTGAACGATTCGTTGCTGGCGGCGAGTTTGGCCAGTAGTGGGGCGGGTTGCCAGAATGCCGGATCACCGCCCGGGTTGGCGGCGAACTCGGCCATCTTTCCGACCACGTTATACAGCCCATACTGATCGGCGTAGAGCATCGGTCCGCCCAGGTGCAGTGGAAAGCCGTAACCGGACAGGTAGATCAGATCGATATCCGAGGCGCGCAGGGCAATGCCTTCTTCAAGTATGTGCGCGCCCTCATTGACCAGCGCAAACATCAGCCGGTGGACAATTTCATCATCGCTGATCGCGCGCGGGGTGATGCCTTTGTCGGCGCGGTGTTTTTCGATGATCTCAATCACTGCCGGATCTGGCAGCGCCTTGCGATTGCCGGCCTCGTAGCGATACCAGCCGGCACCGGTCTTTTGGCCAAAGCGTCCGGCCTCGCACAGGCGATCTTCGACGCCGCAATAGATGATGTCGGGTTGCTCGACGTAGCGGCGTTTGCGAATGGCCCAGCCGATATCGTTGCCGGCCAGATCACCCATACGAAACGGGCCCATGGCAAAGCCCAGTTTTTCGACGGCGCGATCCACCTGTGCCGGCGTCGCACCCTCTTCGAGCATGAAGGTCGCCTGGCGCGAGTATTGTTCGATCATGCGGTTGCCGATGAAGCCGTCGCACACGCCTGATACCACGGCGGTCTTGCGAATCTTTTTCGCAAGCTTCATGACCGTGGCCAACACATCTTTCTCAGTGGCTGCGCCACGTACAACCTCGAGCAGTTTCATCACATTGGCGGGCGAGAAAAAGTGCATGCCGATGACGTCGCCCGGGCGTTTGGTGAACGCGGCGATTTTGTCGACATCAAGCGTAGAAGTATTGCTGGCCAGTATGGCACCGGATTTCATCGTCGCATCGAGTGTCTCGAACACCGCTTTCTTGACCTCGATTTCCTCGAACACCGCCTCGATCACCAGGTCTGCGTCTGCCAGTGCCTGGTACTCAAGTACAGGGGTTAACAGTGCCATGCGTTTTTCGACATCATCGGCGCTGATGCGACCCCGGCTGGCGGTGCGCTCGTAGTTTTTACGAATCGTTGCCACGCCTTTGTCCAATGCTGACTGCTCGCGTTCGAGGATGCGCACCGGCATGCCGGCGTTGAGAAAATTCATCGCTATGCCGGTACCCATCAGACCGGCACCGATGACTGCCACGCTGGCAATCTCGCGCAACGGCGTATCCTTGGGCACATCGGGAATTTTGGTGGCGGCGCGCTCGGCGAAAAACGCGTGTCGAAGCGCTGCGGATTCCGGTGTGCTGACCAGTGACATAAAACCCGCGCGCTCGGCCGCCATGCCCTGATCAAACGGTAGCTTGACGGCGCCGCGAATGGCCTCGATGCACTTGGCGGGCGCTGGCATGTGTGGCGTCATGGCGCGCACGGTATTGAGTGAGAACTGTAAAAATGCCTCGGCGTCTTCGTGTGCCACAGCCATGTCGCGCACGCGCGGCTTTTTGCTGCCCTCTGCCACCACTTGCCTGGCGAGTGCGACAGCGGCGTCGACGACATCGCCATCGACGATCTGATCGAACAGCGCGGTATCGGCAAATTTTTCGGATTTGACCGGCTCGCCGGAGACAATCATGTTGGTCGCCATTTCCAGCGGAATGACTCGGGGCAATCGCTGCGTGCCGCCGGCACCGGGCAGGATGCCAAGCTTTACTTCTGGTAGCGCGATCTGCGCGCCCTTTGCGGCTACGCGATAGTGACAGCCCAGTGCCAGTTCCAGCCCGCCGCCCATCGCTACCGAATGCACCGCGGCAACGACCGGCTTGGCAGACCCTTCAACGTGGTCAATGACCGTGGTCAGGCGCGGGGCAGCCAGTGACAGCGGGGTGCCGAATTCGCGAATGTCGGCGCCCCCGGAAAACGCACGTCCGAGGCCCGTCAGGACAATTGCACTGACAGTGTCATCGGCATTGGCGCGGGCCAGTGACTCGACAATGCCGGTGCGCAGGCCGTGTCCCAGACCGTTGACTGGCGGATTGTCCATGCTGATGACGGCGATGCCGTCGCGGCAGTCGTAATGTGCCTGACTCATTGCGCTCTCTGGTTTCTGGTGACGGGAGGATGCCGATGATTGTGCAGATTCGGCCTGTGTAATGGTATTGGCGGATCGACGTGGCAACGCGTCTGCCGGCTGTCAGAATAGCATGGATGTTTGCGCATTCGCAGGTGCCTGCCGGTCAGCTGGCAGGCGTCCGTTGTCTCGTCGGGTATTTGCATCGGTCATTGGTTTTGCCGTGCAAGATTGCAAAGATCCGGCAAAGATTGTCCGGTAACGATGCATCGGGTAGGCGAAATCGATTACAACGGCGTTTCTTGCAGTCACACCTCCACCGGCCCGGGCAATCGGCTGCCACCGGTGGGACAGGGCGTCGCAGCCGGCACATAATGGAAGACTGACCAATGAACAAGAAACTTGACGATTCGCCATTCGAAATCGACCAGCAGATATACGATCTGTACGATGAATACTGTCACGGCGAATACGATCGCCGTGAATTTCTGCGCCGAGCCTCTGGCATCACCATCGCCGGCGTGTCAGGCCTTGCGATGGCGCAGGCACTGCTGCCGCGCTACGCCGAGGCACAGACCATTTCCTTTACTGATGAGCGGATCAAGGCCAACTACGTCGACTACGATTCACCCGGCGGCAGTTCAGGTCAAATGCGTGGCTACCTGGTGCGCCCCAGCGGTGACGGACCGTTTCCATCAGTGCTGGTGATTCATGAGAACCGGGGTTTGAATCCGTACATCGAAGACGTTGCCCGGCGTCTTGGTGTCGAAGGCTTTCTGGCACTGGCGCCGGACGGCCTTTCACCGGTGGGCGGATATCCTGGCAACGATGACGACGGAAAAGTACTGCAGCGCAGCCTCGATCAAACAAAGCTGAAACAGGATATGCTCAACAGTGCACGTTATCTCGCCGCACACAGTGATTCCAGCGGCAAGCTGGGTGCGACCGGATTTTGCTGGGGCGGTGGTGTGACCAATTTTCTCGCCGTCGAGATGGGCGATGCATTGCTGGCCGGCGTGCCGTTCTACGGTGCGGCGCCCGCGGCAGAGGATGTCACCAAAATCAGCGCGCCACTGGTGATACAGTCTGCCGAGGACGACAAGCGCATCAATGCGATGTGGCCCGATTTTGAAGCGGCGTTGAAAGCGAATGGTAAAACCTTCGAGCGGCACCTCTACAGCGGCACGCGGCATGGCTTTCACAACAACTCGACGCCGCGCTACAACGAAGAGGCGGCGAACCTCGCCTGGGAGCGAACGGTTGGTTTGTTCAGGGAACAACTGGTGTAGGCGACATTCGGCAGGTGGCAATTGAACTGGAACTGGGACCACCTGCGCTATTTCCTCGCACTGGCTGATGCCGGGTCGCTGTCAGAGGCGGCCCGGCAACTCGATGTCAGTCACACCACTGTGTTGCGGCGCGTGCGCGCGATCGAACAGTCGCTGGAAACGCACTTGTTCGACCACACCTCACAGGGTCACCAGCTGACGCCGGCCGGCCAGTCACTGCATACCGAAGTTCAGAAGATGAAACTGGCCGTCGATGATATTGCGCGCCAGATCAGCGGTGTCGATCAACAGATCGCAGGGCCGGTCAGTATCACCACTACCGATACACTCGGCTGTTATGTGATGCCGGATATCATCGCCCGACTGCAGCGCCGATATCCAGAGTTATCGATCAGTTTGCGCGTCGCGAACCAGATCAGCGACCTGCATAACCGCGAAGCAGACATCGCGGTGCGTACGTGTGCCGAACCACCAGCTGAACTGGTGGGGCGCAAAATAGCCACACTGAATTTTGTGCCCTGCGCTGCGCGATCGTATCTGGATGAAAATGGCATCAGGGTGTTTCCAGTGACTGGCGGTAAACCGCAATACGTGGTGCTCGACAAACATTTTCAACACGCACCCTATTCGGTCTGGTTGGCAGAGAGAATAGATCAGAAAAGTCCCACAGTGATTGCGGATGGACTGTTAACAGCCTGCCGCCTGTGCGTCGCCGGCGCGGGCATCGCCGTGTTACCGGAATACCTGCTGAGGTATAACCGCGAGCTGGTACAGCTGGATACCGCCGAGCCCGTCGTCAGCAACGACTTGTGGATTCTCAGTCACGTCGACCTGCGCGACACACTGCGTATTCGATTGGTCAAGCGCTTTTTACTCGAGCAATTGCAGCAGGTTTTTACGGGACACTAGTTTGGGCATTACTGGTTCATTGTGCAAAATTGCAAGCCACCTGTGCAGGAATGCACGCAATAGCAGTGTGATGTGCGCGAACGGTTTGTTAGGCTTGCTCTACACCCGTAAAGACAGGACAGGAAAATGAAAGTTCGACTGGTTGCGCTGCTCACGGCAAGTTTGATTGCCGCGCCGGCAAGCTTTGCCAAAGATGACGGCCCGCACGACAAGGCGATCAAGGCGCGTCAGGCGCTGATGCAGCTCTATAGCTTCAATCTTGGCATCCTCAGTGGCATGGCGAAGGGCAAGGTCGATTACAACGCCGAGGCCGCGAGCGCCGCAGCAAACAATCTTCTGGCTTCCGTGTCGATGGATCAAAGTGCCATGTGGCCACCGGGATCTCACAACGGCGATGAGGCGAATCGCAAGAATCGCGCACTGCCAGCTATCTGGGATACCTATCCGAAAATCGTCGACGCCGGCAAGTCAATGAACGAAGCCGCCACCGAACTGCAGGCCGTGGCCGGCAATGGTGTCGATGCACTCAAAAGTGCGATGGGTGCAGCGGGCAAAAGCTGCAAGGGCTGTCACGACGATTTTCGCGCCAAGAAAAAGTAATTCGCGCTCGTTCAGATGACATCCAACGACACGCCAGCCAACGGGCAACGCATTCGCATCTGGGATATCTGGGTGCGGCTTTTTCACTGGAGCCTGGTGGTCGCCGTCGTGTTTCTGATTATCAGCGGCACCACTGGCTGGCAGTTTTTCGAATGGCATCGCAGCGCGGGCGAGTTTGTGCTCGCGCTGCTACTGTTTAGAATATGCTGGGGCGTCGTCGGCAGCAGCAACGCTAAGCTAGTGTCGCTGTTGTCGAATCCGCTGCGCTCGCTGGCCCACCTGGGACATCTGGCCAAAGGGCATCCCGCCCCCGAGCGTGGACACAACGCCGCCGGCGGTTGGGCAGTGTTGATTATGCTTGCGCTGCTGACTTTCCAGGCACTCAGCGGTCTTTTTATCGCCGATGAAGATGAACTGCTGGAAGGCGCCTTCTATGGCGCGTTGTCCAGCGACATCAGCGACCAACTCTTGTACCTGCATCATCTCAATGGCGATATTCTCAAAGTCGTACTCGGCTTTCATATATTGATGATCGCACTCTATGCGATACGCGCATCGCAAAACCTCGTCACCCCCATGATCAGCGGCTGGATGAAATGGCCCGCCAATCTGCAACCGCCCGAAGTGTTTTTTCAACGCTGGTGGATCGGCCTGCTGCTCGCCGCGGCAAGCGCCGCAGGGGCAGGGTGGCTGCTGGCCTGGTGGTAGCTGCACAGGACCGGCGTGGCGGAGTGTAATTCTTGCGACACGTCGGGTGACCAGTAATTGAAACAACGCCGCAAAGGAAGCCCGCAGCGTGAGCAAGGCAACACCGTGGCTCGGTAATGCAATGGCTGTCTGGAGATGAAACGGCGCTTCGAACGAAGATGCGCAACGCGGGAAAGGTGAGCTTTACATACCTCGCTCACGCGTCGGGTTACCCGGTGGTGCAACAAAGCCGCACAAGGAAACCCGCAGCGTGAGCAAGGCGACACTATAGCTCGATAATGCGATGATGGCCTGGAGTTGAAACGGCGCTGCCAACGAAGATGCGCTACGTGGGAAAGGGTGAGCTTTACATGCCTCGCTCACGCGTCGGGTTACCTGATGCTGCAACAGCGGCACGCAAGTTACCCGCCGAATGGCAAGGCAACACCATCCCTCATCCAGCATCCGGCAAATAATCATACGCCCAGGTGTTATACCCTTGTTCGCCCCGGTACCACAGCACTTGCTGGCCGGGGTGTTCGTTGTGGTCCCAGCGCTGCGTGGATCCTTTTGCCATGGCGCGTATCAGGAGTTGTCTGCGTCGCTGGCTGAGCAGGATTTCTTCGGTCAGTGTGGTGGCATTCCAGTGTTGTTCGATTTCGTTGCGGAATCGTGTGACGCTGTCGGTGTGGTTTGGCTGTGCGGCGATGTTGTGTCTCTCGTGCGGATCGGTGGACAGGTCGAACAATAAATCCGGGTCGGCCGAACTGCTGATGAATTTGTGCTCGCCGCGCCGGATCATGAATATAGGGGCCGGTGTGGTTTCGCTGAGGTACTCAGCGTATATGGCGCGATCGATGTGTTGTTCGCCATACTTCAGTATGTTTTCACCGTCCAGTGGCTCGATATCGGTGTGCCAGGGCTTGCCGGTTGCGAGGGTGTTGAACGTGGGCAGCAGATCGACCAGTGACACGTTGGTCGAGACTCGCCTGGCGTGCGTCGTGCCGGGCATTGAGATGATCAACGGCACGCGCAGTGCGTGTTCGAAAAAAGTTTTCTTAAACCACATGCCGCGCTCGCCTAGCATTTCTCCATGATCGGACGTAAATACAATAACGGTATTGTTCGACTGGCCAGTCAGTTCCAGCGTTTTTAGTAGCTCGCCGACGCAGTCATCGATATAACTGATCGAGCCATAGTAGGCGCGTCGCGCGCGGGCTATATCGGCAGGATCGAACTCGAAGTCGAGCATCGAGTGCTGGGCGAGAATTCTTTGCGAATGAATATCGTGCTCGGCTGCCGGCATCGCGCCGGTGGCGGGCGGTGGAATGTCGATGCCCTCGTAGCGCTGCCAGTGCTCGCGGCTGCACAGGTAGGGGTCGTGCGGATGGGTGAAGGATACCTGCAAAAAGAATGGCCGCGCATCGCTTGAACGCGCATAGTCGTAGAGCTGTTGCACGGCTTTGTTTTTGACTTCATCGTCGTAGTCGATCTGTACGCTGCGCGCACAGATGCCCGATACCGTCACTCCGGTGGTATCACTGGTATCGCGTTGCCCCTCATCTACCCAGTTGGGTGCCCAGCTAAAATCTGAAGGATAGATGTCGGCGGTCAGTCGCCCTTCGAAACCATGCAGTTGATCGGGGCCGACAAAATGCATCTTGCCCGACAGGCAGGTTTGATAGCCCAGATCGCGCAGGTAGTGTGCATAGGTGGGGATCGATGCAGGAAATTCGACGGCGTTATCAAACGCGCCAATGCGTGAGGCGAGTTGACCGGCAGCCATTGAATAGCGCGACGGCGCACACAGTGGAAAGTTGCAGTAGGCGTTGTCGAAAACAACACCGTGCTGTGCCAGTTTATCCAGATGCGGTGACTGACAAAAACTGTTGCCGTAGGCGCGCAATGCGAATGCGGTGAGCTGATCGGTTTGTATGAAAAGAATATTTGGTTGCGGCATAATTTTTTTGAAATGGATTGACTGGCAGTGTCAGGCGTTTGCTATGTCTTCCAGAATCAGATCGCTGGCCTTTTCACCGATCATGATCGACGCCGCATTAGTGTTGCCGGATACCATCGTCGGCATGATCGACGCATCGGCGACACGCAGGCCGCCAATGCCGTGGACGCGCAGACGATCATCAACCACAGTATTGCGACCTGCAGGCCCCATCCGGCAGGTGCCGATCGGGTGAAATGCAGTGACTGAATTGGACGAGATCCAGTCCAGTATTTCATCGTCAGTTTTTATCTGTGCACCCGGTGATATTTCTTCACCACGAAACCGATCCAGCGCGCGGCTGTTGGCGAACTGGCGCAGCATGTTGAAGCCATCGGCCATGGTGCGGCGATCGATCGGGTCGTTTAGAAAATTGAAGCGAATCGCCGGCTGTTCGCGAATGTCTGGCGACTGTATATGCACCGTGCCAAGGCTTTCAGGGCGCAATTGATACACCGCCATGGTCATCCCCGGGTAATCGTGTAATTTGCGCCGTGCCGGATCCTCGATGGTGTAGGGGACAAGATGCATCTGAATATCCGGTGTTTCCATGTCCGGACGGGTTTTCAAAAACGCCAGTACCGGTGCCGAGGGCAGGCTCAGAAAACCCCCGCCGCCCGCCAGATATTTCATTCCCTGCCAGTAGCGGCGTATCCCGCGCACCCGCTCGTTATAGGAGATCCCCGGCATCTTCACTCGATAATAGATGCGTGCGTTGATGTGATCGCGAAAGTTGGCGCCTACGCCTGGCAACTCGTGCGCAACCTGAACCCCCTGCGCCTGTAGTATCGCCGGATCGCCAATGCCCGACAGTTCCAGCAACTGCGGTGAGGCGATGCCACCGGCACAGCAGATGACCTCCAGCCGCGCCTGTGCCTCGAGGGTCTTTCCTCCCACCGAGTAACGCACACCGGTACAGCGCTTGTCTGCCAGCGTTAGTTGCAACACCTGGGCGCGTGTGACGATGTGCAGATTGCTGCGGCTTTTGGCGGGTTTGAGGTAACACTGCGCGGTGCTCATGCGGCGACCACGGCTGATGGTCGCCTGCGTCTTTACCACACCGTACTGATCGCGACCGTTGTAGTCGGGGTTGATGGGCCAGCCCTGTTCGCGGGCGGCGGCAAACCAGGCGTCGTAGAGTGGGTTCTCGTCTGGTACTTCTGATACTCGTATCGGGCCGCCGGTGGCGCGATCATCCGCCGGTGCCGATTCATAGTGTTCCAGCCGTTTGAAGATTGGCAATAGATCGTCGTAGCTCCAGCCACGGTTGCCCTGCTGAGCCCAGATGTCGTAATCCAGCGGCTGGCCGCGCACATAAACCAGTCCGTTGATCGAGCTGGAGCCGCCCAACAGCTTGCCGCGTGGCACCGGAATGCGCCGGTTGGCAGTGCCGGGCTCGGGCTCTGAGGAGTAGCACCAGTTGGCCGCCGGATTGTTGATCAGCAGACCGAAGCTTGCCGGCAGGCTGCTGTAGGGGTGGGAAGCTCGGCCTGCTTCCAGCAGCAACACGCTGTGTTTGCCACTGGCGGTCAGTCGGTTGGCCAGTGCGGCGCCGGCTGAACCTGCACCCACGACGATGAAATCATATGAATCGCTCAAGTTGTGCTCCCCCGGCAGACGGCTGTTGGCTGGTTACTTTGCCCGATCCGGGGTGCCTTGTGCAAACAGTGGCGCGATCAGATCGACCCGGTCACTGACAATGCCATCGGCGCCGCGCCGCAACAGCCTGGCCGCCTGTGCGTGGGTGTTGATGGTCCAGTAGTGCACGCGCCTGCCGCAGCGATGAATCGAGCGAATGAAGCCGGCAGTGCCCAGCGGTATGCCTTTGTGCCACGGCGGAATCTGGAAAAACTCGGGCGTTGGCGAAAACGTTCGGTGGCGGCGCGTCAGGTGGCATAGCATCATGGCTTTGGTGTCGGCCACACCGGCGGCTGTCATCGCCTCGGGGCAGCGTTCGCGCACCGCCTGCAGCACCGGGTCGTGAAAGCTTGCGAGTACCACCCGCTCGATCGCTGCGTGTTCGCGCAACACCGCCAGCGTTGCGTCGGCGGCCTCGCGCAGATTGTCCTTGATATCGATGTTGATCGGGGTGTCGGGGTAGCGCTGCAGCATCTCGGCCAGCGTGATCAGGCCGATACCCTGGCCGCGAAACGGCTGTTCGCCGTGCAGGGTGTGGCGGAAACCGGCATCCAGCCTTCTGAGTTCATCGAGCACCAGATCGCGCACCGCGCCGCGCCCATCGGTGGTGCGCTCGACGGTGTCGTCATGGGTGACGACAACGGTGCCATCGCGGCTCAGGCGCACGTCGGTTTCGAGTGCGTGCGCGCCGTGGGCGAGCGCAAAGTCGAAGGCCGGCACCGTGTTCTCGGGGGCCATCACGCTGGTGCCGCGGTGTCCGAGCAAAACCTTGCCTCGCAGTTTTTCGCCGGGTTTCATAGCTGATTCAGTCATCGTTGGCGGGATAAATACAGTTGTACCCGTACAGCGGCTATTATTAACGACAGAAATGCTACAAGCGATCGGGATCGCAGAACATGAGTGAACAGAAAAATCCATTCGGCGAGCCGATCCTGGCCTGCTCGGAGCAACCCCTGACCGGTTATTTTCGCGACGGTTGCTGCAACACCGACGAGACCGATCTGGGATCGCACACCATCTGCGCCGTCATGACCGACGAGTTCCTGGCGTTTTCCAAAGCGCGTGGCAACGATCTGTCGACGCCGCGCCCGGAATTCGGTTTTGAGGGCCTGTCAGCCGGCGATCGCTGGTGTCTGTGCGCGGCGCGCTGGAAGGAGGCGGCGGATGCCGGCTGCGCGCCGCGCGTGGCGCTGCGTGCCTGCAACGAGGCTGCACTCGAGATCGTCGAGCTGGCCGAGCTGCGCCAGCACGCGGTCGATCTGAACTAGTTACAGCAAGCGGAGAAATCAGTGGAATTACAGTCATGCGGCGCGACCGAGGAAGTCACCGGTTCGTGCCATCTGCTCAAGGTGGGTGGCAAACAGGTGTTGCTCGATTGCGGGCTGATACAGGGCCGGCAAAAAGACGAGGATCGCAATCGTCAGCCGTTTCCGTTTGACCCTGCCAAGCTCGATGCGGTGATTCTCAGCCACGCGCATATCGATCACTCCGGGCGGTTGCCGCTGCTGATCAAGAACGGTTTCGACGGCCCGATCTACACGCATTCGGCCAGTGCCGACCTGTGCGACACGCTGCTGAAAGACTCGGCCTATCTGAATATGAAAAATACTCAGTGGGCCAACAAGCGGCGCGCGCGCAAGGGCAAGAAACCCTTACAGCCGCTGTACGAGATGGAAGATGCCGAGCGCGCGCTGGGTTTGTTTGAAACCCTGGAATACGGGGTTGAGCGCGAGGTTGTGCCGGGTGTGAAAATTCGCCTGTCCGATGCCGGGCATATTGTCGGGTCGGCGATCGTCGAATTGTTTTTGTCAGAGAACGGCGTCAATCGCAAGCTCGTCTTCAGTGGTGATCTCGGCCATCGCGGCACCGCCATTCTGCGCGATTTCACGATGATTGACGACGCCGACATGGTACTGATGGAGAGCACCTACGGCGGCCGGCTGCACCGCCCCTGGGACGATACCTGGGAGGAGATTCACGAGATTGCCGATGGCATTCAAAAGCGCCGCGGCAACGTGCTGATTCCGGCATTTTCGGTCGGGCGCACACAGAATATTTTGTATGTTTTCGCCCGCAACTACGAGAAGTGGCGGCTCAATCGCTGGCAGATGTTTCTCGACAGCCCGATGGCGATTGAGGCAACCAACATCTATCTGCGCCACCACCGCTTGTACGACCCGGAAGCCGGCAAGTTCTGGCGCGAAAAGGGCAGCCGCCTCGGCATGCCAAATCTAAAGTTCTCGCGCAGCTCGCAGGACTCGATGCAGATCAACAAAATCGACAGTGGCGCAATCATTATCGCCGGCAGCGGCATGATGACGGGCGGTCGCATCAAACACCATCTCAAACACAATATCTGGCGCTCGGATTGTCACTTGATTATCACAGGTTATCAGGCTGGCGGCTCGCTTGGCCGGCAAATAGTCGATGGGGCGAAAAACATCCGCTTGTGGGGTGAGCGAATTCGCGTCAAGGCGAAAATCCACACGGTGGGTGGCCTGTCCGGTCACACCGACCAGAAAGGACTGATCGAGTGGTACAGCAATTTCAAAGGCCGACCGCCGGTATTTCTGGTCCATGGCGAGGCGGATACCATGGAAGTGCTGCGGCAGAAATTGAAAAAGGATCTGAATGCGCCTGCGCATATCGCCAAGGCCGGCGAGACTATCGATCTGCTCGATCTGAAAAAGTATCAATAACGTCAACCTCGCCACCGCCGTAGTCAGGCTGAGCTGCGATTGTGCAACTATTCCGAACAGTGCAGGTCGTTCAGTCGATCAATTGAAGCCCTACAATTGATTCGATGCTGGTTTACCTGATCGCCGCAGTGGTCGGGTATTTCGGCGGTGTGGCACAGCGCAGGCGCGCTGTGTCTGTGAACTATTGAAACAAGAGCGGGACTAGCGATGGCGACACACACAGGGGCATGGGTGATCGGGTTGAGTACGTCATTACTATTGGCGGTCGGTACCGTGTCGGCAGTGGATGAACTGCCGCGCAGAATCAGTCCGGTGCCGGCCACTACCAACAGCGTGCCGCACGTACAGCTTGATGTGGAGTTGCAACCTGAGCTTGCGCAAACACTGCTAAAGCGTGCGGCGGCCATAAAAGGGGTTACAGTGCGCGGCACGGTGATTTCATTGCCGGGTGCAAAAGGATTCTGGATAGACGACAGTGTGACCATCGAGCGGCCCGAGCGAATTGTCGGTGGCCGCGAATTTGCCCACATGCACCCGGACGGTAGTTTGCATGCATCACTGCCGCCCAATCTTGCGATCGAGGCAGTCCAGCGCGGCTGGGCAACCTTTCATCCGTGGTCGACTCAGCGCCCTGGCTGGGACGGATTCGTGATGATCTACACGCCACAGTCGCCGGGTGAACTGGATGTCGTCATGGAGCTGGTTCAGGCCTCATACGACTTTGTGACTGCCGCAAAGCAATAGACGTTTGGCGGTTGTATTAACATTGATAAAAGTGTCACCCGAACGCAATCGATCGGGTGACGCCAGACAATGGGTGGTCTATCCGTGGTAGGCCTTGCTCACCGCGTAGCTGTCTTCAAACCAGTTCCACAGCACCACTTTTCCATCGCGCACTTTGGCGCGAAGCGCGAAGGTAAACTCACCAATTTCTTTGCCGGACTTCAGTGTGATGCCATTCATTTTGCCAAAAACGGCAACGGTATCGCCGGCGGCAAAAGCGTCAGTGTTTTCCCACTGGGTCGTTTTAAAGTTCTCGCCAAAGATCGGCAGAAATTTCATGATCTGATCCTTGCCTTCCCAGGGTCCAATCCATGGCATAGATCGATCGCCCTCGTTGTGCCAGACCATATCGTCGGCCATCAGATCGTTCATCGTCTTCATGTCACCACTGCCCATCGCGCCCATTAGCGCCATGACCGTATCCAGTGCCGCTTTGCCATCATCCGATTGCGCGGCGAGTGCGCGATGCCCGTGCAGCAGGGCGACCGCACTACCCAGTGCGCCTGCCAGTGCTGTTCTGCGTTTCATAGTGTTCTCCGTTGCGTTTGAGTTTTTTAGCTATTGACCGCGCAGTTGCTGCATCGCGCCTGCCCAGTCTTCAACGTGCCAGGTTTTGACTATGGACCCATTTACAATGGTGTGAATGTCGATTGTCAGAATGTCGAAACTTTTTCCCTTGCCGTCAACGCCAAACATCGGTCCGGCGGGCGTGCCGGTTGCCCTGCTGCGAACGACAACGGTGTCGCCCTCCTGAATCATTTCCTGAACTTCCCACTTGAGATCGGGAATCAATTTTCCAAAACCGCCAACCTGGCCGACAAACTGATCCTTTGATTTTGATTTGCCCGAGTAGTCACCGATACTCTGCCAGTTGTCTGTGATAGCATTCTGAAAGGCGCTGGCGTGTGACTCGGACGCCGGGTTGCTCAGGAAGTCGTAGAATTTCTGGACCGTCGCCTTGTCATCAGCGACCGCTGAGTTGAATGCAGAGCCCGTAAATAAAATGGTTGCAGCGATAGCGGTATTGAGTGTTTTCATAGCGTGCCTCTGATGGGGTCAGTGCGGGACGGCTGCAGCCGTCGTGTTGTGCTGCATGTGCCAACAGTACCGAACGCAGAGTGCATCTACCGAATACGTTCCAGGCGCCGCGAGGTGCAACAGAGCGCAGCCCGTTGTTGTTGGCTCGGTTGCTACAGGCCATCACAATGGTTCAACGTTGATTGATGCCATCGTCTGCCGCCTGCTGACCATGCAGTCCGGACACTATAAAGTCCGGCAGGCACCCTGATAAGCCGGGCTCGTCGACGTTCACTGTTCGGAGAATTTGCATAATGCTCGATGAGCTTCGTCAGATCGCGATCTTTGCCAAAACGGTCGATCATGGTTCCTTTCGCGCCGCGGCGCGGGCGCTGCGACTGTCGCCGTCAGTGGTCAGTCATCACGTTGGCCAACTGGAGCAGCACCTGGGCACACCATTGCTGTATCGATCCACCAGAAAGCTCTCGCTAACGCCAGATGGCAAGCGTTTGTTGCAGGCTGCACGGGCGATGCTCGCAGCGGCAGAATCCGGGCTCGATGAAATCGCCACGCAGGCTCTGCAGCCGGCAGGGCTTTTGCGCTTAACGGTGCCTGCGGTACTGGCGCAGTCACCGCTGACAAAAACGCTGGCAGAATTCTCAATCGCCAACCCGCGTATTCGTCTGGCAATCGACTACTCCGATAGCCGCAGGGATCTGATCGCAGACGGCTATGACGTGGCGATCCGCGCCGGCGAAATGGAGGACAGCTCACTAAAGGCGCGCAAGCTTTACTCGATGCAACGACACCTGGTAGCTGCGCCCAACTACATTGAGTCGCGGGCGAGTCCGGCAACACCCGACGATCTGACACAGTGGGACTGGATCGAACTGGCGCCGGTCTGGCGCCAGAAACTGGTGTTTAGCCAACCGGGAACCACTCGGCAGCTGGTCAAACCGGAATCTCGCGTCAGCGTCAATAATGCCTATGCGTTGTGTCAGCTTGCGCGCGGTGGTGCCGGCTTGGCCATTGTGCCGGAGTTTTTAACCGAACAGGATATCGCCGCCGGGGATTTGCAAACCGTGTTGCCAGACTGGACGATCGATGCGATTGATGTCTTTGCGGTCTGGCCATCCAATGCACCGCGAGACGGGCTGACCCGGCACCTGATTAATTTTCTAAAAGATGCGAATACATGAAAGGGGGCATAGTAGCTAGTGTTCGTCTGTTGTGCCTGCTGCCAGATGTCGATAGACGGTACAGTCTGCCAGCTCCGCACCCAGTTCGCGTTCCGCCTGCTTATCGCGTTGTGCACCCATACGGGTCGCAAGCTTGATCGAGCGCTTGTTGTTTTGATCTATATACGAAACCAGTGAGCGCCAGCCGTAGTAATCGAATGCCCAGTCTCTAACCGCTTTGCTTGCCTCCAACGCGTAACCGTGCCGCTCGCTGGCCTGATCCAGCAGATAACCCAGTTCCACTTCACGATCGCCGGGCTCGAAACCG
This sequence comes from uncultured Granulosicoccaceae bacterium, assembly GCA_964573105.1. Lineage (GTDB taxonomy): Bacteria > Pseudomonadota > Gammaproteobacteria > Granulosicoccales > Granulosicoccaceae > CAKZSB01. Next base: position 23,088 of record CAZNIS010000061.1, read on the forward strand.
AGCACGACAAATCCAATGGTTTGCTTGCCGCCGAGGTGCCGTATGCTAAAACCGCCATGTCCGTGCAGCAACCAGTTCGATGCCATTTGGGAGAAGTCAAACCAGGCGTCCTCACGCGACATCGGGCCGCCGACATACCGACCCCGTGCTGTGCAGACAATCCCCGCGTAGACCTGAAAATCCTCGACCACCGGCGCACGCAGTTCGAGCCTTGCGGTTGTGATGCGCGGGATCAATTGGGTGATTGTCGTGGCCATGCCGGCGGCCACGTCGGTTGGTGGTGTCTCACACGAGAGTTTCATGGCTGTCGATTCGGTCATTGGCCGGTGGCGGCAGTTCCGGCGTTTGAGTCACGCATGGCAGCCAGCGTGTGCGCCAGACCACGACGTACGTGTCGTTCCAGCATCTGCGCCGCAGCAGTCGCATCGCGGGCCAGCGCGGCATCGAATATTGCCTTGTGTTCATCGACGGCCTCGACGCCACGATAAGTCAGCACCAGCATTTGATAACGCAGGTATTTGTCATAGATAACGCCGTGCAGGTCGAGCAGGTTGCGTGAATCACAGGCCTGAATCAAGGCCAGGTGAAATTCCCGATCGTAGCGCTTCCACGGCTCTTTTTGCGACTCATCCCCGCGCAGCAGTTGCTGCTCCATCAGGCTCAGTTTGTGGTAGGTGGCGACCAGGTCTCCCTCCCAGTCGGTGTCGCCGCACTGCACGGAAGTGCGCACCGCCGAGCACTCCAGCAGCACGCGCAGTTCGGTGATCTCTGCCAGATCCCGCTTTGATACCGGGCTGACAAAAAATCCGCGCTGCTGCTCGGCGACGACAAAGCCCTCGCTGCTGAGCCGGTTCAGGGTCTCACGCAGCGTGGTCAGGCTGGCCTGATAGCGGCTTTTCAACGCATTGAGCTTGAGTTTGGCACCGGGTGTGAGCGCGCCAAAGATAATGTCGCGCTTGATGCGCTGGTAGACAGAGACGCCAACGGTGCAGGCCGGTGAGTTTTGCATTTCTAAAAAATATCATATATTTTTAGTTTCATCTGTTATTTAATATCAATTGAACCTTGGGCCCAGCATGCCAACTGTCAGCGCCAGCCGCCTTCCATGGAGCCTTGAATGAGCCGGCCGCTGCGCGTCGGTCTGGTGGGTTGCGGCCGGATCAGCGGCATCTACCTGCGTACTCTAAGCCGGTTTCCACAGCTGGAGGTCGCCGCCTGCGCAAGCCTCGATCTGGCCGAATCGCGCGCGGTCGCAATGGAGCACGATGTACCGAGGGCCTGCCAGCCGGGCGAGTTATTGGCGGATGATGACATCGACTGCGTGCTGAACCTGACGATTCCAGCCGCGCATTTTGATATCAGCGCGCAGGCGCTTGAATCCGGCAAACACGTCTATGCGGAAAAGCCGTTTGTCACCCGTCGCGAAGATGGTGAACGGTTGCTGCAAATGGCCGCAGAGCGCGATCTCTACCTTGGCAATGCACCGGACACCTTTCTCGGCGGGCGCTGGCAGACAGTTAAAAAACTGCTCGACAGTGGCACCATTGGCAGGCCGACGGCAGTGTCGGCGTTTGTCGGTACCCGCGGTGTCGAGCGCCATCACCCGAATCCCGACTTCTACTACCAGCCCGGTGGTGGTCCGCTGCTCGACCTTGGCCCCTATTACTTCGCGGCGATGGTTTTCCTGCTCGGCCCGATTGGCAGGGTCTGCGGCATGGCGCGACGCGCCTTCGATGAACGTCTGATCGAATCACAGCCGCGGGCCGGGGAGCGAATACCCGTACAGGTCGATACCCATGTGCAAACGCTTTTCGAGTTTGCCTCTGGGGTGCAGGGCTCGATGACGATCAGTTTTGACATCTGGGAATCAGAGACGCCGCGCTTTGAGATCTATGGTGAGGATGGCACCATTTGCATTGCCGATCCGGATCCGGTACACGGTGCGAATATCTTTCAGGGAGAAGTCTGGTATCGCACCCGCGAGACATCGCGCTGGGTCTACCAGCCGCGGGTGCCGGGCAATCCCGAATGGCAGATTGCAAAAAATACGCACGGCCACAATGAAGATTCGCGCGGCCTCGGTCTCGTGGATATGGCGCTGGCGATTTGCGAACAACGGGCAGCGCGTTGCAGTGGCACGCTTGCCATGCATTTATTTGACGTGATGCAGGGCGTGCTCGATTCTGCCGAGCGCGGCGAGTTTATCGACATTGCCAGTCGCTGTACGCCGCCCGCCGCGCTGCCCGAAACATTTCCGTAACGGATAATACTATGTCGATAGAGATGCTGAATTTTGCCGAGCCGTTCTTTACCGTCAGGCACATCAGTGGAGAGTCTGCGTATACGGTTGACGGCAGCACGATACTGTTGAACCTCGCCGATGTAGCGGTTGATATCGAGCGCCAGCAACTGGCTTCACTGCAATCGTGCATCGTCACCAGTGGCACCATTAAAAATATCGAGCGAGCCGTACTGATTGAGCGCTTTGATCGTTATACGGATCAGGATGCATTGTTTCGAGATGTGAAAAAACACTGGCTATCAGCGTTTGAGAAACGTGGTGAGGAGCGTCTGCGCGGAGTGGAGCACTACATGTCGCCGAAAGTGTTTGTCGATAATGTCGGCCTGACGATGTATCACTCGGGCTCGGTGCCGTTGAATGTCGGGCTGCATCGCGACCATCCGTTTTGCCCGGTTCCAGGCTTTCGCGAGGTGCATACGCAGGTCGTTGGCTTTGGCAAGATGCAACAGTGCCGCGAACGCGATATCGCCACACTCTATCTGGAGGAGCCGATGGCACCCGGTGCGACCCATCGGCCCATGTACGACGAGCACGGCAATTACCCCTGGCACCAGTACGAAACGATCACGCCGGCGATCTTTATGGCCGTCGAAATCCTGCCACCCGGTGTGGACACCAGCGCACTGATTCAATGATGGATAAACTTTTTCCCCAACCGCTCGATGTTACCGGCCCGTATCCGGTATTGTCCCGTCGTTTGCGGCTTGGCGTCGTTGGCGGCGGTCGAATATCGCGCACACAGGCGATGGCGGCTCGTTTGAGCGACTACTGGGAGGTGGTAGCAGGCGCCTTCTCATCCAGTGCGCAAAAGTCGCGTGAACAGGCGTCGTCATGGCACGTGGCAGCGGATCGGTGTTATGGCACCTTTACCGAGATGGCGCAGTGTGAATCCCAGCGTGCCGATGGCGTCGATGCGGTCATGATCACTACACCCAATCACCTGCATCACGAGGCGTCCGGTTGTTTTTTACGCGCCGGGATTGCCGTGCTGTGCGACAAGCCGTTGTGCAATGAGCCAGGTCAGGCTCGCGATCTGGTGCAACTGGTGGATCAGACTTCGCTGCCCTTTGGAGTTGGCTACGTCATGTCCTGTTATCCGATGGTGCGCCAGGCGCGAGAGCTTGTGCGCGCCGGCCATATCGGGCGCGTGGTGCAGATTCACGCTGAATTCATGCAGGACTGGATGGTGCCCGACGGCGCTTTTGACGCCGCGCACGTGCAGTGGCGAATCGATCCCGCCCAATCCGGCAGCAGCAGCTGCACCGCTGACATCGGCACCCATGCCGTGCATCTGGCAAGCTTTGTGTCCGGTTTGAATCTTTCGCGCCTGCGCGCCGACATGCACGTGTGCGGCGCAGCGCAGCCGCTTGAGGACACCGTGTTCATGAGTACGCAATTCGAGGGATCGGTGCCTGGCACCTTAATCGCGACGCGCCTTGCCAGTGGCAATCGCGGTGGCCTGCGCTTGCGCGTGTTTGGCAGTGAGGGCGGGATCGAGTGGGATATGGAGCACTCTGAACAATTGAAATTTAATCGCTATGGACAACCGGATCAGATCATCAGCCGTGGGCAGGGTCACGGGGTTTCAGCTTCGGTTGAGCGTTTGATCCGCACCGGGCGCGGATTTCCGGAAGGGCTGATCGAAGCCTGGGCCAATCTCTACACCGAATTCGCCATGCTGGTGGCGGCCGATAGCGACGGCATCGATCTGCCCGATGACTGGTCATTGTGCCCATCGGTTGTCGATGGCGCTCGCGGGGTGGTGTTTGTGGAGACCGCCGTGCAGTCACATCAACAGGGTGGTGCCTGGCTAAATTGTCAGGAGATCTGATGTATCCGTCGATAGCAACCGTCTGCCTGAGCGGCACACTGCGTGAAAAAGTGCAGAGTATCGCCAGCGCCGGGTTTGAACACATTGAGATATTTGAAAATGACTTGATTGCCTTCGATGGCAGTATCCGTGAGGCTGCGGATCTGATCCGCGATCATGGCCTGCAGGTGGTGACGCTGCAGCCGTTTCGGGATTTCGAGGGACTAGAGGGCCGCGACCGGCAATTGGCATTTGATCGCGCCAGGCTTAAATTCGAACAAATGGCCGAGCTGGGCACTGATCTATTGATGGTGTGCAGTTCCACTCATCCGCGCGCGCAGGGCGGCATCGTGGCGCTGGCGGCAGACTTTCACGAACTGGGTGATCTGGCAAAAGCGCATGGCATGCGCGTAGCATTCGAGGCGCTGGCCTGGGGCAGCCACGTCAACGATTATCGCGACAGCTGGGAGATCGTGCGTCAGGCTGATCACGCGAGTGTCGGGGTGGTGCTGGATACGTTTCATATCTTCAGCCGCGGCAGTGATCTCAAACCAATCGCCAATATTCCGGGAGACAGAATCTTTCTGGTGCAGACGGCCGATGCACCCGGCCTGTCGATGGATCATCTGTCCTGGAGCCGTCACTATCGCTGCTTTCCAGGGCAGGGTGAACTGACCATCGATGCGTTTATGCAGGCACTGGCAAAAACCGGTTACGACGGGCCGCTGTCGCACGAGATTTTCAACGATATCTTTCGTCGCAGCGAACCGCTGCAAACGGCGCAGGACGGTTATCGTTCATCGCTGTATCTGGAGTCGATGCTGCCGCATAACCGCGAACAGATTCCGCCACCAGTTACCTTGAACGGGTTTGACTTTGTAGAGATATCGACGCAAACGGATCACTTGCACGAGCTCTGTCGTTTGCTTGCGGCACTGGGTTTTGTAAAACGCGGTGAACATCGGCAATTGGCTGCAGAGTACTGGCAGTGCGGTGAGGTGCAAATGGTACTGAACACCGATGCTGCCTTTGCCGATCAGTTTCTGGCCAGACACGGTACGGCGGTGGTCGCACTGGGCTTGCAGGTCGACAACACCTACGCTTGTACTCAGCGGGCAAAATTTCTGCAGATACCCATGGTGGCGCCCGACAATCAAGGCGCGGTTCACACGATGGTTGGCATGCAGAACGTCGATGGCACGGTGTGGTACTGGGTTGATCGCTCGACATCACAACAGGCGTTTGACACGGCATTCGATGCGTCGGGTGAGTCGCTATCTGCAAGCGGTCATATTACTGCGATCGATCACGTGTCATTGTCACAGAGCTATCCGGATTTTCTCAGCACGCTGCTGTCGTTTCGCAGTCTGTTTGCGCTTGAGAAAACGCCGGCTTTCGATGTGTTTGATCCGCAGGGCCTGATTCAGAGTCAGGTGGTCAACAATGCCGATCACAGTTTTCAACTGGCGTTTAATGTCACCGAGGCACAGAGCACCACCAGCGCTCGCTTTATCCAGCGAGCGCGAGGGTCGGGGGTGCAACACATTGCGATGCGGACCGAAGATATCTTTGCCTGTGTACAGTCACTGGCTGATGCCGGTATCGAATCGATTGCCATTCCGCGCAACTACTATCCGGATTTGCAGGCGCGCTTTGGCCTGGAGGTATCGCTGTGCGAGCGGCTGGCCGAACTGAACATTCTCTATGACGAAGATGACAACGGCTGCTTTTATCAGCACTACACCACTGCCATCGACGGGAAATTCTTTTTTGAAATCGTACAACGTGATAACGATTATACCGGCTTGGGTGCCGCCAACGCCTGGTTGCGCGCAAGCGCGCAACATCATTCGATGAATACTGCCCATGAGTAAACCGAAAATTGCCGTCGTCGGCGCCGGCCTGATTGGCAGGCGCCACATTGAGCTGGTGGCAGATACTGCCGATTGCGAACTGAGCGCGATTGTCGAACCAGCCGAGAGCGCGGTTGAACTCGCAGCGTCGCTTCAGGTAGCGCGGTATGCCGATCTGGGTAGCCTTATAGACGACAAGCCTGTCGATGGCGTAATACTGGCTACACCTAATCAGCTGCATTACGAACAGGCACTGGCCTGCATCGATGCGAATCTTCCGGTGCTGATCGAAAAACCGATTGCCGAAACCGTGCAACAGGCTCAGCATATTGTGGCTCGAGTGGATGAGACTGGTGCCAGAGTGATTGTCGGTCATCACCGCATGCATAGTTCTATCATGCAACAGGCGCGAGAGATCATCTCATCCGGTGTGATTGGCGATATCGTCGCCGTGCAGGGTGCAGCCCTGTTTTACAAACCGGATGATTACTTTGCCGCTGGTCCGTGGCGAACCAAAGCCGGCGGTGGACCGATTCTGATCAACATGATTCACGAGGTTGGCAACCTGCGTTACCTGTGTGGCGAAATCATCGAAGTACAGGCCATGCCGTCCAGTGCCACGCGCGGCTTTGAGGTTGAAGATACGGTCGGCATATTGTTGCGGTTTGACAGTGGTGCCATTGGTACATTTCTGTTGTCAGACACTGCCGCCAGTTGCAAGAGTTGGGAGCAGACCGCGCGCGAGAATCTTAGCTATCATCACGATCAGGCAGAAAACTGCTATCACATCGCCGGTACGCGCGGCAGCCTTTCGGTGCCCACCATGACGCTGCACCGTTTCGATGATAACACCGCCCCCTCGTGGTGGAACCCCATGAATTCTATCGTGGACGCGGTAGACGTTGTCGACCCACTACAGCGGCAATTGAAGCACTTTTGCGCCGTAATACGTGGTGAGGAACAGCCGATCGTCAGTGCAGCAGATGGCTGCCGCAATCTGCAGATCACCGAACAGATATCACGTGCGTGTAATTTGTAGCTGGTAGCGCGAACCGAAAAGTAGGGTGGATAAGCCGCAGGGCGCATCCACCACAGAGACAGTAAATGGCACGGCATTCATAATCCAAAGCAACTCCTTAACTAATTCCTTTTTCCATTCGGCATATCCAGAAGCTCAACTTTCTTAAGCGCTTCCAAAGAGTCCGACCCACGCAGCTCGGCCAGTGCCCGTTTCAGGTGACTGCAGATGTTTCGATCACAGTGCGGAAAAGCCTGCCTTGGGTCAATTTCTTTCAATAGTAGAAAAATGGCCAGCGCGTAGCTGTGCTCGGCTTCGGACAGGTAACCGGATCGTGCTGCCTGCCAGCCGATAGAGCCGCCGCCAGAGTATTGTCGAAAACTGAAAGCGGAATTGGCCATGAAAATGCCAAAGCCCATGAAGGTTGCGGCGATATCCGTTGCGAATTCCCAGTTTTCCCAACCGCCGGGTGGCGCTTGTGGCGCGGTGGCGGTGAGATAGTGCGCAAGTTCGTGTGCAAAGGTTGCAACCATCGCAGCCGGATTGTCGATCAGTGCCGGGTTGTAGCTGATGGTCACTTCGTTTTCAGCGTTGACCGAAAACGTGCCTTGCGGATTGCGCTGCACGTTCTGCAGCAGCATAGCTTCCCCAACGACGATATCCGGATCTTCGTCCTGCGCGATGAGTGTTACCGGCCAGTCCTGCATGTTGGCGTGTAGCAAAACCTGATCGAATGTTGCCCTGACCGCTTCATCGCCGGAGCTGACCTCGTCCGGAAAGAAATCGTTGGTGGGCAGGATCAATGCGGTTTTACGGAAAAAAACTTCTCCGCCGAAATGCGTCAACAGCCATCGAAAACACTCAATCTGAAAGTATTCGTCTTCCGAGCCCAGCAACTTTGATCGTTGAAACAGACCCCACATCTCAATTCCACCTCCGACAGCATGTCAATTAGTATAGGGTCGATCTACACCCGGATATGAAGCGATTTGCTGCCAACTTGCGGGTTGGTTAGCTATGCCGGGTGAATGTTTGTCTGTCATTGGTGCCAAAGACAGTTTAGAGCAGGCGCGAGGTCCTGGCATACAGTGGATAAACGCTCGCCACGGTATGCTGTGGTCAGCGACTTTTGCAAGGGATGGCGAAATCGACATGGTAGTGTTCGTCGTGGCGAACCCATGAACGTTTCGTTGAAAAGCGAATGTGCTGACGCAGGTATTGTCCGTGGGCTGCGTTGAACAATGGTTTTTGCAACGCGGGATCAAAGATGACGCGCCAGATATCATGCCCTCGGGCTCGTGCCGCTTGATGTAGTGCGACCACATGCGCTGCCATGGCTGAATAATCAATGCGAAGACCTTTGTATTGGTTATTGCTATCCAGCTCAATATTGTAACCCAGCCGATTAAACGGATGCGTTGGCAGGTGAGTTGACCGGCCGTTGCGGTCAATCATTGGTGTCATGAAATCCACCGACAGTCCGTTCTGGTGAGTTTTGTGTGGTTTGAACATCCCGCCATTGCGCTTACCGGTTTCGGCGTATTTGTAAATTTTGCCGGGCGCGCTTTTTTCCAGTGCGCGGTATGCCGCGACGACTATCTTGCTGACTTCGGAGTGAACGTACGTGCGGCCTGCGATTCTCGCGAGGTAACTGTAGCCTGTGTAGTTACTGCCGCTGGAAGGCAGCTTGACACCTTTGTCCAGCGATCCTGCGCCAGTGGTGCCGTAGCAGGTGCTGTTTTGGGCGACACCTGTCAGTGGTAGCAACAGTAACATCAGCAGTATGGGTACGTGCATGGGTGTCAGGTTAGCTGGATTTATCATTGACCTGGTCATTCGGCCTGTTTTGCCATCATGGAACCTGTGCCCTACACGTTTGTGGGTGGTTCTTCGTGGAAAATCCTGATGGCATGGTAGTAACTCTGCCTCTGTAATCTGGCTGTATTTCACACTCATGGCTACTCAGGCGCAATGTGGGGCTGGAAAACGGCGACTCTCCCCCAGTTGGGGGATTACGGACTGTAACACTTCCAATAACCTCCACCGGCGTAAAGCGGAAAGTGACGGACGCGATTGGATGATCGGTAAGCGAATCCTGATCGCAGGCAGGAGTCAGAGTCGAAATATGGTGTTATTGCAGAAAAGTGGTATGGCGGTGGGGCGGCCGAGATGTGTCAGGGTGGTTGCCTATGCGGTGGCTGTGCTGTTGTCGCAGTGGTTGGCAACAACGCTGTACGCGCAGTCGATCACAATTAATCTTGAAGTATTTGGGCTCAACGAGAATCAGTTTGCGCTGGATACAATTCTCGACAGCACCTGTCCATCTGTGGCTGCATCGCCAACGCCAACGGCGGCCACTCAGGATTTGCAGGCTACCTGCCAGGTGCTGAATCCGCTGGCCGACGACGACACGACGCTGGCAGCGGGGCTGGATCGACTGATTCCAGAGGAGGCGTTTGCGATCAGTGATACTCTGACCGATGCGGCCGATTTGCAGGTCACCAATGTGCAGGCCAGAATCAACAATTTGCGCCGCCGCGAGTCACAGGAAAGGTCGGGCAGTGGCGCCTCGTCGGCGCTGCGTTTCAATCGAGTAGAGCCCTTCTTCAACAGTCAGTTTGCCAACGGTGATGTCGATGGTAATCGCCTGCAACAGGATGCCGATCTGACCACCAGCCAGTTTACCGCCGGTGCCGACTACCGGTTTTCCGACAGCCTGATTGCCGGTGCCGGGATCGGCATTTTTCAAAACGAAACCGACTTTCGCCGCACCGCCGGTGGCAGTCAGGTCGACGGTACCAACCTGACATTGTTTGCCACCTTCATGCGGGAGCCGCTGGGCTATCTCGACCTGGTGCTCGATGTGGGCAGCAATACCTACGATTTATCTCGCCAGATCAATTTGCAGGGCGGCAATCAGGTGCTGGCGGTGGCGGATACGCAGTCGTCCAGTGTGTCGCTATCAGCCGGTATTGGTAAGAACCTGCGCTATGCCGACTGGGACGTCAATCCGTATTTGCGGCTGGGCTTCACTGCCGCCGATGTCGATGCCTACCGAGAGCAGGCGAGTTCCGGTGACCCGGGATTCGGTTCGACACTCGCGCTGGCGCGGCAGTCGGTTCGCTCGTCTACGGTCTCCATCGGTACCGGCATGGCGCGCACGATCAGCACCGGGCGGGGAGTGCTGGTGCCGCAGGTGAGCCTTGAACTGGAATTCGAGACTCGCAATCGCAAAAGCCCACTCAGCGCTTATTTTCTCGCCGACCCGGGGCAGACGGAATTTCGCGTCGAGGGCGAGGAGCGCGATACAGAGTATCTGAATCTGGGGCTCGGTGGCGTCGCGGTGCTAGCCGGTGGGCGCAGTGCCTACGCCTTCTACGAGACACGACTCGGGCAAGCGCTAGTCACCCAGCACTGGATCAAGGCCGGTGTTCGGCTTGAATTCTGACGCGGCAATCGCGCAACCATCAACCATCTGCCAGTAGGGATGTGACCATGCGGACCATCGGAACCTTTTCGCGATCGCTTTTTCTTGTAGCGTTGTCTCTTTTGCTGGTGGCTTGCGGGTCGAATGGCGAGACGACAAATAGTGGTGTCACTGCGTTCAAGTTGCCGCAGGCGCTGGATACCATGGCGACCAGCAGGCAAATCGATCGCAGCGTGCTTTTTGCCGAGGTCATTTTGCAATACGACGAGACCCCTGAGGTCGTTATAGCGAGTCGCGACGCCGCCACAGATACCTGGCAGGCAGATTTCAGAATACCGGCAGGGCACGACTTTTCCATTCAGCTCACCTGGTTCGACACACTGGATGGCGGTCGATTGGACCTGGTGCGTTTTAATCGGAGCTTTAGTGCTACCTTCAGCAGTGGCCCGCTAAATTTCGATTTTGCCGACTACGATTTTGACGGCTACGATGCCGATAGCGACGGTATCGTGAATCTGGCCGAGCGTCAGTCTGGCAGTTCGCCACTGCTGGCGGACGGCTCCGATGTTCCGGTGCAACTGTGCGACGATGGCACGGTGCTGGCGCCGAACGAGGTGTGCAGCGAAGATGCGAACCCCGTGCTCGATCTACCGGTCGCGCAACTTGCCCTGACCGCTGCCCCCGCTGCCGTGGTCAGCAATAACATCGTGCTGGCCAACGGTGGCAACGTCGCGCTCGACTACACGGCCGAATCCACCGCCAATTGGCTGCTGCTCGCCAGCAGCGACACGCAGACGGGCACGATACAGCCCGGGCAGAGTATTTCACTGCCAGTAGAGGCCAGTTGCCCTGGCTCGATCACCTCGCTCGGTGGCACGATAACGATTGACAGCGAAGCCGGGGCGAGCGCTGTGTCGGTCGCGCTGGATTGCCGCGGTGCAGTGCTCGATGTCGATCCGCAACTCTATACGTTTAGCGCCGATATTGTCGGCGGTGTGGGGCAGAGTGATGTGGCCACGATGCTGATCTCGAACAGCGGCAATGAACCGCTGGAGTATTCGATATCCAGTGACAGCGAATGGCTGTGTGCCACAGGAACCACCGCGTGTGACTCGGCTGTCGCCATTGGCACCGTGCAGCCTGGTCAGACTGCGCCGTTAACTGTCACCGCCCAGTGCCCCGATACCGCACAGACACTCGCTGGCAGTCTCAGTGTGTCGAGCAATGGCGGCACAGCCGTTTATCCGGCCACGCTCAATTGCATGCCGGTGCCAGAACCGGCGTTACAATTATCCACCGAGACACTTATGTTCAGTGCGCTGCCGGATGAAACCGCCACAGCGGATATTGTGATTGCCAATCCGGGAGCGGCCGAGCTCGTCTACAGTATCGCAACAGACAGCGATTGGCTGTCGGCAGCACCGAGCCAGGGCACCCTGCCTGCTGGTGGCTCTGCCGCATTATCGGTTCAGGCCATTTGCGGCGAACTGGTCGCAACCCTCAACGGCCAGATTGCAATCGACAGCAATGCCGGCAACGGGACGATACCGGTTGCACTAAATTGTTTGCAAGCACCGTTACCGGTATTGATGGCGCCGAGTGAAGCCCTGTCTTTGGCAGCCGATGTTGGTGCCAGCGCGAGCGCTCAATTTCTGATCGGCAACACTGGCAGCGCAGATCTTGAAGTCTCGTTGTCAAGCACCTCGCCGTGGCTGCAGCTACCCGTCGAGTCCTTCAGCATTGTACCGGGTGCCACCAGTGAGCTTGCTGTGCAGGCAAATTGCGATGCCGCTGCGGGTACTTTTAACGGTTCGATAGCACTCGACAGCAATGCAGGCGCGGCATCGATACCTGTCACGCTGCAATGTAGCGCTCCGGCGGCCCCGCTGCTGGAACTGCAGAGTGAGCCACTATCGCTCGCCGCCGAGCAGAATGGCGCTGCAACCGCCAGCATTACCTTCATCAACAGCGGCACCGCTGCGTTGAGCTATCAGGTAACGTCTGATAGTGACTGGCTGACGCTGGCAGTCAATACCGGCGAACTGGCACCTGGCTTGAACGCGGCGCTGCCGCTTGTCGCAAGCTGCGATGCGCTGGTGGAGACGCGCAACGCGGTACTGACTATCGACAGCAATGGCGGCAGTGCAAGCGTTGACGTCAGCCTGAACTGTACCGAGACGCCGCTGCCGATTTTGAGTCTAACGACCGCCGATCTTGCAGTTGCCGCCGAGCAGAGTCAGTCGGTAGCTGGCGCCATTCTGATCGCCAACACCGGCAGCGCCGAGCTCCTCTACAACACAACAACAGGCGCCGACTGGCTGCAGATTGTGCCGGCTACCGCGGTTATTGCATCGGGTGACAGCGCGTCACTGGTAGTGAACGCGCAGTGTGGGCCAAATGTTGAGGATCGTCTGGCTACCGTGCTTATCGATAGTGACGGTGGTGGCGCGAGTGTGCCGGTCACACTGACCTGTAGTGCAGCACCGGCACCGCTGCTGCAAGCGCCCTCAGCACCGGAAACACTTGCCGCCCTGCAAAATCAAACGTCCAGCAACAGCTTTGTGTTAGGCAATACCGGTACAGCCTTGCTCAGCTATACGCTGGAGTCTGACAGCGGCTGGCTGCAGTTGGCGGCGACTGGCGGGCAAATCGAGGCGGGTGATACCGCGACCATCGCTTACGATGCGAGCTGTGCGGATACCGTCGAAGTTCGTTCTGGCGCGATAAGTATTCTAAGCGATGGCGGCAACGCAGGGATTGCTGTGACGCTTGATTGCAGTGCAGAACCTGTCGGTGTGCTGAACGTTCTGGCCAGTGAGTTGACGCTCGATGCGTTGCAGAACAATTCGGCGACAGCCGGGTTTGTGGTCGAAAACAACGGCACCGCATCATTGAATTTCAACGCCAGCTCGGACAGCACCTGGCTGCAGGTAGACAGCCCGGTCAACACGCTCAATCCCGGTCAGAGTGTCACACTTGCCGTGTCCGCCAGTTGCGATGATCTGGTGCAGACGCGCAACGGCACAATCACCGTTGAAAGCGCGGGCGTAAACACTGATATCCCCGTTTCACTGACCTGCAATGCACCCGCTGCACCTTTGTTGTCGGTGTCGCCGGATCAGTTGACACTGGTTGCCGACGAAGAAAGCGGCGCGACGGGTGTCATCGAGATTGCCAACGCAGGTACCGCAGTGCTCAACTATACCGTGGTTTCCAGCGAGAGCTGGCTGGTGCTCGATAGCTCAGTGGAGCCGCTGGCTGTGGATTCGACGGCAGAGTTGTTGTTTATCGGGCAGTGTGCAGGTAACACGGGTGTGCTTGAGTCCGTGATCACGGTGGATAGCAATGGTGGTACCGCGAGCGTACCGGTAACGCTGAATTGCTCGGCGCTGGCATCACCACTGCTGGAGGTTCAAACGGCAGAGCTTGATCTCGTTGCCGAGCGCCTGGGTTCAGTAAGCGCCGCGGTTCAACTGGAGAATACCGGTTCCAGCGATCTTACTATCGATATCGACACCACGGTCGACTGGCTCAGTGTCACATCGGCCAATCCTCTGGTTGTGACACCCGGCGAAGTGGCTACCGCCACATTTCTCGCCAGTTGTTCGGCCGAGGTTGAGGTTCTCGGTACCGACATCCTTTTTGTCAGTGATGGTGGCAGTGGCACCGTGCCGGTAACAGTCGATTGTCGTGGAGCGGTGCTCAGAGTTGATCCGCCACTGCTGTCTCTGACGGGTGAGATCGATGAGTTCGGGTTTGACGCAGGGGCCGTGCAAGGGAATCTGGCATTTTTTAATGATGGCAATGAACCACTCGATTTCACTGTGACCAGTGACAGCGACTGGTTGTGCCCCGATGATCCGGGCTCCGCCGTCTGTGCGCCGGATGTGGACTCGTTCAGCGCAACGGTCGAGCCGGGGGAGTTTTACTCACTGCCGGTCGTTGCCAGCTGCGGCTCGGTTCCCGAGGAACGCAACGGGTTGTTCAGTGTGGTCAGCAATGGCGGAAATACCCAGATTCCAGTAGAGCTTTTTTGTTCGGAGACCCCGTTGCCGCAGCTGGTACTGACCCCGTCTTCGATCATCGTCAATCCAGTTGACGTTAACACGACAGTGTCTCAGCAGATCACCCTTGGCAACACTGGCACAGCGTTGTTGAATTACACGGTGCTCTCGGAACAAGACTGGATAATCGTGACGGATGATTCGGGCACACTGGAACCGGATCAGTTTATCGACATCGACGTGCAACTGGCCTGCGAGGCAACGCCAGGCCCATTTACCGGGCAACTGATGGTTAGCTGGGATCAGGCCGATGAGATCCTGCCAGTGGAAATATTTTGCGAGGATCTGGTTCCATCAGTGACACAGATTAACGTGGATGGCGGCAGTATCGAATCCGGAAACGAAATCATTTTTGGGCGCCCCACACCCGTCCAGGTGATTGGCGAATCGTTTTCGCCATTGGCGGGAGTACAGATTGATGGCGGAAGCTGCGAAATCGACAGCGTTACACCAACTGAGGTTCTCGCCACCTGTACAGTCACCAATCCCGTTTTCCGTGATTTTGGCGTCGAGCTCCTCGTATCTGATATCGATTCGACGTCGTCGACCCGTGTTTCTGTCGGTTCGACCAGTGTCTTTGTCAACCCACGGGGCTACAACCGCGTCGATGAGATTGTCCCTTTGGAGCTCGCTGTAGGGGAGGCAGTCGAAATAACAGCCACTGGAATTTTCAATTCGACGATATCGGTCAGTGTCAGCAACGGAACGTCATTCAGTGAATGCACTGTCTTGAACAACGGATTGACGGAAATCGTGGCTTCGTGTTCGCTTCCCGATGCCAGTTATACGCAACTGGTTTTCAGCGCCGCTGATGGCGTGGAGGTTGAGTCGGGCGTGGCGACTGTACAGCCTATAGAGACGGGGCCAAACCTGGGCTGCCCGGTGATTCCAGAGGCACAATCCAATGTGAATGACGAACCCTTGCTGGTATACGAAAACCCGGTACGATTTACAGATGACTTCAACAACGGGTTGCCACGGTACAGCGCCCGTTTCTTCGGTGCTGCAGATCCAGACAGTAGCCTGTCGATAGAAAATGGTGCCGCTACGTTGTCTGTCACCGGCACGGCGTCTGATAGCAGCTCGGCGAACATTGAGCCGGTTATAGTTGATGACCCGGACTCTCTATTTGTACGTGTGCAAATTCCGTCCGAATCAACGGCGGTGGACTCCGATGACAGTGCTACCGATTCACGTTTTAGATTGGTCGGAAATTTTTTCAACTCTGTCAATGATGGAGGCACAACGGATCCGGCTGTGAATTTCCGTGCTGGTGATGTCCAATTGACACTCAGTGTAAGAAATTATCAGGAGGGTGATGCTCGCAGTGACTTCATATACTGTGCTCAGGTAATAGGTGATGACGGGTCACGAGGCTTTTTCGTCGATTTTACCGAAGACGGCGACGGTGACGGCTGTGCTACGATCGATTCACTACCTGTCGATCTTGAGTATGACCGTGAGTATTTACTGGGAATCGGTGTTGACCGCGCGGCTGGTACGGTATTTTTCCAGGTGGATGACACTCGGGTTAGCGAGTTGGTTCCGACGCCGATTCTGCGAGCTAGAAGTCCAGGTTTGTTTGCCAGTGTTGCCGCAACAGGAGCCAGTGTTTCTTCTATAGCTAACATCAGTGAAATTGCGGTAGATGGAAACATTGACACCACGCTAAGCGATCTTTTGCCCGGCGTTGTTGATCGGTATGCAAACTTGAATGGATTCGCCAGCCAACCGAACCGATCGGTTGTGGCAACGGGCGGGCAGGTAGAAATAAGGGGTAGCTCTGAAGATGGCAGTTCGACCTTCACTAGCCTAAATATCAACGGCGATACCGATTACATCGCAGCGGATTTGGTGCTTTCCGGAGATTCCCTTATTGAAGACGCAAACAGCCACGCTACCGTATTTATCGGTGGGTCTGTGTACAATGATTTATCCAACGGTGGTATAGAAGGGTCGATGGAAGGTGACGTTCGCGCTAGCGTGGAGATATTATCGCTGGCGAATGGATCATCGTTTGCGAGTGCCTGTATGTTCCGTTTACAGACTGATGGTTTCGATGATGTTTGCACTGTTATTGCGCCGAACTCATTTTGCCTGCCGTTTAGCACGGCGGTTCAAACCGATGTCTCCTACAGAACATCCATTGAAATGGATCGCGAGAACCGTCGAGTTGTTTTCAGGCTGGATGATGAAGAAATTATCCACAATATACAGACCAATGCATTTCTGCCCGCAGCTGGGCGGAAGTTCGTTTCTACCAGAATGCGGGGTGCCGGGGTTGCGGTGGGCGTCACTGACAATCTGTCGACAATCAATCCAGTCAGCTCGGATGGCGGTTGATGACTGCAGAGGCTTCAAGACAGCATCGAGTGTTGTCGATGCAGACAGTTTGAGTAAAGGAGTAGGTGGCTGGTGATAAATCTGTTTGAATAATCATCTGTACTGGCAGTGTACGTCGAGATAGCTAAGCCGTGTCGCGCCACACTGAGTCCGGCCGTAGTGGAAAGGTAACAAATTTCTAACAGATGATAATTAACCGCTGATAAATGCCAGTGCCGCGTCTTTGAAGGGGAACCCGCCTGTCCGGTTGTAGTCACAACAGGGCAGGTCAGTTACCCCGCCGATCAGGCTATGCCAACCGTGGCAGCATTGACGCCGATCGCTACACCGTTGCGGGGTGTGACCATGCTTTATCCATACTGGTCACCGCAGAGGAATTCACCCTTGAGCAACAAGATACTTCCCGATCGTTTTCGACAATCCAGACTGAGCAGTTCCGTATTTGCTGGTCTCGTTTTGATGGCTGGCGCCAGCACACTGGCCATTAGCGGCTGCACCACGTTGCCGTCACAGGGTGTTCCCAGCGGTGCCTACAAGGGTTGCGGTCCCTGTGCGCCACGCAAGGCAAATCCTTGCAACCCGTGTGCGGCGAAGGCTTGCAATCCGTGTGCAGCGAAGGCTTGCAATCCATGTGCAGCGAAAGCTTGCAATCCATGTGCAGCGAAGGCTTGCAATCCATGTGCAGCGAAGGCTTGCAATCCGTGTGCAGCGAAAGCTTGTAATCCTTGTGCAGCAAAAGCCTGCAATCCATGTGCAGCGAAGGCCTGCAACCCGTGTGCAGCAAAAGCCTGCAACCCGTGTGCAGCAAAAGCCTGCAATCCATGTGCAGCGAAGGCTTGCAATCCTTGTGCAGCGAAGGCCTGCAACCCGTGTGCGGCCAAAGCCTGCAATCCTTGTGCAGCGAAAGCCTGCAATCCGTGTGCAGCGAAAGCCTGCAATCCGTGTGCAGCCAAAGCCTGCAACCCCTGTGCAGCCAGTGCCTGCAATCCGTGCAACCCTTGTGCTGCGAAAAAGAAAAAGAAAAAAGTCAACAACTAGCGCGCAGGCAGGCGAGTACATGGTTGGTATTCGTTAATTGAACTGATGGAAGGCCGTGTCGGGCAGTCGCGTGTTGCCGTTTGGCGGGGCGCTGACTGCCTGCTGACAGCGCTGCTGTTGCTGGTTGCGTCCTGCTCTACTGCGCAGGTCGCTCCCGAACCGGATGTTGTTTCAATTAGTCGGAACCAGCCGGGGGACTATTTGCCTGAGCTCGTCGCTGTCGCTGCCGGCGATTTTATTAAAGGTTCAGATTGGCAGGAGCGTGAGTTTGCCTACCGCCTCGATGAAGCGGCCTATGGCCATCGCCTGACGCGTGAACAACAGTGGTACGCGCAAGAGCCGCCGAGGCAGCAGGCTTCCACGCCGTCTTATCACATCACTCGCACCCCGATCACCAATCGCCAGTACGCCGCATTCATTCAACAGTCTGGCCACGAGGCACCGGGGGTAGATCGTGAGACCTGGCGAAGCTACGGACTGATTCATCCCTTTGAGCGCACCCGACGCTTTGCCTGGCGAGGAAATCATCCGCCCCCGGGTCGCGAGCAGCATCCGGTGGTGCTGGTCAGCTACGACGATGCGATTGCCTATGCCAGGTGGCTGTCCCGGGAAACCGGACACCGCTGGCGTCTGCCGGGTCTTGATGAATGGGAGCGTGCCGCCCGCGGAGACCATGGCGGCCGATTTCCGTGGGGAGACGATTTTGACCCGGATCGGCTGAACAGTCACGATGCCGGCCCATTTGATACCGAGTCGGTAGGGCGATACCCGCTCGGCGCCAGCCCTCACGGATTGCTCGACGCGGTCGGGCAGGTGTTTGAGTGGATCGATACCAACCCGGCGCACGCACGCGCCTGGGTGAAGGGTGGCTCCTGGGACGACAGCGGTTGCGGCGTTTGTCGTCCGGCGGCACGTCATTCGCGGCCGAAATCGATCCGGCACATCCTGATCGGATTTCGGCTGGTCAGGGAGGTCCGCACCATTGACTAGCGGTGTGCTCCCGGTTCGCTGCTGATGCCTGGCATATCGGCGCGATCGACGCTCGCCGCCGGGTTTTCCGGGTGATCAATTCCTGTGTGAACACCGGCAGTAGCCACGAGCCGTAGCTGTGGCATACTAGCTCTCAGGTTACCACTGGAGGAACACCATGAAATCACTCAATCGCGTGGCGGTCACAGTAAGCGCGGCACTGTTTGCCTCATCAATGATTGCCTCGGCAGATGACATCAAACTGCCGAAAAATATCTCGTGGACAGCCTATGGCACCACTTCGTCCGGCTACGCCCAGTCAGTCGGTATAGGTCAGATGCTGACCGAAAACTACGGCACGTCACTTCGAATCATCCCCGGCAAGAACGACGTCTCTCGCATGGTACCGCTGCGTGAGGGCAAGTCGAGTATTTGCGCCTGCGGTGCGGCGGCACTGTTTGCACAGGAAGGCACCATGATGTTCGGCACCAAAAAGTGGGGGCCGATGCGCATGTATAACCTGTTCAACAACCTTGGCGCCAACGGGC
>CAZNIS010000062.1:0-16388 GCA_964573105.1 uncultured Granulosicoccaceae bacterium
CTGAAGCTGAACGTCAGGCCGAGGCGGAAAGACAGGCTGAAGCTGAGCGCCAGGCAGAAGCCGAAAAACAAGCAGAGGAAGAACGTCAGGCCGAAGCTGAAAAGCAGGCTGAGGCAGAGCACCAGGCAGAAGCCGAAAAGCAGGCAGAGGCAGAGCGTCAGGCCGAAGCTGAAAAGCAGGCAGAGGCAGAGCGTCAGGCCGAAGCTGAAAAGCAGGCTGAGGCAGAGCGTCAGGCAGAAGCTGAAAAGGCGCGTCAGCAGGCTGAGCAGGAGGCGGCGCGTGTTGCGGCTGAAGGGCAGCAGAAAGAGGCGCCACAAGATACCGAGCAGGCGGCGAAACCCAAAATTGCCAGCGAGACACCATCGCAGCCTGGGGGCGAGAAAAAAGGGGCCGAAGCGGCTAAGGCATCGTTTTTAAAGAGCGATGACAAGCGCGATGCCGACGGGCCTGAGTCAGAGCAGGATGAAGAGCCTGAAGAGGAGTTCGGCTCGGACACCATGATGTTCTCGTCCAGTATCGATGCATTGGGTGGTGCGTTGGCAAAAGGGGCGGCTCCGCTACCGGTGCATGGCGATCCTTTGATGAACGTTGCGACGCTGGTGGGCGCCGCCGACGGGATTGACATCTCGCCCCCGGGTGCGTCGGAGAAGGCCAATGAGACCAAGGACCCGGTTGAGGCCATTGCCCGTGCGTCGAATATTCGCTTTCGCCATGTCATTCTGGCCGACGACTGGTGGAATGGTGATTGTGGTGCCATGGTCGGCTATTTGGAGGATGGCCATAAACCGGTCGCGCTGATTCCAACCAGCAGCGGCAGCTACGATATCGTTAACCCGGCCACGGGCGAAAAAACGCCGGTGAATCTGGAGAGCTCGCAGGCGCTGGAACTCAAGGCGGTACGTTTTTACCGCCGCTTGCCTGACAAGATTGGCAGCGTGTGGAGCATCGCGCGCTGGGCGTTGCGTGGCAAGGGCACGGATCTGGTTTTTGTCGCCATTCTGTCCCTCGTGATGACAGCTATCGGCATGCTGGTGCCGCAGGCAACTGCTCTGGTCATGGACAATGCGATTCCCGACGCAAACCGACGGCTGGCAACAGAAATTGGACTGGCGTTGGTGCTTGCCGCGTTTGGCACCAGCCTGTTCGGGTTTGGACAGGCGATTCTCAGTATTCGCCTGGGGATAACGTCCGATGCTGTCAGTCAGGCGGCGGTGTGGGATCGCTTGCTGAACGTCAAACTCGGTATCTACAAGAAGTATGGCAGTGGTGACCTGCTGGAGCGTGCGATGGGTGTCAGCGCGGTCAATCGTGAACTCAACGGTCAGACTATGCGTTCGTTGCTAACCAGTCTGACAGCGCTGTTGAACCTCGGCCTTTTGTATTGGTACAGCGCCAAACTCGCCACCATGGTTTTGGGTATCGGTATTGTGGTCGCCCTGTTTACGGTGATCGCTGGCTGGACCATTCGCAAGTACTATCGTGAGTTGATGGAGTTGCAGGGTAAGTTCTTCGGTTTCGTCGTCGAACTCGTCAGCGCCACCGGCAAGATTCGCGTCGCCGGTGCGCAGCGCCGTGCGTTTGTGCAATGGTCGAGCCGCTATGGCAAACAGATGGACTTAACGCTCAAAGCGCAAGCCGTAGAGGACTACATTATCGTCTTCATGTTTACGGTGCCTCTGTTGAGTTCAGTGCTTTTGTACTGGATGGCAGCTGGTCTGTTGTCGTCGCCCAACCCCAGCGATGCACTGTCTGTCGGTGCTTTCCTCGCGTTTAACGTGGCAATGGGCACTTTCCTTGGCGGGATTACGTCCCTGAGTGCGACCGCGCTGGAACTGATGGACACCCTGGCCATGGCAGAGCGAACCAAACCCCTGCTCGCCGCTGAGACAGAGATAGGCGATGACCGCGGCGACCCCGGCGTGTTGACGGGCAAGGTGGCCTTGTCTGATGTTCATTTTCAGTATGCACCCGGTGGCCCCAAGATACTGAAAGGGATTGATATCAAAGTCGAACCGGAACAGTTTGTCGCGTTTGTTGGCACATCCGGTAGCGGAAAGTCGACCATCTTTCGGTTGTTGCTTGGTTTTGAAGAGCCGCTGTCCGGCCGCGTGCTCTACGACGATCAGGATATGGCCAGTTTGAATGTAACGGCCGTGCGGCGTCAGCTCGGTGTGGTTTTACAGAACGCCAGAATCAACTCGGCATCGATTCTCGACAACATTGGTGCCGGAGCGCCGATCACTATGGATCAGGCATGGCACGCCGCCGAAGATGCCGGTTTTGCCGATGATGTGCACGCCATGCCGATGGGTATGCAGACGGTGATCAGTGAAGGCGGCGGCAACCTGTCCGGCGGCCAGAGGCAGCGACTGATGATTGCGCGGGCGCTGGTGCGCGAGCCGCGAATTCTGTTGTTCGATGAGGCTACCAGTGCACTCGATAATCGAACGCAGGCAATCGTCAGTAGAAGTCTCAACCGTCGCAAGGTTAGTCGCTTGGTCATTGCACACCGGCTCAGCACCATCAACGAAGCCGATAAGGTATACGTGCTGGACGATGGGCATGTGGTTGAGTCGGGTGACTTCGACACACTTGCATCTGGATCCGGATTGTTTGCCAACATGATGCGTCGGCAGTCGACCGATCAATAGTCCGTGGCAATTTGACGGACATCAACCCATGAAGCCTCAGCAATCAGCCAATCGACCATCGGTATTGGATCAGCTTAATGCCAGCGAGATTGCAACTGAGCAATTAGTTGGTTACTGTAACAGGAGATTTACAGTGCCGGGGGCAGTCGCGGGCGACCCGCTGGTCCTGCCACTGGCAGATGAGCCTTTCGTTGAGGCTTGGCAAAACTATTTGCGTGCATCGCACCAAGGCGATTGTGTCACTGCGTTGCGTGAACCGTTTGTACAATGGAATTTTCCGGTTCAGCAGGGGCTATCTGCACAAACTGAGTATGTCGATGTCACCCGTCGCTTCGCGCCGGTTGGCAATAGTTCGCTTGCCAGCGGACCTGAGTTTCGCGATCCGGCCGGCGTAACACTGCGATTGCAGGAATCGCTGGCTGGCAGGATTCCGATAGTGGCTTTTTCAGATAGGGAGGATTTTGAATATGCCTGGCGTGCGCTGACGCAGCGCAACGAGCCCGTGCCAATACCCGGTGGCATGGGCGCTGCGATGATCGCGGGATACAACAACGTTGCACGCATCCAGCAAGCACAGGCCGACTACCTGAAACGTCACAGTGCCCGGCAATGGCCAGAGGCTCTGCGAGAGTTACTGCAGCAAAAGGCACGCTACCAGGACAAGTTCATCTTGATCAGTCCCGGTGAGTACAGTGGTGTGCCGGCGGCACAACTGAATCTTGATGATCACCAATGGCGCGAGTTATCGGTAGAGATTCGCATTCACCATGAGCTTACGCATTATGTGACTCAGCGATTGTGTGGATCGATGCAGAATCATTTGCTCGATGAACTGATTGCCGACTACGCCGGCATGACAGGCGCCAACCGCGATTATCATGCCGATTGGTTTTTGCGTTGTATGGGCGTCGATGAAAAGGGAAGTTATCAATTGGGAAGTCGAATGCAGCACTACACGGCAGATATCGTGCCTGGCAGCGAGGCGTTTGATATTCTGGTCAGATTGATCAGTACCGCTGCGCGAAACCTGGAAAAGTTGAACGTTGTGCTGCGGAGGCAGGCAGACAGTGCGGTGCAGATGGTGGTGCTGGCGCTCGCGTGTTTTTCACTGGCGGAATTGGCAGACGAGGGGTCTGTTGCAGGTGTAGTAGAACAACTTGATCAACTTAAACACAACATGGAAATAAAGGATTATGGTTAACAACAAAGATTTGTGCAGTACGATCAGTTGGCCGGCGCAGAGCCTATTGTCCGCTGCGCTGAAAACGGCTGGAAAAAACCTGCGCCCGACCAGTAGCGCGCTGTTAGTCGCAGGCGCTATGGCGGTGGTGGCGCATCCGTCGATGGCGCAGAAAACCGAGACGCTGCTGAAGCTTGGCGAAGTTGAATTAAAAGAAGTGTCGGTAGTAGAAGAAGTGCAACCGAGCAAGCCAGCCACTGCCACCACTGAAACATCGACGGCAGCAACCGCGCCGGCGGCAACTGCATCCACTGCAGCAAAGCCGGCAACTGGCAGTGCCAGCGAGGATGAAACACCGCGAAAACTGCTGGAGACATTCGCTGCCGATCGGCGCGGTGCACTGCCGGCGCACGACCTTACCATTGAAGACGTGCGCAGAATTTCGCTGGAGAATAATCTCGCACTGAAGGCACAGAATTTTCGACCTGAGATTGCGCGGGAGAACTTCAATCAGGAAAACGCGCGATTCGAACCGATATTTCAAAGTGCGTTCACTTTGTCGTCAACCGAGAATGCGCCAGACCCGGGTTCCAATGCGATAACGCTCGATGGCTACAATGCCAGCGTCGGCGTAGGCATTCCGCTGCGAACCGGCGGCAATGTCGAGATCTCCCTGCCGACCACGTTCACAAGCCCGGATATCCCGAACGTCAACAACATTCAGGATACCTCGCTGCAGTTTTCCGTCAGCCATCCGCTGCTGCGAAACGCCGGTAGAGCCATCGCCGAGACGCCTATCCGCCTGGCCGGTATCCAGACCGAACAGGAAGAGGCGCGAACCAGACTGGCCGCCATCCAGACACTGGCCGCCGCTGAGGCGGCCTATTGGGATTTTTACGCAGCGTCTGCTGCGCTTGACGTGCGTTATGATCAATATGCCAGTGCGCTGGAAGTTGAGCGCAAGGCCAGACGCCTGGCTGAGGTGGATGTTATTTCAGATATTGAAGTCACACGCGCCGAATCCGGTGTCGCGCGCCGTCTCGAAGGTGTGATCGTTGCCGAGTCGACGCGCCGCACGACACAACGTGCCCTTAAGCAGGTGATGAACGACGATGGCCTGCCGCTGTTTGCGGATAAAAACCTGATCGCGCTATCTGATCCGCAGCCGGTCTATGAGCCGGTCGATCGATACGCCGTCGCCGACGCTGCAATCGCCAATCGACAAGAGCTGGTCGATCTGCAGTTGCAGCTCACCGCTGAACAAGTGGCCGAGCTGTTTGCCAAGAACCAGCTAAAACCCGTACTCGATTTGAATGCCAGTGCGACACTGGCTGATCGCGACGACAACTTTGGCGATTCACTGGGGGCTGAGTTCAACTCCTGGCAGGTTGGCGCCACCTTCAATCTGCCGCTCGGTAATCAGGCTGCCAAAGCGCAAGCTCGTCGTGCGGCGTTACAGATCGAACTGGCTGAAACTAACATCGCCAATCGACAGCGTGTGGTGACACAGGAAGTGCTGGATTCACTGGATCTGCTCGAGCGCAGCTGGCAACAGATATTGGCCGCAAGAAACGAAACAGTGCTGGCTGCCCGAACCTATCAGGCGGAAGAACGCCAGTTTCTGGCTGGCATTCGCACCAGTACCGATGTGCTTGAAGCACTCGATTTTCTGGCTGAGGCGCAGCTGAGAGAAGTCCAGTCGCTGTCGTTCCACGAGCGTCAGAAGGTTGCCGTCGCCGTGGCAATGGGCTCATTGCTGGAAAGGGGGCAGATCAAGTTTCAATAGTGGATGGCGCGTCGGGCAGGCCACTGCCGGACGCGTGCAAGCGGTAAGCTTGTGTACTGCACAGGGAAGGGCAGGTGGGCAATTTTCGATCAACCAAACGGCCGATGGTAACTTGTTAATGGCGATCTCCTGGGTAGTAGCTCTGTTGTTCCTCGTGTTAAGTGCCGTATTTTGTGTATTGTGGTGGCGTGGCCGAGCCGGCGGTGCGGGCCCGTCCAATGCCAGCAGTGAAAGTGCGTCGGACTTGTTCGACACCGAACAGGACTATCAGCTGCTCGGCCGTGGCGAACTTGACGACGGCGGTCGGACCAAAAGCTATGGTGCAGTTCGCAACGCCCGGGGCGCGGTTTTTTCGTTTCTGATTGACGATGACATCACCCATCTTAATGCCGGTGACGCTTTTCGCTTGCGAAACGGCCAAATGTATAAGGTCAAATCAGAGCCGGCACCTGCGGTCTCTACGGCGTCTCCCGATACCGCCTCGGACGTACCAGTGTCAGCACCTGCGGCGACCACAGAAGCACCTCAGGCTAGTGATAATGATCAGGATGACGGTCTGACGGTGATGGTATCTGCCGCTCAGACTGATGCGCTTTGGCGAAAGCAGGTGGAAGACTCCCTGCCCACACTGTATGCGCTGGAAGGTGCCGATGCCGGCTCCCATTTTATGCTCCCGTTCGATGTGACTACGATCGGTCGCAGCGAATCAAACGGTGTTGCCTTGCGCGAGGAGGGATCATCGCGTGTGCACTGTGAGATTGAGTTTGTCAGGCCAAACTTTGTGGTGCGCGATCTACAAAGCACCAACGGCACATTGCACAACGGCGCCCCTGTCGATGTGGCAGTGTTGTCGTTCGGCGATACGATAACTATTTCCGACACGGTGCTGCAGTTTGGCTGCAAAGGATTTTCTCTTGCTGAAGAAGATAGTGCTGCTGCGATAGAGGCCTTTGAGCAATGCCTCGACGTCGAACCCGATTTTCTACCGGCGGTGAAAAACCTGGCGTTCCTGATGGAGCGCGACATCCGGCGCAAGAAAGAAGCTCAGCCGCTATGGGAGCGCGTGGCGAAACTTGAGAAAATTGCCGGTGGCTAGGCAGCGGAACGTGAGAATTGCCCAATGAAGATGGACAACGGTGTGGCAGACCAGAAACTGTCGCTCGATATGACGCCGTTGATTGACATCGTCTTTTTGCTGGTCCTGTTTTTCGCAGTCAGTACCTCGTTTATCAGCGGTGAAGATCTGCAACTGTTAAAAGACAATGTGCTGAATCTTGGTCAGGAAGTCGACCAGCTGGAACAGGACAAGCTGGCAGAGCAACAGCGCGCCAGTGCAACCCAGGCTGACCTGAGTCAGCTACTGGCCAAGCGCGATAAGACACTGGCAACACTTCAGGCAGAACTCGATGCCGCACTGGATCGATCCACGACGACCGAGCAGTCTTTGTCACAACTACAACAGCAACTGACCGATCAAACAGATGAAAACAGTCGATTGGCTGCTGCCCGTGATGCCGCGAAAGCCGCTGCGGCACAGCAAATAGCAGCGCTGACTGCCAGCAGAGACGAGCTGACACGGCAAAATACTCGAGTTCAATCACTGGCCGATAGCACCCGTACAGATCTTGAACGCTTGCGGGCGAGCAACGCAACGATGGCGTCCGAGAACGACAATCTACAACGCCAGCTGGAGGCAGAGATCAGCCGTGCGGAGCAGATCACCGCGCAGTCGGAACTGGCGCAGCGACAATCGCAAGAGGCACTGCAGGCAGTGCAGCAGGAAAACAGCAGTATGCTTGCCGAGCTTGACAAGTTTCGGGAAATCGCAGCGCTTGATCAAGAGCAGATCGAGCGCATTATCCGCGCGCAAAAACAGATTAGTGAAGGTCTTGGCGACTATCTGGCCGATAACAAACTCGGCATCAAACGAGATCAACAGCAGTTGGTGCTGCAATTATCTGATCAGATATTGTTCGCCTCTGGCCGGGCTGTGCTGAAGCCGCAGGGACTGGAAGTGCTGCGAGATCTTGGCAAAATGTTGTCAGAGCGTATGGGGGATTTGCAGGTACAGATTGGCGGCCACACCGACAACATACCAGTCGGTGGTGTGTCGGGGCCACTGGCAGACAATTGGGGCCTGAGTGCTGCGCGTGCAGTCAATGTCGTGCGTTTTTTTGAGCAGGAGCTGGGTGTCGATGCAAAGCGGTTGTCAGCCGTCGGATACGCAGAACACCATCCGGTAGGTGATAACGCGACCGCGGAAGGTCGGGCAAAGAATCGGCGCATCGAAATTGTCATACTGCCACGCTAGCCACGACACATTCGGGCTGGCTCATCGAATCGTTTTTGAATCCATGAACGGAATATTATCGTGAGTTCTATCAGTTATCTTTTTTCTGCGGGCGGCTTGCTCGTCTATCCGCTATTGTTGCTGCTGGTAGCGGGGTTGATCATCATTGTGATCAAGGCCATTCAGCTGCGGCGCGGTCGCACGATTGCGCCAGAGATGGTCGACAAGATCGAAGGCATGCTGATTGACCGCAAGATTCCGGAAGCCACCGCGCTGTGCAAGCAAGGCAGTTCGCCCATGAGCCGCGTGCTGATGTCGGGCATTGTTAACTATGAGAAAAGCGAAGCTGAACTGAAAGAGATTCTGGAAGAGGCGGGGCGTCAGGAAGTGCCGGGGATTCGCGCCTGGCTGCCGACACTTGGCACCATTGCCAGTGTGGCGCCATTGTTGGGCTTGCTTGGCACAGTGGTGGGCATGATCGAGGTGTTTTCAACACTATCCGAGGAGACTTCGGTGAATCCGTCCATGCTGGCTGGTGGTATCTCCAAGGCGTTGTTGACAACAGCTATCGGCATGGTGATCGCAATGCCTACACTGGCGGCATACAACTTCTTCATCGCCAAAGTGCAGAATCTTATTATCGAGATGGAAAAGACTTCGCTGCGGATTATTGCTGCACTGAAGCGTTAATGAGCATTTTCGCGAAAGCTATCGCGATTCTGCCTGGCTGGTTGGCATTACCAGTCTTTAGGCAGTTTCTTCTGGATGTAGATAACCCCATCGCGGATTTCGATGTATTCGCCTTTGGATAATTCGGCCAAAATTTTGCTGACCATCTCGCGCGATGAGCCAATCATTGCGCTGATTTCCTGGTGAGAGAATTTACGCGGCAACACGCGAATTCCATCTTCGCCCACTTCGCTCAATTCCAGTAGTTTGTTGGTCAATCTACGGTATACATTATCCAGCGCCAGACTTCGTACCGCTGCTGTTTCGTGGCGCAGGCGTCGTGTTAGTGAGCGAATGATGGTAATGGGTATTTCGGGGTTGAAGCGCAGAATAGAGAGGAAATCGGACTTCGACATACTGTGCACAACCGTTTTTGACAGGGTTACTGCGGACGCAGAGCGAGGTGCGTCATCAAGCAGGGCGATATCGCCGATATAACTGCCTGGCCCCTTTAGATAGAGCACCATTTCGTCGCCATCATCATCGCTGACAAACACTTTGGCAGAGCCCGATTCAATGATCAGCAAACTTTCTCCTGATTCTCCCTCGGTCATCAAGATAGCGTTCTTGTTGTAAGTCATCCGTCGACATCTGGATGATAGCTCGAACAGTGCTGATTCGTTTAAATCTGCAAAGGTTGGGATTGTTTTGAGTAGTTCAGGAAGATTGGTCAATGTGGTCGCCCCGTGGGTCTGTACGGACTGGCCCTGATGTCGCCGATGCACTTTTCCTTTTCTTACTCCCGATATCGGAAGTGAGTGCGCGCCATGTTGCACTCACGTTGGGAAAACCCGATTGTATTACACTGAAACGGTTGGTCAAAATTCTACCCTGAATCCGCCTTTTAGCCAGTGCTGGGTAATGGTGTCATGTCCAGCCTGGCCTTCGTAAAAGAAATAGGCGCTCTTGCCGTTGGCAAATACTGCCGATCCCCCCAATCCATAGTTAACCACCGCGCGATCATTTTTATCGGCTTCGACCGAGAAGGGTGTTTTGGTTGGATCGTGCAGAAATGTTGCAGTGATTCCGTCCGGGCGGTCTTCCGCTTCGAACTGTGCCTCCAGTCGAAACTGTGGCACGAATACACCTTTGCTGGTGTTGTAGTTTTTCGAGAGTTGTCCGCCGAGGGCCAGTCGCGTCGATCGAATTCGGTGGCTGTTGATATCCAGTACGTAGCCCGCGCCGGGTGCGTCGGGAACACTCGCGCGCTCGCGATAGGCGTCTACATCGGCACTGGTGTGGGACAGTCTGCCGTAGGGACCGAATAGCAATCCTTCGAAATCGAAATTCCAGCCGGCGCCCAGGGTCAACGCAATGGAATCCGCACTGGTGCTGCCAATGCCAAATTGTTCGGTATCGGTATTAACCAGTGGGCTGTCTGCCACAGGGTTTGTCAGGTCGAGGTTGATACGACGCCTGATATCAAACGAATTCTGGCCAATTTCGAGCACGCCATCGACATAGCCTGCGCCGGATTGGTACCAGGTGCCGAACAGGGTTAGGTAACTGCCGTCCAGTGACGACTTGCCGCCATCGGCTGTGAATCGGCTTTCGTGATTGGTATGGCCCAGTGCGCCGCCCACCACCATGTTGTCTTGTAGTCGATAGTCGACGCCAGCAGTCAGACCGCGGGTATCGAAATCCTGTCCCACCTCGTTTTCGGTGCTGTCTGCTTTACCAACAGAGGCAGCGCCGTTGACAAAGAAGCCCCAGTTTGAGAGCAGCTCTGACCCGGCCGCGCCACCGCCGCTGAGTAGTTCATCGACTGCCGCACCGGTGACGTTGCCTGGAATATTCTCGCCAAACAGTTTTAGTTGCAGACCGGATGCATCGACACCGGCCTGGCGACCCGATCGAATGGCATTGATACGGGAGTAGACGTTGGTGACTTGAATGTCTGCGACATCAATGATGGCGTCGCCGAAGGTGAAGATCTCCTCGGGCATCAGCCGTTGCAGTGCGGCGCGGATTTCCTCCGCCGATTCGTCTTCAAGGCTGCACAGGGTTAAAAAGTCCTGTGCGGCAAAGGTTTGTTCGGGAGTGACTTCTGCGTTTTCGATTGCATCGCAGGAGATGTCGATTGAACGCGCGATGCGCGCCTGATTTTCAGTTAGATCGTCAGTTGGCTGCAGGCCCGCGCGAATATTGAACACCACGTCGCCCTCGCGTGACGGGACTTCGGGGGCTGCGATCAGGGGTTGACGTTTGGCCGCTTGTGAGACGACGTTGACGGTTGGCGAAGCGCGCACGCCGATAAATCCCCGGCGCAGTACGCGCACCGAAATTTGCGTCACACCGTCGGCGTTAGCCACCGTTCGCGTGGTCGTGCCCAGCGCCTGTCCGTTTTCATCGACCAGCTCAGCCACGTCCGGTGTCGGACTGGCCGGGTCTGGCACGATAGTCCAGGTGACATCGGCGGCTGGTATCGATTGTGTACCAGTGAGGTCGACAACTCGCACGGTCAATGGATCGAGCAGTTCAGGTGGTCGCGCCTGCTGGTCGTCGCCGGATAGTATTTCCAGTGCGTACACTGGTTGCAAGGGTGTGTCATCACCGCCGAGCAGGCCGCGCGACTCGTTGTCGCGAATGTCGATTTCAATGTTGTCGGCCGGCATCTGCACCAGCGGCGTCGACGGTGGATCGATCAGACTGGCGGGCCATGCAATCGTTGCAGTGCCCAGTTGCACACTCAGTGTCTCGTTCAACTCGATGACATTGTCGTCATTGATGGCGATACTGATCGTTTGCTCACCCGTATCACCCGACTGCCAGACCAGCGCGCCGCCCAGTGCTTCGAAATCAGCGCTGGAGGCGGTATCGTCGTCGAGTCCGACCGTAAAAGGCAGTGTTACGATGCTTTGCGAGTCGCCGCTTCGCGTTAGCGAGAAGGTTACGGTGCCAATATCCTCTGTGACGATCTGGCTGCTGGGACCGGCAAAACTCAGAATGACGGGCTCTGCTGTCGTGCTGTCTGTGATGGTCAGCGTCGCCGGGCTATCGATCGCGACAGTCGCCGGAGCAGGTGAATCGAGATTGATAACAGCGCTTTCTGCGCCCTCGATCAGTGCATCGGTCAGCAGGTCAATTGAAAAGCTTCGTTCGCCGGATTCGCCGTTACCCCACGACAGTGTGCCGCTGGTCGCGGTGAAATCCTCGCCACCGCTGGCGCTGCCATTCGACACTGAATAATTGACACTGGCCGGGCCGATCAATGGGCCATCACCAATCGCAGAACGCACCAGTGTGATCGTTGCAGAGCCGTCGTTTTCGGCGCTGGAGTACTCGTTGGCGCTGAACAGAATCTGTCCGGTATCAGATGTGTCGGTGATGGTTACAATGGCATTTTGAAATTCGCCAAAAGTGCCACCGTTATTGACTGAATCCAGCGAAACACTGAACGTCTCATCGGGCTCAATTTCAGTGTCCTGCGCGATTGCAATCTGAATGGTCTTCTGCGATTCGCCGTCTTGCCAGGACAGCAGGCCATTGGCAGGCGAGCTTAGTGTGTAGTCGTCAGGGGATACTGCGCTGGCGTTGGCGAGGCTAAACGCAATCGTTGCAGGGCCATCGGTACCGTCGCGGTTGACCACTATCTCAATGGTCTGTTGCGACTCGGTGGCGATAAAAGTGTTGCTGGCAAGGCTAAAGGTTCCAGGGTTACTGGTATCCTCAATGGTGATGACGGTCTGCGCTCCGTTGATGGCAACACCCTGAGTCGCATCGAACAGGTTGACCAGAAACTGTTCGTCACCAATGTCGGCGGTCATGTTAATCGGTATGGTGATGGTCTGTTCGGTCACTCCATTGCCAAACTGAAGCGTGCCGCTGGTGCTGGTGTAGTCTTCGGGTGCGCTGGCCGTATCATCTTCGGTGTTGAAGCTGACACTGAGTTCACCCTGTGCCGGCGCGCTGCGAGTAACAGTGACCGTCACCTGTCCCGCATCCTCGGACACGTTGATGGATGGCACAGCGAATGCCAGTTGGCCCGCGTTGGTGGTATCGATTATCGTGACGATCGCACTGGACACGCCCAGCTGATTGTTGTCGGCGGGTGATGGATTGCTGATCGTCACCAGAATCAATTCATCTTCCTCGTTGAATTGATCGTCTGCCAACGTCTGTACGGGGATGACACGACTGCTGGTGTCACCCGCCGGCCAGGTCAATGTGCCCGAGGCAATTTCGCTGAAATCGCTGCCAGGCGTGGCGCCATTGGGACTGCCGCTGGTGACCGAGTACGCGACCGTGGCGTCGCCCGCAAAGATCATGTCTCCGCCGCTGCGCAGCACTTCTATCTCGATGAGTTCTCCTTCATCGACGATTGCGCTGTTGGTGGCAAGCGAAACAGTGCTTGGTTCTGTCAGATCCTGGATGGTGACAGTGGCATTGGCGATCGCGCCGATACCGCCATCACCTAATCCTGTGTCTTCAGCTGTGCGTGCGTTTTGCAGGGTAATAGTAAAAGTTTCGGACGGATCGATGTCGTCGTCGATCAGTAGATTGATATTGATCGCCTGAGGGGTACTGTCGCCCGTCGCCCACGACAAAGTGCCAATCGGATCGGTGGCATCAGTAAAATCCTGACCTTCGATCGCGCTGCCACTGTTGATCACATAGTCGACCAGCAATCCGCCATCGTTGCCAGTGTCGCGTGCCACCAGCACCTGCACGGTGCCGTCGGATTCGTTGAACTCCCAGTCGGCCTTGGTAAATTGCAGTTGTCCGGGGGCGGTGCTGTCGTTGAGTGTAAAATCAGCGCTATCCGGTGTGCCGATTAACTCGGCAGCGGCACCGTCGAGTACGGCATCCTGAAGTTCAAGCCGCAGGCTCTCGTCCGTTTCGATTACTGCATCACCAATAAATTCCAGCGTGATGGTTTGCAAGCCATCGACACCATTCGCCCAGTTCAAGCGCCTGTCGCCCTGCGCGTCGGCGGCCGGTGAGATGATATTGAAATCGCTGCCCTCACTGGCGCTGCCAGAGAACGCGATCGCCACGCTAACAGCCCCGGCGGAGCCGCCGCTTCGTTGAACGTTGATGGTCTGCGTGCCGGCATCTTCAGAAAAGGCGCCGCCTTGCCCACCGACGAATGCGATCGTGCCGGCAGATGCGGGCAGGGTGCTGTCGCCACTGATGTTCAGCGTGGTGCTGTCGTTGGCAATGCCATTGAAAAAGCTGATGGTCAATGGCGCTGAGAAGTTCTGCGCACTCTCGCCATCCGGTGAAAAGGTGATTGACACTTCGCAGTTGACCGTTGCCCCCGCAGCCAGGGTCGCCGGGCAATCGCTTGCATCAAACGCAAAGGGCGCAACGGTAGCGAAGGCGATAGCGGTGATGTCATTGCCGGATTCATCGGCGTTGTTTTGCAGCGTAATGTCAAAGTCTGTGGTTTGTGATTCTCCTGTCACAATATCGTTGGGGAAAACCAGACTGCCACTTGCCAACAACGAGGAGGGACCAGCATCGTCGTTCAGAATGGTGATCTGGCGCGACAATACGCCAGTCGGTGTAGTCGTACTGAACTCGATGGTCTCATCCGGTTCGGTGGTGGCATCGTCGCTGATGATCACGCCAATGGTCTTTGGACCGGTCTCGCCAGCGTTCCAGGTGAGTGAAAACCCTTCGTCGGCGCTGAAACCCGAATCACTTGAATCGACGTTAAAATCGGATCCGTTGGCGCTGCCGGCAAAATCAAGACTCAGCGTGATCGAGGTCGGTGCCTCACTTTCGGGATTGTCGACGCTTCTAATTATCGTAATGTCAATGGTGTTGAGATCATTTTCGTTACCGCTGACTGCGCTGGCATCGGCAATGCTGAATGTGCCGGCGACAGCATTACTTTGCGTCGTGGCATCGATAGCCACCGATAGCGCAGACGATAGCGGATTCTCGTCGTAGTCAATAAGCAGATCTGTACTGACATTGTCACTGCCGTTTACCGGGCTATAGGTGATATCGATGTCGCAGCTTGCGCCGGCGGCAAGACTGTCGGCACAGTCGCTGTCATCGACGGCCAAAGGTGCCCCGAGTGTGGAAACCGAAATATTGGTGGCGGGCTGTCCGCCGACATTGGTCAGCGTTACCGACGCGTCGGTTTGTGTTCCCGCATCGGTGTTCAGAGTAATGCTGGTAGTGTTGACAGCAAGCTCTGTCGGAGTCACGGCACTGTCATCGTTCAGGATCGTGATGGTGACGTCGTTGGCCGTGGCGGCCCCAAGCGGTGGTGCCGCATTAAGACTGACCGGTTTCAGACCCGATCGCTTTGCGGTAGCGAACAGTGCGATGTTCAGTGTCTCATCAGGCTCAACGTCGGTGTCTGGATTGATCTCGATCGAAAAAGTCTTCTCGCCGGTTTCACCAGCCTGCCAGGTGATTGAAATCCCTTCACCGGTTGTCACGCCGGCATCGGCTGAGCTGGCGGTGTAGTCGTTGTCATCGGCTGTGCCTGTGAGTAACAGCTCGATCGTGATCTCATCTGCTGTTTCGGTCTCGGCATTGATGTCTCGCGACACAGTGATATTAACGGTACCGAGGCTGTCTTCGGCGCCACTGGTGTCAACGGGATTGACAATAGCAATAATGCCCTCGGTGCCGGTGAATGTCGGCGATGCCGTAATCGACAGGTCTATTTCTGCGCCAGTATTTTCGGCGTAGTCCACACTGATGGAAGTACTGACTGCGTCACTCGCATCTTGTGGTGAGTAGATGATCTCGATCGTACAGCTGTCACCGGCTGGCAAGCTCGCACCGCAGGCCTCCTCAAGTGCGCTGTTGATTGTCAGCGGATCGCTGAGGCTGGTAATCGTGATGCCGGATGCGTCTTCCTCGCCGATATTAGATACCGTGAATTCGCCAAACGCCTGACTGCCGACATTT
Organism: uncultured Granulosicoccaceae bacterium; assembly: GCA_964573105.1. Taxonomy (GTDB): domain Bacteria; phylum Pseudomonadota; class Gammaproteobacteria; order Granulosicoccales; family Granulosicoccaceae; genus CAKZSB01. The sequence goes on from CAZNIS010000062.1 coordinate 15,513, forward strand.
GCAGTAAGTGCGAGACTCGATGGTGCTATCGTCAGCGTCGCAGGCTCTGGCGCGACATCATCGTTCAGAATTTCGATGGTGACTTCAGTGGCGGTAGCCGCCGCCAGTGACGGTACAGTCGTTTTGTCCTGCGGTGGTTTGAGGCCGGAGCGGTTGAGTTTGGCTTCGGAAAACAATGCACTGCTGGACAACGTCAAGGTCAATGATTCATCGGCTTCGGGCTCATCGTCGTCGACGACCGTGACACTGAAGACTTTATCTGCCAGATCGCCACTGCCCCAGTTAATGGTCACAGTGCCATCGGTGCCGATGGAAATATCCGAGTCAGTTGTCGTGATGGTGTAGTCGTCAGTGTCTGCGGTGCCGGACGGCGTGACGGTAGTGGTGGCTGCCTGTGCTGTTTCGGACGCAGTATCAATGGTGCGTGTGACAGTGTAGGTTTGGGTGCCGATGGCGGATTCTTCATCGCTGATATCAGTCGGTGACAGATAGGCGATAGTGCCGAGCGCAAGATTGGCGGATGCGGTGGCATTGATGGTGGCGCTGAGACTGTCGCTACTGATATTTTCATCGTAGTCGAGTAACAATTCATCGGTGACCGAGTCGGCAAGTGATGTTGGCGCAAACACAACGGTAACGGTACAGTCCTCGCCACCGGGCAGGGTTGCCGGGCAGGCGTCTGCGGCGGTGTTATCAATAGACAATGGCGTGGCCAGACCAGACAGTGCGATGCCATTGGCATCTTCATCGCCGATGTTGGTGACAGTAAATAAGACTGACGCCGGATCACCCACGTTAGCGCTAACGTTTGCAGTGGCCGGTGCGAGCGTCAATGTTGCAGGGTCGGGTGCGACATCATCGTTCAGAATATCGATG
>CAZNIS010000062.1:16488-42162 GCA_964573105.1 uncultured Granulosicoccaceae bacterium
TGCGAGCGTCAATGTTGCAGGGTCGGGTGCGACATCATCGTTCAGAATATCGATGGTGACTTCAGTGGCAGTTGCTGCTGCCAGTGACGGTGTGATTGATTTGTCCTGAGGTGGTTTGAGGCCGGAGCGCGTCGTTTTTTCTTCTGCAGAATCAACACTGCTTGAAAGCGTCAAGGTCAATGATTCATCGGCTTCGGGCTCATCGTCGTCGATGACCGTGACACTAAATACTTTATCTGCCAGATCGCCACTGCCCCAGTTAATGGTCACACTGCCGTCACTGCCGATAGAGATATCCGAGTCAGTTGTCGTGACGGTGTAGTCGTCAGTGTCTGCGGTGCCGGACGGCGTGACGGTAGTGGTGGCTGCCTGTGCTGTTTCGGACGCAGTATCAATGGTGCGTGTGACAGTGTAGGTTTGGGTGCCGATGGCGGATTCTTCATCGCTGATATCAGTCGGTGACAGATAGGCGATAGTGCCGAGCGCAAGATTGGCGGATGCGGTGGCATTGATGGTGGCGCTGAGACTGTCGCTACTGATATTTTCATCGTAGTCGAGTAACAATTCATCGGTGACCGAGTCGGCAAGTGATGTTGGCGCAAACACAACGGTAACGGTACAGTCCTCGCCACCGGGCAGGGTTGCCGGGCAGGCGTCTGCGGCGGTGTTATCAATAGACAATGGCGTGGCCAGACCAGACAGTGCGATGCCATTGGCATCTTCATCGCCGATGTTGGTGACAGTAAATAAGACTGACGCCGGATCACCCACGTTAGCGCTAACGTTTGCAGTGGCCGGTGCGAGCGTCAATGTTGCAGGGTCGGGTGCGACATCATCGTTCAGAATATCGATGTTGACTTCAGTGGCAGTTGCTGCTGCCAGTGACGGTATGATTGATTTGTCCTGAGGTGGTTTGAGGCCGGAGCGAGTTGCTATAGCCTTTAACGAATTTACGCTGCTCGACAATGTCAGCGTCAGCGTTTCATCAGCTTCGGGCTCATCGTCGTCGATTACCGTGACGCTGAATACTTTGTCTGCCAGATCCCCACTGCCCCAGTTAATCGTCACACTGCCATCGGTGCCGATGGAAATATCCGAGTCAGACGTGGTGATGGTGTAGTCTTCGGTATCAGCGGTGCCGGACGGCGTGACAGTAGTGGTGGCCGCTTGCGCGACCTGAGTTGTCGCATCGATGGTGCGAGTGACGGTGTAGGTCTGCGCGCCTATGTTGGATTCTTCATCGCTGATATCCGTCGGCGAAAGGTAGGCGATGGTGCCTAACACCGAGTTGGCAAGCGCGGTTGCAACGATCTGTGCACTGGGTGTTTCGCTGGTGGGATTTTCGTTGAAATTCACCAGCAGATCGGTCGTGATCGAATCAGAAATTGTCGCCGGGCTGAAGACTACGGTAATTGTGCAGTTATCACCGGCCGCCAGTGTCGTGGTGCAGGCATTGGCGGCCGTGTCGTCGATGTCGAGTGGCGAGTTCAATGGTGTGACCGCGACGCCAGTGGCCGCCGATCCACCACTGTTGGTCAATGTATAGATGGCGTTGGATGATGTCCCGGCCAGCGCCGAAATAGTGGCAGAGTTGGGTGTTATCTCAAGGTCTGGCGGATCGGCGGCAGCGGATGTGCCAGTCAGGGATACTTCAAGCGTTTGATTGTTTCCGGAAGTGCCGGCGCCGTCGTTGTAGGAAATCGTTAACGTATCGGTGATCGTTGCACCGGCGATATTTGGCGAGAATCCGATTGAAAGGGGGCATCCCGATTCGATCAGATCTTCGCCGGCACAGCCTGGCTCACTTTCAAAAGTGAAGGCAGTGCCCTCGGTAAATTCGAAGTCCATATCGGTATCGACGACGTTGCCGGTGCCGGTGATATCAAGCAGGTTCAATTCTCGTGTTATGGCATCGCCGACCGCAGTCTCGGGAAATGTCATCGCGTTTTGTGTGCCGTCCTCGTCAAAGCCAGCCAAATCACCGGGCACGAATACATCGTCTTCGGTGATGGTGATTTCGATCGTTGCGAGCACATCTCCCATCGCCGCAGCGATGGGTGGCGCAATGCGCGATCGTTTGGCAGTTGGGAAGCTGATTTCGTCTTCGATTGCCTGGATGGTGAAGGTTCTGTCGCCCTGATCGGTGACGTCATTGTCCAGAATCGTTACATCAAAGGTGTAGCTGTCACCGGCGGACAGCTCGGTTTCATCGGCAATCGCAGTGTAGTCGTCACCTGCGATAGCAGTGTCGGCAAGATCGGCGAGGTTCACGCGAACATCAAACTGAGTGAAACTGTCTGTTCGATTCAGGGTGACACTAAAAGTACCTGAGTCTTCACTGACGGACGACGAGGCAACGGAAAATTCGAAGGTGGGGATGGCGGGTACCAATGTGCCACTGACCATGAAACTGCCATCTGTCACGGGTCCTGCCGCTGGCGTTGAGTACTGGCCTTCAATCGTCTCGGTAAAAGATCCCGATGTGTTTGACCCGCCAAACTCCACGGCAACAATACATTGGGCACCTGCATTTAAGGTCGAACCTGTGCCGCAGGCGGTGCCCAGACTCTCACAACCCAACGCGTTGTTGTCGACAAAGAATGGCGCGCTGCTGCCCTGGGATTTCAGGATCACATCTTCGAGGACGGTGTCGCCAGTATTTCGGGCGGCGAAGCACTGGGTGGCAATCAGAAACTGGTTGAAAGACCCGAAATCACCGGCTGCGGTATCCAGTGCAATAACATCCAGCGATGCGGTTGAGCCTTCAACTGTACCGCCGATGGCGAAGGTGTCGCCTGTTTGAACCTCGTCAGCATCCGGCTCAAAGTAGCGCGCACGCAGGGTGTCGGAATAGTTGCCCGGCAGGGTGGATTCGAAGATGACTTCTGCCGTACAGGACTCACCGTCAGCGATTATGGACGCGAATGGATCGCCGCAATTGATCAGGCCGGTGAAGCTAGGACAGGTGGGACCATTGTTATCGACCGTGAACGCACCTGACGCGGGCGTTTGAATATCAAAACTGACATCTTCCAGCGGAATGCCACTGTTGTTTAGCGCAGCAAAACAGAACGATACCGGTACCCCCGGGTCGGTTAAGCCGAAATTCCCTGATGGATCGCCATCCGCCACACTGATTGACAGCTGTGCCATCGCCGGCCTGGCGACGACCAGGCTGCCAGCCAGCAGGATAAAACCGAGCGTGGTGAGCACCGAGCGACGCGGGCGCAACAGGTGTCTGGCACGGCTCGGCCAGGAAACCATATTTCGAATCAAATCCATTTCGTCAACTCGTCAATCGGGGCACGCAAAATCACTTTCCGCTGTACCGCCTCAATGTCGTACTTCCGGGTTGTAGACCGAGTTACCTGGCAGGCGCTGTTCTGGCGTGCGCATGCGTAGATTTAAAAGCTCGGTAATCTACCCAAGGATTGCATGGTTGAAACGAAAAAGGTATCCCTGACAAACGGTATTTTTACAGTTTTCGATGCCAACCTGTGACACCGAGTGCAGTAGCGAAAATTGATCATCCATCCGGTCTGCGACCCCACTGCCGCCGTGCCCTCTGTGGTAACTCGCGCAGCCAGCGGCCGCGCGGCGGCGGTAAAATTACCGCGTGCTGGATGCTCGTGCGGTGGGCTGGCAAAGTGTGAAGGGCGCAAGTGCAATGACAGCGGATTCACTGGTTTGCGCCGCGGCTTATCGCTGCATGGTTCGGCTAGACCGTCTGCCGTGACGCAACCGGCGTTTGCGGCATCGGAGCTTACCGGGCGATGTGCAACTGTTATTATCAAACCTATCAACCTGACGAACACCACCAGCGGTCACTGCTTCAATGAGTAATGAATCGAAAGAGCCGATACCCGGTTACCGAATCCTGGACAATCTCGGGTCGGGCGGGTTTGCACGTGTGTATCTGGCCGAGCAACAGGCGCTGGAGCGACAGGTTGCGCTGAAAGTGATGTCGCCGAAGCTCGCCAACGATGTCGAGTACTGTGAGCGCTTTATCCGTGAGGGCAGGACGCTGGCGAAGCTCAGCGACCACCCCGATATCGTGACCATTTTCGATATCGGTCAGGTCGATCAGTTCTTCTTCATGGCGATGGAATACCTGGGTGGCGCCGACCTGAAAGACATGATTGGTCCTGGCGGCTATGTGGGCTCGCCGACCGAAGTCCTGCGCACGGTTACGCGCGCGCTGGGTCATGCGCACAAGCGCGGCGTAGTCCACCGCGATATCAAGCCTGCCAATGTGTTGTTCAATGATTCGGGTAAGGCGATCTTGTCGGACTTCGGCATTGCCAAGTCGCTGCAACAGACCGATGAAACGCTGACAGCCATCGGCACGCAGATCGGTACGCCCAGTTACATGAGCCCGGAGCAGTGCCGTGGCGAGGCAGAGATCGATGGGCGATCGGATCTCTACAGTATGGGCGTTATGCTCTACGAGATGCTGACGGGCAAAAAGCCCTACACCGGTGCGGATTTTATGTCGATCTGCATCAAGCACATTAATGAGCCAGTGCCGACGCTGCCGGATGAACATGCCGCCTATCAGCCGTTGCTGAATGCATTGATGGCGAAAGATCGGGATCAGCGCATTGCCACGGCCGAGGAATTCCTCGAACTGATGGAGCAGCATTTTCCGGAGCAGCCGGCGATAGTGGTGGCAGAACCATCGCCGCTGAACTGGAAGCTCCCGGCAGCCATCGCTGCAGCTGTGCTTATCACCGCGATTGGTGGCTGGCTGGGTTATCGCGCTCTCAACCCGCCGGTCGAGGAAGTCGCTTTGGTCGCGGTGCCTAGTCCCGGTTTGCCAACCGAGGTGCACGACAAAGTCCAGCGCTTGCTCGACTCGGCGCAGATGCACGAAATCGTCGGTCGCTATGTGTCACCGCCCGGGTCCAATGCACTGGATGCGTACAAGATGATCGTCGAAATTGACGATGCCAACGAATTTGCCATCGACGCGATCAAGCGGCTGGAGGCTGAGCACGGCTCCTGATCGGGTAACGATCGCGAACGAGAATCTGGAAGGTTGTGACGTCTGGGATGTTTGAATGGATAAATTGCGAATGAACGAATCAGCTTACGGTGTTGCCGATAACGGCACTCTGCGCAATCGGGTGTGGCACGGAATCGCCGCGTTCTCTCTTAGTATCCTGGTTGGCTGCGTGGCGCAGCCAATCGACGAAAAAACCGCTGCAGAAATGGAAAAAGTCGGCCGCGATCCGGATCGCCTGCTGGTGGTCGACTGTCTGCTGCCCGGTCAGGTGCGTCAACTTGGCACGCGCCTGACCTACATGACCCCGCGCCGGCCGATCAAGGCCTCAGCTGCAGAGTGCGAGCTGCGCGGCGGCGAGTATGTCGCCTATGACCGGGCGAACTTCGCCACCTCGCTGAAAATCTGGCTGCCCAAGGCGCAAAAGGGTGATCCTGAAGCGCAAACCTATGTCGGCGAGATTTACGAAAAGGGCCTTGGCACTCAGGCAGATTTCGGCCTCGCAGCCGAGTGGTATCAGCGCGCCGCCGATCAGGGATTTTCGCGCGCCCAGATCAACCTGGGCTATCTCTACGAGACCGGGCTGGGCGTGCAACAAAATCTGACCGAGGCGATGAACTGGTATCGCAAGGCGTCGGGCATCGATGATGGCAATCTGGAGTACGTCAGCTCCGCTGAGATGGTGCGACGCGAGAAGGCCGATGAAGAGCTTACCTCGCTGCGCGAGCGTGTGGTCAGCTTGCAATCACAACTTGACAGTCGCCAGGCAGAACTTGAAACCCAGCGCGAGTCGGTCGCCTCGCTGCGCCAGGCGGTCGAGGCCAGACGCGCCGAGGCTGTGGCTGCCGCGAGCACGATCTCGCGGCTGGAATCGGAAAAGCGCGATGCGCTGGCGATCCCGGGCAAGGCGCTGGCCGAGATCGAATCGCTGAAATCTCGTCTCGCGTCAGCGCAAAGCGAGCAGTCGCGGTTGACTGATCGACTTGCCGAACAACAAACCGCCACGCTGGAGGCGCGTCGTCAGTTTGCCTCGGCCAATCGCGAACTCAGCGAGCGCGCCGCCGAACTGGAAGAAACCAATCGTCGGCTCTCGCAAGCGCAGGTGCAAGTATCAGCTGCTGGCACCGATGCGGCGCAGCGCAAAAAGCTGGAAGCCGAAATCAAGCGATTGAGCGGCCAGCTTGAGTCGCAACAGGGTGATCTGGACAAATTGCGTCAGCGCCAGTCGGCCTCGTCTGCTGAGTACGAAGCGAGGCTCACTGCGGCCGAGCAGACCGAACAGCAACTGAAGCAAAATCTCGATCAGCGCAATGGTGAGGTCGGCGAACTGCAAGCGCAGCTCGTCTCCGAACAGCAACGCTATCAAACCGAGATCAAAAGCCTGCAGACACGGCTGAGCGACAGCGAACAAGAGCGCAAGCAGGCGCTGGCACAGGCCGATAGCATTCGCGCCGAGATCGGCACATTGAAAAGCCAGCTCGCGACCGCCGAGCAAGATGAAATCGCGCTTAAACAGGAGCTAAGCCGGCAGCGTATCGCCACCACCGAGGCACAGCGCCAATTCGAGCAGGCCAACAGCCAGCTGGCCGAGCGCACCGCCGAGCTTAACCGCACTGCGCGCAGCCTCTCCGCTGCGCGGGTAGAACTCGCTGGCTCAACTGACGGCGACTCGTCGCGCCGGCTTGCGCTGCAAGCTGAAATCGAGCGGTTGAGCGGTGCGCTGAATCGCCAGCAGCGAGACGCCGATGCACTGCGGGCTAAGCAGTCTGCGCAGTCGGCCCGCTTCGAGGCTCAGCTCGCCAGCGCGCGCGCCACCGAGCAGCAATTGCAGGAAAGTCTGCAGGCGCGCAGCGCACGGGTAGAAAGCCTGCAAGTACAGCTCGATCGGCAGCGCGATCAATTCGCCAACACCGTCTCCGATCTCGAAGCCGAGCTGTCGACCGCGCAGGCAGGTGCAGACGATTTGCTGCAGCAGGTCGATGAACTGCGCAGTCAGCTTGCCGCGGCGGATAACGAGCGAAACCGCCTCAACCAGACACTCAATGAGCAACGCGCCGAGTCGGCCAGACTGCAGCGGGAATTTAGCGCCGTGAATCAGGTGCTGGGCCAAAAGAGCGCCGCCTACGATGATATTGAAGCGCAGCTGCGTGCAGCGCGTGCTGATCTGAACGATGCCTCTGTTGCCCGCGGCAGCCAGCGCACCGAGTTGCTGGCCGAGATCGCCCGGCTGGAAAACGACGCCACCGCTACCCAGCGCGAGTTGCAATCCCTGCGCGCTCAGCAATCGGCGGAGTCCGCGCAGATCGAGGCGCGTCTGCGTCAGGCGCGTGCCGCCGAACGGCAATCCGAACAACAGATTGCACAGCGCGATCGCGAACTCGACGAGCTGCGCACGTCGCTTAGCGCACAGCGCGATCGCTACGAGCAAAGCGTCGCGGATCTAGAGACTCGGCTTGCCAGCAGCGAGGCCAGCAATCAGCAACTGCAGGGCGATTTGTCGACGGCTCAGCTGTCACTGCAACAGATGCAGGCCGAACGCAGCCGGCTCGACAATGAACTGGCCAGGCAGCAAAAGGTGCGCGAGCGCGCCGCCGCTGAGCAGCGACGCCTGACCGATCGCCTCGCGGAGGTGCAGTTATCTGCCGGCACCGATCGGCTTGAACTCGCCCGTCTGCGTGAGCAGATCACCCGTTCCGAACGCGCGCTGGTCACCGCCCAGCAAGAACAGTTGCGCGTGCAGGATCGGCTGCTCGACGTCGAGCTTGCGATGGCGGCACAGGCGGCAGACAACCAACAGAACACCCAGCAACTGGAACAGGTGATCGCCGAGCGCGAGCAAACCGTCGAGGCGCAGCAGCTTGAAATTGCGCGCCTGCAGGATGAAGTGGGCAACGCGAGGGCAGCGCTTGCCGATGCCAGCGGCGGCGCCGAACTCGAACAAATCATGGCGCAAGTCGCCGAGCGCGAGAGTGCGCTGGCCTACGCACAGAGCGAACAGGAGCGGCTGACCGACAAACTGATGGATGTACAGTTGGCGGCCGCTGCCAATGATCGACAGAACGCCGCGCAACTGGCCGAGCTTGAAACAAAGCTTGCACAAAGTGAAATGGCGCTGGCGCAAAAGGAATCTGAAGTCGAGGCACTGGAAGGGCAGGTGACGCAGGCGCAGTCTCAGGCTGGGCAGAACAACGCCGATAGAGTCACCAACGTGCTGGCGCTCGGGCCGTCGATCGAGATCATCGAGCCGCCGCAGTTCATCACGCGCGGGTTGCCGACACTGCCGTGGCAAAGTCGCGGCGATCGCATGGACATCATCGGCCGCGTCGACCCGATTGACGAAGTGCTGAGCTTGAAAATCAACGGGCAGGATCAGGAACTCAACGACGCGGGTATATTTCAATACACCCACAGCAAAGGCGATACGCGTGAGTTGAGCATCGTTGCGATCACCCGTGATGGCGAGCGCAACCAGGTGAACTTCAATTTCTCGGTACCCAGCGATCCACTCGATGCGCCGGTGGTGGCGCAGACAGAGCGCAGGGTGGCACCAAAAGATATACCCGGTGTGAACTTTGGTAACTACTACGCGCTGATCATCGGCAACAACAACTATCCACAATTAACTAACCTGCAGTCAGCCGAGAATGATGCCACCGTCATCGATCGCATCCTGAGAACCAAATACGGCTTCAAGACAGAGCTGTTGCTGAACGCGACCAAAGCGTCGTTGCTGACCTCGCTGAACAATCTGCGTGAGACACTGACCAGCCGCGACAACCTGCTGATCTACTATGCCGGACACGGAGAGCTTGATCGCAGTAACAACCGTGGCTACTGGCTGCCGGTCGATGCATCACCAGCCGATAACAGCAACTGGGTATCGAACAAGTCGATCACAGACATCATCGATTCAATGAAGGCCAAGCACGTATTGGCTGTGGTCGATTCATGTTATTCAGGTACCTTAACCCGAACCGCAGTTCCGCGCCTGCAACAACAGCTATCCGTTGAGCTGACTGAGCGCTGGTACAAGGTAGTGACTGCATCGCGCGTGCGCGTGGTGCTGAGTTCCGGTGGAGTTAAGCCGGTGTACGATTCACTGGGTCAATCTGAACACTCGGTGTTTGCGCAAGCTTTTATCGATGAGCTGCAAAACAACCAGGGCATTCTGGAAGCTTATGACCTCTATACCAGCGTACAGCGTCGTGTCACGGTTGAGGCCAGGCAGTACAACGTTGAGCAAAACCCACAGTACGCGCCAATCAAACACGCGGGTCATGAGGCGGGAGAGTTTTTCTTTTTGCCGGGCAAAGTGGCGTCGCTGGATTTGCCGGAGAATTTCCGCTTGCCCGTCGCTATGTCGAATGATCACCTGTGGCGCGTTCAGACTGAACGGCTGTAGCTGATATTGGCTAACAGCCTGGCACAATTTTAATAGCTGCGTTTTTGGTCATGCATCCAGACGGTACGGTGTTTGCGCCAGCAGGTGCGATTCAACGTCATCGACGATGGCTGTTTCGCTGACTGGATAAACCCAGGTTGTAAACGCCAGGCTTGCGGACGGCAAGGGCATGTTCAAGGATGAATGAAAAGCAACTGCGCTCGATTGTTTCACGCTCTGCCTCGTTTGATGAGCGCTGCAACACTGAATATGAGCCCGTGTCCGACTTTGGTGGTCAGGCTCAATTGCTGATGAATCGATGGCGCAAGGTGTGTGCGGCATCGAATGACAACTGGTTCAAAGCGCGCTTGTCCTGGGATCATCTCGACGAGACTTCAGCGTTGCGAATTGTCGCGCCGGTGAGGCGTCGAGCAGAGGCAGGCCTTCCGGAATGGACAGAGTTGCTGGTGCGTCTCGTTCAATATTGCAGAGAGTTCAATATCGATGAGACCTCGCCGGTCCACGTAACCGACCGACCTTACGGTTTAATTTTCACCTGCTGGTCCGATTTTGCAGTGTCACAGCTCAAAATGTCACCCAACGCAACCATTGCCGAGGGTGCTGTGAAGGACCTGCAGCAACTGCTGAAAAATCGATTTGATGAACTGTGTTCATCGGTACTACAGGAGTTGGGGCAGCAGTTCGTTGTGGCGTTGAGAAAGGGGACCAATAGTACGGTTGCAGGTCAGCCGACGGCAGCTGAATCCCGGGCGTTTCTAAAAAGCATCCTGGACGATGGCTGCAGTAATGTGTTCCACACATTCGCATTGATGGCGCGACTGCTTTGCACCATGATCGGTCAGTGGATTGACTTTGTGCATGAGTTTGCCTCGCGCCTTGCATCTGATCAAACTTTGTTGCGCGCCGTGCCCTGGCTCGAGAGTGACGAGATTTTCGTGGTGAAGGTAGACTGCTCTGGTGCAGATGTTCACGCACGCGGGCGAGCGGTGCTGCTGCTAACACTCAGCAGTGGTGCCAAACTCGTCTACAAACCGCGAAGTGTCGGTGTAGATTCCAGTTGGGCGACAGCGGTTGAATTTGTGGTGAATGACGGTGGGTTCGACTTAAAAGCAGCCGGCGCGCTGGATCGAGGCGATTACGGGTGGGTGGAGTTTATCCATACCAGGGCTTGCCCACCAGCACAAGTGTCTGATTTTTTTTCGCGCGCTGGCAGTATCCTGGCGTTGGTGTTCGTCATGCGCGGTCATGATTTCCACCACGAAAATGTCATTTCCTGTGGAGAGTATCCTGTCCTGGTAGACATGGAGGGTTTGTTTCATCCGGAGCCGCAATTCATACCCGGAGCAGACAACGCAAGTGCAAGTCATTTCACGATTCTAAACACCTGTCTATTGCCGTGTGGATACGATTTTGGGCGGGATATCGGTGGGTTTAGCAACGGACCAACGGCTGGCGATGACAGTATGGCGGTATTGCTGAGTCAGCACTCAGATTCGTTTGTGGATGGCTTTACCAGGATGTATCGCTATTTGATGATCAACGGATCTAAAGTCGTCAGCGCCAGTGGCATTGATGATGGTTTCAGACAGCGGTTCCTGTTCAGAAACACTGTCGTTTACTCAACGTTGCTAAAGCAACTTTCAACACGAAATGCGATGGCTGACTCTGCTGTAGCTATTGTGAATCTGGAAGCGCTTTCTCGTGCATTTGTTGTGCAACCCTTTGCCGAGCGGGTTCGCGAGATCCTTCGTGCCGAACGCCGATCGATGATTAATTACGACATCCCGATGTTCACAACACTGTCCAATAGTCGGTCATTATTTACCGACGATGGAATAGAGATCAGTGACGCTCTTGCCGTTTCGCCGTCGGATCAACTTCAGCAATCAATCCTGGGACTGTCTGAATCTGATCTGCAGAGACAGTTATTATGGATACGGGCGGCGGTGTCTCTGCCGGCACTCAACAATCAGCTCGATACCCCGTACGCACCATTTGCGGTCTGTTCTGATGCGGAGTCTCGACGTCCTCTGGATGTGAGCTTGGGGCATCTTCGTGAACGGGTTATTGACTACTGTGAAGATCGTCTGCGCGCTATAGTTGAGAATCCAGATAGTCCACAGGAGCCGGCCTACCCGCGTTGGACCCTCTCATTTGACTCGGGTAGTTTTTGCTATAAGGGGCCGTCAACGGTATGGACACTGTTCGATGGATTACCGGGTATTGCACTGTTTGCAGCAGCGGCCTCCAGAACCTATGGCAGCTGTGTTGGTGCACGAATCGTCACCTGCGCAACAGATTTTTTTGGAAACCCCCAAAACATCGACAGTTTCTTGCGTTTGGGGGGCGTCTCGGTAATCACGGGCGTGTTAGGTCCGGCTTATGTCCTGGCCCATCTCGGTCGAATCGGTCAGGATCCGGCGCTGGTTGAACTATCTGCGCAGATTGCACGGCAGGCGTGTGCTGATCAACTCGATACTGTTCAAAACGTCGGGCTCTACGCCGGGCGTGCGGGTGTTATCAGTGCGTTAACCGTGATCGCCACTATTGCTGATGATGAAACGCTACTACAGGCGGCAGGCGTTGTTGTCGATCAAGCCATGGCATCAGCGGATGTAGAACATCTCGTCAATAGCAATCAGCTTTTTTGCAACGAGGGGCGGCCGCTCTGGGGGGTGGCAACAGGTGCGGCCGGGCTGGGTTGTGCTTTCGTCAAGTTTGGTACAAAGACAGGTCGAACCGGGATTCTGGATCTTGGTATCCAGCTGATCGAAACGGACATCGCACGTTTCGGCGATAGCAAACTACAAAGCCTCCTGCGAAAGAACCAGCTCGATCAGAGCAGTTGCTTCGGCGCAGCCGGGCTAGCCGCAGTGGTTAATGCCGTTCAGCGGCGAACTGATCTTGTTTTTGATATGAGTGCTGTCGCAGGTCCGGATGTCCATTCGGATGTTCGGGCGCCGCTGGCATCGGATCAGGTATGCGTTGGCGAGTTGGGCCGGGCCGAACAATACTTGCACAACACCAGGTCACGGCCCTTGGCAGACGCGATTGTTGCAGGTTTTCTAACGCGCTATGAATTGTCGGGCAAAGAGATCTGTTTGCCTGGCGTGTTTGATGAGCCACACCCCGGTCTTTTCCAGGGTATTGCCGGTATCGGTTATCAACTGCTAAGAAGCCTGGACCCCGAAGAATTTCCTTCTTTCCTGCTCCTGGACTAGCGTTAGAGGGTTTTTCTAGCGCTTGGCTTTTGTGAGGCCAAGAAGCGATTTGGCGCGCGCTAGCTGTCGAATAACAGTTGTGCGCACAGGTTCGGATTCCTGGTCGAAGATTTCGCCCGGGTTGATGAGCCCTTTCGGATCGAATTCGGCTTTCAATTTTTGAAAGTAGCCATATCGATCCGGGCCCAGATAGTCATGGTAGTTCAGACTGCGTGTAAGATTCTCTGCCTGTGCATAGAGGCTCCACCCGCGCGCCTGTGCTTGCTCAACGAACTCAACCTCCGCCGCTTTGAGTTTTTCTTCCTGTTGATCAAGACCTATTCCCTCGCAGCAGGCCATCACGCCCATCAAAAGGAAGTCACCAGGATCCGGATAAAGCAGTGGTGGCGTGAATCGTTTGTGGCGAACGAGATATCGAAACCCGATAGGTGCTCCGTCATGCACGGGCCCCACCCAGCCACCCGATGGCCGCAGAATCTCTCGATGACGCTTCGCCCATTCGTCAACAAAATCCCAGGCTTCGGCTTCGCGATCAAGCGGAACCAGATAACTGAACCAGTAAATCCATGACATGCCCGTTCCCGGCGCAAGGCCATTGGTTTCCAATGGATCGGTTTCGTTCTGCAAGGGAATGTCGCCGCTCTGGCCGGTGGGCAAAGCCAGTGGCGCGGTCGTGTTTGAGATCAGTTTTAGCTCCGCTTCCAGGATTAAACCAAACTGTCCGCAAGAGGCGAATAACCAGGGAAAGCGAGGGTCCTCTTCTGTAATGTCATGCACCAGGCCCGATCCGTCGACTATTCGTATGCGGTGCACCTGTTCCCAGAATCCGCCGTGAACCTCCGAGATTGACACGAGTTCTTGCGCCCCGGCTTCGGCGGGTTGAGCGGCCTTGGCGCGTTCCTGTTCCTGAGGTGGCACGCGCAGCCCCATGCCACCCGCGTTGACATACCCGCCCAACGTTGGCCCGGCCCAGCCGCCGTTGTAAACCGGAAGGCTTGCACCGAATTGTTCAACGAAATCCCGAATGTCCCACATCACGGCACCGGCACCGACAGTGATAGTGTGATCAGTTTCGAAACGGTATTGGCGCAATGCATCGGTGCGCAACAACAACTCACCTGCCCGCGGAAGGGTCATTCCGGACAGTGAATGGCCACTGCCGCGAATACGCAATGTTGTATTCGAGGAGAGTGCGTCTCGAACTATCTGAATCGCTTGCGATTCACTTTCCGGTCTTATCTCTGAATACTCGGTGGAGCTGAGGAAGAACTTTCCGTAGTCTGAGATCGGTGCGCGCACTGATAATCTCCATTTAATCTGCTGCATTTGCGCACGTACCGTTGTGTGGCAGGCGCGGTATCGCAATGATCCAACAAAACAATAAGTGCAATGGTAACCTATTGCATAGATCTATAGTCCGATAAAAACGGGGTTTAGTACCACAATAGGCTGGGTGCCTGATGTGGACCGCGAGCATGGAAAGTGTGTTTATGCAGGAACCAGCCTTTCATGTAAGGCGTCGATCTCCCTGCGGGCGTATCTGAGGATTACCGGTTGTACTCTGCGTGTCTGCACGACTGTAAGCGGTGTCAATATTCATGCTGGAATCTGTTGTGACTATCCGGATTCGGCCTTTGAAGCTATTCGACGATTCGCGAGAAAATTCGGGTAATGATACCCAAATACCAGTTCCTGCCAAATCGCTCCAATGTCTAAATTGCTGATTATGAAGGAAAAACAAGAAGCTAAAGTGGTTTCCGCGATTCGCTGCATGTTCGCGCTAAGTTGACAGTGCTGTGCATTATCTGAACAATTCAAAATCGATGCGTTTGTGCTGACGAAAACGTATGCGTTGTTGCTACGAAGGCTAAACGTGGTATTAAAACTGTGGAGACAAGGATGATGTTTGCCAAAGGAAAAGGCGATGTCGAATCGGCGCCGCAAAGAATTCTCATTGTTGGTGGCGGGACTGCGGGCTGGCTTTCTGCCTTTTGCCTGGCATCGGTCATAAAAGAACGCGTCGGCAGTAAAATCGAGTTGAGTCTTATCGAGGCCTCGGATGTTCCCACGGTTGGGGTTGGCGAAGCCACATTGCCCACCATCGTCAATCTGTTTCGACATCTAGGTATATCCGAATCTGAATTGATGCTCGAGTGTGACGCCACGTTCAAGCTGGGTATTCGCTTTGATGGTTGGCGGCAAAATCAAAATCAGTATTTCTGGCATCCTTTTGGTGATCTTCGTGGATCAAATGATGAGTATCTTTCGATCCTCGATCACTGGTTGAGACTCAACCTCGATGACGGTAGCAGTGTGCCGCCTCACCAGTTAATGCATGATTGTTTTCACGAAGCGCGTTGCTGCGAATCTCTGCAAGCACCGCGGACACTTGATGCACCAGACTACACGCACGAGGCGTTGTACGCGTATCACCTGGATGCGGGAAAGCTGGCCACGTTTCTTCGCAAGAAGTCGCTGGCACTCGGCGTAAATCACAAGGTCGATACCATTCAGGGTGTCCAGCTGCGGGACGACGGTGCGATCAAGTCTGTCGTGTGCAGGGATAGTGGTGAAATCGATGCTGATCTCTTTATCGATTGCAGTGGTTTCAGTGGATTTCTTATTAATAAAGCGCTCAATGAGCCGTTTGACAGTTACAAGCAGTGCCTGCCGTGTGATCGTGCAATTGCGATTCAGATGCCGTACGACATGAACGGCAATACCAACCGCTCAGAGCCCTATACTACCGCCACAGCGCTAAGTAGCGGCTGGTCCTGGCGAACTCCGCTGACATCGCGCGCAGGCACGGGCTATGTCTATGCGAGTGATTACCTTGATCCAGATCAGGCTGAGACAGAGTTTCGATCTTTTCTCGGCTCTGCCGCCGATGGTCTTCCAGCTAATCACATCAAGATGAGGGTTGGCAAGACACGACGCGGCTGGGTGGCAAATTGCGTAGCCATTGGCTTATCGGGCGGGTTTATCGAACCGCTGGAGTCAACAGGAATCTATCTGATCGAACGCGGGATACTCGCGCTGATAGAGAATTTCCCAGGCCGATACTGCGAACCGCAACTGGCTGACCGTTTCAATGAGGAGATGGATGGGCACTACGAGGAAATCCGGGATTTTCTCGTGATGCATTACATACTGAGCGATCGGCAGGATACGCCGTTCTGGCAATCGATCAAGGACCAGGTTTGCGTACCGGCCAAGCTGGCGAAACACCTCGATTTGTGGAAGCAGCGCTGGCCCACGAATACGCGCATCGGCACTTTGGGTGCACTTTTCCCAGACTATTCCTACTGCTGTATGCTGGCGGGGTTTGGCAAAATGCCACAGAGTACTCACGCGATACTGGCGCTTGCCAACGCTGACGAGAGCCATGCCAGAATGACAGCTCATCAGCAGAATATGGCGGGTCTCACTGAGCAGTTACCCTCGCAACGGTATTTTTTGGCGTCTCGCAAACTCAGGCAATTATTGCATGGTAAGCGAGCGCCGCAGCCGTCACTGTCAGCGGCAGAACAGCACTGCGAAGCCGTCTAGCCCAATTGTCTTGTCCAATGGTATCGAACCTATGCAAACTGTTGACAACGCCATCAGTGCCATAGAAAAGTGGCAGCGTATTCTGGGGCCTTCAAACCTGTTGCAGGATAGTCCAGAGCTGGATGCTCATCTGGGCAATACCTATGATTTTTCATCAGCGGTGCGATGCCTGCTTAGACCAGCGTCTGCAGCTGAAGTGTCTCAGTGTCTCGCAGTGGCCAACGAGTATAAACTGGCGGTGTACCCGTTTAGTCGTGGTTACAACTGGGGTCTTGGCTCTAAGCTCGCGCCTCAAGACGTCACAGCGCTTCTCGACTTATCTCGCATGGATCGTATCGTTGATTACAGCGAACAACACGCCTACGTGACGGTAGAACCGGGCGTGTCCTTTCAGCAGCTGTATGAGTTTTTAAGTGATAAAGACAGTAATCTAATGCTGTCGGTCACCGGCGGGCCTCCGGGTGGCAGCCTGATTGGCAATGCGCTTGAACGCGGAGACGGGATTGGGCCGTATGGAGACAGACTGGCGACGATTTGCAACCTGGAGGTCGTCATGCCGGAAGGGGAAATTGTTCGTACGGATTTTGGCCAGTTCGATTCATCCAGTATTAGTCACCTGCATAACTATGGTCTCGGTCCCTCGCTAAACGGTTTGTTTACGCAATCGAGTTTCGCCGTGGTCACCAGAATGACGGTGTGGTTGATGCCGCGCCCGAGGAATCTCACTAGCGTAGTGTTCAGAGTGGCGGAACGTGAGTCTCTTGCCGGACTAATCGACGCATTGTCCATGGCAGTGCTGGAGGGTGTACTGGGCAAGAATTCGGCGGTTATCTGGAATATCTATAAGACGCTGGCAGGTATTGGGCGCTACCCTTGGAATTTGATGAGCGGCGAAACGCCGATAGACCTCGACCGCCTGGGTAAGGCAGCGCCATGGAAGGGGACACTGGGTATCTATGCGCCGACTGAGGACATCGCCAATGCCAAGCTCGCGTATCTCAAATCTCTGTGTGGTGATTATATAGACGCTGTGTCTATTGGCAGTGATATCGAAGCAACGGGTGCCTGGGGTGGTGTGCCGACAGATGAAAACGTTAAAAGTGTGTACTGGAGAAAAAAGCAGAATCCTTCCGGGAACATGGACCCTCATCGTGACAACTGTGGCTTGATTTGGTTATCGCCATTGGTGCCCGCAGATGGTGAGTTGGTCGTCGAAGCGGTATCAGAAGTAGAGAAGATTTGTTTTGCACATAATATAGAGCCGAACATTTCTTTGAATATCCAAAATGGCAGAATTGTGCAATTGCTGCTGGGCATAATCTATGATCGCGATCCGGAATCGGATGCGGCCGCAATGGCCTGCCACGACGAGGTGATGAGCTGGTGCAATGAGCGCGGATACCTCCCAAGCCGGCTCGGTGCTCACAGTATGGCGCATGCACGTGCTGGCTCATCACTGTCGCCGATAGTGGAGCAGTTAAAGCGATCTATCGATCCCAATGGGATTTTATCTCCAGGGCGTTACTGACAGGCGTGCTGTAAGCGCCTACCGTGCCAGGGCAGGTAGGTGACTGGTTACAGTAACTGGTTACAGAACGCATGACTGGGCGTCGCTGTCGTCTCCCAGGGTTGTGTTGGTTCTGACCTGGCTGGCCGCACCTGGCCGGCCGCTGCCATATCCCCTAATATTCCGTGTAGCTACGCGCTCTGGACACTCTTACTCCATGGGTAGACGGCGGTGCCCGGCCAGACGCACTGTGAAATTCACTGGACAAGCATTTGCGATCGCGTGAACACCTACGGCGGTAGCCGCAGCCTGGTAGCCGGTAAACAAAAACAGTGGTGCGTCTGGCGCGTGTGATGCAAGGGATTCCTACGCCCATGTGCTCATTGGCAATTGTGTCTTTGCCGGGCAGGCGAATAATTCTGTAGTCAGTTTAGTTTGCATGCCGGTTTCTGCAATCATTTTCATTTCCTGACAATCTCTATCCTGTAAATGACGGCTGCGTTATGCTGGAGTTTTTATTGTCTGCATTATCGTATGCGCTAAATAAAAAGGAGTTTTGTTGCTGCAGGTGCTGGTTATGATCGTTTCTGATCATACTTAAAAAAAGAATTCAATGACCTAAAGTAGCTATTTGCTGTTGTGCGATAACAATGTTCGGTTGGTTTCAATTAGTTTCTTTATTACTACTCTAATGTGTTGCGGGTAATTTTACCCGGGCAATAGATCTATCTGTCTGGTTTTTTAGGGCAAACCGGAACTTAGTAAGTGATTTTATTAGATTTTTTTAAAAGTAGCAGTAGATACAGGTGTATTTGACAACAAGAATGAATTTAAAGACAATTTCCCTGTCCCGCAAAAGGACGGGGCTTATTGTATTTACAGCAAAAGGAGAATTGACATGAGTATTCAAGATTTCGTGGTAAAGGCGGGTGAAGATGATTCAGTAATGAAGGATCTCGTCGATGCACTGTCGAGTGCCGAAAGCGGCGGTCAGGACGCTTCGCAGGCCGTAGTGGGTGTTGGCGCGAAACACGGCTATACCTTTTCAGCTGACGAAGCAAAGAGCGCCGGTGAGTTCTTGAAAATGCAATCCAGTTCAGATGGCGAACTATCGGATGAGCAGCTCGAGATGGTCGCTGGTGGCGGCTGGATTGGCGATGTCGGCAACTGGTTGGTGCGTAACGAGCGACCGATCAATGATACGGCCAATACCGTCTGGCGTGTAGTCCGATCCTGGTAGATGTGTACGGACGGCGAGCGGCGCGGTAGCGCTCGCCGTCTTTGTCCACTTGCGAACCAATGATCTGATATCCCACAGACACTAGTCACCTTTTCCCGCAAACACCAATCATCCAGATGTAGTTGCCTTTGCTTAATTGGGCGCTGAAGATAACGGACCTACCGGCTAAGAAAAATACGCACTAATTGAACCCCGGTTGGTAACTACGAATACCTGCGTTACCTCCACTGAGCAGTAGGGCTATACATTTGCATTAACCCGCGTAGTGCTATATCCCCATATCCTGCAGATTGTAGTCATGCATGGATGCTTTCGCCTCGTCGTTCCATTCAAACTCTGTCATTTTGTCCGCAAGCGGTGCGTATCGGTATGGTTTTTCATGCTGAAAGCGTTTGCTGCGAGCGTTTATACCATAGGCGATAACGCGAGAGCGTTGGCTGATGTAGTTGTCGTCGTAGAGTGACACCGGGTTGTGTACGCCGCCACTGCGCACGTTCAGTACAGAACGTCGGCGATGAAAGCCAAAGTTCAGGGTGACTCGAATGGCATCGCTGGTGTTAGCAAACGAGCCGTGTACTGCCTGTCGATTGCAGATCACAATGTCGCCGGGATCGCAGATCAGTGGCACGGCGTCCGGCAGGCGGTCAGAACCGGCTTTGGCTGCCATGGCCTTGATATCGACTTTGCCTTGATTGTGTGAGCCGGGCACCACCCACAGGCCGTTGCTGGCGTCGCAGCCGTAGAGCTGCGCCATAAAATTGAAGCCGTGGGTGCCGGCGTCGAGTGTCGGGCAGTCCCAGTGTGTCCAGCCATCCTGATGCCATGACACCGAGCCACCCAGACGAGGCAGCTTGACCCAGATCGCCTCATTAAACGGCACAAAGTCGGGGCCGTTAACCGCCTCGGCCACTGCCAACATCTGTGGGTGCCCATAGAGCCGCAGATGGGCCTCGGAGTGCTGTAGCGGCCCAAGTAACAATTGCATGACAAACTCGGGAGCGTCCGAGCCTGCAATCGGCTCGGCCATAGCCGTGGGATGTCGGCCGTGGTTCGCGCCGGTGCCGCCGTAGATATCCGATAGTGGTTTGACCATCGATACGTTGCGTCCCTTGCAGTTGGCGCCCAGTGCCGGACGGCCATGGCGGTCGACCTTGCCGCCGCGCGTCAGCGGTGCATTGTCCAGCAGGGCGGTCACGTCCTGCTCGAGATCGGCTCGCTCCTCGGCTGTCAGGACATTGGTGAAGACGTAAAAGCCATACTTCCAGTAGGCGTCCAGAATTTGTTTGTCGAGTGAGCCGTCATCGCTAAACCGGATCGGGCCACGGTTATCGAGGGCGAGCGCGCGCCGGGTACCTGCTGCGCGGTATTTCTCCATTTGCGCTTCGGCTTCACCATAGTCGACAGGTGAAGAATCCTGAATCGGTAACCCGCTCATTGCGTTTTCCTCCGTCGGCGGCGGTAGTGGTGGTGCCTGGTGGCGGATCAGTCGCCACCTGGTGGACGTTGCAGCCACTATAACAAGTCGCGCCGGATACCACACTCGAAAGATCTCCGGCAAAACAGGGCAGATGAATGGGCAAATCGATGCAGGCGCAGCCAGGTGCATCAGGCAGTCGAGTCAGGTCGGCATTGCATGTGCGCGCGCAACTGCACGGCTGCAGGTGCATCGTCCAACAGGCTGATGGCAAAACGATGGTTTAAAGGCAGCTGGTAAATTGTCTGTCCGAGCATTAATCCTGGCCTGATTGGCAGACAGCAGATGAACGGTGCCAGTAATCCAGGGTCGCCGCCAGCCTAATTTTCTACCTGTGACCGTGTGTAGCCCGTTGCCCTGTCTCAAGCTGTTAACCCCCAATGGTCTGTCTGTAAACAAAATGAATTCATTGTCACGACTGACGAAAAATTTATAACAAATTTATCAAATACAGAGATTCGAAAGATTTTATTCGCAGTCGAGTAGTCACAGCCAGTGGCGTGCGAGTTAATCAGGTCAGGGTCGAGCATTGAGCCTGGGCCTGCCGGTTGGCCGGAGCAACTCGTGAAGTGCCAAACGTATTTGGAACTTTGGATTGTCCGCGCTGCATCCTTACTGCAAATTTTTAATATCTTTCGAGGTCCATTCGACAATGTCAAACAAGCTACGCACAGTAATTTCCAGTCGCTATTCGCAGGGTCTAAAGACTTTTGCGAGCGCGGCCATCATCGCCTCACTGACAGCTTGTGGCGCTGATACACTTGATACCATCCAGTCAGATCTTGCAGATGGCGAAGATGTCAACCTCGTGCTGTCCACCAATGACAATGGTGATCTGGTCATCGGCATTGCTGACGGAGACAACAATTCGGGTGCCGGTGACGACGGATCAAATCCCGCGCCAGAGACAAGCAGCCTCACGGTTACACTAACCAACACGTCCGAATCACAACCGATGACGCCTCCGGTAGTTGTGTTGCACAATGCCCCCAACGCTGACAATGGTATGCGCCTGTTTCAAGTCGGACAGCCCGCCAACGCGTCAGTGGTCGCAATAGCTGAAAACGGTAACAATGCGCCGTTGGTGGAGCAGTTGGGCTACCTGCTGGATCAGGGCCGCGCCAGTGCTGTTGGTTTAGGTTTCGCAGATTCCGACAATCCGGGCCCATTGTTGCCGGGGATGAGCGCCACCGTTGAACTCGATCTGTCGTCGCCGGATCAAGTGATGACTATCATCAGTATGGTGGTTTGTACTAACGATGGTTTCTCAGCTGTCGATTCGCACACATTGTCATCGGATCAGACAGAAACATTCATGGCGCCCATCTATGATGCAGGCTCCGAAACCAATGTGCTCACCCTTGATTACTGGGTGCCGCCGTGTGGTACTGAACCTAATCTCACCGATAACGAAAACGGTGCGATTATGCCGCATCCAGGGCAGAACGGTTCAGAGAACCCGGCGTTTGATTTTGAGCCTGGTACGCGCTACCTGGAAGTCTCGATTACTCGCAACTAACGTTTCACGGTGGGCGGGTTGCGCAGTTCGCTGCGCGGCCCGCATCGCTTGCGGATGATTAGGGTCCTGTTGATCTGTTTTGATGTCGGGCCTGGCGCCAACATTGATGTACGCTCTTTTAGTTAAAAGGCCGGTAGACTATGTCGTCGATATTGCACAACTGTGCAAGTCTCCCGGCGATCGCGTCGAAGTCGTCTGGCGTAAAGTATCGTCGCTGGATAAATGCGCTGTGTCCCCGGCCGTATACAACAACGAGGTCCAGGATCGCACTGGACCTGCGGTCTTCACGATAATAGACCTCATGCAAGTCCTCTATTGGTATCTCCACTGTATCCAGGGAGTTTGAATCGACGGGCAGAGAGATGGTGCTGTCTCCGAATTCGATGTAGCGCTGTTTGTTTTGCAGGCGATAGTAGGTTCTGGCGTATCGGTAGGAGAAATACAAGCCGAAGCCGCTGCAAAGCACGACAAACAACGCCTCCAGGGGGGATGGAGTTTGGGCGACTTCGAATAGTCTGGAGACGTACCAGAAAAAGAAAATACCGATCACTAGCAATACAAACATACTACTGGCGAGGTTGAGAAAATTTCTGGTGTAGTAGTATCGGTTGGGATTCCAATCCGGCAATGCACTTTGCTTCTCGATGATAAGCGCATCGATTTCGCGAGCCCGCTCGGGAAATTGCTCCCGATCGATGCTGTTTGCCGATTCCTGCAGCTGACTCAAACTGTATGTCGAGAAGTCGATTTTAGCTTTCACTCGTTGGTTGTCCGTTAAAGCGATGTCGCGTGATGCCGGGCCAGGCATAGTAGTTCAGTGTCACCCAGGTTTTCGATTTCCAGAATTGCTTTGTACGGGTCTCCCGGAAGACGCAGGGCGTGCGCAAAAGCCGGCTCCGTTTTTAGTCCTGCTTGTTTCAACTTCAGTATAGTTGGTCGCAGCGATGGAGATAGCGCAAGCAAACGTTGTTCGATTCTGAAGTGTCGTACACCCCATTGTCGATCGGTGGGAATCGGCTGGCAAAAAATTTCAATATCCCAGGCGCGCTTGTGGAATTGAATAACAAGCGATTCGCAATCCTGGATGGCTACAGCCTGTTTGCGGTAACCGGGGAGGTCGCTGTATTGGCTGGCAATATGGTTTTCGAAGTGATCCAGGTCGGTAGCGTGGCAGGCGATGTCGATATCACTTGTGTCGATTGCAAGGCCCAGCGGTGGAGTGCCAATGACAACCGGGTTGAAAAGTTGCAAATGCGCGAGTAGCGCCAGTTGCTCTATGACTTGTGCGTAGCCGATTCTCATTGAGCGATCTGCAGAGCCTGTTTCTCTGTAGCGAAGAACCTTCACTGGTTAGTGCCTGATCACGTGACCCGGTACACAACCTAATAACCAGGAGTATATCCAGTCGAGTTTAAATCAGGGTGTCTATCGGTCCCTGGAGGCCGCTGGTTTGACACGATTGAACACGTCATGACAGAATGGGGCAAGTCGTAACTGATTGATAATCCGATGATGACTGTGCGCCTACTGATATTTTCGCTGATTTCGATAGTGATATCGCCTGCTGCGCTGGCCGATGGGCAGATAGCCGGGTTTGTGCGCAATGATCAGGGCAGAGGGCTTGCCAGTATCACCGTGATTTTGCGCAATGCCGGGCAAACCGAGCGTCGTCTCACTGATGCTTTCGGCAGATATCGATTCGAGTCCTTGAGCAGCGGCGATTACCAAATCGAGTATCTGGATGAGAATTTCATCCGCTACACCGATGAAGATCCCTATCCGGACGAGGGCACGATCTATCTGGACAATACAGTCGGCCAGACGATCGAATTGCAACAGGACCAGCACGTCGATATCAGCGACGTGGTGCTGCAGCGTGTCGAACCTGCCGATGATCGTCAGAGCAGTGCTACGGTGAGCAACTGTGAGACTTTCGGTGACGGTACCGATCCGCAGACACTCTCTCACGCACTGGAAAGCGCGCGCGACATCACCATCAGCTGCAGCGGCACTTTGCCAGTGCCGGAAGTGGTCATTCAGCGCGATGTCATCATCACGGCTTCCAATGGACTGGTGTTCGATGCCCTGGGCGAGAACCGTGTATTGAGAGTGTTGCCCGGCGTGTCGCTTGAAATCACAGGTATCGATCTGACCAGAGGGCGGCAAAACGATGGAAGCGCCATCTATAACACCGGCACAGCGTCCATTACAGATGCCGATATCGCCTACAACAACGGCAACAACGCAAGCGTATTTAACAGGGGAGTGCTGAATCTACGGCGAGTGAACCAATTCAGCAATATCATCAACTATGACTCGGTGTTCATCAACACCGGAGTTATCAATGGTGTTGATGTGACGATCGACAGCCACGTTGCCAGTGCCGGCGCTGTTGCAACGAATCGGGGCATCGTCGAGCTCGACGAATGTGTAATAACCGGGTTAGGGACCAACAACGTGTTCTCGATCACTAACAGTGCCGGTGCAACCCTTAAGCTTTTTGACTGCACGATCACCAATAGCGGCAGCCTGTTTTCGAACGCAGGCACGCTTGAAATTTACGACTCCTCGATCGATGGCAATAGGGGAGATCAATCCCTGATCAACAGCAACGGCGTGTTGATCGTCGGCGGCACCGGCGTTACCAACAACGAGGTCTCCGGGCTCGTCATTTTCAACGCAGGCGTCGCCGATATTCTGAACAGCACGATCAGCACCAATCGTGCGGGTTTTGCATCAGTAGGAGACGAATCCGTTGACTCCGAGGGCGTGGTTGCGAACGAAGGCTTGATGCGCATCAACAGCAGCACCATCGCCTATAACATTCACCCCGGATACGGCAACCACCAGGTAGGCAATGCCGGAGAATTGCAGATGTCCAATACCATCGTGATCGGAAACGGCGATGGTGATGAATGCAGCGGCTCCGCCGCTGTAACATCGCGCGGTTACAACCTGCAAACTGACGGCACTTGTAATCTAAACGCACAATCAGACATACCATTCGGCAGCACCGCACTACTACCGCTCGACAACAATGGCGGTCTCGGTAAAACCCACGCGCTGCAAGCCGCCAGCGACGCCATAGATGCTGGCAACTGCAACGACGGTACATCGTCAAAAGACCAGCGAGGCGTAGCAAGACCACAGGGCAGCGGTTGTGACATAGGCGCCTATGAGCGCGAGGTCGCTGGAGAGCCTGAATCAGGCACAGAAGACGAGCCTGATTCCAACGAAGACGACACTCCCGCAAACGAAGACAACCCAGCCAATCCACCCTCAGCCAGTGAGAACGAAAACGAACCTCCACCCGACGATGAAACTGAATCGGATGCGCAAGAGGGGGCAGGCGGTGATTCTACAGAGCAGAGCGAGATGGAAGGCAGCTCGGATTCGAACAATGAACCCGGTTCCAACGTAGATGAAGATGTCAGCGTCGAACCTGCAGACCCCTTGGAGACTGATGAAAGCGATGGTAACAGCGACGACGGTCAAGTGGCCGCAGATGGGATGGGGCTGGGTGGTGCAGGCGCGTTCTTCGGTGCGCTGGAGCTTTGGCTCGCCCTATTAGTGCTGGCGAGATGGTATCGCCGGCTAGTAAGGAGAAACGGCTGAGTGCTGTGTTTCAGTGCTAGTGCCGTGTAGAAGTTGTTCATAGTACGCCTGAGATTGGGCGTCCTCGACTAGGCGTCCCCATTGCCCCCGTGGGCGGTGTTGGTTGTAACCTGGCGGCCGCACCTAGCCGGCCGCACCTAGCCGG
>CAZNIS010000063.1:0-3498 GCA_964573105.1 uncultured Granulosicoccaceae bacterium
ATTGACGCTCACACGCTTAATGCTCCCATCCATTCGATCGTGTACGAATATATCCTCCACGAGATTTCCATCTTTACCATTGGGGACAAGATTGGAGGCACCGGATTGGAACGCCACAAAACGGCCATCACCGCTGATTGATGGGGAAAAGGAATCGCCATTGCCCCCCGTTCCGCCAGAGTTGACGCTTACGCGCTCAATGCTTCCATCCATTCGATCGTGTACGAATATATCCCCCACGCGATTTCCATCGTTGGGGACAAGATTGGAGGCATCGGATTGGAACGCCACAAAACGCCCATCACCGTTTATTGAAGAGCTCAAGGCAAACCCGTTCGAACCGCTAAGGCCGACACTCACACGGTAAGTGTCGGCGGCATAGGTCTGAGTAGTCAACAACCCGGTTAGCATTCCGGCATACACGATCTGTTTTAGCGTGCTCATTGCGCATGCAGTGCGATCGGCCAGTGACGCTTGCAACTTTTCCAAACCTTGCCTGCACGCCTGGCAGTCGCCTTTTTGTCCATTACCGTGAAAATCTTTCAAGACGATTCCAAATCTTTGCCTTCGAGTCCTGGATCACAACTATACTAAATATGCCAGGCCAAATACTGGTCTTTTTCCCTAACCGGAACAGGGTCTGCTATTCGGGATAACTGAGTGCCAGGATGCGTGCCTCGATTTCAATCACCGTTTCTAGCTGCCAGTCTTTCTTAACGTGAATTTTGTAGCTTGTAGATTCGAAAACAGATTGTCCATTATTCAGGACCAAGAGAATATAGCGGCGGTCCAGGGCATTTTTGGTGATCGGATTTGCCGCCTGCACGGTGATCGCTGCAATGCCGCCATCCGGGAACACCGTCGAGCACCATCCTAACCAAGTGTCCGATTTTCGAGGCCATTTACAAAAACACCGGGCGGATGCTTCGGGCAGCAAGGCTGCTCGATACGTTTAGTGGAAACCCGACGCGTGAACGAGGACGACAGCAGCAGCCTCGCTCTCGCGTTCAGTTTTCCAGCGACATAAAAGGACAAACTGCTGACGATTGGGGCCTGACTTGTGCTAATCGATCTACCAATTCTTAAAGGCAAAAGGCGCTTGGCATTCGCCAAATCGAGCTACCCGGTTTACACTCACACATGGCAACGCCGGCCCAGCCCAAATGCCAACAACCTAATGCCGATAAGCCGCACGCTGCGGCACTGCACAAAAACCCGCTCGTTCAATATCCCGTACAAACACCTGCACCAACTCCCCACGATCAAGCTGCCTGGCCGCATGCACCAGCACGTGAAACAATACATCGCGCTGTGCATGGCTGGCGCCCAGCAAGATAAAATCGTGCCGCGTGCCGCCGAGTAATCGCAACACCGCTTCATAATCGCCCTTGCGATGCGCGCGCATCGCCTCGCACGCTGGTATGCCCGCCGCGTTGTACGCCAGTGCCACTGAACCACTGTCTTCACGGTATTGAGATCGCATACTGGCGATCAATTCATCGAGCTTGTCGAACTGGCCGGTTGCTGCCAGCACCATCGCGTCGTGAATGTTGCAAAAGGCGTTGCCGTGGTTGTGTACTCGGTTGGCGCAGATGTCGGCAAGTGTCTGCCAGTGATCGCCTACATCAACACCATACAGTTCAAGTCTGAGCAGCAGTGAAGCAAAATTCTGGATATCAATCGCCGCCGCCGGTGCGGCCTGTACCAGTGCCGAGTCAGGATTGCGAATTTCGCTGGTCAGCAGTTGCAGAATGCGATCGTGCTGATTCAGTTCAAGCAGAAACAGACACACGTGCCACCACAAATGGTGGCGCAACTGATTGGCCTGCCCCCAGTTGCCGGACAATGTCTCCAGCCAATCGACCCCGTTGCGCATGTCGCCTTTCATCAACAACACGTGGGCGACGTAGGCGTTCACGCCGCAACAGGCGTTTTTCAGTGGCTGTTCACAGTGCGTCTGTCGTGCTCGTGGGGTAGGAGGTCGCACGGAACATACATCAGTATTTGAGTACGACCGACACCGCCCACGGGTGCGACAGGCGTGCTGTGAATAGGTACGTGGGCGACGGCATGCGCGCCCCAAACATCGGCCGGATTGATCTCGACCGCGGCGCGCCCATAGCGTTCGGCATCGGCCAGGTAGCCTGCCTCTTCGCTTGCAAACGCGCGCAGCGATAGATAGGGGCCATAGTCCGGGTGATTCTGGCTCCAGGCGTCAGCCGCGTGTTCGGTGACATCGCGCATCCAATCGGCACGGCCCATCCAGAAGAGTTCGTTCTGGATCAGTTGGTGGACCAGAATATCGGTTGGCGTGCTATGCAACAGGATCTGCAGTTCAGTTGCCGCCTCGACACCCTGCCCGGCTTGTGCCGAGCGCAAAGCGGTGTGCAAGCGGCGCTCGCACTCATTATGTGAACACAGCCGCGACTGCGCCTCGTCTGCCAGCGTCGAGGTGGTTTCTGAAAACTGCGCATCCCGGCCACCGATCAGCATCCACGCCTTGACCAGCTGCGGCAATGCGGCCTGATCATCGGCTGCGATCGCCGCATCGATATGGCCCATTGCGCTGGCCTGCCAGCGCACGAACTGACGAATACCCTCGCTGCAGTGGTCGGTTGCCGTTGGATCAATCATCAGGTATCGGCCGAGCTTGCGCGAGCGCTTACGCGTCGCTGCGTTCCACGCCGGCCTCGGTCAACAAGCGCTCAAGCACCTCATACGGTTGCGCGCCAACCACACCACTGCCACCGGCGACGTAGGTCGGCACCCCGGTGACACCATAGCGGCGCGACAGCGCCCAGTCATCGTCAACCTGTTGCTTGTGGGTTCGATCGTCGAGCACGTTCGCCGCCACCTGTCGATCAAGCCCCGCGGCCTCGGCAACATCGAGCAAGACGTCTCGGTCGCCGACGTTTTTGTTGTCGACAAAATAGGCTTTGAACAGCAGATCGTGTATCGCCTCGCCGCCCGGTTGATGGACCGCCCAGCTGCCGAGCTCCTGTGCCAGCCGGCTGTTGTAGGTATGGGTGCGTTTGCCATACGGCAGCCCCTCGGCCTGCATCAGCCCAGACATATTGGCATTTTTCTGCTCGATCTCTGCCGGTCCACAGCCAAACAGCGCCTCGAGTGTGCGCCCCTCCTGCGGTGTTTCCGGGTGCAGCGGAAAATGCACAAAGCGGGTTTTGATGTTGAAGTTCTGCTGGAGCTTTTCAATACGCACGGTACTGAGATAACACCAGGGTCAGACGTAGTCGTTGAATATTTCCAGCAAGATTGGTTCAGTGGGCATGTCAGCTCCAGGCAGTGAAGCCTCTAGCTTGCCCGGCTGCAGCCCGTTAGGCAAGCGCGCCTGGATTGTAGGTATGTGTTCACGCCATAGCAGACGCTCTTTCAGTCGCAGTCAGTGCGTCTGTCGTGCACATTCGGCAGGAGTGAGTCGGCCACACCT
Organism: uncultured Granulosicoccaceae bacterium; assembly: GCA_964573105.1. Lineage (GTDB taxonomy): Bacteria > Pseudomonadota > Gammaproteobacteria > Granulosicoccales > Granulosicoccaceae > CAKZSB01. Next base: position 3,449 of record CAZNIS010000063.1, read on the forward strand.
GGCCGGCCGCACCTGGCCGGCCGCACCTACTTCCAGCAGAACCGCCTACC
>CAZNIS010000063.1:3598-37108 GCA_964573105.1 uncultured Granulosicoccaceae bacterium
CACCTGGCCGGCCGCACCTGGCCGGCCGCACCTACTTCCAGCAGAACCGCCTACCGATCTTGAACCGTCATGACGCCATTCGTCCACGACCAGTTAGTGAAACAAACACCGGGAGACGGCCCAACCCACATCATTGAGTAAGTGTTCACGCCGTGTAAGTGCATTTTTGGTGACTGTTCACAGTGCGTCTGTCGTGCTCGTGGGATAGGAGTGTCCGGGGCGCGCAGCGGCACGGAACATACACGGGTATTTCGAGGCGGCCGGCCAGGCTACGACCGATAACGCCCACGGGTGCGACAGGCGTGCTGTGAACAGTTACCATCATTGACTAGACAATATCTCTTCCAACAGAGACTCAAGTTCCTGGCGGCGATTGACCAGCTTGTCTCTCTCCAATTGGGCTTCATTGACAGAGATTGTTTCTTTCAATACGTCTGATTCCAGCGCCGCAGCCTCCTTCTCCATGTCATCAAGGGTTCTCTTCAAACCGGCAATCTCATCTTTCTTCGCCTGAGACTCAAGCGAAGCAGCTTCCGTTTTTTTCTTTAGTGACACAATTGAAGCATCCAACTCTGCAAGACTTTGATTCAACTCATCGATTGCCGACTGACTGGCGGCGAGTTCGGCCTGCGCCGCACGGGCTTCGGCCTCTAATCGCCTCGATTCCTCACGCTCGGCTTCCAGATCTCTTTCTTTATCTTCGTTGAAATTACTGCAATCTGCAGTAAGGCTACACTTTATAGATGTAACCAGATCGTCCCGTCTTGGATCGGTACTGCCACTGGTTGAGCAACCCGTCAGTGTTATCACCATGGCAACGCAAACAAAGTGGAATTTACTCATAATCGCCTCGTTGAAAGTAGGAACAACAATAAACCCGCTTAATGTCTGCAAGAATCAATCATGCATCCAGTTGCCCAATTGCATCATTGATAGAAGCCAGCGAGGCGACTTCTCGCTCTAGTGTCGAAACATAACTTTGAAGTTCGTTTATTTCGGCAGACATCAACTGCACGCGCTGACTATCTCCCTTCTGCTCCATTAAAGCCGAAGCAGCCTGCCTTTGCTCCAGATTGCTTTCGACCACCTTCAACTCATTTTTAGCCCAGCGCAAGTCCGCGGCTGCATTGGAACTGGCTATCGCCACCTCCTCACGAGCGAGCTTTTTCCTGGCCTTATCAGCTTTTAGTTGTTCCAGCACACCGCGACTTTCGTTTGTGAGCGATCTGGTATGAGCTACCAGCTTTTTTGTTTCGTCATTTTGAAACTGTGCATCGAGTATCTCGGCATCGAAATGATCCGCATCACTGGCAAAGTTTTCTCGACGTTTGTTAAGCCCCTCTGCAATCGTACAACCGATAATAGCGCCGATCACTCCGTCTCGAAGCAACTTTCCTGCATCAAACTTTTTGTCCTCGATCAACTGTCGCTTGACAAGATTTGCAACCACGCCGGCAGCAAACCCACCAAGACATCCCTGCTTGACCGTATTGCTAACAGATGGATAGTCGCTCGTTCTTCCCCCAGTGAGCTCATCCTTGACTTTTTCCAACTCAGCGCATCCGCTTACAAAAATCACGGCTGCTACACCTAGAACCATCATCAGTTGTTTCATTTCCATCCACCCTTTCTTACATTAGCCAATTCAATAAGAGTACTACCACGAACCGACAGTCTACTTGTCGTTAAACAAACTATCGTCCGAAAACGCGTTTAGTATGTCCTGGTCCCACTGTTCGACATCAGAATCGCCATCGAGCACTTGTTGAGTATGTTTCCGCACCAACTGAATACCCCGACCGAGCACACTTTCAGGATCATTGCTCGAGAGCTTCTCAATATTGCTTAACGCAAATTCGCGATAGCCCGCCAATCTGAAAATAATATTCTTGTAATCCTTAACCTTCTGCTCAAAAGCGGCTTCAAATGCCACTATTCGTCGTTCTGCCTGCTCTACACCTGTCTTTGCGGTTGGGGTAGAGGAAGAAGAAAGAACGGAAATCAATCTTTCGGTCGTACGAATCTGAAATTGTGTGCGTGCACTTTCTGCCAACATATTGGTTGATCGCTGAATCAATTCGATAGACAGCGCCTCCGATGTTTCACTAATGTTGGTTCGGGCAGACTTTGTATATCGCCTGAGGTTCTGCGCATCGTTGCTCGACAGCAATCCACGTTCTGATAGCGCTGAAACCAGCTCATCGATCTTTTTCAGCGGCTCTACCGTGTTCAAAACCGTGGCCTGCGTCGACACCCCTGACGCACTGTCAAGTCGGTCAGTCGAGCGATACTCAGAATAGGAATTTTCGATACTGTCGAGAGTCTCGATGTCGGGAACAGTATGGCTTCCGAGCGCGAGCCTGATTCCAAGCCTCGCATTGCGCAGAGGTACAAGCGATCCATTATCATCAAGACGCCAGTCCTGAACTTCTGATCGGGAGCTGGGCCTCAGAGATTGACCCTGCGTGTTAAACGCATAGGATGCCCCACGAGAAACCCTCATGCCTGGCTTACCTTGACCAAGTTCGGCTGTAAACCTCCCATCCAACAGTTCGGACACATTGCCGTAGAGATCGTAGAGACCAAAATGCGTTGGAAGCAATCGCCCGATCGAGGTCGGCCCCTCGCGAACTCTGGTGGCTGTGGACAAATACGCATAATCCGGGGCTTTGCCGAACTCGAACGGCAATGTTGATATCCGATTGTCACTCTCCTCATGAGCACGGGCAGAAAACTCCCATTCGATTTCTGTCGGGAGCCTGAAAAACGCTGGCAGGCTGCCGAAACGAGGTAACGCATCAACGCAAGTTGGCGTCTTGTAACACCATTGTGTATACAACCTGATAAAAGCTTCAAGGTCCGCTATGGCTAATCCTCGCGCTGGCGCGGCTAACAGCCGACGCCTGACGTGTTTTGATACATTCTCGCGGCTGGCTTCGAGCCACCTGTCACCGAACAGGCTTTTTTCAGCCAGCACCTGCAATCCGGTATTAATGTCGCCCGCCCCGAACACGGTTGCCAACTGAGCCACGGTAACTTCGTACTTCCCCAGCAGAATATTCCAGTGTTCACCGTCATCTGACGGGAATGATCCAGACACCGAGACCAGTCTTGGCCCCTCAAAGACTCGGGCATCAGGGTCTCCAAGTTGAACATTGCGGGCCGGGTTACCCCAAAACTCTCCTCCAGGTACGGGAACCGAACGGAAAATCATGTACAACCCACCCGGCATTGGCACACGATGATCGGTCGATTCCGGGCAAGGATCATCCAGCGGGTTTTGGCCAGCAGCTTCACCCACCAGCTCATAGCAGGCGTACTGCGAAGCAAGTGCTCTTGAGCCGGGATTGCCAACCAGGGCCAGCGCAACCAGGACAAGAAAAAAAGCGAAAAAGTGTATTTCAGATTTGAATTTACTCATAGCGCATTCCATCGGCAGGATCCACCCGGGTTGTCCAAATAACCGCAAAGGCTGAACTGATAATGGTGAGCAACACCACCAATGTCAGGCACAAACCAATATGGAAACCACTAATCACACAAACGTTGTCATCAAAACCCAACGATGACGCAAGAAACCGATTGATTACCCATGCTGTTGTCAAAGCGATGCCGATACCGAGGAGCCCACCTGCAAGGGAAAGATAACCGCCGGTAAACAAGGGCAGCATCGACACTTCTGATTTTGAGAGCCCCAGCAATCTCACTTGTGCTAACGCCTCGCGCTTGCGCTGGACACTGCCGATCTGGTTGGCCACCAGCACAATGATGCTGGTTACTACACCGGCAACGGCAATGAGTAGAAAGAGGCTGGTCAGCCCCGCATCCAGGGCCTGCAACCGAATTATCGCCTGCAACGACGACAGGCTCGGCACCTGCACTGCGAGCAGTTCATCGCGAACTTTCGCGACGCTGTAAATACTACTGGCGAACAGGCGAAATCCCCTGGCCCCGAGGGCCCTGCGTTCAATTTTGCCGCTTAGCGAATTGTACCTGATTGGACTTTGCAAGCCCTGACTTAGTCTCCCTAGCAAGGCGGCATCCAGTCGAATCGAATTTTCACGGGTTCCATTGAGACCACTCCCCTCTGGCTCAGCCATTAAACGTACGGGGAATCGAATTGTGCTCTCGCCCAGGTCTACGCTCAGTGTGGCGATGGCCGATCCAGCAGGAACCTCCTCTGATAAACTTGACTGTGCATTGCCAAGATATACTACCGGAGGTAGCGCCCGTTCCAGGCTCGAACCAGTCGATTTAGCGCTCGCCGACTGTCTGGCCTCTGACGGTGCACTTGCTGCCACTATACCGTCAGTCACGAGTGTCACCGAACGACTGCGAGCATTGGCAACACCGCCACCCAAATCATCGCCCATTTGCAGTCCGGCTTTCATGGGTGGGTTCCAGAGCCAGACCTGCGCCCCCCAATTTTCCAGCCGTCGACTGACACGCTCCACCGAAGTTTTTCCAGCCAGTTTGTCGATCACGCTGACCTCATACACCTTTTGATTAACCGGTGGAACTCTCCCCAGTTTTTGTTCAAACAGTTCCGTCGTCAACTCGTTGAAATGAAAGAAGTCAGAGTTGCTGATCAAACGATTTTCCTCTGTCGCCGACAAGGCTCTGTCCAGGCTAAAGATAATGGATTGATAGCCGGGCACCACATCGAGCGCGAGCCCTGGCCAAGCTCTTTTTGGCACGGCAAACCCTTCACGAAAAGACTCGATGTCCCGCGCAAACTGGCTCGGTACGTAGGCGCGTTCCAACACATCCGCTCGCAACGGCAGAACCTCTGCCACTTCAAACTCTTGCTCTGCGCGTACCACATCACCGTTTTCAGTACGCTGAGCTGACAACACAACGCTGTCGCCAGCAATGACGCTGAGGCTGTCGGCCAGCTTTTTGCTCAGCACCACCTGCTGTGACGAGGGCACAGGAGTATTGTTTTCAATCAACAACGGGTCTCTATCCGCTGTGGGCAACATATCAGCCAGCCGAGAGCCACCCCCACCCTCTACTCTTATAACAGACGCCCCCTCCGTTACGCTCTCTACGACGAATGACACTTCAGGCAACTCACGCAACCGGGTAAAAAATTCCGGTGAGTAAATTCTGGTCTCGGCCGGTTTTAGCTCCCTATTGACAGGATCTTCTATCAATTCGGTCTGTAGCTTTTGTATAACGCCATACTTCAGACCGAATAGAACCAATAGAGGCGCCACCAGACCGGCCAGTGCAACAACCAGACAAAAAGACAACAGACGCTCGTGGTAGACATCCTTTAGCGCGAGCCAGGCGAGTAACCTCGTCTTCAAAAACCTGGATGAAAGGCCAGCCAGAACAAACTTCCGCTGTGCTGGAGCAATCATTCGGTGCTTTGGACCGCACTAAAATGAGTATTTCCATCACTGACCTGCTGCAACTCCAGTGTGAGCATTCGATTGGCAACGCTTGAGGTTAACTCCCGGTCGTGACTGACCATCACTACTGCTGATTCGTGCAGCGATGACATGTCTCGCAGAATCCCCACTACTTCGCGCGCGCGCCGTGAATCCACCGCAGCGGTCGGCTCATCTGCCAGTATTACTTTGGGCCGGTGTGAGATCGCCCTCAATATAGCCACCCGTTGCCGCTCTCCACCCGACAGTTCCTGCACCCGTTTGTTGTACCCCCAATCCAGCCCAAGTGACTCCATAGCTTCTAGAGTTTCCGCCCTGGAAACTGGCAAACCGGCGATTCGCCTCGGCAACTCAATATTCTCTCCTACACACAGAAACGGCAACAGCCCCCCGCTTTGCAGCACGTACCCAAGGTGTTGCGCTCTCACCCTGGACAAGCCGGCATCGTCACCATCAAGCCAATATTTGTTGATGTCAGAAACGGCGGGATGCGACGAGCCCGATAGTTCAAATCGAGCGACCTGCGCAGGCTTCCTTACTAAACCCAGTATATCCAGAATTGTACTCTTGCCCGAGCCGCTGTTACCCACCAGTCCAACAAAATCGCCCGGCATCAAATGCAATACCGGAAGGGAGACAGTAAAACTACCTTCTCGACTGGAATAGCTGTACTGCATCCCCTCGATTGAGAGTATGTTGTCGGGCACGCCTACGACTTCCAGGTATCCGGGTTAAGGCAAAAGAGTCAGTGGCAACGCTGTAACTTCCTGAGCAGAATCGTCAGCCTCATCGAGTTTCAACCATCGATCTACATTGCCGGCAATTTCCTGGTAGGCGTTCAATTTCGATTCCAGCCTGGCAAGAAATTGTTTGCGCTCGTTGACCTTGAGGTTGGCAAACTCATCGGGACTCATGGCCATCACTCTACTTTTGTAAGGCAATGATGCAATCCAGTTCGGCAGAAACTCCTGGTCCGCAAACGAGGCATCTGTCTTTAGCTCCAGTCCAAGAGACGTACGAGCAGAAGCCTGTTTTAGTGCAACGAGAAAGTCAACATTGCCCAGTGTTTGAACCTGAATGGCATCGATCAATGTTTCTGTCTGTCTGATGATATTGTCGAACTGCAGGCGAGAAATCATTACTCTGACAGTGAGAGCCTCACGAGACGAATCGGCCAGATCGTAGTCGTGAACCCAGGACGTAAAATCGCGTGGAGGCTTTGCCCCATCCCCCAGGAAATCAGCAATTGCTGCCTGCATGACACCCCGCGCCAATTCGATCATTTGCTGTCCTTCCGCATTGCTCATCTCGGGCGCCTGCTCGTCAGTATCACTATTTGCATATTGGTCCATCGCCTCTATTCCGTTCTCAATAAGAGATTTGATGCGCCCGCCGATGTACTGAGTTGTGTCTGTGAGGTTCTCTTCTACGGCCTGATCCGTTTGAGCACTAAATGTGTAGTTGCTGCCATCGGTTTGTTTGAAGGCAAACTGTGCAAATTGTGCCTGGGCCTTACCCCACTCACGCTCTGCCCGCTCATCTTTCAGGTGAATCGTATACGGATGGATTCCGTTGGTTCTGGCGAGCTCGTAGAGATCAGATGCAGTTGAGCCGGTTGAATTCTTGAATCCACGTTTCTGATCAGCGACGTCGTGACCACTTGCATCACCAATCAGCAGCATCAATCGTATTGAATTGCGGCCTTCGTTGATGGTTCTCCAACTGGAGTTAATGCCCTGCAGGTAACCACCATGAACATTTTCGGCCCACTCATCACTGGAAACACTGGCGGCCTCGGCCTGGTTTAAAACTTTAAGAAACTCGGCTGCCGGCAACAGTTCCGGCGTGAATTGCTTGACATCCCAGTTCAGCTCCGGAGTGACATCTATACTATCCCGGTAACCCACCAATCCGAACTTAACAAGATCCGCGTCCTTATCGCTCTCCGCCAGGTTTCTCACTAAGTTGCCCAGTGTTTTCTTTACAGCATCGATATATGGCTGCATGGAGCCCGTCATATCCATGACGAAAACAAGATCGGTTATGGCATCACCGACGAACAAGTCCTCCTTAATGTAATTTTCATCCTGTAGTGTACTTTCACCGACAGATTCTGCCCGGCTGCCGGGTACCGCCGCCACTACTTGAAGATAGTGTGAAGGATCATCAAAGGTTTCCTCTCGCTGCCAGTCGACCACAGGCAGCAGGTAAAAATCGTCATCAATATTCAGGAACCGATTCGGCTCTTTACCAATCACCCCATCGGGCGCCTGACCGTTGTTGATCTGTTCCAATAACTCTTGCGTGCGAGATTTACGACCATTCTTCGTCACGAAGTCCTGCAGCGCTTCCATCTCGGAGAACATGACTACCGGCGTGCGGCGATTGCTGCCAGAACCCGGATGTGTGTACTCCAGCAATAGCGCTTGTCGCCATTCGATCACATCCTTTGCCTTCATCCACCCTATCGCCCGTCGCTCAGAGTAGCCCAGTTGATACCAGCCCCGGACATCGGCTGGATCTCGATCGTCCAGATCCTTAATCCCAAAGACGAACATCGGCTTGAACGCTGAGACGGCATTGGAAATCGGATCTACCGTGTCATCGGAATCGGCGTACAGCGGAGAGAAAGAACGAGGAAGTGCGCGCAGAGACAAACCAGTTGCAACAACCTGACAAGCCCCTTCGGCACCACACTCGACTCCGTGACTCGCCAAATCTTTACTGTATGTGTCCTGTGCCTGTGCATCAGGGTCTTTATCGCTGTCGCTCTCAGCGGCAGGAGCGTCGGTTTTCTTCTCGGGATCATCCTCATCCTCGCTTGCAGGCTTTGCCTCGTCTTCACTTTTGGCAGGCTCGCTGGAGGCCCCGGAGGAGTCGTCCTGCGCACCCTCGCCCTCTTGATTTGGTTCGTCGGTGTCAGTTGACTCCTGGTCTGATTCATTCGAAGCCTGGCCAGGCTGCTCCTCCATGACGGGTTCCGATCCCTCATCATCGATCTCGCTATTGGCGGCCTCGGCGCCCTGCGATGGTTGCTCCGGCGAATTTGCAGTGCTCTGAGCCGATACCTGCGTTGAAATTCCGAGCAACAAGACAGTCAGCAGCGACACTGCGCAACGTAACGGGCTTGCGCCTGCGAAGCTTAGCTCTGAAGGTTTGTCCCTGCTGATGCGAGAAAAGATATTAGTCATTTTCTATATGTTTCCACACTGTGCTTACTAAACGTACGATCTGATCGGAATTAACAGCACGTTAACCGGCGCCAAGCCAATCATTTACAAAATGATGTTGAACCGCTGCCCGTCCCGCTCTATCGCCAGTCCGGAGCTGGTCGTTGATATACGATCAACAGCACCTGCAAAATCTGACATTTGACGGGTTGATCTACCATCCACAGCGACGATTCTGTCCCCTTCTCGCAGACCTTTTCTGTCCGCTCTCGAGCCTTCCTCAACCGCGGTAATCAACCAGCCACCGCTGATGGTTTCCAGCACACTGGCGCCATGCAGAATCTGTGATGTCGGCCTGGTGCGCGATGGTGCAGTAGAACCAGCGGCATCCAGAACCGGCGTGTCGCCGGCAGTTTGCGTCTGCCTGCCAGACCTGTCTGCCAGTGTGACAGTTGCGACTAGTTTTTGACCATTGCGACGATAATAGATTTTTTCAGGCACGCCCGGGTCAGCCAGGAGTATGTAATTAGCAAACTGATAGACATCCAGGATGGCCCGGTTACCGGCACCTACGACAACGTCATCGTTTCTAAGACCGGCATTGTGAGCAGGCGAACCTGCTTCAACTTCCTGCAGAACCACCCCGCCATTGACATCGAGCTTCAACCGCTGGACGTCATCGAAGTGAACGCTATCAACTGTCGCCCCGAAATAGCCAGGCAATTCATCGCTGCCTTGCAGCAGACGCTGGGCAACCTTCAGCGCTACATTTGAGGGAATGGCAAAACCCAAGCCCTCGGACTCCCGAAAAATGAAAGTATTAATTCCAACTACACGCCCCTTACTATCGAGCAGGGCACCGCCTGAATTGCCGCCATTGATAGCTGCATCAGTCTGGATGAAATCTTCAATTTTCGGCCGACCTGGTCGCGACCCGTCCTCGCCACCGAGTGCTCGTCGCTCCAAACCGCTGACAATGCCAGTGGTCAGAGTTTTTTTCAGGGAACTGGGAAATCCGGCAGCAAAAGCCAGATCACCGACCTGTATCGTATTGGTATCAACAAATACTGCCTGATGCTCCAACTGATAGTCGTCGACCTTGACCAACGCGATGTCAACCAGTTTCGACTCAGCGACTACAGTAGCCAATGTCCAGTCGCCGCCATCAAACTCGACAAGCATTTTACTGGCACCACCAGTAACATGCTCGTTAGTGATGATAAGGCCTTTGTCTCGATTGTATACCACCCCGGACCCGCTACTGACGGGCACGTAGCGTTTCTGGCTTTCGTTCAATTTCAGGCGATACAACTTAACGACGGCTTTGAGCGCCTCCTCCATAATCGGCGCGTAACTGAGCACTCCTCGGTTGTCGTCAAACGGCCGTTCATAGTGTTCAGGGCCGGGTGCTACCAACTGTTGTGCCTGACTCAGGAGCGGCAGACCGAACAGACCAATTAGCAATAATAACCGCCGCATCACTCACTCCATACCGCCCCACTTTGGAGCGTTCAATCGTCACAAATTCCAAAATGGAACTCCCTCTGTGTTGCCGATTTAACCACACAAACCACTCACGTGTTAAGTTGAAATTCCAGCCTGAGTTCCGCTCTGAGTTCCGCTCTGACACATTAGCGAGTTCAATCCTGGCGCAATTGCAGATCGGCGGACTCACAAGCCGTTGATCGGTCAAACTATTGTTTCTTTGGACACATTCTGCCGGTAAGTACCCATCGCCTGCGATTTGCGCCAGAAAAATAGCCGCGATTTTTCATTCAGCCTGTGTTAAAACACTGCCAACCGTACGTTATTGCGCGCATCTGCAGTCGAATCAGTGCTGCATGAAACTAGACAATAAAGGATTTCCCAGTCTTGAATAATGTATTTCTTAAATTGAAGTGTACGGCACTGGCCGGCCATTCGCCCTTGATGATCGTTGTGGCCTATTGCTACCTCTTTCTTATTTCGATAACCCAAGTGGCTAATGCCAATGAGTTAATTGCAAAGCACGGCGACTGGAGTGTCACCTATGGCGACCAACGAAAGTCAGTTGTCACTGTAACGCTGAACGCCAACAATATGATATTCGGATTCGGCTGCGCACTTTCAAAAAAACCGGATTGCACAATTGGTGCGCATTTGCCAGCGCAGTGCGGCAACAATACCGAAGTTTCGGCAGATATTTTGATCGATGCGAAAAAATTGACGACCTGGACGGCTAATTGCGAAAACACGGAAAACCCAACTACCGGCGAGAGCGACCGCGTCTTTCTGAGTTCAAAGCTAACCGGAGAAAGCGTGGATGCACTACTCGCCGCGATGCGCGCCGGAAAGCAGATAACTGTTGCGGTTGAATCCACGGCAAATGACAAACTGCAGTCTACCTTCTCATTGAACGGCTATTCGAAGGCTGCTTCCGAGATGTACAAGGTGCTGGGCTGGGACAACGGCGGCTCGAACGGCATCGGTGGCGATGATGGCGGCAGCAGCACGGCCAAGCAAGACCTCGAGCAGACCAAATGGAAATTCTAGCAGGTCGACCCCAGTTCAGGTTTTCAGAATAATATTCTGCCGATGTTTTTCAATAGGCATGGTACCGATGCAACTCCAGGATCAGACCTGTCGCAGTACGATCGACATGCAGCACCATACGGCGAAACTCGTAGCTTGCCCGGCTGCAGCCTGTCAAGCATTTGGCGCAAATCTACTCGCGACATCACGCCAGTGGTAATATTGATGTCAACAGCGCCGACCACGACCGCACTGGTATCGCCGGACTCGGCTGCCTAGACCTAACTGGAAGAACAAGATGAAAGCCATTCAGGCGCACAGCTTCGGCGGTCCGGACGTACTGCAGCTCGATGAAATCCCCGACCCGACACCGGCAGCCGATCAAGTGGTGATCGACATCGCTGCAGCCGGCGTCAACCCGGCCGACACCTACATGCTCGGAGGCGCCTATGCCATTGTGCCGGATCTACCCTATACGCCCGGTGGCGACGCCGCGGGCACAATCAGCGCGGTGGGCTCGGACGTCACGCGCTTTAAAGTGGGTGATCGCGTGTTTACCGGCACCGCGCTCGGCTTCAACATGACCGGCTGCTATGCCGAAAAGGTCGTCCGCCCGGCGGATGATGTGATGGCGTTGCCAGATGGTGTCGACTTCGCAGCCGGTGCCGCGCTCGGCGTGCCGTACGCCACCGCCCACTATGGGCTCTTTGCACGCGGCGCGAGTGTGGCTGGAGAAACCGTGTTCATTCACGGCGCCAGTGGGGCGGTGGGTACCGCCGCCATCCAGCTGGCCAAACGCGCCGGCATGACGGTAATCGGCAGCGCCGGGTCTGAGCGCGGCCTGAAACTGGTGCTGGATGAGGGTGCTGACCATGCAGTCGATCACTCAGGTGATGGCTATATCGATCAGGTGCGTGAACTGACCGGTGGCAACGGGCCTGCGATCATTCTGGAGATGCTTGCCAACGTCAACCTCGCCACCGATCTGGATCTGGTGGCCAAATACGGGCGCGTGATCATCATCGGCAACCGCGGCGAAGTAACCATCAACCCTCGTTTGACAATGATGAAGGAGATCGATGTGCGCGGCCTGGCACTGTTCAACGCCAGCCGGCAGGAAATGGAGCGCGTGGTCAGAGACCTGCTGGAGGGTCTGGCAGACGGTTCACTGCGGCCCGTTATCGGTCGTCAGATGCCACTGGCCGACGCGGCGCAAAGTCACCGTGCAGTCCTGGAACCCGGTGCTTTTGGCAAAATCGTGCTGACGCCCTGAGCGCAGGCATTGCAAGCGCCTGTTGAACGAGTGTCAGTCAACAGAACAGGCGAACGGCAGTCATGACACAGGCCCCGTCTATTGCGGGGTCGCGTCCAGCAATCGCACATGCGCGGGATAGTTCATCGTGATGCGCAGCAGATCCATGGCATAACCCGGCCCTTCATTGCTCAGTTCACCCACCGGCAGATAAAAAGCCGATGGATCGTCGCCGACGGACGTTGCATCGACCAAGTGCCAGCGACCCTCTTGATAGATCTCGGTCCATGCGTGGCCAAATGCCGCCACGCCACTATCCAGGCCAAGCACTACAACGCCAATTATCACACGTGCCGGTAGATCAAGCCCTCTGCTCAGGGTGGCCAGCAACACCGCATGTTCGGTGCAATCTCCCTCCCCGGTGGCAAGTACGCGCGAGGCGATGTCGAAACTACGCTGGTAAGACTTGGTAGTAATTCTATTGGCCACTCGGTCGCGCAGTGCGTCAATCCCGGCCGCCTTGTTGCGACGCAACGCGGTCAGCTCGGCGTCGACGATGGGCTGGTCATAATCAAGTACGAAAGATGGCTGCCGATGGCGTGCCTGCGTACGATTATTGTGCAACACCTGTTGCCTTGCCACCACAACGTGCAGCGCATCAGCACGAACCTGACTTGCGTCTAAACCCAGTGACTCAAGCTGACGCACGAGTCGATCTGGCCTTGCGTGCTGTAGCTCAAGCCGCAGCGTGCTGGCCGATTCCAGCGATTCCTTGTCGAAGCTGGCCGCCGTTATCGGCAGCTCAAATAGATATCGATAGTGGTTGTCTTCGCGCGCGTAGACAACGGCGGGCAGTGCCGACGTCAACGCAAACGCCGACAACAGCCCGAAGCTTAAAACTCCGCGACGTTGCAGATCGCATGAGGTGTTATTCACGTGTGCCATCGGCAACCCATGCATCGCTGCTCCTCGATACCGCACCCCGAAAACTAATCGAGCCTACCTTCCACAAACACTCGCCGGCTGGCCACCTTCAGCCGACCAAATTCAATAGAACCAGACAGGCTGCTGCCACGATCGTCAAACACTCCACGACTCTCGATCGGGCCCAGTGCATACTCGATACGGTTGGCATTGCTCGATCGACTATTCACGGTAACTTCAGAATCGACAATTGCCGAGGGATCGACATCCGGTGACCAGACGGGTATCCGCGCGCGCTGCTCGCCAGTATTGCCAATCAACTGCCGGTAAGTCTGCAGTACACCCCAGCTCGACTGCGGATTCTGCGCCGTTTCGATGGCGAAACTGACCTCCTTGCCCTGTATAGTCCCGGTCACAGAAAGCGTACCAGAGCCAGTATTTTCCAGCCGCACGCTGCGCTGCTCCAGACCATTGCTGACCGCCGAGCTATGGGCAGACTCAAGTGCGCCATCTGCACTCGCATACTCGGCGAGAAAGGTTTCCGCCACCTGGTACCGGGAAGGGCCATTGGCAAACAACATGCTGTTATCGGAAAACACATTGACCCCGCCATCGTCACGTTTGAATGCCTGAATTTGTACGTAACCGACGGGGGTATTTTGTATCTCGATAAGCTGTACTTCGCGATAGTCTGCCGTTTCGCCGGCATCGAGTATTTTCCAGCTCTCCACCATCTTGCGAAAGCCGCGATCAAATGTGGCTCGATAACCCGCCTCGCCCAACACACAGATCAGAGTGCGATCATCTTTGATCGCCACCATGCCCTTGGGCATATAAATCTGCAGCTCACCCTCTACCTTGACACGCGATATATATTCAACAAAAGCGATCGGCACGCCCCTGTCCACCGAAATCTGGCTGCCGCTGATCGCAGTCTCTTCAACAATCTCAAAGCCCTCAATCATATTGCCAAGGGTTGTATTGAGGGTGTCAAACGCAAAGCGTTCGTCCACATACACAATGCACTCTAGCAACTGATCACTGCCGATATCCGATTGCAGATACCAGTAATTTCCATCGCGTTCGAAAACCGGTTGCTCTAACAGTTTTCCTGCAACGGTGATCTCATAGTGATCGCCTAGCTTTACACCCCGGGTATAGCGCAGGCCTGAGCTCTCACGCTTGATTGCGGCTTGAAGCCAGGCCGGCAACTCTCTGTCACTGGCGGTGAACACCGAGTCGATGGTCCCGGCAAGCGTACTGTCAGGGCGCTGTGCGGATGTGGTGCAACCAGCGCAGATCGCCATCAAAACGATAACAAGGCCACGATAGCGAAGCTTGACTAATGATGAAAAAAGAGTGTGGTACTGGAAAACTGACGCTGTCGTGCGCATACAAAAACTTCCTCTATTACTGGCGGCGACAATGGTGCTACAGTTTCAGTGAACGGTGGTTTAACCAATTGCAGGTTCTGCCGCGACCTGCCTACTGCGCGCGCGAACCTCCGCAGGGAGGCTTGTAGCACCCGCGGTTTGGGACAATTCGTAACACCGGTACTGCTACGCCAATGACACCTTGGAGAATCCAACTTTCAGGGTATTGCAGTGAGAACCATGCAATTTTTAAGCAATACGCGGGTGACGAAGTTAACGATCGGGCAAAAGCATGACTCATCATCCGGTACTGTAAGCCTGTGAGAGATCCATTAGTTTTAGACTGCAGGCACTGTTTTAATCTTGGTCTTTGCATTGATTGACCGGCGCGCTTTGCGCAGGCTTTCAGGCCAGTGCATAAACATCCACGGGTTGAGATTTGCCGGCCAGCTCAACTGGTGGCAAAGCAGTCGCACGAATACCGTCCGGCATTTCGATCTGATCGACCAGGGCCGCGGACACCAGTACATCGACATCGGCATCCTTGCACGCGCTGCACAAGCGTGCCGCGGTGTTGATCGTGTCGCCGAAGTAGACGATCTCGCGTTTGCTGTCGCCGACTTCGCTCGCGACCACCGGACCGCAGTGCACGCCGATGCGAAACCGCGGCACAGTGCCGAATTTCCTGTGATACCAATCCTGTCGCTGTGCCATGCGTTGCCGAATATCCACTATGCACTGAATACAGCGAGCGCGTTCAGCCTCGCTTCGCATGCGCCAGGTAACGACTACCTCATCGCCGATGTAGCGATGGGTTTCACCGCGATGGTGTTTGACAGGCTGTGCTATGTCAAAGAAAAAGCGGCTGATCAACGACTGTACTTTTATATCGCCCATCAGTTCGGCCAGCCGCGTTGAGTCTGCCATATCAAGGAACATGAACACCCGATGTTCGCGACGCGGGCGATGATAGCGACCCAGTAGAAATCGCATGAAAACGCCCGGCCCGACCACGCTGCGAATGCGATAGATAGAGTTATTCAGTAACGAGATGCCCAGCGCAAACAGTGTGTCCCTGGCAAACGCGCCGATCGTGTAACTCTCGAAATACGCCGTGCCGAGAAAAAGTGCCGGTACTAACTGCAGTCCGGCTGTAATCACCAGCAGCCACAACACCGTTGTGATCGCGATATACAGTGGCAGCGGCAGGCGTCGCAGCACCTCTCCGGGCCTGCGCTGCACAAAAAACATCTCAACGCCGGTGATACCCGCTGCAATGGTAAAACCGATGGCGGCACCAATACGCCAATCACCATCGATCAGCGCCGCGTAGATCATACCCACTGGAATAGCACTGATGCCATTTAGCAACCACTTCACTATCATTCTGTAGTTATCGGGCATGGCTAAACTGCTGCCGGCACGGCAGCGTATCCGGAGTTGGCGAGTTGAATCAGGGTGATTGCAGTAGCTACATTGTACCGCCAGGCAGCACGCGATGACAGAGTCGAACGGCAGGAATCATCCAGTCATGTCCTGATACTGGACTAATAAAGGGCGCACAGTGGGCGCCACTTACTTTACACTGCAGGCTGTTGCGCCGACGCCCTCAGCACCGACAGCGGCTCAAGTCATACCTTGAACTTGCGGCAGAATTCTTTAAAAAACGCCTCGAAGCGGCGTTCACCTTCGGCAGTCTGCAGAGGAGATGCAAAGACCGATGGTGAAGTGAAAATCTTAAGGTCCGACAGCGAATTGCTGAACATCTTCAGGCCGGCCTTTTTCAGTAGTGTCTCGGCCTCATCGTTGCTCTTTCGCAGGTTGCGACGATTGATAAAGCCGTACGCGGTGAAGTCCTCTTTCATCTCGGTTTTGAATTCCCGACATTCCTCAATTACTGCCAGAAACTCCTGCGTGGCCAGCACGTCTACATCGGCACCGATCACCGGCACCAGGATGCCATCGCAGTTGTAAAGCAGCATGACAGTCGGGTTATCGGCCTTCTTTTCGGTCATGCGGGGGATGTCGATGAAGATCACGTCGTAGTCATCGCCAAAGCGTTTTAAAAACGTATTCACCCGCCGTGGGCTCAGCGCCTCGACTTCAACCAGCGGTTCATAATCCGGGTACGCCTCTTTTTCCTTTTCGGCTGTCTCGTAGGCTGTGGCCTGCGAATCACAGTCGATGATCAGAACTTTCTTGCCCTTTTGCTCCGCCAGCGCGGTTGCGACCATCATGGTCACCACCGATTTGCCTACTCCACCTTTGGAATTGCAAATGCTCAAAATCTTTGTCTGGCTGGTCATCGGCGTCGCATCTGGTTGATTTTGTCGATCGTTTGCGCGGCTGGCTAAGTCATCCACAATAGCAAGTCGCGTGCTGACAATACTATTGCATCACTGCAAATTGGTGAATCCTTGCCAGATCGGCGGCCACAGTTCACATTCTGTTCGCAACGAGATGTGATTTATTTCATTCACTGCGCGTAGCGAATTTTATGTTAAATAATGGGCTTGCCGGTGAGTAATCCTGACCAAGCGGCGCGCGCCGCACCAGGTTAGGTCAGGTATCCAGTGAAACAGGTTTCAGCGTATCGAATCGGTCACCCGGGCCTGGGTTATCGGCAACACAAGCCCCGCCCATATGGTCAATCACGCCCCAGACCGCATTTAACGCGGTTTGCACCGCCCCCTCGGCCCAGCCCGGCGTCCATGAGACATCGTCTCCGGCGATGAAGATACCGCGTTGAGGCGGCAGCATATCGCGCTGATAGAAATGCGTGTACATACGGCGGTTGTAGCGATAGTGACCGGGCAGCGCCCCTTTGAACGCCCCCAGAAAATTCTCATCATCCTCCCATGAAATCGTGATCGGCTTACCGACGATATGACTGCGGATATCGACATCCGGATAGATGTATCCAAGCGCCTTCAATGATAATTCCACGCGCCGCTCAACCGGCAGCGGCAACATCTTCAGTGCATCGGCCATCCAGGTATAGGTCAGGCAGATAACGGCCGGTTTGCCCTCGCCGTGGTCAAACAGATAAGTGCCGCGCGTGAGCCTGTCGGTCAGCGTCATGCTCATGCGCTGCTGACCCGTTGCCGGATCGCGATCCTTCCAGAATGCGCGATCAACCATCACGAAGGTCTTAGACGATTGCATATAACTGGTGCGATCCAGCGCCATCCAGTCGGCGTGTGAAAACAGTGATTCATCGGTGTCGATGCCGGTGGTCAGCAGCCAGCTTTGACAGGTGGCTATGACCGCCGGATAGCTGCGATAGTTTTCGTACTGGTCTACCACGCCAATACTGCCATCGTCGTGGCGCAGCAGTTTCTTCACCCCGGTTCGCGTCGCCCCGCCGTGCAGGCTCGACAGACTGGTGCCTTGCGGCCAGTGGCGCAGATTATCGGGTTGGTGCGCCCACAACCCGCGCGGCAACTGCTCGGCACCACCGACGATCAACTGCTGGTGGTTGTCGCAATCGGTCAGCACCACGCGCAGAATCTCCAGCATCGAGTTGCGAAAATCCGAATCCCAGCCACCGCTGCCAAAGCCCACCTGACCAAAGATCTCGCGGTGTTTGAATTCAAGCTTCTTGAACGAGGGGGCGGTGGCGATAAAATCGTAGAAGGTGCGATCGTCCCAGCCGTGCACCAGCGGATCCCACAGGGCTTTGATTTTTGCGCTGTCGCGATCGCGTATCGCCTGCTGCAGCTCGACAAAATGCGCCTCGCTGTCCAGCGCCTCTTGCCAGGCTTTGGACACTTCGTGAAAGACGGACGGCAGATCATCCGGCGTCTCGGCATAGTGACGCTGACCCGCCAGATCGATCACCGTGCTGCCGGCCGCCTCGGTCAGCGGATTGGGAAACGGCTGGGTCTCAAGACCCAGCAGATCGACGTAGTGATTGAAGCTTGTGGCGGAGATCGGGAACCGCATACCGCCCAGTTCAGCGACAATCCCCTGGGCGTTCGGAAATTGCTCCGAGCGCAGCCTGCCACCGATTCGGCCAGTCTCGTAGACCACCGGCCGCAACCCAAGCTTCATCAACTCAAGCGCACTGACAAGCCCCGATACGCCCGCGCCAATGATCGCGATTTCGGCCCCCATTTTATCAGCCGGCAGCTCGCCAAGGCCGGCTGGATGGGTCAGCCAGTCATCGTAGGCAAACGGAAAGTCCGGCCCGAAGACGGTGATCGGTGCGGTCATGGCTATTGGCTCTTGGCGTTGTACAGGCTGGTGTAGAGTGCTTGCCGACGATCGCGGTGATAGGGCAGCTGCTCACGGGCGTGGGTTAGTGTTTCGCGCGCGAGTGTCGCGTGCAGCAACACCGCACTCTGCTGTGCCCGCGCAAGGTCATCGCCATTGGGATCGGCGATCACACTGCGCCCCTCGTAATTCAGATCACCCTCACTGCCACAGTAGTTGGCGTAGGCGAGAAAGATCTGGTTTTCATAGGCGCGCACCGGCACCAGCTGTTCGGCAACGAAACGCCAGGGATGCATCAGTCCGGTTGGCACCAGCACCAGCTCTGCCCCTTCTAACGCCAGTTGTCGCACACACTCGGGGAATTCGACGTCGTAGCAGATCAAAAGCCCGACCTTCCAGCCGTCTATCTCGACGATGGGTGCGAAGCGATCTCCGGCAGTAAACAGGGTGCGATCCAGATCGCCCCAAAGATGGGTCTTGCGGTATTGCGTCAGTCGCTCGCCGTTTGCATCGATCAGCTGTACACAGTTGAAATACTGCCCATCTCGAGACTCGGCAAACCCATAGGCGATCGCGATCGAATAGCGCTTGCAAATTTGCCCGATCGCCTGCGCCACCGGACCATCGGCAGCCTCTGCCACCTGCGTCATGGTTTCATACGGAATATTGTAGCCGGTGACACTGGCCTCCGGCACCACCAGCAGGCGCGCACCCTGCCCGGCTGCCTGACGCGCCGCACCATCGAGCCGAACCAGCGCTGCTTCAGTGTCTGCAGGGACGGGTTCGTGTTGCAGTAATGCGATATCTAGCGTGTCAGTCATGACAGGTCCGGCGAATGAAGGCTGCTTTATTTTGCAACAATTGTTCGCACCACTGATTTACAGAACGGATCGCATTACCTGGCCCGGTGGGCAAAACAACGCCGGCCACTGATTCTCGCCAGATAGCCTGTTGATGAACTGCGGCATGGTGCGCCTGCCTCGCCTGCCTGGCGAGGGGCGCGCGTGATATCACTTTGAACGGGCGTTCAGTGTTGTATCAACCAGTCGACAGCCTCAACCCAAAGCGGTTCAGATCCCGGGCGAAAATAGCCCATGTGACCCAGGCGATTGATTTCGTAACCCGCCGGCACAATGTGCCTGCGCTCTGCGTGCGGGTAGGAAGAATCCGTCAGTGCATCGACTGCAGCTTTGGTACCCCAGTGATCATCGTCAATACTGTAGGCCAGGACCGGTGCAGAGAAACGCCGGAAGCGCTTAAGTGGCAGTGACTGATCGTGGTGCAGGTAGTCCCGATGCCGACACCACCTGGCCCATTGCAACGCGACACCGGCTGGAAGATCTTCTGCCTTGGCTAACCTGCTCCACGGCAGATAGCCAACCACTCGCACCAATAGCGGAATGACCAGTCCGACTTGCAGCAAAACGTTGAATTTCTCCCGTCCCCCTTGCAGCCGCCAGTAGCCGCTTTGCGCACAGACAGTCAGCATCGCATCGACCATACTGGAATCTTCCAGCAACCCGGCCTGCTGCCCTCCAGCGCTATGACCGACAAAGTAGATACGCTCCGGTGACAGGTTTTTCTGCACCCAGGCCACTGCGGCTGGCATATCCAGCATGCCCCAGTCGCTGCATTTAGCCGCAAAGCCCTTCAGGCTTTTCGGCGCCGAGGCCGCGACACCGCGAAAGTCATACAGCAGCACAGACAATCCTCTGGATTGCAGAAACTCAGCAAACCGGCGGTAGAAAAGATGGGGTACCGCCGTGGCGCCGTGGACGATCACCACTCGCCTGCTATTGGCAGCGCGCAGCAATGTACCGCCCAGTACATAACCATCCTCGGCAGTGATACGTATAGTCTCGCTTTCGATCACAATCGATCCTGATAAAACCGACTGACATGATAGCGCAGGCATCCCGGCCTTGAGCGAATCGACGTGGCGCAGCCTCGGCTGAACTTGCCAGGGGTACGTCTGGACAAAAACGCGAATGCTACCCGGATCACCGGCGATTGCAGATATCGACCGAGTCTACGGCAATGTGAACGCCCTTCAGATATTGTCCGGCAGCAGCAAGACATCTGGCAACGATGGGCATAAACTGGGCAGAAAGGTGAACAAAGGACGATAACGTGCGGATTGGGATTTTACGAGCAGTTTCTCTGCTGGCGCTGCTACTGGCGGCCCCTCTCGTCACGGCAGCCAATTTGACCATCGATAGCCTTTCAAAAGACACCCCCCAGGTAAGCTTCAGCGTCACTGACGGCGTCTTCGAAGAGTATACGGTGGAGATCGGCGTCGGCGGACCGGATATGTGCCACGGTTTGCTGGAGCTAACGGTGAATGCATCTGCACAATCGATCATGGCAACACTTAGCCATAGCGTTACAGGCGAGCACGCTCCCGAAGAAAATACACAATATCAGTGGCTGCTAAACCACGGCATTCTGCGGCCCAATGGCGATTGTCAGGAGCGAGGTACTTATACACTAAGTCTAACCGCTGAGTCTGGCACTTGGGGCGAGACAGAAGTGACTGTTCACTGGATCACCCCAACTGTAACGGACATATCGCTGGAGAATCGCTCATGGCCGCTGCAATTGGACCGCTACGGCGTGCACTGGTTGAAATTCACACACTCCAGTCCCGATCTGGCGTCTCTCAACTTTACCACCACAGGTCTGGACGACGGACCGGATACAAAAATGTTCCTCGTGGAGGACTGGAACGACCAAAAGGTAGCTGAGCACAACAATCTGGGCGTTCGCAACATCAATAACGGCGGCTATACACCGCAGAGCAAGTACAGCCAGTTGTCATTTGGCGATGACCCCAGAAGAGAAAAGCTGGAGTCCGACGGCCGCCTTTTTCAACTGGAGAACTATACATTGCTGATCTCCGGTGCCGGCACCCACTTTGAAGATCAGATCGTCGGCAGCAGACCCGGCGATTTCGGGTTAGATGTGCACACCACCAGTCTGGAAAACCCGGTGGTGGTGTCATGCAGCCAGCGGTTCCCAAGTCGGGCAATAACACGCACGAATACTTGGTACATGCTGAGCCTGCCCTGCGTTGCACCGGAGGGCAGCAAGTTCAGCAACCTGTTTGGCGGCGACGAACCCGATGGCTGGGCGGCCTGGTCGTATAACAGTATTGACGGCATCTACCAGCCACTACTGGCGACATCGACGATGCCAGGCCCAGGCGTCGGATTCTGGTTCATCAGCTATGACGAACCAACGGTGTTGACGATGCCAGCGAATAGTACAGCCGCAGTCTCCCGTAACAGCCGGCCATGCGCAACAGGCCAGCCGTGTACCGGGGATCCGATGGCTGTATGGCGGCGCTGGTCGTTGGCGGGCAACCCGGGCACGTACAATGTTCGCTACGCGGATTTACAGTTCACCAATGATGCGTCATCCTGCAGCGAAGATCTGCCGTGCTCCATAGAGCAGGTCACTGAAGAAATGGAAATGCCGGTGCAGTTATTTGTCTTCAGTGAGCCAAAAGGGCATTACCTTCCGGTCAATGCCGATTCAACCGTTAATGCTTCCGGGTCAATCAAAAGTGTGAAAATTGTTCGACCATGGCAGGGCTTCTGGTCGAATGTGCGATCGCCGACGGCGTCCGGAGAGTGGAAAATGCATCTTCGCAGAGAGCGCAGCTTTTTTCTTTTTGTCACTGATACAGTGATCAGCGGATCGGAGCTGTCGGTATGGGAAGACCATCCGAATACGACAGCCGCCATCCGTGGGGAGGGCATATGCGATGAGGAGGCAACCGCGGCCGGCTTGGCCGGGATTGGCTCTTTCAATGCCTGGCTGGGAGATGGATATCCGGCGTATTCCTTTTTAACGTGGAATGTGCCGTATTTACGGCCAGACGGAGCCTTTCTGTTTCAGGGGTGGAAATTCGGTTCGCCGATCCGGCGCCTTGCGCAACCCGTATCGGTGACACCTACGCTGGCGGTAGCAGCGAACGAAGACGCTTGGACTGCGACGACAGTTGCCGGCGCCCCGACTGGATTGTCTGATGAGGACATTTTCTGTGACTTTGGGAGCCCCAATCCTGTTACCACGGTTGGCAACACCGGTGCTGTCGATGCAGCCTGGACTGAAGCTGGCACTCGGGGTTGTACGAACAGCGCACGGTTGTATTGTATGGGTGGCCAGTAATGCCCGTGGAAATGACAGGTATCCGCTATCGACGCCGTTACTGTGAAGGAAGGCAACTGGAAATCCAATAGCGGCCAGATAACGACGCGGTTAGATGGTGTCGGCCGCCTCCACACTCCATGGGAGCCACCTGCTGGCAGGTGCCACCCAAGACCAGCACTGGGCGATGTTCGGCGGGTTGAAGTAGTACTGTATCCGCGTGTGAACAGGAAACGCATCAGTCGCTAGCAAGGCTAACCGCGCAAGCTCGCGACGTCACACAACAAAGGGCTGACAGAATATTATCAGCCCGTTTTCATACGAATAAATTTGTGTGCGTATTAAAAACCATCAGCAACCGGCCAGTACAGTCGTGGCTGTCTGGCATCACCCAGAATTGCAAGCCAGAACCCTGTCCAGGGCGAAATGGTCGATCGATTAAGTAGTTCGTAGCCCTCCTCGGCAGAGAAGCTGTAAAACGTGTCGTGAAGTAAACTGCGATCACTGGCATCCAACAGACCACATTGTTCCTGTCTGGAGCATTCACTTGTGTCGAGCAGGCTCACTCCCGACATATCAACAGCAGAGTCAAGGGGGTTACCGGAAATGCTCCAGTTGCTTGCCCCAATCGCATTGATGTTGCTGATTACACAGCCAGTGGACTGAGAAAGGCAGGGTAGCTCGACAGTACGCTCTTGACGATAGCTTTTCTCAGGCAGATCCAATATCACAGACGACTGAGTTGTTTGGATAAGCCAAAAACCGTCACCGGCACCAGGCATATCGGCCGGATCGTCAGCATCCACCGCTTTGTATCCAGCATCAGTATTATGCTTATAGGCAATCCAGTCCTGCCTGTAGACACCGTCGATGTCATCACCAAAAACGCTGTTTAGCGTGCTGCCTTCTGGTGCATGACAAGGCAGCGCTAATAAGTTCCATTGGTTTGGGGCAACGCTGTGTCTCAATCGAGCCGAATTGACGTCACAAAGGTTGTGGTTTGACACTTGCGAAGCGTTGTCGCTTATCACGACGTCGATGTTGTCTCCGCGATCCCGCGGATGGCTCGACAGTCGGTTATCGCGGATGCTGATTCCGGTTGACTCCCGGTACTGCACGGCCCCCGGGTAATCCCCGGCAAGTATAATGTTGTTACCTTCTACCACAACACCATGCGCATCCAGCAGGTCTATACCGGATTCCCCGGCGACCCATTGCTGAACCACGTTATTGCGTATTGCGCCGCCATAATGGCCAAGGCCATAGGCGATATTTTTGGCACTGTTGACCAGTCTGTTGTGCTCTGTAATGGTGCCGGCGGAATCACTCACCTGAATCGCTGCAGATCCGGCATTACCTTCACAACTTGAATCGGGCTGACACTCAAACTGGTTTACATTGATGTTATAAATCAAATTGTCACGGATATGCCAGTTAAAGGCCTGTTGCAGATCAACCGCACCGTTGTTGTTATTGACAGCACTATCGAGTGCATTGCCAATCATCGAGCAAGCAATAAGCCCGTCATAGGATCCACCGGGCTCCAGTTGCAGATGGCGCGCACCGACATCGTAAACGTGTAGGTTGTAGAGATGTGGCGCATCAACACTGCCAGACGAGTGCCTGATGGAAATGGCATTCTCGCCCACGCCTGCAACAGAAAAATCCGCCAGCGTAATGTTATCGCCATCGAGTACAAGCCCACTGCTACCACTGCCCTGCCCCTGAAGGAGAACCGTATCGTGATCGCCACTGACACTTCGGATCGTGATGTTGTCCTTCACGAGGATCTGCTGGCCAGACAGCGAGTACACGCCATCCTGAAGCAGGATTTCTGTATCTGAGGCGCTTGCGTTTATTACTGCCTGCCAATCATCGGATGGACTCAGCACTGTTTGCCCGCCTCGCTGACGATACCAGCTGGCTTGTGAGTAAGCGGTGCAATCATTTGCGGCGCTAACCGGTTGCGGGGTGGGCAACTGCTGGCCACCGTTACTGCCCACACCGACCACGCAGCTGGCATTGTTCTCCCAGCCATATCCATCTCCATCAGAATCCGACAATGGCGACTGGCAGTAAGGATGGCCACTGGGATGAACCGGTGGATTCACTGGATCAGCGACGTTATTCGCTTCATCCCGATATAACAGAGCCAGGTTCCAGCGCGCACCGCGCGCGTCACACCCTGCGGTATTGGGCCTGCCAAGCCCGTCAGTCAAAAAACCGGGGCAGCTCTGTTCATCCGATGCGCTGTTAGCCGGGTCATGACCACACTGCACGGTATTGTAGTATTTGCGACCATAGCTGCGCCCCTGCCCAAACACCTTAGAAATATCGGAACAGATCTGTGCCACAGAGCGAAGACCAACCGGGGTGCCAACAGTAACTCCACCAAGGTTGTGATCAAATGTCGTATCACAGTAGCACTGCCCGTCGACTGAGTAGGAGTCACTCCAGTATATCGGCGAGGAAGGTTCAGACAAATCATCGTCAGATGCCTGGAAAAACAGATCGGCAAAACTGTCCGGAGAATCTATCTGCGAAATATCGATGCCTACGATGTACAGCAGTTCTACGGTATCTGAAAAGTCGAGTTTCTCATCCGGACTGAGATAGTCAAATGCCGACACCCATGCTGAAGAATATCGGCTTGATAGCGCACGATCGACAAACTCTTCACTTTTCTGGTTCAAATCAGCAGTGCTGTTTAGAAAGTTACCATCCTCGATCAAAATATAGTCAGTGTGATTGCGAACGTAATTGAGATCGGATTGATTGGCATGTACCTCGTTCCAGTCACTGTGTTGAACGATATGAATTTTCGACCGTGTATCAACATCAGCGCGCAGACTTCGAATCTCTCTGAGTAAATCCGCGGTAAAGTCTGCCTGGCCGCCCTCTGCTACCCATATTTCGCCGCCGGCATCAAGCGTCTCCAGCCACCGCGACAGACTGTTTTGCAGAGCCAATTCGTAGTAATTGTGAGCATCGCTCCAACCCGAGCCCCAAACCGCATCCATGACTGCTTCTGACTCCGGCACGTAGCGATCCGCATTCCACATGCCATAAGCACCGCCGACCACGGTCACCTGCAGATTCAACACATCTACCACAGCCAGAGCGGAAGCGGCAGCATGACCATCATCACGATCTGGAGCGTGATCATAGTGAAGCGCAATCAGATCCTGTTCAATCTCGAAACTATTCCCTGGCGGTGGTACTGTCAACAGAGCAAGACAGACCACAAACATAGACAAGAAGCGCACGTTTAACTCCATTAGAAACGCCGGGACTGCAACATATAATCCGATTACTTGAACAGTAAGTTACGACGAACTGCAGCACAGATGACGGCTCTCCAGTTTGACAGACGTGGAAACGATTGCAGAGATCCGAGCCACAACTCATCGTCCCGCAGGAAGTGGGAGCGTGGAAACCTGAATGATTTAACACTCTGAAGCTGAGCAGACGCCGTGAATCAATGGCCGCCACATGACTTACGACTATTGCGAATCTGCTGGTTTCCATGTTGCAGCGACACACGCAGTAAACAGGGCAGCGATCGCGTTGGTTACTGTGATAAGGCTACACCTGGCATGCTGTTCAGCGTCTTTCAATCAGCCACAGAATTTGGCTGCAAGTACAACTACTAAAATGCTTACCCGGCAGGGTGTTGTATGTCTAGATCAGTGCAGTTAATGAAGGCTGTAGCATTTAGCAACAAGGATGTATGCCACCTATTCACCCAACGGATCGTATTGACCAATCTGGCGTATTTGCGTTGCGCGATCCAGTTGATGAAGATCGCGACAACCGCAGTGCGCGTAGCTGCTGACGCCGTATTAACCTGGAAACACAACGCATCGTCGAATGTTGCCCCAGGCAGATAGCGCAACTCGCCTGAATTCCATTCGTTCTGTACGAGTGAGTCCCAAAGAGCTATGACCTGCCTGTCGATCACGGCTTGTACTCGGTCGTTCGAATCGGGGATCACCAGGCGACTGTACTCGGCTGATATTCAAGTCCGGCACGCCGATGCCAACCTGTACTGCCAGAGCTGTCGCAGCATTCGCGGTCGGACACTTAAACAACGCCTGGCACTCGTATCAGTCCAATCTCCGCTGTGCTGACAGATCGGGACCTCGATATCCGATGGCCCTTTGTCGGCGATATTGGTAATCGGATCCATCCGTTCGGCTGCAACAGAGGTGCACTTTCGGCTATTAGACATGCACCGCAACTCGACAGCCCGCGGCGCCGACTGAAACTTCTGCGTTTGCAGGTAAACGCCAGTGGTGATCTCGACGGAAACCTTCACGCCTGACTAGAAGGAGCCAAACCATGGCAGTGCGAGATCACTCGTTCAAGCCCCGGCCAATGTTAGGCCGAGGCACAATTCAAATACCGCTAATCCAGTCTACCGGCATAGGGATCTTTCGGCATATGCAGCAGTACCGGATTCAGTTGTGCGGCGTTTTCCATGGTCGCGGCCCAAACGCCGAAGTTTCTGGGGATCACATTGTTATCACCGTCGCCAATGATTTGGTAGGCACCACCATCCCACAAGAAGACCGAACCAAAAAACATACTGGCGGCCTGCGCTTCAGCCGGAGTACATCCTTCGTCGAGATTGCAGGACCCCGCCTCGGCCGTGATTCGAATATCTTCAAATACCAAGTCTGTATTGAAAGGATTGCCAATCAATTGCCAGGTGTTGCGTCGCGCGGTACTGACCGTCAGTGACACCGACACGCATCCCAACGCAGACTCACAATCCATATCCTCACTCGATTTAGGCAACGGCGTACGCGTACTCTCTCTGGGTATTTCCAGCGTGACCGGCGCATCGGTCTGTTGAATAATCCAGTAGGCCACGCCAGATTCCATCACTGAGCCTGACATCAGCCGATCATAGTTTCCGCCAGCCGCATTGTAGCTGAACATCGACCATACGTCGCCGAGCTCGCCGTCGATATCGTCGTCAAACAGCTCGCCAATTGTGCCGTCAGGTGGAATGCAATCCAAACTGATCAGGCGCCAGGTGTTAGGTGGCAATTCCATACGCATGCAGATCGAACCCTGCCAACCCGTGTCATATAGCGCCTTTGTCGTCAATACCGGTTCGTTCACCCCTGTGAGCGAAGGCTCCATGATATCATTGGGCGCCAGCGACACATCCCAGTGCGAAATCGATGAGCCGACTTGATACGGATCCGGCGCGAACAGCTGTGGTCTGCCTTCATTAAGGCCGTCACTGAGAAATCCAATCTCAGCCACCGCAAGTTCACCACTCCAGACAAGGTTCGACTGAATCGGATCATCGTTGGCATCATAGTCGGTATTAGTACTGGATATTGCACGCTCAGACGGCGTCATGTCGCTCCAGGTTTTATCAAAGCCCTCATCAAACATATTGGCGGAAAAAGCATCGTCGAAGCTGGAAAAAAGCGGATCAATGCTCACGCCAAAATTAAAACTGGGAGGACCAAAAAGCGTTAGAAAGCCCAAGCCGTGACCCAACTCGTGAATGGCCGTCGCCAGCAGATCAATGCCAGGGGTCACCGGCATTACACCAATCGAATAATTCCATGACAATCCTTCCAGACAGTTTGTCGTTCCGACCGAGCCATTGAATCGCATACGGATATCACTTTCACTACGGCCGTTTTCGGCATCCTCTGGATCGAGGTCCATACCGGCCAGACTATTGGCAAGCGCGATAGCATAAAACCGGTTGGCAACCGGCAACGAATCATCGCCCATCTCAAACCAACCATTAAGCGGACCGGCAGACCCTAGCGTGCCCGAATTAGCGGTGCAGTCAAGCGGCGCAAAGCTCGAATCTACTAGGATTTCCACATCGCTATCGAGCCTGGTTTCCCAATACCTCGCGGCGGCCTGAAACACATTGAGCGCCTGCGCTCCCAATGTGGTGCCGGGATTACCGACTGTCGGCTCAACCGACGTGGGGTCGTTCAAACCCACACCGGGGCCATCAGCGTTGATGATGGTGATAGTTGTAGCCGTCAGGTTGGCGCACCACAAGCAGGCGACGACCAGCAGCGATACTCTGACAATTGACCGGAGCATATTACGGTCCCTCGCTCGAACCGCAATCAGCATCGCCGGTGGGCAATACACCATGGCCCACACTGACACTGCCATCACAGCCGATCACCGCCGTCAGCGGTGTCATAAATCCGGTCGAAGAGTGCAGCAACTGACCTCTAACCGGCGAATCCGTCACCCAATACTCCGGCGCTTGCTGCGGAGCCTGCACCTCGACCGAAGCGAAACCGCCGGGCAAGATTTCACCGGTACGAGGATTGACGGCAATTTTCAACGTTGACTGCCCACTCGTCTCGTCCGATTCGGCGACAGCTTCTTTAACTATGCTTCGCTCTAAGTCTGCCGGCCCATTGTCCGAACAACCCGTTGCTATGAGGCTAGCGGCCATTGCCAGAATAGCTATCCGAACCATATATGTATTTCCTTTAGCTGTAATCGTGTCGAAGGTGAGCCACCCGAGCACACTACGGGATAATACTCAGGGCACATCCGCTAGCACGATAGTTCCGCGCTCCAGGAGTGTCAACCGCCCGACGCTAGACAATACAGTTCAACGCCATTGACAACACACAACCCGCTCTCACTTACCAAACAAAAAAAGTGTTACCGGGATAACTCACCGTGTATCTAATACTTTACACATCGCCAAGTGCACTGAGGCTGACCTTGGCGTGAACTTATTGGAGTTCCAGCAACTATTTTTCATTGAAAAAAGTGACTCATTGGGATCAGGTATGGATTCCTGCATCTCTGGTTAGTGCGATCTGAAAGCAGCTCTTGGAGAGATACTTCCTCAGTTTGGTTATCGTGGCCATGTTGATGATTTTTCCAACACTGGTTTCAGAACGACGCAAATATTTGTGTTGAGGTACTTAACCTGGTCAGAACTTTGAAGCGTGTGGTTGGTATGGAGTTGTTTATCGCAACAGGTCACGAGCATTACCGAGCCGTTTAACTGTGGAACGAACTTAGTTTTTCTAAACTAATCGATGAAATTTTCTGCAGCGCGGATATAGGTTGCTTGAAAAACGACATACGCTTCTTCGAATCGATCAATAGCCGACTTGGAATAACTAAGGCGGAAAGATCCTTGTTTTTCGATGATCGAAAAGATCATGTGTTGCTGGCTCGACAAGCTGGATGGGATGCCTCAACGTTTCACAGTGCTGAGGACATACGGTCACACCCGGCTATTTCAAATTTCCTGTTGACGCTACAGGTGCCTTACTTGTAGATCAGCTATTGGCCGATATCAGCCTCACAATAACCCACGCGCACTTCACGGCACCAGCCACTCATCGGCAGGTATGTGTCGAAATCCTACAGAACGGATCGCATTGCATAGCCCGGCGGATAGAACATCGCCACACTGGTAATCAACGAGTGGTCACTCCAGGTTTGCCGATCCAGCCGCAACAGCGCCGACTGGACCGGTAGTGCCAGCGCCGCAGCCACAGCTGCCTCGGCAGTCGCTGCACTTATCGCGATATCCCCGCGCATATACGGCGCGTTTTGCACCAGCCATTCGTTGGCGCTGATGCCATTCAGATCTACATCCAGAATGGCCGGCACCTCGGCGACATTGATCCAGCGATCTTCATAGGCCCAAGGTTTGTCGTTGGCCAGATGCTGGGCTTGCACATGCAGCATCTTACGCCGGCTGCCCGGCGTCCACTCACGCCGTTTTGCGGTGAGCGGATGCTCACGTGAGCTATGCAGCAACTGGTGTCGATACACCGCACCAGTGCGCTCGACCTCCTCGCGAACAATGGGTATCTCAAGTGTTGCGCGGCGCACCGGATTGAGCGCCACCCGGGTGCCTGCCTTGCGACGCCTGTTGACCAGTCCGCGATTGGCTACTTCCTGCAGCGCGCGATTGACGGTCGTGCGCGCACAGCCAAACTCGCGTGCGAGCTCAAGTTCCCCCGGTATCATTTCACCCGGCTGCCATACCCGTTCATTGATGCGGCGAATGATCTCGCGCTTGATTGCCTCGGCCGATTGCATGTGAATCTACAGGCGATCACGCAGGCCGGAAAGCGTTCGCAGATAGTTTTCAACAATCGCGTCTCGTGCGATGTGTCGCCCACCACGCACCTGGTGGCGACCAGCGGCCCAGACATCGCTGACCACGTGATCATCGCCTGCGAAAAACCAGTGATCGAGAATAGCGTCATCGCTCGCGCCGTGCAGATAGACGCCAGCTCGATCGATCGCCACCAGATCGGCCAGCCTGCCTTCGGCAAGGCTGCCACTGTTACGCTTGCACGCACGCGCACCACCCGCATTGATCGCATCGAACAATCGCATGCCGGTCGAGTGTTCAGCGCTTGCCAGCACCGCTCGGCTTTTATCGCGCAATCGCTGCGAGTATTCGAGCGTGCGCAATTCTTCGGCAAGCGATATGCGAATATTGGAGTCAGAGCCAACACCAATCGAGCCACCGGCTTGCAAAAAAGCCTGCGCCTCAAAGATGCCGTCACCCAGACTCGACTCGGTGATCGGACAAAGGCCTGCCACCGCGCCACTCTTTGCCAGCCCCTCAGTTTCATGTGACAGCATCTGCGTGCAATGAATCAAACACCAGCGCGAATCCAGTGCGTGGTTGTCCAGCAGCCACTCGACCGGCCGCAGCCCCCAGGCGTTCTCCACTTCCTCGACTTCCAGGTCCTGTTCGGCCACGTGAATGTGAAACGGCTGATCGGGCGCGATCTGTGTGGCGCGTTGCAGACTCTCGCGACTGACCGCGCGCAATGAGTGCGGCGCCACGCCCAGTTGTGCGTCGTCAGGCAGTGACTGCAACGCTCGCTGTGCACCAGCGTAGAGAGATTCGAAACTTTCTATCGTGTTGCCGAAACGGCGTTGTCCGGCACCCAGCGCACGACCGTCACAACCGCCGTGCTCATACAGCACCGGCAATAGCGTCAGGCCAATGCCGGTGTCATTCGCAGCGCTTGCCACCTGCTCGCCCAGTTCTGCCGGATTGTCATAGGTTTTGCCATCGCTGCGGTTGTGCAAATAGTGAAACTCCCCCACCGCCGCATAGCCCGACTCAAGCATTTCCATCTGCACCAGTGCCGTGATTGCATGGATATCTTGCGGCGTCAGCTGATCGAGAAATCGATACATCAGCTTGCGCCAGGTCCAGAAACTATCTCGTGGATCGGGCCCGCGGTGCTCGGTCATGCCCGCCATCGCACGCTGAAATGCGTGGCTGTGCAAATTGGCCGGTGCCGGCAACAGCACATCAACCATATGATCTGCCGATTCACCCGATGCCTCCGTTGTCACATTGGCAATCGTGCCATTGTGATCGATCACAAGCTCCACGGATGTCTGCCAGCCAGCGGGTAGAAGTGCTGTGTTTGCGAATATTTTCATTGCCTTAAGCCTTACCGTTTGCACGCTTGACAGAATTATTATGTGCAGACATATTATCAGCATTCATCAATCGAACAAACGTAACTACCCATGTCGCAACCGACGTTGTTGACCCATACGCGCGTCGCCACCATGCAAGCCGATCAGGCCATCTATGGACTGATCGACCAGGCGGCTATCGCCATCGCTGATGGCACCATTCAATGGTGTGGCACGCTGGCCGACCTGCCCGATCAATATCGCTCGTGGCAGACACAGGCACTGGACGGGCGGCTGGTTACACCGGCATTGATCGACTGCCACACCCACCTGGTGTTCGGCGGCAATCGTTCGCGCGAATTCGAAATGCGCCTGCAAGGGGCAAGCTACGAGGAACTCGCGCGCGCCGGCGGCGGCATCGTCTCTACCGTCAATGCCACGCGCGAGTACAGCGAATCGCAGTTGCTGGAGTACGCGCTGCCACGCGTCGACGCACTGATCGCCGAGGGCGTCTGCGCGATAGAAGTGAAATCCGGCTACGGGCTGGATATCGAAACCGAACTGAAAATGCTGCGCGTTGCACGGCAGATCGAAACCGTGCGCCCGGTGCGCATTCGGACAAGCTTTCTCGGCGCGCACGCCACACCGGCAGAATACCGTGAACGCGAAGACGACTATATACAGCAGGTTTGTTTGCCGGCGCTGGATGCCGCCCACGCTGAGGGGCTGGTCGATGCGGTCGACGGATTCTGTGAGGGCATCGCCTTTACACCGGCTCAGATACAACTTGTATTTGATCGCGCCCGTGAATTGAATTTGCCGGTCAAGCTGCACGCCGAGCAACTATCGAATCTGGGCGGTGCCTCGATGGCCGCAAGCTACGGCGCGCTGTCGGCCGATCATCTGGAATATCTGGACGAACCCGGCGTAGAGGCGCTGGCGGCAGCCGGTACGGTTGCGGTTGTGCTGCCCGGCGCGTTCTACACGCTGCGCGAACAGCAAAAACCGCCGATCGAGTTATTCGTTAAACACCAGGTGCCGATGGCTGTTGCCACCGACTGCAATCCCGGTTCATCGCCGCTGGCATC
>CAZNIS010000063.1:37208-40912 GCA_964573105.1 uncultured Granulosicoccaceae bacterium
GTCGATATCGAGTTAACAGGCAGCTGCCGAGATGCGGTGTCGCGCAGCGCCGAACAGGTGGCCAGCGCCGCTGCAGGCAGTGAGCCGGTCTATGGCATCAACACTGGTTTTGGCAAGCTCGCCACCATCAAAATCGAACCAGACGACACCGCCCGGCTGCAGCGCAACCTGATTCTCTCGCACGCCAGTGGCGTTGGCGAACCGGCGTCCGATGCCGTGGTGCGTCTGATGATGGTGCTGAAACTGCTGTCGCTTGGGCGCGGCGCATCCGGTGTCCGTTGGGAGTTGCTGGAGCTGTTACAGGCGATGATCAACAAGCGCGTAATACCGGTGGTACCGAGTCAGGGCTCGGTCGGCGCTTCCGGTGATCTGGCCCCTTTGGCGCACATGGCGGCGGTGATGCTCGGGGCAGGCGAGGCGATGTTCAACAATCAGCGATTATCCGGCGCCGGCGCACTGGCTGCGGCCGGTTTACAGCCATTGCCACTGGCAGCCAAAGAGGGGCTGGCGCTGATCAACGGCACGCAGTTCTCCACCGCCTGCGCACTCGACGCCCTTTTTGATACCGCGCGGCTGGCCAGTGCGGCCATTGTCACCAGCGCCCTGTCGACCGATGCGATCATGGGTTCAACCGCGCCGCTCCGCCCGGAGATTCACGAGCTACGCGGTCACCGCGGACAAACCCTGGTGGCGGCAGAGATGCGCCGTCTGATGCAGGATTCTGTCATCCGCGAAAGCCATCGCGAAGGCGATACGCGTGTACAGGATCCGTATTGCATCCGCTGCCAGCCGCAGGTCACTGGCGCCTGCATCGATCTACTATTGCAGGCGGCCAACACGCTCACTGTCGAGGCGAATGCCGTCACCGACAACCCGCTGGTGATCAGCGAGACTGAAGATATTTTATCCGGTGGAAACTTTCACGCCGAACCCGTCGCCTTTGCCGCTGACCAGATCGCGCTTGCCATTGCGGAGATCGGCGCGATCGCGCAGCGTCGCGTGGCACTGATGGTTGACCCGGCATTGTCATTCGATCTGCCCCCTTTTCTAACCCCCGAGCCCGGTTTGAACTCGGGCTTCATGGTCGCCGAGGTGACCACCGCGGCCTTGATGAGCGAGAATAAACATCTGGCCAACCCCTGCTCGACCGACTCCACACCAACGAGTGCCAATCAGGAAGACCACGTGTCGATGGCGGCACATGCGGCCTGCCGGTTGCAAAAAATGAATCGCAATTTGTCAGGCATTCTGGGTGTCGAGTTGTTGTGTGCTGCACAAGGCGTAGAATTTCGCGCACCGCTGACCACAAGTCCGGCACTGCAAAGGGTAATCGATGGCTTGCGCGAACACGTGCCGCGCCTGCAGGAAGATCGCTATCTGGCAGGCGATATCGCCACTGCCTGCGAACTGATTGCCACCGGCGCGTTGTTGCCAGCCTGTGATATCGAACCGTTGAGCTGTCTGTTGCAGCCCGATTAACTGCCCTTTATCACCCCACTGAATCGCCACCCCGAAACCACGGCCCGGATTCATCCCATGAACGATCGACGAAACACCCGCGATATCTACCCGCCGACCGGCCCTGATCTCAACACATTGTCGTGGCAGACCGAAGCGCCACTGCGCATGTTGATGAACAATCTGCATCCGGATGTGGCCGAGAATCCGCACGAGCTCGTGGTATACGGCGGTATCGGCCGCGCGGCCCGCAGCTGGCAGGATTTCGACAACATCACCGCGGCACTGAAAACACTCACCGAAGACGAAACCCTGCTGGTGCAATCCGGCAAACCGGTTGGCGTGTTTCGCACCCACAGCAACGCACCACGAGTGCTGATCGCCAACTCCAATTTGGTGCCACATTGGGCCAACT
Organism: uncultured Granulosicoccaceae bacterium; assembly: GCA_964573105.1. GTDB lineage: Bacteria > Pseudomonadota > Gammaproteobacteria > Granulosicoccales > Granulosicoccaceae > CAKZSB01. The sequence continues at coordinate 39,082 of CAZNIS010000063.1, forward strand.
GGGAGCATTTCAACGAACTCGATCAGCGCGGCCTGATGATGTATGGCCAAATGACTGCGGGCTCGTGGATCTATATTGGCACACAGGGCATTGTGCAGGGCACTTACGAGACCTTTGTCGAAGCCGGCCGGCAACACTACGATGGCAACCTTAAAGGCCGCTGGATACTGACTGCCGGGCTTGGTGGCATGGGTGGTGCGCAACCACTGGCAGCCGTATTTGCCGGCGCCTGTTGTCTGGCCGTCGAGTGCGACCCGGAACGTATTGAGGCACGCCTGCGCACCGCCTATCTGGATGAAAAGGCTGACACACTCGATCAGGCGCTTGAGATGATCGAACGCTGGACCGCGGCTGGTGAAGCGCGCTCTGTTGGCCTGCTGGGCAATGCCGCAGAGATTTTCCCGCAACTGCTCGAACGCGGTATTCGGCCAGACATCGTCACCGATCAAACTTCTGCCCACGATCCGGTCAACGGCTATCTGCCACTTGGCTGGACACTGGCCGAGTGGCGCGACAAGCGCGAAAACGACCCGGCGGCAGTGGAAAAAGCTTCACGAGCGTCGATGAAAAATCACGTCGAGGCAATGCTCGGCTTCTGGCGGCAGGATGTCCCGACACTCGACTATGGAAATAACATTCGCCAGGTCGCTTTCGAGGAAGGCTTGAGCGATGCATTCGACTTCCCCGGCTTTGTTCCCGCTTATATCAGGCCACTTTTCTGCCGCGGGGTCGGGCCTTTTCGGTGGTGTGCGCTTTCTGGCGATCCGGAAGACATCTACCGCACCGATCAAAAGGTAAAAGAGCTGCTGCCCGATGACACCCACTTGCACCAGTGGCTCGACATGGCGCGCGAGCGCATTAAGTTTCAGGGCCTGCCGGCCAGAATCTGCTGGGTGGGTCTGGGTGTGCGTGACAAACTTGGGCTCGCGTTCAACGAGATGGTACGCAACGGCGAACTCTCGGCACCGATTGTGATCGGTCGCGATCATCTGGATTCAGGCTCCGTCGCCTCACCCAATCGCGAAACCGAATCGATGAAAGACGGCTCCGATGCGGTGTCTGACTGGCCACTGCTAAACGCCTTGCTTAACTGCGCTTCTGGGGCGACGTGGGTCAGCCTGCATCACGGCGGTGGTGTCGGCATGGGGTTTTCCCAGCACTCCGGCATGGTGATTTGTTGCGATGGCACCACCGAGGCCGATGAGAGAATTGCCCGCGTGCTGTGGAACGATCCGGCTACCGGCGTGATGCGTCACGCCGACGCAGGCTATGAGACCGCCATCGACTGTGCACGAGAACATGGATTAAATCTGCCGTCGATGGGAAAGTCATAACATGCCGGCACATACACCTGATCTTCTGACTGACGCGCAAATTTGCGAAAAGCTCGCGCAATTGCCCGGCTGGACACTGGCAGACAATCATTTATGTCGCAGCTACAAGACCGCTGGCTGGAAAGCATCGCTGATGGTCGTCAACGCGATAGGTCATCTGGCCGAAGCCGCCTGGCACCACCCGGATCTGCATTTGAGCTACAACCAGGTAACCGTAAAGCTGCAAACCCACTCATCCGGCGGCATCACCATGATGGACTTCGAGCTGGCACACAAGATTGAAGCATTCATCGGCTGGCAACCCGGCACCGAACCTGGGGCACTGACCGGCACGCCGGATGAGCCCCGACATCGTTACGTGGTGTATGACAGTGATTAAACACACGTGACCCCGCGCACGGCTCGGTGGTAGGTGCGCTTTGGCTTACCTACCCTACAGTAGTTGGCACGCAACGTAGGGGCCGTAAGCCTAAGCCCACGTACCAGTGTTATTAGTG
>CAZNIS010000064.1:0-40460 GCA_964573105.1 uncultured Granulosicoccaceae bacterium
TGCAAATGGAATTGCCAAAGCAGATCGCCTTTGCGCGAGACAACGCGCCGGCGTACGGCGAAATGCTGGCCGATGTCGACCCATCCGAGATCACCTCTGTCGAGGCGCTGGCATCGCTGCCGGTAACCCGCAAGGCCGAGTTGATGGAGCGCCAGTCGCGCGACAAGCCTTTTGGTGGGCTGGCGACAGCCCGGCCCGGGCAGATGCGACGCGTCTACTCCTCACCCGGACCTATCTATGAACCCGAAGGTGACGTTCCGGATTACTGGCGCATGGGTCGGGCACTATTTGCCGCCGGGGTGCGAGCCGGTGATCTCGTGCACAACACATTTTCGTATCACTTTACCCCGGCCGGCTTCATGTTCGAATCCGGTGCGGCTGCGATTGGCTGCGGTGTGTTCGCCGCCGGTGTCGGTCAGACTGAGTTACAGGTAACCACAATCGCCGATCTGCGACCGACCGTCTATGCCGGTACACCATCGTTCCTTAAGATCATCCTCGACAAGGCCACAGAGATGGGCGCCGATGTCAGCAGCATCAAGCGCGGCGCCGTTGGCGGTGAAGCCCTGCCGCCGTCTTTGCGCAATGATTTGCGCGATGCGGGTATCGAAGTCAGGCAAAGCTATGGCACGGCCGATGTCGCGCTGATCGCCTACGAGAGCGATGCAATGGAAGGGCTAATCGTCGATGAAAATGTGATCGTTGAAATCGTGCGCCCTGGTACCGGTGATCCAGTTGCCGAAGGCGAGGTCGGTGAAGTGCTGGTGACAAGCTTTTCTCAATCCTACCCGCTGGTGCGTTTTGCAACCGGCGACATGTCGGCCGTGATGCCGGGCGAAAGTCCGTGCGGTCGAACCAACATGCGGATCGCAGGCTGGATGGGGCGTGCCGATCAGACCACCAAAGTCCGTGGTATGTTTGTTCGCCCGGAGCAAATAGCCGCTGTGCTGCAACGCCACCCGGAGCTGACCAAAGTACGTCTGATTGTCGATCGCGAAGGCGTGAACGACAACATGACACTGCACTGCGAGCACAGCAACGCCGACGACTCCGTCGCCGAGGCGGTGGCCAACAGCATCCGCGAAATCTGCAAACTGCGTGGTGAGGTGGTACTGGTGGCACCCGGGTCGCTCGCCAACGATGGCAAGGTCATCGACGACATCCGCAGCTACGAATAAATCACTGTCAACGGCCGGAGCCCTCAAGTGACCGATCCCTACGATTATCCGCTACCCGAACTTGCGGATTTGCCGCAGGATGTCCGTGAACAAATTGAGCAGGTCCAGGAAAAGGCCGGCTTTGTGCCCAATGTATTCATCTGCCTGGCGCGCCGACCCGATGAATTTCGTGCATTTTTTGCCTACCACGACGCGCTGATGCTGCGGACCGAAGGCACGCTAAGCAAAGCCGACCGAGAGATGATTGTGGTCGCCACCAGTGCCACCAACGAGTGCCAGTATTGCGTAATAGCGCATGGTGCACTGCTGAGGATCTACTCGAAAAATCCGCTGATCTCTGACCAGGTGGCCATCAACTATCGCAAGGCCGATATCACAAGTCGCGAACGTGCCATGCTCGATTACGCAATGAAAGTAGCGCTTGATTCCAGGTCGCTTTCAAAGGCCGATGCCGAGCCGTTGCTGGCTGAGGGATTTACCGAGGAAGACGTGTGGGATATCGCCAGTATCGCCGCGTTCTTTGGCATGTCCAATCGCATCGCCAACGCCACCGGCATGCGTCCCAACAGCGAGTTTTATGCGATGGCGCGCTAGCCGGGCGCACCAGTTTTTCGAAACAGATCAATCAGTCAGAGCAAAGCATGACCGAACCCCTCTGGACACCGAGTGACGATCGCGTTCAGTCAAGCAATATGGCCCGTTTTCAAAAAGAGATGGGCGCAACGCACAAACTGCAGTTTGACGATTATGCTTCTCTTCACCGTTGGTCGATCGACGATATTCCCGTATTCTGGTCAGGCGTTTGGGACTTTTGCGGCGTCGTCAGCAACGCTCGTGGAGATCGCGTTGTCATCGATGCTGACAAAATGCCTGGTGCCCGCTGGTTTCCCGATGCCCGATTGAATTTCGCCGAAAACCTGTTGGCTGATAGAGGTAATAGCGAGGCGCTGATCTTTCGCTCTGAAGATACCGCCACGCGCCACATGAGCCGCGATCAGTTGCGAACACAGGTGGCCGCCGTCGCCCGTGCATTGCGCGAATGGGGCGTGGTGGCCGGCGATCGCGTCGTAGGTTTTGTACCCAATATGCCAGAGGCAATTGTCGCGATGCTCGCCGCTACCAGTATCGGGGCAGTGTGGTCGTCCTGTTCACCGGATTTTGGCGTGCAGGGGGTAGTGGACCGTTTTGGCCAGATTGAGCCGCGCGTGGTATTCACTGCGAACGGCTATCGCTACAACGGTAAATTTCACGATTCAATCGGCAGGGTGGAGGAATTTCTCAAAACCCTGCCGACCGTCGAACACTGTGTGGTGATCAACTTTGATGATCCGGCCAGCGATACCGATGTGCCGCTACCCAAAGCAACGGGTTATGCAACGATACTGCAGGAGCACGCGGGCGCAGAATTGCAATTTGCGCAACTGCCGTTCGATCATCCGCTCTATATCATGTATTCATCGGGTACCACCGGAGTGCCTAAATGCATCGTGCACAGTGCCGGCGGGGCGTTGTTGCAGCACTTGAAAGAGCAGCAACTGCACTGTGACGTAAAGCCCGGAGATCGACTTTTCTACTTTACGACCTGTGGCTGGATGATGTGGAACTGGCTGGTGAGCGGACTCGCCTCCGGCGCGACGCTGGTGCTGTACGATGGATCGCCTTTCTATCCGAATGCCAATGTCTTGTTCGACTATGCCGAGCAGCAGAAGATCGACATCTTCGGCACCTCGGCCAAGTATATTGACGCGATTGCCAAAGAGGGTATCGAGCCGAAAAGCACCCACGATCTTGGCTCTGTGCGAACGATACTATCTACCGGATCGCCGCTGGTCCCTGAAAGTTTCGATTACATCTATCGCAGTGTAAAGCAGGATGTCTGTTTGTCGTCGGTATCGGGCGGCACGGATCTGCTCGCCTGCTTTGCCGGTGGCAGTCCTACGCTGCCGGTGTACCGCGGTGAATTGCAGTGCCTGATACTCGGTATGGCGACGGATGTTTTTGATGACGATGGCCATGCTGTGCGCGATGAAAAGGGCGAGCTGGTCTGCACCCGGGCCTTTCCAAGTATGCCAATCGGTTTCTGGAACGATGACGATGGGCAAAAGTATCATGAGGCCTATTTCGATCGATTCGACAACATCTGGTGTCATGGGGATTTTGTCGAGCTGAATCAGCGTGGTGGCATGTTGATTTACGGCAGATCAGACGCGGTGCTCAATCCCGGTGGTGTGCGCATTGGCACGGCCGAGATCTATCGGCAGGTGGAACAACTCGACGAGGTGCTGGAGTCGATGGTGATCGGCCAGCAGTGGCAGCAGGATACCCGCGTGGTGCTGTTTGTCCGCTTGCGTGACTCAGTACAACTGGACGATGCGTTGATTGCAAAGATCCAGCAGCATATTCGCAAGAACACCACGCCGCGTCACGTGCCGGCGCGGGTGGTGCGGGTTGAGGATATTCCGCGAACCAAGAGTGGCAAGATTGTCGAGCTGGCGGTTCGAAACATCGTGCATGGAGAACCGGTGAAAAATCGCGAGGCGCTGGCCAACCCGGAGGCACTTGCGCACTTCGCCAACCGGGTAGAACTGCAAAGCTGACTGCAGCTCAGCTATCCGGCTGCCAGGCCTTGAGTTGTTCCCACAGTTTTGCCGCCTCGATTTTGCCAAGCATTTTTTCAATGTGCTTGTGCGAGATGTAAGACACATCGTGCATGTTGCGTGGCTGTGTTTTTTCGGTAATTTTCTCAATCTGAAAACCACTCAGCGCTGATTCCAGCGGCATTTCCAGCCAGGCATCTCGCCAGCCGATACGATCGTAGTAGGAAATGGCATTTTCAAGTTTGACCACCGCAATGCCTTGCAGTGCTGGGGTCAAAGTCTCGAAGAACTGACCACTGAGCACATCGTCCTCGATCGATACCCCGTCGGCGACGGCGGGCTTCACCCTGACGATGGCCTCAAACATGTCGCGTTTGAGTCGATGTTCCAGCATCTGATGTTCACTGCCGGCGATGCGTGTGGCAGTTTGCGAAATGGGGTCAGCGGCAGCCATCGGAGGATTTCCCGTTAAAAGAAATAGCTCAAGTCTACCCTGATAAAACTCTCGTCGCGAAACGCGGACAGCGCAGCATCATCGTCGGTATTGGCAAATATGCGCGTTTCCACCCCGAGTCGGAAGGATTCGTACAATCGAGTGCTGGCCTCCAGTGACAGCGTGGTGGCGCCGCCGTCCAGATCCTGAATGATGCCCAGCAAGGCGTCGGTAGAACGCTCGTCATTCATCGCGAAGCGAAAGCCCGTCAGCAGGTCGCGCTGAAACGGGTGGCGAGCCTCATCGCCACGTTCATCCCACAGCACTTCGACCACCACCCCAAGGTCCATGCGATCGTTGCATATCAACCGACGCAGAAACCCGGCGTCTTCGGCGAGACACTTGTCGGTGGAGATGATGTCGTTCTCCTGCAAGCCACCAAGTAGTCCGACAAACGTGTATTCAAAGCCGGATACCAACTCCAGATGGTCTTCGATTTCGCGACCGCTGCGATGGACGACTTCGGCTTTCAGTATCCAGTCACCGAAGAGTCCCTGAGCGTCCAGACCAACCTGATCCGTGAGCACGTAACGCGGGATCAGGGCGATCGTCTCGCCGCGCGGTTGCGGAATCAGCAGCGGGTCGCGCGCGGTGCCGTGAAAATAGTGCAGGCCGAGATCCCAGTAATCGAAGCTTCGGCTCCAGCGCACGGCGGCGTCGATGTGATCGGAGCGATCGCTCGATTGATACTGTACCGCGTCAGTATCGACCACTGCACCGGCAAACGGGCGGCCCTCGGCGCCGGCAAAGGTGCGCTCGCGAAAGTGTGGCAACAGGTAGAATTCGTAGGCACCAGAGTCGCGAAAAAGTTTCAGGTTCAACATCACCTGTCCAAGCTTGTCCTCGCCGTCGACACCGTCGACGTTGTCCGTTTGATTGATGACATCGACCAGATGACGCGATTCGGTGACGCCCCAGAATACTGTGTCGATGCCGCCGTTGAATTCCCAGGTGTCGCCGACGGTAGTCAGCACCAGTTCGCGAATGTCCGCATGGCTGCGTTCATCGTCGCGCTGATCGACTCGCACGTAGGGGCGCACGGTGAAGCTGACTTCATCGGAAAGATCATGATAAAACTCAACGTCGGCCGCGACAGACGAACTGGTTTGCCAGTCGGCAGGGGCTTGAGCGCTTTCCGGAAAATAGCTGAATTCGTAACTGACGTTGCCGCGCCAGTCCGCGCTTGCAATGCTACTGCTGCCGGCGAGGAACGCAGACAGCAGCGCGGATAACAGGCGACGTTTCACCGTTTACCTCAGCCGCTTGAGTGCATTCTTGTTGAAATCTGAGTCTTTCAGGCCAGTCTGGAATTGATAGTTCTCGAAGGTGAGTGTGGTCGACTTGCCGGATTGGTGGTTGGTCATCTCCATGCGAGACGGCCGCCAGAATTTATCGAGATACTGCTGGTACTCGCTGGCCACCAGCGTTTTCAGCAACGTGTCCTTGCGATCGTAATAATCGATCTTGAGCGCGACGTAGCGTTCCTTTTCAATCCACGAGATCTGGCGTTTGTAGCCGCTGTTTTTATCAACGGGTACGCGTTCCACTACAAAGGCATCGGCGCCGTCGATTTGTTCGTCACGCAGATATTTATAGGTGTATTTATCGACTTCCTGAGAGCCAATGTCCTCAAACGCGAACTCGCTGCCCATGAAGGGGCCCGACTTGTTCTTCGAGAAAATGCGCTTGACACGCTTTCGGGCAGGCAGATAGAGCCATTGCTCGTCAGGTTTGTCCGAGTGCGCCCAGGTCAGACTGGCGGTGCCTTTGACGTCGGCGGGCTCATCAAAAATTGACAGGCTCTTGTCGCCGTCGCCCTCGACTTCAAGCGACAGTGCGCGCATGGTTCTAACACTTTCCTTGCCGGCGCGATTGCGCAGGATCATACGCATGTCAGAGGTGCTGTCGATGTAACCCTGATCGCGTTTGTCCCCTTCAATCGCGATAGCGAGCCCTTTTTCTTCGGCGGTTTCGGCGCTGCCGGTCAACGGCGCGACGAGCAGTGTGCCAATCAGGGCGAGTGCAGAAAAGGCAGTAGTTTTCATCATTGGGCTCTCGGCTAGATATCGGTTAGTTCAGGCCGCAGATGCGGCGGGCATCGCAGCGGAGTCAGATTGATCATCCCGATCGATGCGCATCAGCATGGGAGGCAGAAACAGAAAATCGACAAACAGGGCAATACAGATGGTGATGGCGGTCAGCAGGCCCATGTTGGCGTTCACGAGGAACGTCGACTGGGCGAGAATCATGAAGCCTGCCGTCAGAATTACGGTGGTGATCAGCAACGCGACACCCACGGTATTGAAGGCGTAGCGAATGGCGTCTTCGGTGTTCATTCCCTGCTCGCGCCGGGCACGCAGGTATTTGCTTAAAAAGTGAATCGTGTCATCGACCACAATACCCAGTGTCATCGCGACCACCACTGATACCGCCAGTCCAATCTGCCCGACGGTAATCGCCCAGAGTCCGAAAGCCATGCCAGCCGGCACCAGGTTGGGTATCAGGCTGAGCAAGCCAAACTTGAAGGATCGCAAGGCGATGATCAGCACCACCGAGATCAGTACCAGGGCGATTGTCGTGCCGCTGAGCATACTGATGATATTGCGTTTGGAAATATGTGAAAACATCACCGTTGGGCTTGAGCCTTCGGTTTGTAGTTGAGGCGTGTTGGTCGCCATCCAGTCGGCGACCTTTTTCTCGAATGCGATCATCTGTTTGGTCGACAGGGTTTCGAGTGTCGCAGTGAGCCGGGTTGCCGACTTGTCGATGTTGAGCTGATTGTTAAGGTCCAGCCCGTAAGGCAGGGACATCTCGTACATCAACAGGTACTGCGCCGCCAGTTCCCGGTTCTCGGGGATACGGTAGTAGCTGTCATCGTCGGCGTGCATATTCCGGTTCAGTCGCCGGAACGTCTCGGACATCGCATTGACGTGCTGCACCTCGGGCTGTTCGACCAGCCAGCTCTCAAACGCTTCCAGTTGTTTCAGGTACTCCGGCTGGTTGATGCCGCTCTCTTCTTTTGAATCGATTGAGTAGTCGACGAAATACATGCCACTGAGCTTCTCGGTGATCATGTCGGTCTCGGCTCGAAACGGCAGCGACTCATCGAAGTAGTTGACGAAAACGTCGTTGAGTTCGTTGCGCGGCAGCATGGCGATGAGACCGACGATCAAAAGCCCAACGCTCCAGAAAAGGAATCGATGTGAGCGGATCACAAAGCCTGCAAAACGATCCATCAGTGTCGATCGCGTCGAGGCGCGCGGCTTGACCTTGATCGGCAACAGCGCCATCAGCGCTGGCAGGAAAAAGATCGACAGGAAAAACGCGTACATCACGCCAATTGCGGTAATAGTGCCAAGGTCGCGAAACGGCGGTGAATCGCTGAAATTCATGCTCAGGAATCCGATCGCCGTGGTCAGCGAGGTCAGAAAGATCGGATTAAAATTCAATCTGATGCTCTCGCGAATGGCAGAGAGTTTGTCAGCGCCAGCCCGCATTTGCTGAAACATGGTAACCAGAAAGTGCACACAGTCAGCCACGGCGAGCGTCAGGATCAGCGTCGGTGCAGAGGCCGACGGCGGCGTCAGAACGATTCCCATCCAGCCAGCGGTACCCATTGCCGCGGCAATCGACATAATCATCACAACCAGAGAGGCGAGCGTGCCCCAGACGTTGCGGGTGAACAGCATGAAGCCGATTAGAATCACCAGAAATGCCGCCGGAATCAGCGTGCTCATGTCCTTGAACGAGGCCTCCGGAAATGCCTTGTTCATCACCACGACACCGGTTTTAGACGCCTTGATGGAAGGATAGGTTTGTTCGATGTCGGCCAGTGTCTGATCGATGTAACCCATGATCTCACCGGACTCTGCGAAAGGATCGACGTTGGGCAACTCGAAGGTGATATTCAGACCGGTGACATTGGCGCCGGGTGAGAGCAGCCTGTTGACCAGCAATGGCTGACCCAGTGCAATTTCGCGCAGCTTCTCCATCTGGCCGGCGTCGATTGCGTCGGGATCCTCAACCAGATCGGTGACGATCAGGTCGTCTTCTTCTGCGTAGGTGTACTGGAAATTGGTGAGTGAATCGACGCGCGTCGAGTAGGGGGTCTGCCAGGCCTTGTCGGTGAGTTCGAGCACCGCCTTGAGTGTGTCGGTGGTGAATACATCGCCACCGGCTGGCTCAAGCATGATCAGCACATTGTCGTTCTTGGTGTAGGTTTCCTGGAGCTGCTGAAAGGCCTGCAGCTGCGGATTCTTTTCGCCGAAAAAGACCTCGTAGTCGTTAGTGAAGCTCAGTCGCTGACCACCTGCTGCCAGCGCAACAACCGCCACGATGGTGATTAGCAGTGCGATCACCGGGTGACGGGTTAGCCAGCGCATGTAGCTGTTGAGCATGTCGGGACTCCGGCTGGGGCACGGCTGCAGACCGTGGCAATACTTTGGAGGGGATATGCTGGACTGGGCCAACAATCAAGCGTGGAACCTGACGCAAAAGCGCTATATGTCGCTGCCTCGGGTTCTTTCAGCGATATGGTAAGGCCAGGAAATTGGATATTCAATCACAAGACTTTGTAAAGAATGGGAGGTGACAACGGCGTTCGCAGCTCGTAGCGCGACTGGAGAATTTCACCTTCACGCCGTAACAGCGATTGGCGGTCTGCCGTGCCTCGGGACACTCTCGATCGATCCGCAGCCGCGTTAGTCTGACTGGACCAGACAGACTTTTAACCCATTATAAGCGTGAGAGCAGCGATGTCAGGTTTTGCATTCGATGAAATTCCTGCCAACGGACAGTCCGAAGAGGCTGAGTCGGCGGACCTGCTTGGCCGTTCAGTTGGCGTCTCTCGCGCATTCAGCGGTGTGGTGCGGGTAGCAAACGAGCAATTCTCACCCGAGCAACTGCTGGAGGGCGAGATTCTTGTCACCGCCGCTTGCCCGACCCAGTGGCGGCCGTGGCTTGGACTGTTGCGCGGGGTGATAATCGACGCCGCGGAAGCCGACGAACACCTGCTGCAGGCCTCGCGGGAACTCGATCTGCCCGTGGTCGATCTGGTGCCTGGATTGATCGATGGCCTGTCGAGCGGCGCGATCATCGACTGCAGTGCCACCGGCCAGATCAATCTGCTGGATGAGCGGCGTCGGCCTGACTCTCCGATGCGTACCGCTGTGCCCGCCGCGCGCCAATCGCGTTTGCGGCTGGAGGAGGGGCCCGGTCATTTTGGCGCCGCCGCCAGCTTGTCGGTGGTCGACGGCAAGCCTGCCGGGGACACACCTGACGAGCAATAGCTGACGGTTGTCGCAGCGACCCGGCACTGGTAGCGTGCGACGACCATGAATCAACTGACCCGAATCCTTGCCGTGCTGATCGCCGCGCTCTGCGGCGCCTGTTCGACACCGCTTAGTCGTACCGACCCGCAACCGCAAGCTCCCGCTAGCGCACACACGTCCGCATCGCAACCATTCGGCGCTGATCCCGGCAGCACGACGGTCGGGCGTCTGAGCAATGCCGACATCGACGAACTCAGCGGGCTGGCTGCCTCCACGCGCCACAATGGCGTCTTTTACGCCATCAATGACAGCGGCAACGCGGCAGAAATTTTTGCGATTGGTCTGAGCGGCCAGACCTACGGTCGCTGGCGACTGCCGGTGGTCAATGTCGACTGGGAGGCAATCTCTGCATTTCGTTTTCGTGGTCGGCACTGGTTGATGATCGCTGATGTGGGTGACAATCTGCGGCGGCGTACCAGCTATGCGCTGCACCTGATAGAAGAGCCTGAGGCGCTTGACCAGTTGAACACCCTGCCTGTCCACACGCATCACCTGACGTTCGAAGCCGGCGCACAAAACGTCGAGTCGGTGGCGGTGTCCGTGCGCGACCGACAAGTCTACTTTGTGGCCAAAGCGGCAAAGCGACCAACCTTGTACTCAATGGCTCTGGACCAGGCCTTTGAGGCGCGTGGCATCGCTCAGCGGCGCGGCCGCATGGCGTCGCTGCGAAAGGCGCCGGCTGGCAATTTTCTTGAGATGCTGCTCGCCGCACGCATCCTGCTGACCCCGACCTCGCTGGATATCAGCGCCAACGACGAACTGGCGGTGGTCGGCAACTATCGAAATCTCTATTTGTATCAGCGCGCTGACGGCGCAACCTGGGCAGAGGCTTTCACTGGCACTCGGCCACAGCTGATTGCCTCACATCGGCTGCGTCAAAGTGAGTCGGTGGCCTTCACCGCAGACGGGCAGTCGATTGTCTTTTCAAGCGAGGGCAGGCACGCGCCGGTCATGCTGGTACCAGGGTCATCGGTTAACACAGCGACGGCACCCGAAGCGGATAGCGTACCGCCAGCGGATGTCACTGGCGCTAATCTGTAAAGTGTGTGTCGCAATACGCAATGCGTCGCCGATTTGGGAGACGAATGGGGTAGCATATCGATCGGGTTTGTCGCTGACAGGCAGGCCGGTTCGACAAGCGGCGTGTGCAGGCGCTGTCTTTAACACTCACGCACGAGATTCACAGCTCCAATGAATGCACTTTACGACCACGTAGATCCGGATGGTCTGCGCGAATTTTCAGTCGTCTACACCGATCGCGCGCTCAACCACATGTCTGGCAATTTTCAGACGGTCATGCGCGACATATCAGCCAATCTGCGGACGGTTTACCACGCGAGCCAGACGGTGCTGGTACCTGGCAGCGGCAGTTTTGCCATGGAAGCGGTGGCCCGTCAGTTCGCGAATGACCAACACTGCCTTATTTTGCGCAACGGCTGGTTCAGTTACCGCTGGTCACAGATTCTCGATGCCGGATCCATTGCCGCCAGCACCAGCGTGCTAAAAGCGTCGCGCGTGGCCGGCAGCAACACTGACGCCTTTGCCCCATTCGATATCGAACAGGCGGTCGCGCGTATCGAGCAGGAGAAACCGGCGGTGGTGTTTGCGCCGCATGTCGAAACCAGTGCCGGCATGATACTGCCAGACGATTACATCACCGCACTGGCTGACGCCGTGCACGCGCACGGCGGGCTTTTCGTGCTGGATTGCATCGCCTCCGGCACGATCTGGGTCGATATGCAGGCCACCGGTGTCGACGTGCTGATCAGTGCGCCGCAAAAGGGCTGGAGCGGTCCGCCGTGTTGCGGTATTGCGATGCTTGGACCTCGCGCGGTCGACGCGCTCGAGCAAACCGAGAGTTCAAGTTTTGCCTGCGATCTGAAAAAGTGGTCGCAAATCATGCAGGCGTATGAAACCGGCGGGCACGCTTATCACGCCACGATGCCGACTGAATCGCTGCGGGTGTTTCGCGATGTGATGCTCGAAACCCGCGAGTTCGGCTTTGACCTGGCATGCCAGCGCCAGCGTGAATTGGGACGCCGGGTGCGGGCGCTGCTTGCCGAGTTTGGCTTTCAAAGCGTCGCGGCCGCCGGTTTTGAAGCCCCTGGTGTGATCGTCAGCTACACCACCGACCCAGCGATTCGAAACGGTGCCTTATTCGCCGAAGCCGGTATCCAGATCGCCGCCGGCGTGCCGTTGATGTGCGATGAGGGCGAGGATTTCAGCACCTTCCGGATAGGTCTGTTTGGGTTGGACAAACTCGTCGACGTCGATCAGACGGTAGCCATACTTCGTCGCGGACTGGAACGCGTTGCAGCGCATCGCGAAGCAGCGTCCCAGCCCGCGCCCGCTGGCTAGGCTGCGTGTGATCGCATGGTGCGTGTATCCGATCTGAATTTGGCTTATGATCGCGCCCAGTCTGAAATCACCGAGCCAGCAGCGGAGCAGAAATGCCGAAAATTACCTTCATAGAGGCCGATGGCACAGAGATCGTCGTGGACGCGCGATCCGGCATCAGCCTGATGGAAAACGCGATCGCCAATAACGTCGATGGCATCGAGGCAGAATGTGGCGGCTCGTGCATGTGTGCCACCTGCCACTGTTATCTGGCCGAAGATCAGGCCGGCATAGCGGCGATGGAGGATGACGAAGACGAGATGCTCGGATTTGTCGCCAGTGAGCGTCAATCCGGCAGCCGTCTGAGCTGCCAGATCACCGTCACTGATGAAATGGACGGTATGCAGGTTCGCCTTCCAGCCGAGCAAAACTGATGGCCTCCCCGGTGCTGATTGTCGGTGGCGGTCAGGCCGGGGTGCAGTTGTGCATGGCGCTGCGTCGCGAAAAATATGACGGGCCGATCAGCCTGTACTGCGCCGAAGCAGATTACCCCTACCATCGTCCGCCGCTGTCGAAAAGTTATGTCACCGGCGAGACCAGCGACGACAAACTGCCGATGCGTCCAGAATCGTTTTACGAAAAAAACGAGGTCGACTTGCATCTTGGCGTCACTGTAAGCGGGATTGATCCGTCCAGTCAGCAGGTCGTAGCCGGGGAAACCAGTGACACCTACGAATCACTTGTGCTCGCCACTGGCGCGCGCCCCCGGCTGCTCGACTGGCAGCACGATGCGCCGGCCGGTGTCTACGCGCTGCGCGATCTCGCCGATGCGCGCCTGATTAGGCAAGGGCTCGCCGACTGCCGATCATTAGTGATAGTTGGCGCCGGCTTTATTGGTCTCGAGCTCGCGACGGCCGCGGCGGCCAAAGGGGTCGCGGTCACGGTGTTCGAAACCGCTGATCGCGTCATGGGGCGTGCCGTGGCTCCGCTTATATCCAGCTGGTTCGAGCAAACCCATCGCGCTGCCGGCATCGATATCCGCCTGGGTACGTCCGTGTCAGGGATCGAGCAGCAGCAGGGCGCGGTAAGCGCTGTGCACTGTGCCGACGGCAGCGCGCTGGCGGCGGACATGGTCGTGGTCGGGATTGGCGTGTTGCCGAACATCGAACTCGCCGAAACTGCCGGCCTGGACTGTGACGGTGGCATATGGGTCGACGAATTCTGTCGCACCAGTGTCCCCTCAATTTACGCTGCCGGCGATTGTGCCGCCCATGAAAACCGGTTTGCCGACGGGCGCCGGCTGCGCCTGGAGTCGATCCAGAATGCAACCGATCAGGCGCGCACGATCGCGGCGAGTATCGCGGGTACACCGAAGCCCTATTCGGCGGTTCCGTGGTTCTGGTCCGACCAGGGCCCGCACAAGCTGCAGATGACTGGATTGTCGTTCGACGCGGATCACTATATTCAACGCGGAGAGCCCGACGCCGGGCGGTTCTCGGTGTTTCACTACCGCGGCGATAGACTCTTGGCTGTAGACAGCGTCAATGAGTCCAGAGATCATATGGTTGCCCGCAAACTGATTGAGGGTGCGGTGTCACCCACGCGCGAGCAGGCTGGCGACGTCGGGTTCGATTTGAAGTCTTTGATCTCATGACAGCCGCGGTGATTTGCACCGCCCAATGAGGAGTTTGCCGATGCTAAAACAACTGGCGATCCGATTGACGACAGCGCTGCTGCTGATCGCGAACAGCGTGCTTGCACAGGCGCAGGATATCGACACACAGGCGCCGACGCTGATCTACCGGCCGGCTGCATCCGGCGGACAGGCTGGCGAACTGCAAACCTTTGTCGCCCGCGTGTCCGATGATTCGGATCTGCGCTCGGTGGCGCTGTACTATCGGCAGGATTCAACAACCGCGTTTCAGCGTATCGAAATGCGAAGACTGTTCGACTCGATCGATGAATACATGATCGCGATCGAAACCTCGCGCACAGCGGCTGGCCCGATCGATTATTTTCTGGAAGCGGTTGATGTCAACGGCAACGTGCAGCGGCGTGGCAGCCAGACTGACCCGCTGCAACTGACCTTGCTGCCGCCGGATCCACTGGCGCAGTCACCCACCCCGGCCACACCGGCGGTGACGTCTGAAACCAGCCCGTCTCGCGGCTGGATTATTGGTATCGCCGCACTGCTGGCTGTTGCCGCACTGGCGGGTGGGGGCGGTGATGCCAGCTCCGGCGGCAGTGCTGATACGGTGCCGCTGACAATCTTCAGCCCAACGCCGAACCAATAGCAATGATGATCAAAAGCCTGACGATGCAACACTCGAGGCTGGGTTGCCGACTACTCGCATTACTCGCGGCGACCATCACGCTGTCCGGCTGTGTCGCCGAATCACAGACCCCACAATTGATCGAAATGCCGCTGCCAGAGCGGATACGCAACATTCAGATGTTGGGGCCGATCAGCGCGGTGGTCGTCGTCAACGGTGAGCGCTCGCCGATGCAGGCAGTCAGTGGCGGCTTTCAGGCTACCGTTGCCGTGCCAAGGAACAGCACCAGCGCGATCGAGGTTCTGTATAACGAGTCCTTTGAAGGGTCTCAGTTGACGCTTGCGAGCTATAGCGGCGACGTAACGGTGGGCGAGCAGAGCAGTCGTTTGGAGCTGCGCCGATCGCTGTTCAATTACGATGCCCACGACGATGATCAGGATTCGGTCAACAATCTGGTCGAGCGCGAGCAGGAAACCGATCCGCGCAGTGCCGATGAGGTACCGCAGATGGTAACGGTCAACGTGCTGGCCGAGCGTCAACAAGACTTGCTGCAAAGCAATTTCACGCGCTTTTTTGTCGAGGCCACAGTCGCGGGATTGACGCGCAGGCTGCAGCCGGACGGCAACAATTTCTCGGGCAGCTTCCGTATTCCCGCCGAGGTCCCGTTCGACACCAGTGTGGAAGTGGTGGAGTCTGCGACCGGGCAATCTCTGGTGGTTGCCAGTCAAAACCGTACGATCAACAGTGTGTTCGATCAATTCGACATTACTTTCAATTCCGGCGCATATAACACCGCCGGCGACCAGGATGCCGACGGACAAACCGACCTCGCCGAATTGATCGCGGGAACCGACCCGTTGCAGGCTGGCGGTCCGGTCGAAACTCCGGCCACGCTCGCGATTCAGTTCTCGGTACCCGAGCAGATCCAGAACAGTGATCAGGTGTTTGGTCAGTTGGTCGTCGGCGGTAACGATCAGAGCGCGCAACTGCAACGCAGTGGCGACACCTTCAGCGCCAGCGTCGATGCAGTGGCAGGGCAATCGATGACGATAGTGGTGTCGATTCTGGACAATTTCGCCAATCAACCGTATCCGCTTGCCACCGCCTCGCGACCGATCTCGGCGATCACGGATGGCCTGGCGGTCAACTTCACAGCTGGTGACTGGCAGCTATCGCTCGATCGCGATAGCGATGGCGTGCCCAATTACCTGGAGCGCGAACGCGGCACAAACCCGTTTGTGGCGGATTCGGAACCCTCTGTGACGTGCACGGTGTCCGGGCTGCCAGCCTTAAGTGCCGCGCCGGGCGAGGTGGCCGTGCTGAGTGCGATATCGAGCTACGTCGATTGCGCAGGTGCTCCGTTTGCGCTGGCATCAGCGGATACCGGCTTCGTCTGGAACGCCGGCGACGATACGGTGCGATGGACCGTGCCAGGCGATACGCAGACAGACCAGGTGCTCGTTGAATTGAACGTGGTCAATCCCGACAATCCGGGCGACATCTATCAAACAGCCGAGCTGACCGTGCTGGTCGATCTATCCGGCTGTTCGGTCAATCCGGTTGATCTGACCCTGCAACCGATCCGCGACGCCTATATTGACGGCAGTCAGTTGATCAACAACGATGTGCTTCGCATCGACAACACCGGCCGGCAGGCGCTGATCGCTTTTTCGCTGGATCCGGCCCTCGGCCCTGCAACGGTTGCTTCTTTGTTTGTGACCATCGGCGATGATGCGGGTGATGGACAGATTTCGGTCTTTGTACTGAACGATTTCCAATGGAATGAAACCGACAGTGTGATTGTCTTGCCGGAGGCACTGAATTCTTCAAACCTGGTGGGAGCAACCTCGTCCAGCCAGGTTTGGGAGAACGGGCAGCGCTATCAGATTGGCTTATCGGCCGAGCGGATCGGTACCGGCGAGGTTACGCTGGTGGCGCGAATGGAGGGCGAGGTCGACGATGTATCGTTTTCATCGTCGCAAAGCGCGAGCGGCCCAGCTCTCGAACTCGGCTATGACGCCTGTCCCTAACGGCGGTTGAGATCGGTTTCTTGCCAACGCCCGATGCAAGGTCGGGCGGCATGCTGCAATCGGTCATCCTGCGTGATGCCGGGCGGCTGTTCGTTCGACTTCACACAGGGTATTGACCGTCTTTACCAGCGTATCGAGTTCCAGTTTCCAGACGCATTGCGCGAGGTTTGCAACGTCACGCCGTTCCAGCGGCCGGCAGAGTAGTAGCTGCCGTCGCGACGCTGGTTGTACATGGCAATATTCAGCTTGGCACTGACCGCACTGTTCGATTGTTGCACCTGATTGATCGTCACCGATAGATAGTCGTATCGATCGAACATCTGGCGGACGAATTTCTCTCGATCAGCCGACACGTCGCTGGTCTCCAGTACCGAGTTGATCTGTCTCGACTCGATCGCGCGTCGCAACCGGTCGAGGTGGCGGCCCAATGCACCGGAGGCAATTGTGCTGCCGCTCGGCGGTGGCGTGGTGTCGACCACCACCGGCTCCTCTGTCGATGATGGCTCTGATGACAAGGCGTTTGGCTGCGAGGACGCCACGGGCTGCGGCGCCGGCGCAGCAGGTGTGGTGTCCGGTGTCAGGCTGGCGGGTTGTTCGCCGACACCGCTTGACAGGGCATCGGTACGACCTGGTCGCGACGCCTGCGCTGATTGGCTGGCGGCGATTTCTGCCTCCAGCTGGTCAATGGTAGCGATATCAGCGATGTTGCCCCGTGTTCGCGCGAACAGCCGCTCTGCCGCCGCCGTGTCACCATCGGACAAATGCTGCCGAATCGTCACGATGCGATCGCGCACAAAGTCGCTGTCTTCGGATGCGGACTTCGGCCGGCTGGCCGAAACGTCCAGACCGGCGCTTTTCGCTCTGGCCAGCAATCGGTTGACTCGCGCCAGTTCGTTGGCCTCGACGCCGGCGTCGATGGCATCCATCAGATTGCGCTCAATGCGGTTAATACCGGCCTTGGCCGATGCGTTGTCTGGTTCTTGCCGCAGAATCTCGCGATAGTAATCAAGCGACGAATAATCGATCGGGAATACCCCGTTGCCGGTTGCCTCAAGCGTTCTGGCGGTGGCCAGCGCGTTGTCGATATCCAGTGCAGTGTCGGTCGCTGGTACCGGCTGCGAGCGATTCGTCGGTTGATTGACGAAATACAGGGCACCGGCGATGATCGAGGTCAGTGCGACGAGCGGGAAAATCCAGCGCACCGCTGCCAGTCGGCTCGGCTGCGGGATGTCCCAGTCGCGTTCGTCGATTTCATCGGCCGCAAAGCTGCGCGCATCCAGCGGTGGCGGGCTGTCGGGTGCGGCGGGTGACGCAGCAGGTGCCCGCACCTGATGGCGGGCATCTTCGATATCGGTGAAATCGGGATCGGAGGTCAGATCCAGCGGTTCCGGCAGTGGATCGTGATGCGTGCGACCCATGATGTCGCGACGCACCACATCGCGCACTTCCTGAGTATTTCTGCGCTCGGGCGCGTCCGCTCTCTCGCGTTGTGGCAGCGGCTGTTGCGTCGGTGGTCGCTGCTGGGTGCGGCTCTGCGGCCTGGTTTGCGGGCGCGGGCGGGCTTCAGGTAGTGGCTGCGGTGCCGGTGGTTGCTGGTCCAGAGCGAGCGCTTCCAGCACCGGCATGTCGGTGTCATCGAAATCACCGTCCAGATCGGCAAAGTTGATTTGCGGCCCGCTGTCTGGTCTCGGCGTGACTCGTGGCTCCGGGTAGGGCCGTGTGCTGTGCGTGTTCTGCACTGTCTCGCGCGGTGCAGACTGCGCGGCTGCGGTGGCCGGTCTGCCAAAGATGGCGGCCCGCCACTGCGCCACGCTCTGCGGGCGATCTTCGGCCTTGAACTGCAGCGCCCAGTCAATTGCATCGAGAAAGCGGCCGGAGCAGGGCTGCACAGCGGAGCGGTGGGTAGTGAGTAGTGGATCGGTATCGCGCTTGACTTGCAGCGCAGTGGCGCGAGTTATCGAATCGACCGGCATTTCACCGGTGACGGCCTCGTACAGAACAGCAGCCAGCGCGTAGATATCTGACCAGGGGCCCTGATCTTCCTGCGAGATGTTGTACTGCTCTATTGGCGTGTAACCCACCGTGACCACCGCCGTGAGTTGCTGGGTCGCTTCACTCATGGCGAATCTGGCGGCGCCAAAATCGAGCAGCACCGGCGGACCCTGCTCGCGCAGGTAGATATTTGACGGCTTGATATCGCGGTGCAGGTAACCGTGGCGGTGGATTTCCTCTAGCCCGTCCAACACCGGTGCGACGATGTCCAGCAGTTCCGATTCGGAGAGGGTGCGGCGTTCATCGAGCAGTTGCGCCATTTCGCTACCGCGCTCGTAGTCCATCACCATGTACGCGGTGTGATACTTGTGCAAGACATTGTGCACGCGCACGATATTCGGGTGTTTAAAGCGCGCCAGCGTCTTGGCTTCGCGCGCGAAGCTCTTCAGACCGGCGTCGTAGTCGTCAACGAAGTCATCCGATGCCGGCACGACATTGAGGTTCGTATCGCGGCGCACGATGTCGCGCGGCAGATACTCTTTTAGCGCGACCTGCAGATCGAGGTGCAGGTCGTGGGCGAGGTAGGTGGCTGCAAAACCGCCACGGCCCAGCAGCTGTTCGATCTGATAGCAGCCGACGTGATCACCCTGGCGCAGCGTGTCGTTGTAACTTTCCACTTGAATCCAGCAGTTTGTGAGCGTTTGACAAACCCGGGCGCCGGTCAAATCAGGCGCCAGTTTGTCATGACGTTAATGAGTGATCCTAGTGTACTTCACTACGCTTGCCAAGTTGTCCGGGGCAATCTGGAATTATCTTAATTTAACTTCGGCTCAGATAGCTGATCGGCTGGACTCAGCGGTGAGCGATAACCGCGCTGACAATGGCGTCGCCCAGCGACTGTGTGCTGGCCTTGCCGCCCATGTCTGGCGTCAATTCCGTGTCGCTTTGCAGCACGTGGGCGATGCTCTCAACGATGTGCTCGCCGGCCTCGGGCTCACCGAGATGGTCGAGCATCATCGCAGCGGTCCAGATCTGTCCGATCGGGTTGGCGATATTGCGCCCGGCGATATCCGGCGCCGAGCCGTGTACTGGCTCAAACATCGATGGAAATTCACGCTCGGGGTTGATATTGGCGCCGGGCGCGATGGCAATAGTGCCGGTAATGCCAGGGCCAAGATCCGACAGGATATCGCCGAATAGATTGCTCGCGACGACCACATCAAAACGCTCTGGCGACATCACAAAGCGGGCGGCCAGAATGTCGATATGGTACTGATCTGTCGTCACTTTCGGGTAGGCACTGGCCATTTCGGCAAAGCGCGAATCCCAATACGGCATCGTATGGAAAATGCCGTTCGATTTAGTGGCCGAGGTTACGTGATTGCTGCCCAGGCGAGTAGCCAGCTCGAACGCATAACGCATGATGCGATCAGTGCCCTTGCGGGTGAAGCGATTCTCCTGCAGGACATATTCGTCGTCGGTACCGGCCTCGTGAATGCCGCCTTCGGCTGAGTACTCGCCTTCGGTGTTCTCGCGAACCACCCAGAAATCGATGTCGCCGGGTTTCTTGTCGCGCAATGGTGGCGTGATGCCTGGCAACAGCCTGACCGGGCGCAGATTGACGTACTGATCGAACTGGCGGCGAATCGGTATCAACAAGCCCCACAGCGAAATGTGGTCCGGCACGCCCGGATAGCCGACCGCGCCGAGAAAGATCCCGTCGCTGTCCGAGAGCTGCGAAAGGCCATCATCCGGCATCATGCTGCCGGTCTGGTGATATCGCTCGCAGCTCCAGTCGTATTGTTGGTACTGCAACGCGAAGCCGAATTTGTCGGCCACTGCGTTGAGTACCTTGATCCCTTCGGGAACCACTTCCCGGCCGATACCGTCACCGGGAATTACTGCGAGGTTGTATTGATTCATGGCGCTCAGTTTTTCAGATACTCTTGCATTGAATCATCCATCGCCTCGGTCCACTTGGTGTGGTGCGTCGGCGACTGCGAGCCGGTCATCAACGATTTGTAGGCGTTGTCGCGAAAGCCCATGATGTCGTCGTGTTTGTGGTGCTCCCACTCCATGAACGTCTTGTTTACCTCCTCGATGTCAAAGCTTGGGTAGTCGGTCTGGTCAATCAGTTCCTGCACGTAATCGCCCTGAAACCAGATCATGTCTTCATCGGTTTCGAGCGTTGCCTCGCGATCCAGCCATTTTTTGCTGTGTGCGGCCATGTCGGCAGAAGACGGGATGGCGATTTTGCCCATGATCGCGTCGCGCGCCCACCATGCCTGAGCGTCAAACATATTGAAGGTGTAGAACTGATCCTGCATGCCCAGGTAGTGCACGCGGGTGTTCGGCTCGAAAGCAACGCCCTGATACAGATCGGGGGTCCACATGCGGTTGGTCGCGCGCAGACGGATGTCGTCGGCCATGAACGGGAAGTGATGCAGGTAGCCGGTGCAAAGAATGATCGCGTCGATATCTTTGCTGGTGCCGTCTTTGAAGTGGCAGGTTTTGCCGGTGATTTTGGTCAGCAGCGGCTTGGTTTCCCAGTTGTCCGGCCAGTGAAAACCCATCGGGTTGGTGCGGTAGCAGGCCGTCATCGATTTCGCGCCATACTTCCAGCACTGCGAGCCGATATCCTCGGCTGAATAGCTGGCGCCGACGACCATCACGTCCTTGCCTTTGAATTCGAGTGCGTCGCGAAAGTCGTGTGCGTGCAACACCCGTCCCTCGAATCGATCCATGCCCTCAAAGTAGGGGACGTTCGGTGTTGAGAAGTGGCCGGTAGCGACAATCACATGATCGAACTTTTCGATTACCTGGCGATCGTTGACGAGATCATGGGCAGTGACGGTGAAGTCATCGCTGTCGGCATGGAACTCGACGTGCCGGACCGGATGGCGAAATTTTACCCAGTCCCTGACGCCTGCCTTTTCGACGCGACCCTTGATGTAGTCAGCCAGCACTTCGCGCGGCGGGTAGCTCGCGATCGGTTTGCCAAAGTGCTCATCAAACGTGTAGTCGGCGAATTCCAGACACTCTTTCGGACCGTTTGACCACAGGTAGCGATACATAGAGCCGTGGACCGGCTCGCCATATTCGTCAAGGCCAGTGCGCCAGGTGTAATTCCACAAGCCGCCCCAGTCATCCTGCTTTTCAAAGCAGACGACTTCCGGAATTGCCTCGCCTTTCTGTTTGGCCGATTGAAATGCTCTCAGGGCCGCTGTACCGCATGGGCCCGCGCCGATTATCGCCACTCGTTTTGTCATGCTTTCCACCGTTGTCTTGCTGCAGCGCTCTGGTCGTCGTGCGCTGATTTGCAGACACATTATCCCAGATATCCGGATAACATAAACAGCAGCCAGCGGTCGTGCTTTGTCGGCATCGCGTCAATCCCGGTGGGAGCACTCGGCAGGACAACCCGGGCTTTCCGCGCCGCCGCACCAGCGCGCCTGGAATAGCAAAGCGTTAATTGGTTCGATATTGGTTCAGATTCGCGTTAAATTGGTGTTGTTTTGGATCGTTGGGTTGTCTGTTTCAAACAATAATAGTGCGCTTCAATGGTAGTTTTTGGGAAAGCCAATGGTAGTATCGAAGGGGCTCAAGCAACTCGCATCGCACGATCGGTGCGAGCCTATTCAAATCTGGACGAGGGGAAATACATGAAGCTAAGAACGCCGAAATCTTTGCGTGCACTGATGGTGGCCGGATGCGTGTCGCTGTTATCTGCCACGGGGGCTGTCAAAGCAGCCGACAGCACCGCACCGATCGTGATTCCGATTCATAACTGGTCCAGCCAGATCGTCATGGCTTACGTCATCGGCGGTATGTTTGAAAAGATGGGCAACAACGTCGAGTACGTGCCGGCAGATTCCCAGGCAGTGTACGAGTCGATTCGCAACGGCGATGTCACGATCTCGCACGAGGTTTGGCAATCTACCTTCGGCAAGTCTTTTTACAACGCTATGGCCAAGGGCGGCGTGATCGACGCCGGTACCCACTCTGCGACAACCCTCGAGGAAATGGGCGTGCCCACCTGGGTGATCGAGAAAGATCTGTGTCCGGGGCTGCCGAACTGGGAGGCGCTGAAAGACTGCCACGAAGTCTTCGCCACTGCCGATTCGGGTGGCAAGGGTCGCTGGCTGGAAGGCCCGCAGAGCTGGCACGGCGACTTGATGCCCGAGCGTCTGGAGGCACTTGGTCTGGCAGACAACTGGACGGTCAAGTTCGCGGGTGGCGCCGATGCGCTTTGGACCGAGCTTGCAGCCGCCAAGAAGGAAGGTCGCGGCACTATCGTATTTAACTGGACGCCGAACTTCACCGATGCCGATGGCTTCACGTTCATCGAGTTCCCTCCCTACTACGAGGGCTGTCGTAAGGAAGATGGTGGTGATGGCAAGTGCGGTTCACCCAAGGGCTGGCTGAAGAAAGCGGCGAACTACAAGTTCCCCCGAACTCACCCGGCAGCCTACACCGCATTTTCAAAGCTCGACTTCACCACCACGCAAATCGGCCAGATGGCCGCGTTGGTCGACATCGACAAAATGGATCACAAGGACGCCGCAGCGAAGTGGCTGGCCGACAACGAAGAAGTCTGGATGCCCTGGATCAAGTAGGGTAGACAACTTTGACCGCCTGTCTCACGTGCGGTCAAACTGATGCGAAAACCCCCTGGCTTGTAATCGAACCAGGGGGTTTTTTTTGGTTTGTCACTGTCGGTTTTATCGGGTAAAAACACTGCTATGGTCTCGGTAGATTCTCATTCTGCAACGCCTGTCATTCGCTGTGAGTCCGTCTACAAGATATTTGGCGACGGCGCCGAGCGGCTGTTGCGTGAGTCGAATGGTGTGGTAGATGCTGAAAAGTTTCAGCAGGCTGGCTGCATCGTTGGAGTCGACAATGCCTCGTTCGAGGTCTATCCCGGTGAGTTGTTGATCATCATGGGATTGTCCGGCTCCGGTAAGTCCACGCTGTTGCGGTGTATCTCGCGGCTGACGCGGTCCACTGCGGGCAAAATCTATATCGAGGGCGCCGACATTACCTCGATGAACAACAAGCAGCTCATTGAGTTGCGTCGCAACAAAATGGGCATGGTGTTTCAGAGCTTTGCCCTTTTGCCGCACAAGACCGTGCTGGAAAATATTGCATTCCCGCTGCAAGTCAAAGGCGTAAGCGTTAAACAGAGCATTCAGCGTGCGGCTGAGATGATTGATCTGGTTGGCCTGTCTGGACGTCAGAATTATTTTCCGCGCCAGCTCTCCGGTGGTCAGCAACAACGAGTTGGTATTGCGCGTTCGCTTGCGATCGAGCCAGACATCTGGTTTCTGGATGAGCCGTTTTCCGCACTCGATCCGTTGATCAGAAAAGAGATGCAGGATGAATTCCTGCGGCTGCAGGCGGTTCTGAGTAAAACAATTCTGTTCGTCACCCACGATTTTGATGAGGCACTGCGACTGGCCGATCGAATCGCCATTATGAAAGACGGTGTGATCGAACAGCTCGACACACCGGCCAACATTGTGCTGAATCCAGCCACCGAATATGTGCGCAAATTTACTCAGGAAGTGCCGCGGGAGAAGGTACTCAGGGTTGAGTCGGTGATGGATGAGGGTGTGGTGCCGGCCGAGTCGGGTTCGCTCACCGTACCCAGGGACGCGATCATCGAGTCGGTGGCTGAGGCGGTGCTGAATTCTACAGCACCGGTTGCTGTGGTCGATGAAAATGGTGCCGTGGTCGGGTCGGTCCGCGCATCCAGAGTAGTCAGTCTCCTGTTTGGCGGACGGGCAGGGGTCGAGTCGGGTCAGCCGTCATGATCGACGCACTGGCCAATCGCAAGTACTTGCAGTTCATGCTGCTGGTTGCGATCTTTCTTTTGCTTTGCATGCTGATTCCCGAATCCGACGGTAACTGGCTGTGGCGACTGCCGCCACTGTTGAGTCAATTGCCGTTGATTATCAACAACGCGGTCGACTACATGATGTTTGAGTGGTGGCCAATCCAGGTCTATGACCCGGATATCGAGGAATACGAACAAAAGCCACTACTGCGCGAAGTCACCAGAAGTATCTCCGGGGTCGTATTGTTCCTGATCGAGTTTATTCGCGAAATAATGCTCGGCGGTGTGAAAACGATCGTCACCTTCACTGGATGGGACTGGGCGACAGAGAACCCCTGGGCGCGCTGGCCGGCACTGCCGTGGACCGTTGTGGCCGGTGGTGCGGCTATTCTGGGTTATGCACTAAGCGGCATGGGGCTGGCTCTTTTTGTCGGCGCGGCGTTTGTCTACATCGCGGTATTTGGTCAATGGGAGCCGTCGATGCAAACACTGTCTTTTGTGTTGATCTCGGAGCAGGAAGAAAAAATAAAAAATCTGGCGCTCGGGGTTTGGGCCTATAAAAGCAAACGGGTTGAGGCGGTATTGAATCCGTTGCTGAATGTCGCGCAGATCGTGCCGCACTTTTCGTATCTGATTCCTGTCATGGTATTTTTCGGTATCGGCGATCACGCCGGTGCGATTGCTACGATCATCTTTGCCACACCGCCGATGGTTCGATTGACCATTCTCGGTCTAAAAAAGGTGCCACCCGAAGTCGCCGAGGCTGGTTTGATGAGTGGTTGCAGCGACTGGCAGTTAATGCGCCGGGTGCTGATTCCAACCGCACGGCGTGACATTCTGATTGGCGTCAATCAGGTCATCATGCAATGTTTGGCAATGGTTGTGATCGCCTCGCTCATCGGCGCGAAAGGCCTGGGTAATGACCTCTTGATTGCGCTCAATCGTCTGCGCATCGGTCTGGCACTTGAAATCGGTATCTGCATCGTGCTGATTGCGATTGTGCTGGATCGCCTGTCGCTCGCCTGGGCCAACAAGCAGACCGACTACTTCGCCGACCAATCGTTTAGAGAGCGGCACAAGTATTCGCTTGCGTTTCTGGCGGTTTTTGCGATCGGCATTGTGATCGCCTGGATCGGGTCACTGATCTTTCGCGAGGGCTTCAATTATTTCTATCTGATACCACACAACAAGGGTATTACGACTGCCGGATTCTGGCAGGCGGGTGTTGACTGGTTGTGGGATACCTTTTTCTATTCGCTGAAAGGTTTCAACGAGTGGCTGATCGTCGATGTGTTGATTCCGGTGAAGGAGGCCTATCTGGGCATGCCGGTGGTGGCGACCTTCACGCTTGCGATGGGAGCCGGGTTTATCGTCGGTGGTATTCGCTCGGCATTGATCGTTGGCGCATTTTTATTGTTTATCGCGCTGACCGAGTGGTGGGATCGCGCGTTGATCACGTCTTATCTGGTGACCATGGCGGTTTTAATATCAGGCTTTATCGGTATTGTGGTCGGGACCATTTGTGCGCAACATCCGGCCTCGTCGCGCTTTATACTGACTGTCTGCGATACCTTTCAGACCTTTCCGTCATTTATTTACCTGATACCGGTGATGATGCTGTTCGGGGTGACTGATACTTCGGTGCTGATTGCCATTGTGGTGTACTCAACCATTCCGGCGACGCGCTATACCGTCGAGGGACTGCGCAGTGTGCCAGAGTCGCTGCACGACGCGGCGTCCATGTCCGGTGTCAATCGCTTTCAGCGCTGGTTGTCCGTAGAGCTGCCGTTGTCATTTCCGCACGTGGCACTGGGTATTAATCAAACCGTCGTGTTTGCGTTGTCGATGGTGATCATCGGCGCAATGATCGGTACCGATGATCTGGGGCAGTTGATTCTGAAATCACTGTCCGACAAGGCGGGTGTGGGCAACGGACTGGTGCTTGGGCTTTGTGTGGCGTTTATCGGCCTGGCGGTCGATCAGATCCTGCGCACCTGGGCCAATCAGCGCAAGCAATCGCTTGGCATGGAATGAACGGCAGGTAACACCTGATTGTTTATTTTTAGCAGGGAAGAATGATTGAAATGGCCCGGCAATGATGCCGGGCGCAAGTGACTGTTCAGGCGCGAACGCGAGATTTGTCAGGATCGTAGAATGGGTAGCTGCAGACGGTGGCGGCCATCCGCTTTTGGTGTCCGTCCAGTTTGCCCACTTCCACTCGCGTGCCAGGTGCTGTGTGTTCGACAGTCACGCGGCACAGCGCAATATTCTTCGAGAGTTTGGGTGAGCGCGTACCGCTGGTGACGACACCAATTTGTTGTCTGCCAATGTGCACACAGTCGCCGTGCTGTGCCAGTTCATCGCCATCGAGTTCCAGGCCCACGAGTTTGCGTTGCGGGTTGTCGCGTCGTTTCAGCAGTGCATCGCGACCAATGAAATCATCCTGTTTCGATTTTAATGGCACGGTAAACGAGATGCCGGCCTCGTAGGGGTCGGTCTCGTCGGTAAATTCGTAACCGGCAAAGATGAGACCGGCCTCGATGCGCAACATATCCAGTGCTTCAAGCCCCATCGGCACGATGCCATACGATTCGCCGGCTGAAAAAACGGCATCCCAGACTGCCGGTCCGTCTTTCGGGTGACACCAGACTTCATAGCCCAGCTCGCCGGTATACCCGGTACGCGACACCAGTATCGGTATGCCTTGATCGTGACCGATGCGCGCAACCGAAAATCGAAACCAGGCCAGATCCTGCAGTGGCGTCTGGTCGGGCCGGGTCCAGACAATCTCCTTTAGTACATCGCGACTCAGTGGTCCCTGCACCTGCAGATTGTGCAATTGATCGGTGGAAGATTTGACCCAGCAGTTCAGGCCGCGCTTTTTCGCCTGTTCGCGCAACCAGATGCCGCTGTAGTCATCACCGCCAATCCAGCGGAAGTTGGTTTCGCACATCCGAAATACGGTGCCGTCGTCGACCATGCCACCGTTTTCGTAGCACATGGCGGTGTAGACGACTTGCCCGGGCGATAGTTTTCGCACATCGCGCGTGACGCAACTTTGCATCAATTCCTCGGCATCGGGTCCCAGCACTTCGTACTTGCGCAGTGGCGAGAGATCGATCGCGACCACACCTTCACGGCATGCCCAGTACTCGGCAATGGGGCCGTGATTGTTGTAGCGGTTGGCCAGCCAGTAGCCGTTGTATTCGGTGAAATTGCCAGTCAGTTGAGAGGTGCGCTGATGAAAGGCGGTTTCTTTGGTTAGCTGCGGATCTGCTTCGGGAGTCATGCGGTAGGCCACGGCTGTCTGGAATTCGTGATTGCCCGAATAGACGCGAACATGGATGTCCGTCGGATTCCAGCCATTGGCCGGATCGATGTCATCGGGGCAGGCGGAGGACACACACACGAGATCGGTGAGTGCCTTTAGCAATACATAGTCGCCCGGTCGAGACCAGGGTTCGTCACTGAGGAGTTGATTGTGGTCGTCTATGGCGGTGTTGAAAAACAGGTTCATCGCCATCCAGCCCGCTCGCGGCGCAATCGAGAAAGGTGCCAGTGCCGCGTTGAAGTTGTCGCTGCAGTTGATATGGCCGGGATAGCCGGCGTCATCGTAGTACTTGGCGGTGCAGGCAAGACCAAACGAGTCGTGTCGACCGCAAGTGTCTTGTATCACCTGTACCAGTGGCACCATTTCCTGGTCGTAGAATTTGCTGTGCAACCCCGGCATAGGGTAGGCGCTTGCCATCAGCGTGCGGGTAGTGGTGGCGTCGAGGCAGCGCTCGATGCCATCCTGCAGCTTACGCGCGTCGAAGCATTGAAAGTCGCTGCACTCGCGACCTTCGACATCAATGATCTGGATGTAGTCGCCTTTTTTCACCTCGAACGCGCGTGACGTCATGCGCGCGACACGAATGTCCTGATCGACATCTGCCAATGGCTCCGGCAGTGCGGGTTCTGGATTGTCCAGGACGACGGCACGCCTGACCCAGGCGACCAGTCGCGTCGGTGGCAGTTGCTGGTCAACCTGCATGGCGGCAGCCGGTGCGGCGATGACGCAAGTCATCTGCTCACTCGATACCGCCTGATGACTGCTGCCGGCTGGCGTTTCTCCGGCGAGCCATGGCAATACCTCGCATTCGGCAGCGGATTCGATTAAGCGGCGATTCAGTCCTGCCTTGATCTTTTGGCTCGAGGGCGAGTTGGTCGCCAGCAATTTGCCCAGCCAGTCACTGCGCGCGGTTGCAGTGGTGTTGTCGAGCGCGGCATTACAGGGCTTGCCGTGACGATCAAACGCCGCCACTTCGCAACGCTGCAAACCTTCCGGGTCGACTACCTGCAGTTCGTCACCAGGCATCAGGTCGAGCACCAGCGAGCCGCCGCCCTCGATGACATACCGCTCAGTGCCCGCCGGTAGCAGTGGCACACCGGGGGTGAGGATGCCTGACTGTGGCACGATGAGTTCAGATAAGTGTTGCGGCAAGGCGCTCATCGGCTGGCGCCCAACAGGTCGCGTCGAGCCATGTCCAGATGCGCCCAGGTCACTTCAGTGGCGGCATCGACGTCGCGATGGGCGATGGCCTCGAACAGCGCCCGATGTTGCTGGTTATATTTTCGCACCCGAGCCGGCTTGAGGATTTTGTCTTTCATGGCGCTCCACTGGCGATGTGACCGAACGTCATTGATGTGCTTGTACACCCACAGCATCAGGGCGTTGCCGGAACACTCTGCGAGTGTCAGGTGAAAGGTCTCGTCGGCCCGTGTAAACGACTCGGGGTCGCTGCTTTCGGTGCAGAGTTCGACGGCGATCAGGGATTTTTCCAGGCGTGCAATATCGCGTGCGCTGGCGTTGGCCACCGCGAGTCTTGCAATCTGCGGCTCGATGCCGAGTCGAACGTCAATCAGTTCCAGTGGGCTTGTGAGATTGGCGATATCGACGTCGTCGGCGCGCCCGCGGTAGCTGACATAGGTGCCACTGCCGACTCGGCGCTCGATGAGTTGTTGTTCCTCCAGGCGCTCCATGGCAGCTCTGACGGTGCCTCTTGAGCACGAGAACTGATCTGCCAGTGTGCGCTCGGCGGGCAGTCTTTCGTCGTGCAGGTACTCGCCGTTCAGGATTTGTCGGCGCAGGGCAGCAGAGACCGAGTTGGAATCGCCGGAGCGGCTGGGCGGAGAGGTTACCTGGCTAGGGTTTGGAGAATTCATAAACCAATTTTATACCGATTCCTCGTGGCGGTAGCGCGTGATAGCCGACCATGCAGGCGCTCGCGCTTGTGTTGCAGTGTAACGCTATGAACCGGGCCATTCAAATAAATGCCTCGAAAATAGCAGTTTTAAAGCGTAATAGGGCGCCAGGTTTTGACTGCTCTGGTTACAAGTGCAGGATTTGTCGCGACAGGGTCTGGCATTTTGGGTTCGGGTCAGTTTATAGTATCGGGCCGAAAAGGTACACAATTGGTCTGGTGTTGGCAGGCCGCATCACTGTCTGTGGTCGAGGCTGGCAGGCAGTCCTTAAACCAATCCGCAACCATCAACAAGAAAGGTCCAGGGGGAGATACGCAATGACTGAGCTAGAGCAATATGTGAACGCAGATGGGCGTGACCAGATGATCAAGGATGTTCGCAAGAAGATCGATGAGCTGGGCATCACGTACATCTACTATCAGTTCATCTCGGTAACCGGTCGTATCGTTGGTAAAGGGATTCCGTCCAACCACTGGGAGCGCACCGCAAACAAGGGCTTTCAGCTCGTGTATGGCTCTACCGCCAATCTTTTTGTCGACCGCCACGGCGAATACATCGGCTATGGTCCGGAATCAGCCGAGCTCGTCGGTATTCCCGACCCCGAAACCTTCGTTCAGCTGCCCTGGGACAAGAAAATCGCCCGTGTCTTTTGCGTCTGTTTTCGCAACCGCGAGGAAAAAGTTAATCCGGGTGGTCACCTGACCTCCGATTGCCGCGGCAATCTGAAATTTCAGCACCGCGACTTCCAGGCAAAGCACGGCCTGCAACTGCGTTGCGGTACCGAGCCGGAGATGATGTGGCTGAAGAAGGGCGAGGACGGCAAGCCCGATGGCGGTTACTCCAATCCCTACTGCTATCACATCGACCAATTCGAATCCCTGCGTCCGGTCAGCATGAAGGTGATCGAGTACGCCCAGGCCATGGGGCTGGACATGATTCAGGGCGACCACGAGGACGCGCCGGGTCAGCTGGAGCTCAACTGGCAATTCGACGATGTGTTGCGAAACGCCGATCGGCTCTCCACCTACCGTCAAATCTGCGCGCAGGTTGCGCGCGAGTTTGATCTCATCGCCTGTTTCATGACCAAACCGTTCATGGGTGTGTCGGCCTCGGGTTGTCACCACAATGTGTCGCTGTGGCGCGGCGGCGAGGACAAGGTCAACAAGATCATGCTCAAAAGCGAGGCCGATATCCCCGGCATGGCGGATTCGTTCACCTACGTTGAGGGCGGCGAAAACACCTTTATGCCCGATGACAACGACCCGCAAAAGCCGGGTGCAACCGGGTTGAAGGCAATCGGTGGATTCATGGAGCACATCGGTGCCCTGACCGCGATTGGTTGCTCGACGGTCAACTCCTATCGTCGCCTCTGGGACACCGGATTCTGGGCTCCGGTTTTTGCCGACTGGGGCTATCAAAACCGAACCACCGGCATGCGCGTCTCGGCACCCGGCCGATTCGAATACCGCTCGGTCGACTCCATGGTCAATCCCTACCTGATGGGCTCGGGCATCCTCGCAGCATTTGACGATGGCATCGATCGCAACCTCGATCCGGGTGAGCCGGAAGAGCGCAATATCTACGAGGCGATGGAGGCGGGCAAGCAGGTCAAGAAGCTGCCGATGTCACTCGGTGAAGCGCTGGATCGACTGGCCGCCGACGATGTCATCAAGGGCTCCATGCCCGATGAAATGTACAAGGTCTTCCACTGGTACAAGAACGACGAGTGGGAGAAATTCATGGCAACTGTTACCGACTGGGATGCAGATCAGTACATGGATTGCCTGCCCTAGTTAAACCGATTCGATACCTACAGTGCTCGCAACGCTGCCGGAAAATACCGGCGGCGGGGCGAGTGCTTTTCATTTACAGGAGGCTTTTATGTGCGGCATAGCCGGGCTTATACACCGCGGCTCCAGTGCCAACATCGGCGGTCAGATGACCTCGATGTTGCAGGCGCTCAAGCATCGCGGTCCCGATTCAACGGGGTTTGCATTGTACGGGGACGAAAAGAGCAGTGACCTCGTCATGCGCTTTAAAGTCGCTGAGCAGGAAGACCTTGCCAGCGGCTTCGATATTCACACGGCGGTGGCTGAACGCAAAGCCACGGTCGACAGCAGGCTGGACGAAATGGGCGCGAAAGTCGGCACTCAGGAACAGGCTACCGAGTATGCGCACCGCTACCGTTTTGCCTTTGACGGTGATCTGAAACGCCTGATCGACTACATCGAGGATATTGAGGGGGTGGAGATACTTTCGATTGGCCACGCACTGGAACTGATCAAGGATCTTGGCGATGCCAACGTCGTGTCCCAGCAATACAGCCTGGGTGGCTTTGACGGTACGCATGCGATTGGCCACACCCGCATGGCCACTGAATCCGACGTCGATATTCGCTCGGCGCATCCGTACTGGGCCTACCCGTTTAACGACGTATCGGTTGTACACAACGGGCAGCTGACCAACTACTGGACCAACCGACGCGATCTGGAACGCCGCGGACATCGCTTTATGTCCGACTGCGACTCCGAGTTGATCGCGGTCTACATCGCGCATCGTATCGACGAAGGCGATGATCTTGAAGCCGCGATGAAGCGTTCGGTCGACGAGCTCGATGGCGTGTTCACGTATCTGGTTGCCACCGGCGATTCACTGGGCATGGCCAAAGACGTGATGGCGGCCAAGCCGATGGTCCTGTACGAAAGCGACGAGCTGATCGCAATGGCATCTGAGGAAGTGGCGATCAGAAGTATTTTCCCGCACGAAATTGACACATTTGATCCCTACGAGGGGGAGGTCCGCGTATGGCAGAGCTAAATCAGGAGCACGAGTCACACAAACTCGGCATGCACACGGAGCAACTCTCCGGTCGCACGCAACAGGTTTTCTTTTCTCCATCAGCTGAAGAGAACTTCACATACCCCGATGGCATCGACGTCGATTTTGACAAGAGCGCTGAATTCGACGCGGCCTCAATGGAAATCAGCGATATCAACGTCAAGATCCGCGAACTGATGAAGGCCGGGCACGGCACCATCACCGTTAAAAACCCGAGTGCCAAGCACTCATTGGGTGTCGGTATCCTGAATCGCCTGCATCTGAACTTCGAAGGCAGTCTGGGCTATTTCGGCTGCGGTCTGGTCGATGGGCCGAACATTCGCATCAGCGGACGGGTGGGCTGGTCCTGTGCCGAGAACATGATGGCCGGCACCGTCGTTGTCGAAAAGAATGCCGGTTCAACGTTTGGCGCTGCGATGCGCGGTGGGGATCTGGTCTGCAAGGGCGACGTCGGTTCACGCACCGGTATCGACCAGAAGGGTGGCACCATTATTATCGGCGGTCGCGCCGGCGCGTTTACCGGTTTCATGATGCAGCGTGGGCGCATCATCATTCTCGGTGATGCCGGCAAGAACCTTGGCGACTCCATGTACGACGGCACGATCTACGTGGGTGGCGAGATCGAAGATCTCGGCGTCGACGCGGTGCCGGGCGAGATCACTGACGGTGAGGCCGCATGGCTTGAGGCCAAGCTTTCCCTGTACGGCATGAAAGCCCCCAAAGGCGTAAAAAATCTGACCAAGATCGTCGCCGGCAAGCAGCTCTGGAACTACGACAACCTCGAACCCGCTGAAAAGAAGCTGGTGCTCTAGCGCAGGCCAACGCAAAGGATAATCTATGTCTAACGAACGCAATAAAGATGTCATTGGCCAGAGCTTTATGTTCCCGCCCAATGTCATCGACGACATTCACATCAAAGCCGAACTCGGTCGCTACCGGATGCGCGGCTTTTCCCTGTTCAAGAAAATCCCGTCCTGGGATGATCTGACTTTCCTGCCCGGCACTCTGACCCGATTTGTAATCGAGGGCTACCGGGAAAAGTGCGAGACCAAAACAGTTCTCGGTCCGCGAGCCAAGCGACCGCTGGAGCTCGATATTCCGGTTTACATCACCGGCATGAGTTTCGGTGCGCTGAGCTACGAGGCGAAAACCGCGCTGGCGCGTGGTGCGACCATGGCCGGTACCGCCACTTGCTCTGGAGAGGGCGGCATGATTCCCGATGAGCGACGCTTCTCTGAAAAATGGTACTACCAGTGCATTCAGTCGCGCTACGGGTTCAACCCGCACCATCTGCGTCTGGCTGATGCCTGTGAGTTCTTCATTGGCCAGGGCTGTAAAGTTGGCCTCGGTGGTCACCTGATGGGCCAGAAAGTGACCGACCAGGTCGCTGAGATGCGCTCGCTGCCCGCCGGTATCGATCAGCGCTCGCCGGCCCGTCACCCCGACTGGCTCGGTCCCGATGACCTGGCGCTGAAGATTCAGGAGATTCGCGAAGCGACCAACGGCGAGATTCCTATCCAGCTCAAGCTTGGCGCGGCGCGCGTCTACGACGATGTGCGCATGGCGGCCAAGACCGATCCCGATGTCATTTACATCGACGGCATGGAAGGCGGCACCGGCGCCGGTCCGCACCTCGCGACCGAAGAGACTGGTGTGCCTGGAATCGCCGCGATTCGTCAGGCGCGCAAGGCGCTGGACGACGTCGGCAAATCGGGCGATGTGTCGCTGGTCTACGCCGGCGGAATTCGCAACGGTGGCGATATGGCCAAAGCCATAGCGCTGGGTGCAGACGCAGTTGCGATCGGACACTCCTCGCTGATGGCACTCAACTGCAACAAGGACATCCCCGAGGCCGACTTCCCGAACGAGATGGGCGTTGAGGCAGGCTACTGCTATCACTGCCACACAGGGCGCTGCCCGGTCGGTGTTGCGACTCAGGATCCGAAACTGCGCGCACGACTCGACCCGGATGCCGCGGCCGAGCGGGTCTACAACTTCCTGCACACGCTCACCATCGAAGCACAGCTGCTGGCGCGCGCTTGTGGCAAGACCTACATGCACTCGCTGGAGCCCGAAGATCTCGCCGCACTGACAATGGAAGCATCCGCGCTTGCTCAGGTGCCGCTGGCAGGTTCACAGCACACCGTCGGTCGCCCCGACATGACACGCTACTGAGGAGGGGGCAATGTCAAACGATATCGATCATTTTATCAATACCGACGGGCTCGACTCCGAGCGCGAAAAGACCATCGGCCAGCACATCGGCTATCGCTACGATGTGAACCTGGTGCCCGACTACGATCGCATCACGCCATTTCTGAAGAAATACATGGAGACGATGGGCTGGGCCGATCTCAACTGGCTCGAAGACGTGCACATGGGCTACGAGGAAAATCGGGCCGCGGTGTTTGATCGCAACATCAACGGCTGGGTTACGGTTCCACCGGATATGGATCTGCCCGACAATCAGCAGGATCGCGACATGATCGCGCGGGAATTGCTGATCAAGTTCCAGATGTCCACCGATCACCCGATGGTGCAGTTGAACAAGGCCTACGCCAAGTTTTAGCGGGTTCCACCAGTTCTTGTGCCGATCTCTGATCGGCACAAGAACATCTTGATAAATTAGGCCAATCAAACAATACTAGCGCCCTGTGGTCAGGGACTGATCCGCCTGCACACCGCAGGTCATCCAATCAAATCTTTCCGTGGTGAATTCATAACGCAGACGCAACCACTCACTACCGGCGAGCCAATCTAATTTTGCAAGGGGGACTTATATGAACGAAGAAGCGGTCCAGGCGGCGATAGATGCCGCGCTGGCGGGTCATACGACGATCAACCTGGAGATCTATTACTGGTGGTGTACCGCGTTGATGATCTGCATCCACGCCGGCTTCCTCGCCTACGAGATGGGTGCCTCGCGCTCCAAGAACAGTCTGGCGTCAGGCACCAAGAATATTCTCGCCTTCGCCTTCATGATTCCCACCTTTTTCGCCTTTGGCTGGTGGATTTATCTCGCTGGCTACAACTGGCCGTTCGGCGCCGATGGCATCGATCTCACCGGAGCGTGGGACTACGAAGGTGCGGCCGGCGGCGTGCCCTGGGGCGAGTCCATGGGACCCAACCTGCAAGACCAGGCTACCGGGGTTTTCTGGGCTGCATTTACCCTGTTCGCCGCGACCACAGCTTCGGTCTACTCGGGCGCTGTGATCGAGCGCATCAGGCTCAGCGCGTTCATCATTACCGCTGTTATTCTGGGTTCCGTTGTCTGGATTCTGGGGGCCGCCTGGGGCTGGCACCCGACCGGCTGGATGGTAGTCGAATGGGGTTATCGTGACGTCGCGGCTGCCGGTGTAGTCCACACCATTGCCGGGTTCTTCGCACTCGGCGTGCTGATTCCGCTGGGACCGCGCATTGGCAAATACAACGTTGACGGCAGCGCCAATGACCTGCGTGGCCACAATATGCCGCTGACGCTGGTTGGTCTGATGCTGATTATTGTCGGTTTCTTCGGCTTTCTGGGAGCCTGCCTGATTTACGATCCGGCGGGCAACTGGGTGAACATCTATGGCCTCCCGTCCAACCTGTCTGCGTTCGTCTTCAACACGCTGATGGGATTCGCCGGCGGTATTATTGGCGCTTACTTCCTGACCCGCGATCCGTTCTGGATGATGTCAGGTGGTCTGGGTGGCATCTTCTCGATTGCAGCCGGTATCGATCTGTTCTACCCGCCACTCGCCTTCCTGCTGGGTTTCATCGGCGGCATCATCATTCCGGTTGGCGCCAAGCTGCTGGAAAAAATGGGCATCGACGACGCCGTCGGCGCAGTTGCCGTTCACGGTTTCTGTGGTGTCTGGGGCTTGATTGCGGTTGGTATTTTCTGCGCTGGCTACCCCGGCACAGGCGATATCCCGCCGATCTCCTTCATGGGGCAGCTCAAGGGTGCTGGCGTGATGATTCTGCTGGGCTTTATCCCTGGGCTCGTCACTGCGCTGATTCTGCGTATCTTCGGCATTCTGCGAGTACGCAACGAAGTTGAGTTGATTGGCCTCGATGTCGCTGAGATTCCATCCATTGCCTACCCTGAGTTCGGTGGTGACGGCGAGATGGTTCCCGAGCACGATTCTGCTCCGCCGCGCCGTCCTCCGCCGCCGCGTCGCGATGATCGTCGACCTCCGCCGCCGCGCAGAGACGACCGTCGTCCGCCGCCACCGCGTCGCGACGATCGCCGTCCACCGCCGCGTCCGAGAGCTGCCGACGATCGGACGCAGGTTGGTCCTGACCGTCGTCCGCCGCCACCTCGCGATCCCAACGACCGTCGTCCCTAACTGAGGAATCATGATGAATACAAGTCCAGTAGAGACCTTTGACGGTGCCGGCGTGATCTACACGTTTGGCGGCAATCCTGAAATGGTTCAGGCGATTTTCTGGCTGATGTGTGCGGTGATGGTGCTGGTGGTTCTCGGCAGCATCGTGCACGAGATATCGGTCGGCCGGAAGCACAAGAAGCGCTAGTCGCCCGAAGATGTAAACAGGCCCCGCTTTGGCGGGGCCTTTTTTGTTTTTGTCGGTGTCTAATCGTTGCCTGGGGCGGAGAGAAAGATGGTGAAAGATCTGGAAAAATGGGCCACCACCAACAAGGTGGAGTATTTTCTGGTCAGTTTTGTCGATTTGTTTGGCATGCTGCGCGCCAAGCTGGTACCGACCCGCGCCATCAAGGGTATGCAGAAAGAAGGGGCTGGTTTCGCAGGCTTTGCCGCCTGGCTGGACATGACGCCGGCCCATCCGGACATGTTCGCCATTCCAGACCCGTCCAGCGTTATTCAACTGCCCTGGAAACCTGAGGTGGCCTGGGTGGCGGCCGATCTCTGGATGGATGGTCAGGAGGTTGAGGCGTCACCCCGTGTGGCGCTGAAACGCCAACTCGCGCGGGCCACGAAAATGGGTTACCGGATGAAATCCGGCGTGGAATGCGAGTATTTTCTGACCAATCCGGAAGGCACCGAAATTTCTGACCCCGCCGATATCCAGGGCAAACCCTGTTACGACCAGCAGGCGCTGATGCGTCGTTTTCCGGTGGTCAGTGAAATTTGCGATGCGATGATC
Source organism: uncultured Granulosicoccaceae bacterium (assembly GCA_964573105.1). Classification (GTDB taxonomy): domain Bacteria; phylum Pseudomonadota; class Gammaproteobacteria; order Granulosicoccales; family Granulosicoccaceae; genus CAKZSB01. Next base: position 37,258 of record CAZNIS010000064.1, read on the forward strand.
GAGCTGGGCTGGGGTCCCTATCAGAACGATCACGAAGACGCCAACGGTCAGTTTGAGATGAACTGGGACTATGACGACGCGCTGAAGACCGCCGATCGTCACGTCTTTTTCAAGTACATGGTCAAAACCGTTGCCGAGAATCACGGCATGCGCGCCACCTTCATGCCCAAACCGTTCGCCAACCTCACCGGTAATGGCTGTCACGCCCACGTATCGATCTGGGACAAGACGGGCAAGAAGAATCTGTTCCTGAATGATAAGGACGGCCTCGGTCTGTCGGCTGTCGCCTACCATTTCCTCGGCGGCATTATGGCCAGTGCGGCCGACTTGTGTGCGATATTCAACCCCACTGTGAATAGTTACAAGCGCATCAACGCGCCGGTCACCAGTTCGGGGGCTACCTGGTCACCCAACGCAGTGACCTACAGCGGCAACAACCGCACCCACATGATCCGCGTGCCGGATCCGGGGCGCTTCGAGTTGCGTTTGATGGACGGGGCGGCCAATCCCTATCTGATGCAGGCTGGTGTGCTGGCGGCCGGGCTCGACGGCATCGAGAACAAGCGCGATCCGGGCAAACCGGTGCACCTGAACATGTACGAGGAGGGACACAAGGTTAAGGGGGCTAAGCGATTGCCCGCAACCCTGCACGATGCACTTCGTTTATTCGAAAAAAGCAAAATCCTGCGAGAGGGTTTGGGGGGCGAGCTAATGGACGCCTACATCAAGCTGAAGATGCAGGAGTGGAGTGATTACACATCCCATTTAAGTGAGTGGGAGCGGCGCAACACCATGGACTGCTAGCGCGAGAACGGCGGATAACCGGTTTATGGTCACAGCGGACAATTCTGTTGAGAGCGCAGAGAAACTGCGCGATTTTTTCCTGGGCTGGCAGTGTCGGCTGCGGCAGCACGCGGTGCGTAAGTTAGATGGGCGGCCCAGTGAGGGTATGCGTGCGGGTGTCAGAGTCGCCATCAGCGACAATAACCTGGGGCCGGTCAATGTACTGCTGGTGCGTCGCGATCCGCAAATCTGGACCGATGAACTCCGTCATTTGGTCAAAAAAACCCACGATCCGAACGAACGCGTCAAGGCCGCGTTGAAGATCCTCGCCTCCAGCTATTACCAGCACCCGCGCGAGTTTGACGATCGCCTTGTTGCAACGTTTTTGCTCGATTCCGAGCTGGCTGCACTTTTGGTTGAGCAGCGGGAATGCGAGCTGTCTTTCGAGCAGTACCGGCAGACATTTTACCTGGTGTGTCGGGTGGTTGAGCTGGCCGAGGCCGATCCGGCGTATCAGGCGGCCTATTGGCACAACAGCCTGTTTAATTCCACCATGCCGGGTCGCGTGTGTATGTTGCAATTTCAACCGGATTGGGAGCAAAGTCGGGCCAGCAGTTGATTCGACTTTGCGGTGCCTGCCAACACTGCCCGGTGCAACGGCATCTGCCTTGCATAGCCTAGACCGCTATGAAATCTCAAGATTACTGTGGCTTCTAGTTGAAAGCTCCCCAACTGGCCGTTTGACCCGTCTCGGCGGTCGATGGTCATTCCAATGGATACCGCGTTGAAAGCTCATCTGACTCTGATATCCCTTTGCTTGCTGATCACCGGGTGTGGCTCCGGCAGTAATGGGAACCCGACCACGTCGGGACTAGCTGCTGATGACGGGCCGACCGATCTTGCCGGGCAGTTGATCAATCGCGACGGTATGCAGTGGCAGTGTGAGGGGCTTTTTGATGGCAGTGCCTGGTCGGCTGCGATCCGCCTGGAAGAGAATCATACTGCGGTTTATACCTTTGCCTCAGGCGAAGCCTTGATGGCCACCTGGACGCTGGATACCGATTCGCGCGATATCGAGTGGGATCTTGATTTCGACGGCCAGATTGATCGCACGGCAACTCTGCAGGCGCCCATTCTTAACCTGGCTACCGACAGCTTTCACAATATCCGCGAAACCTTTACGCAGGTTGCTCTTTCAGATGCACGGGCACTGTCGATTACCCGAGTCAGAGAGCGTGATAGCGCATTGCTCGAAGGCCAGTTAAACTGCGTCGAGCGACCCTGAGCAATCCAGCGAAGAACAAACGCCGTGGCAGTATCAGTCGCATCTGCTTGGAGTCAGAGCAAGCTGTCAGGGAGCGCATGACCTACTTCGATTTGCGAGCTTTCAAGCGCCATGTCCACTTTGCCCGAACGTTTTCGACAACACCGCGTAGAGACGCATCGACAACTCGATGAGCACTACCCGAGTCCCGCTGTCAGTGCGGCACTCGTCAAGGAAATAGATTACCTTTCCGAGCACTATCAGGCGTTTATCGAGCGCTCGCCGTTCGCAGTGTTAGCCACCATAGGTCCGGGCGGGCTCGATTGCTCGCCACGCGGTGATCCGCCTGGCTTTGTCACAGTGCTGGATGATAAAACGCTTGCTCTACCGGACCGGCGCGGTAACAACCGTCTGGATTCGCTGCGTAATCTTGTTGACGACAGTCGAGCCTCGCTGTTGTTGTTGATTCCCGGCATCGGCGAGACCCTGCGTATCAATGGCAATGCCTATATCGTCACCGATCCGGATCTTCGCGCAAACTTCGAGATGCAGGGCAAGCTGCCAGCAAGCGTGATCCTATTTACCGTTGAGCGCGTTTACTTTCAGTGTCAGAAAGCGTTGGTTCGATCCGGGCTCTGGCGCCAGGATGCGCAGATCGAGCGAGGCGAATTGCCCAGTACCGGACAAATACTGCAGGCGTTGACCGAAGATTTCGATGGTGAGCAATACGATCGGGATTATCCCGAGCGGCTGCGTAAAACGATTTACTGATATTTTCACTGGCTGCAGCTATCCCCAGGCGCGGCACCTGCCATTTGAGTGATCGTTGTGGCAATCAGCCGCGTGACCGCGGCTGTTATTGAGTGCTTTCTCACAAACGGTTCAAGCCGCCGGTAGATTTCAGCCATTTAGTGGATTGATCGCTCAGCCTTTGATGGTTTTGGCCGCTATCCCCACGCCTGTACACCGGCCGCGCTGATCGGTGTGTTGTGACTGCTGTTTTTGTGAAAATCACTACACAAATTTTAAAAGTGAAATTCACACTGTGTAATTTCTATTGTGAAATTTTCACCAATCTTGCCGTAAGATGCCTGCCGTCATCGCGTCAACAGGACGCGAATAACGGACTTTCGCACCCCGTCCACTTTCCAGCCAG
>CAZNIS010000065.1:0-40242 GCA_964573105.1 uncultured Granulosicoccaceae bacterium
CCCTTTCCGTACCACATGGCAAATACGCCATCGACGGTTTTGTCAGGATGGGTCTCGACCTGCTGGCTGCCGAGCACCGCGGTGGCCGCCAGGTCTTCGTTGACGGCTGGCAGGAATTCGATGCCGGCCTTTTCAATCCGCGCAGCGTTCTTCCATAGTTCCAGATCGACACCACCCAATGGTGAGCCGCGATAGCCGGATACAAAACCGGCGGTGTTCAGGCCGGCTGTTCGATCGCGCCGCGCCTGATCGAGAAGAATCCGCACCAGTGCCTGTGTGCCGGTCATGTAGACGCGGCCAGCTCTGCGCTCGTAGCCATCTGACAACTGATAAGAAGCTGCCAGCCGTTGCTCTTTGCTCATGATTTTCACCTCACCGACCATCCGCATTAGGCGACGCCAGCAGTTGTTACCGGGTCAACCAAGCAGAATCTTCTGGTATCGAGCTGATAATTGTAGTTCTACCGCGATGGAATACCGTTCCAGTTTGGCACGAATTCGCGCTAAAATCGAAACATTCAGCCCCATAAATGACCGAATCTTGAAACAATATTTCAAATTAACTGAGCTTGACCGAAAAATTCTGGCTGCACTGCAGGTCGACAGCCGCCTGAGCAATCAGGAAATCGCCGATCGCGCCGCAAGTTCGGCTTCATCGGTATGGCGGCGTATCAAGGCGCTACAGCAGGCCGAGGTGATCAAAGGCTTTAGACTGGGTCTGGACGCGGAAATACTGGGTCTGGCAGAAACAGTGATGCTGCACGTCAGCCTGAACCAGCACAGCGAAGAGAGCACAAAAGCCTTCACCGCGCTGATCAACGACACGCCAGAGGTGATCGAGTGCTATGCGGTTAGCGGTGATCACGACTACCAGTTGAAGGTTCTCGCCACCGATATGCGCGCCTACTACCGCTTTCTGGAGCAAACGCTGATGAGCCAGCCCTATATCGCCAGAACCAGCTCAACGGTGATCATGAAAAAAATTAAGGAGACACAAACGGTACCGACGGAAATTGTGCCACGCTAGCCAGAAGCCTGCGCCAGCTGGGATGTGTTGCAGGCTAGTACAGCATCTGTTGAATACTGGCTACTTCCAGCCAGACATAGGCGAGCACTAACAGCGCCGCCAATGCCAGCAAGGTGCTGAGAGCGCCAGTGAATTTCCCGGCTATCCAGCCCAGTGCGCCAATCGCAACGATGAACACGACCAGCGCACAGGTCGCGCTGGTGGTGCCGATCGTTCGAATATGCTGAATGGTTTCGAGCGACGCCGCAGTAATCTCCGGCATCGGTGCCAACTCGATGGTCAATCGCACATCGACGTAGAGTGCAACCAGAAACAACAACGTCGATAACATCAGCAAGGTGAGACAAATCCGCGGCATGATGCGGCGCATGTCCAGCTGCAGCACATTGGCTGCAACCGTGAGGGAAAAGCCGGCCAAAAGCCCGCTCAGAAACGCAACCTGACCCGATTGCAGTTCAATGATCTCGCGCATCAGTTGCATCCCGCCGACAGCGTTGATCCACGATCATCGAACCCATTCCCGATGCCCACCTGCATGATCCACGCTCTCGAATCACAAAACGGCATTTTATCAAGCTTCGGTGTCGGCAAGGAAGTTTCACTCCATCAATATCAGCATTTGTACAGGATAAGCCAAACGACAAGGCACCCGAGCTATTGCAAACCGACATCGCTGGTATAGTGTCGCAATGCATGAACTGGCATTCAACACAATCACCGAAACTGACGCAACGCCCGCGATCAGTGCGATCTATCGCGAGATAAAATCCACGATGGGTGTGTCGCTGGTGAATTTGATCTGGCGACATCTGGCGACTGATCCCGTCGTACTGCAGTGGGCGTGGCGGTCACTGCAGCCCCACTATACAAGCGGCGCGATTCCCGATTTTGCCTGGCAGCTACGCAATGACATCAGCCCGCCGGTTCTAGATCCGTTGAGCGAACAGGAATCCTGTTTGATTCAAGGCGAACCCGACGATCTGTCGATCATCGATTCATTGTTACACACCTACGAGCGCGGCAATGCGCAAAACCTCATCGCCATGTGTTACCTGCAACGGTGCACCGGCGCGGGGGATCGCGAGCAAACTGTTGACAGCCATACCAGAGAACGCCGTCAGAGCGATCAGGATACTGATCGAGTCGCCCATCGTATCCCGCCACTGCCGAACAGCGACACGCTAAACCCTGAGCAACGCGCCCTGATAAAGGAGATGACCAAAAAATGGGTGCCAGAGATACACCGGGGGATCACACCCAGCGTATTTCGTCACCTGGCACTCTGGCCGGACGCGCTGGCAATTCTGCACCATCGATTGTGCCGTAGCGATAGCATTGATGAGATAACACTGAACAGGGCTTCAGAGCAGGTAATTGCGCATGCAAAGTCGTTTGCTCTGCAACTTAGCCTGCCAGACACCGCGCCGCCGGATTTGGCGTTCGCGCAAGCCCAATGGCTGGACGCGGCGCTTGTGCGTTTCATCGACGGCATGATCGCACCCGGCGTGATTATCGTTCCCGCCATGCAAGCCGTGTTGCAGCCGATGGCTGGTCGACAACGCAGATAACCAAGCGACTCGCGGTGCGGCTAGTCGACCGATCTCCACCACGGATCGACAGCCGGCACCTCGGTGTGATCGACCCACTCGCCAAACCGCGGCATCACCAGTCTGACGCCGGCATCGGTGGCAGATTGCAACACGCGCTCAGCCGGCTCATCCCAGGCGTGATAAGCGAGATTAAAGGTGCCCCAGTGTACGGGCAATAGGACATCTGCAGCCACGTCACTGGCCGTTTGCACTGAATCTTCCGGTTCCATGTGAACATCGAGCCAGGCCTGACCCGGACCATAGGCGCCAACTTTGATCACACCAAGGTTAAAGGGGCCATAATCAGCACCAACCTCGGCAAAAAGCTTCGAGGCACCCGTATCACCAGAGTAAAATACGCGGTGCTCAGGCCCAACGATGCTCCAGGAATTCCACGAAGTTTCCTTGTAGTCAAACGTGCCGCGGTTGGCATAGTGCCGCGCCGGTGTTGCGATCATTCGAACCCCGTTAACGTCGACCTCCTGGCGCCAGTCAAAGCTCTGAATTTGCGCCTCGGGAATCTGCCACTGCGCCAACAGTGGAGCCATGCCAAGCGGTACAAATATTCGCGTGCCGTTGCTTGCCAGCTGACGAATAGTCTGCTCATCCATGTGGTCGTAGTGGTTGTGTGAAATCAGTGCCACATCGATACCGCGCAAATCCTCCAGTGCGATCGGCGGTGGGTGAAAGCGACGCGGACCGACAAAGCTGAACGGCGATGCCCGCTCTGACAACACCGGGTCCAGTAACACCCGGACCCCGTCGATTTCAATCAAAACCGACGAATGACCGAGCCACATATAGCGAAGACCCGGTGACGGAGGCGTATCGAGAAAATCAGCCTGTACATCCATCACAGGCACTTCGCCAGGCGGCGTCACCTGCTGCCCGTCACCCAGAATCGCAAGTTGCAGATCCTTGACCCGGAAGGTCCAGGCACTCTGCGGCTCCGGATTTACAAATCCACTGCCATCAAAGTGGCTGGCGCTCTGCATGCGCTGAAGTTCGATTTGACTGGTCGGCGCACTCAACCACCAACCGACCACTGTCCCGAGCACGGCCAGCAACAGGATCAGCGCCAACAGCCACAGCAGAACTTTCTTTAACAAGGGTTGCGCTCCAGACAGGACCATCACCACTGACGGCCAACCCCGGAAGTTTAGAGGAAGACAACAGCCAGCGAATGCTATTGCCGGACTGTAAATTCCCGGCGAAGCAGCAATCCTGAAGGCTGATGCACAGCATGTAATTGCGTAGTCAACTAAAGACTGACGGAAACATGACGCATTTAACGCTATGAAGGATGACCTTGAACACCTGCAGCACCAGCCCCAAGACAGCGAACTTGAAAGTCTGCTGCAACCGGCCTTTTTCCAGTCGCTGTTGGGCAGACTCGAAGACCCCGTGTTCGTTAAGAACGCCCGCCACCAGTGGGTATTCAGCAACGAGGCGTTTAATCAGCTAATCGGCTGCGACGATCTGATTGGCAAAACTGATGCGGATCTCATGCCCGCAGATCAGGTAGACAAGTTCTACGCGGGCGATGATCATGTGATACACACTCAGACTTCACTGACGCAGGAAGAAGAGATCGGCGAGGACTGTTATGCACTGGTAAAAAAAATCCCGATCACCCTGCCTGATGGCTCTCCGGGACTGTTTGGAATAATCTTCGACATATCCGAATATCGCAAGGTTCAGCTTGAAGTGGAAAAGCTGAAGATTGCGAAAGTGCAGTCTCAAACGGACCCGCTGACTGGTCTGGCTAATCGCCGCCACCTCGAATCGCACTACGAAGAGCTGCTCAAACAACGCGGCTCGCCTCAACTGGTGCGCGGCCTGCTGCATATCGATCTGGACTATTTTAAAGAGATTAACGACAGCAAAGGCCATCTATTCGGCGATGCGGTGCTGGTGCACCTGGCCAATACCCTGAGGTCAAGTGTGCGAGATAACGATTTCATTGCGCGGATCGGAGGTGATGAGTTTCTCGTCGTCGTCAACGGCTCGGGTCCCGGTGACGCAGAAGCGGTCGCGGATAGAATAATCAAGGCGCTGCCCAGACCAACAGTCATTGAGGGGGATAGCTGCACCTTGAGTGCGAGCATCGGCATAGCAAACGACAGTACCGGCAAACGCCCACTGAATCGAATGCTTAAATCTGCCGACGTAGCCCTGTATCGCGCCAAACGCAATGGGCGGGGTCGCTACGAGCACTTCACAACCACGATTCAACACGAACACAACCAACTGGTTCAGCAACGGGACGAATTTCGAGCTGCCATCGCTGAAAATCAGTTCTTCCCCGTTTACCAACCACAATTTGACTGCAACACACTTGAGCTGATTGGTGTCGAGGCGCTAGCTCGCTGGAGACATCCCGAACGCGGCGTCCTGCCACCAGCTGCGTTTCTGGATCTGGCCAAATCCGAAAACAACCTGTTCACACTCGACAGAACGATTCTGGAGCAAGCGATACACGACGCGAGAACATTGCAGTCGCAGGGCCTTACCATGCCAGCGCTGTCGGTTAATATCTCCGCACAATCTCTCGCGACGCCGGACCTGATCGAACACATTACCCGGCTGTCACCGCTGCCGGACGGAATCTGTTTCGAACTTGTCGAATCCATGTTGCTCGACGAGCCAAGCGGTGTTGTGGAGAAGAACCTGAACGGGCTGCGCGAGCTTGGCATCTCGCTGGATATCGACGACTTCGGCAGTGGCCACGCCTCCCTGCTCGGTCTGCTGGAAGCCAGACCAAACCGGGTAAAAATAGACAAGCGCCTGGTCATTCCGATCACCGAATCAAAAAAGCATGTGGATCTCGTACGATCGATCATTCACATCGCAAACTCGCTGGGCATGGCTACCATCGCTGAAGGGGTGGAGTCCGATCAGCACAGAGAAATTCTGCAGACCCTCGGTTGCCAATCAATACAGGGCTTCGGGTTCGCAAAACCAATGTTTCTAGCCGAACTGCAAAACCTGCAGCGCTGCCACGCTGCCTGAATATTTATCGTCATATCCCGCCTGCCATGCAACTGCCCTTTAGCTTTATAATCGGCTGATCACTGCATGACAGGTATACCATGGCTTTTCACTTTAGCCGCGAAGAATTCGCCGAACGCCTGAGCCGCACAACCGGCGCACTGGCACAATCGCAACTCGACGGCATTCTGCTTTTCGCTCCGGAAAGTCACTACTACCTGACAGGCTATGAGAGCTTCGGCTTTGCGATGTTCCAGTGCATGGTGGTTAGCGCCGATGGCCAAATCCATCTGTTAACTCGCCTACCCGATCTGCGCCAGGCGCAACAGACGTCAATACTTGCCGATCAGCAGATCCACATCTGGACCGAACACGAAAACGCCAACCCCGCCAGCGAGTTGAAATCACTGTTGCAGCAGATGAACCTGTTCGGCTGTCGACTGGGTATTGAGACAAAAACCGTCGGCCTGACCGCATTCAACGGGCAGTTGGTAAGCGATACGCTTAAGGACTGCTGCAAGCTGGCCGAGGCATCCGCCCTGATACCCACACTGCGACGTGAGAAAAGCGAACAGGAAATTGCCTATCATCGCAGAGCAGCCGAACTTAGCGACGACGCACTGGACGCGGCAATAGAAACCAGTCGGCCGGGTGCCTTTGAGGGTGATATTCTCGCCGCCATGCAAGGGGCGGTATTTGCCGGTGGCGGTGGCTATGCAGGCAACGAATTCATTGTAGGATCCAGTGACGCCGCGCTGTTGTGCCGCTACCAGTCTTCTCCCCGTCATCTCGACGAACAGGATCAACTCACGCTCGAATGGTCGGGTGCGAAGTTTCGATACCAGGCCGCGATGATGCGCACTCTGATTATCGGCAAGGCCAGTTCCGCACAAAGACAAATGCACACTGCAGCCGTTGAAGCATTAACTGCCTGCGAAGATGCTATCGCACCCGGCAGACCCATGGGAGATGTCTACGATGCACACGCCAGAGTGTTCGACAATCACGGACTGACCCACGCAAGGATGCAGGCTTGCGGATACGGCATGGGTGCAGTGTTTAACCCGATCTGGGTAGACTTCCCGATGTTCTATCAGGACAACCCGCTGATCATGAATGCAGGTAACGTTTATTTCCTGCACATGATATTAATGGACAGCGAGGCAAATCTTGCAATGTGTTGGGGCCACTCAGTGTTGGTTTCCGATAACGGCGTGGAAAGACTAAGCCGGTCGCCGCTCGATTTGATTGAAGTTTAGGGCCAAGCCGAACGCCAAGCTATCGCGGCAGTAGAGACCTGTTTCATTGCATCAGCGTTTTTAAAAAAATGGCAGCGGCAGAAGAGTCAGGTACGACTTAAATCATAGAAGATTCGGCATTGCCCTATCGCAAATCGAATCCAAAAAAGACGTACAACCCATAGTACAGCACTACGCCTGTCTTACTTCTTTTTCATGCCAATAAATCAAATAGCATGAAAAACAGGATGTTAAGCGCAAGCTTTTTTGCGTCCTGTTACAACCGAAATTCGGGAATAATCCCGCTAGTGTGCGATAAATACCAGGACGGGAAAATTACCTCTGCTCAGCAATTGACGTAGATGATTTCTCAATGGGAATATGAAGTCGTCGAGGAGGCCAATCCGTATGCCTTTCACTCCGCGACACCGGGTCAGACTAACACTCGATTATTCGATCCAGTCTCCAAACTTAATCAATAGGGATCTTTGAAATGTTACTTCAATGCAGTGGATATGAAAGTCCACCTGAGTACGTTCGCACAACCGGCAATCGACTCATTTCATTTTTCATTGTTTTATTTTTATTAACGGCAACGCTCCTGTCACCCATTGCAAAGGCAGCGCCAGGTGACATCGATACCGCCTACTCACTGAACAGGCTCAGTGGGCCAATTTTTGACAACGATGGCAATCTGTACATAGCCATACAGGTATCGGGTGGCTATCAGATCCTCGAAATCGCACCCGATGGCACGCAGACCGGCCTGGTGTCACCCATACTGCCAAACAAGGCCATCGACCTTGCATTCGACAGCACAGGAAATTTGTACGCCACATCGGGCACCAGTGTTCTAAGAATCAACAACGATGGAAGCACAACAGTTGTTGCAACAGGTATCAACGCGGCAAGTGGACTCGCCTTCGACTCAAACGATGATATGTATATCGGTACAGCAACTTTTCCTGGGGGTCAGCTCTATAAAGTTAACAGCAGCGACGTTTCTGCCATCGACGATCCAGGATACGATCCTGCAGGCAAAGCCTCTTTTCAGCTGGGCCTCTACGGCGCCCTGCGTGATCTTTTCTTTGATAACACCTCTAATTTACTGCTCGCGTCAAGCCAGCAAAGTGGCATCTATACTATCGATACCAGCACCAATACAACTCGTCAGTTAATCGGAGGCAGTGCAATCGGTGTCACCACAGATGCCGCAGGCAACATCTTCTACGCCGGTTTCGCAAGCCATGCTGTTTATACAATTGACGCTGGCGATGTGACCAACGTGGCTGGTGCGCTGGTGAATACTACTTTGGTTGCTGGCATCGAGGGCAACGCCTCGTTTACGGGCGATGGCGGCCCGGCCACATCAGCAACCCTCGGTTTCCCTGAGTGGGTTGCCGTTTCCGGTACCGACGTCTACGTTGGCGACCGCGCAGGTGCGAGTGGCCCCACGAAACTTCGCGTCATTGAAGGCATCGCAACTGAGCCTGCGATCATCGATACATTTGCAAACGGCCTGGGTGGTCCTCGTGGTTTGCTGTCCGATAGCGCTGGCAACTTGTACGTATCCGTTGCGGTTTCAGGTGGTTTCCAGGTTCTGAGAATTGCGCCGGACGGCACACAAACGAGCCTGGCTTCACTACCAAACCGAGTGGCAGACCTGGCGTTCGACACTTCCGGAAACCTGTACGCCACACTACAAACGCGGGCAGTCAGACTCAACAATGACGGTACGTCAACCGACGTTGCGACCGGTATCACCGAGCCAAGTGGTATTGCTTTCGATGCAAATAACAATCTCTACATTAGCAGGGCGACACTGAGCGGACAGACCGTTTACCGAGTCTCCAGTGCTGACATCGCAGCGATTGACGATCCTGGCTACGATGCAGCGACTACAGCAATTGACCTGGCGCCACCTGGCTCGTCATTTCCGATTGGTGGGGCGTTGCGCGATTTGTTCTACGACCAGGTATCCGGGCTGATCCTGGTGTCGAGTCAGCAAAATGGTATATGGTCTCTTGACCCCATAACAGGCGCAGTCGTGCAGTTGACCGCTGGCAGCTCACTAGGCGTCACCGCCGACGCAGAGGGCAATGTTTTCTACGCAGGCTTTGCCAATCAGGCAGTGTTTAGCATCGACGCCAGTGAAGTTACCAATCCGGCTCGGGACATTTCGAATGTGACGGTCGTCGCAGGCACAGTGGGGGTCCCTGGCTCTAGCGGTGATGGCGGTCCGGCCACTGCTGCAACGCTGGGGCTTCCCGAGTGGATCGCGGTTTCCGGAAGCGATGTGTATGTCGCAGAGCGAGGTCCCGGTAACGCGCCGTCTACCACCACGATACGCGTCATCCAGGGTGCGGCAGTTGCCCCACCACCAGACCTGGACGCGGACAATGACGGCGTACCCGATACCGCAGACAACTGCCCGGCAACATTCAATACCGATCAGGCGGACCTGGACGGTGACGACGTCGGCGACGTCTGTGATCCCGACATCGACGGCGATGGGGTGGACAATAGCGCTGACGTCTTTCCGAACGATCCCTCCGAATCGGCTGATGCAGACATGGACGGCGTTGGCGACAACGGCGATGCGTTCCCGAATGATCCGACCGAAACTGTCGACAGCGATCTGGACGGTGTCGGTGACAACGGTGACGCCTTCCCGAACGACCCGAACGAATCCAGCGATATCGACATGGATGGCGTTGGCGACAACGGCGATAACTGCCCAATCGTGCCGAACGCCGATCAGACAGATATCAATGCCGACGGATTCGGTGACGCTTGTGTCGACCCCAACACCAACATCGATCCGGATGCATTCGGCTCGAATCCATTGATCGACGAGGGTGTGACCATGGGCGATGGCAGCGTATTTGGCAACAATGCCGATCTCGGTGCCTACGTCACCATCAGACGCGATGTGACAGCCGGTGACAACGTGTTCATTGGTGCCAATACGATCGTGCGCCGCGAGGCGACCATCGGCGACAACGTCGAGGTGGGCACAGGTGCGATACTCGCTCGGGGCAGCACAGTGGGCAGCGCGGCGACCATCGAAGCCAATGTCATCGTCCGCAGCGGTGCCATTGTCGGCGACCAGGTCATTGTGGCAGAAGGCGCCATTGTCGGTGCAGATGCAAGCATCGGCGACAATGTCAACGTTGGTGAAGACGCGAGAGTCCGCAGTGGCGCCTCTGTCGGTGACAATGTCGATGTGGGTGCCGGCTCAAAGATTCGCAGCGGAGCCACTGTCGGCAGCAACGTACAAATCGGCGCAAACGTGGTGATTGCATCCGGTGTCGTGATCGGTGATGACGTGCAAATCGGCCTGGCGTGTCCCGCCGCGATCAGCGAAAACGATCCGCCCTGTGTCATCATCAGGCAAGGCAGTGTTATTGCCGGGCAAAATGTGATCGGGGTCAACGTGACACTGCGACGCAATGTCACCGTACCGACCGGTACCTGTGTCGACGACGGTACCACCGTTTCGCGCAACACCACAGTCGATACTTTTTGCCAATAAGTTCACTCGATCATCGCCCCTGTTAAGTCAGGGGCGACGCGGCAAAAACCATTCAGGCAACGCAACCCCGGAGCAATTCCGGGGTTTTTGACTGCTCAGCCCTGAAGTTCAAATCCTTGACGCCCTCAATCGAAGCGACCTGCGCCAATTGCGCATACATCGACTGGTGCAAGCCCTACAGTTGTGGCAGGTCATCCGTCTGATCTTCACACGCCCTTCACAACTACATTGAACGGCATCGCAGTGTCACCTGACTGACCACCCGACCCCGCGCATCCGGCACTTTACATGCGTAGTGGTACTGATTTTCCTGCCATATCAAAGCTAATTGCCGGAACCCTCTATGTCAGTGCAAACAATGCTCGCGACTGCTCTGGCCGCTCTGCTGTCTACGAGCGCGCTCGCCACTGAAGCCTGGATGTATTCGGGCCGAATCGGTGGTACGTTCATCTACAACGCAATGAGTGATGCCGATTTGGGCGCATTGCTGGATCAGCGCGCAGCCGAGAACGTCAGTATCCTTGAACTGGACAGCCAGCTGTCCTACTACCTGAACGATCAGGAATTCGACGCCGAAGTTGAATTTCTGGATAAGGCTGCAGAGTTCGCGCAAGCGCGCGGCATGCAGGCGGTGATCTACTACCCCACGTTCGAGGTTCTGACCCGCAACGCGATCGACGACAATGGCGTGATCGCCGAATCCACATTTGCCAAAGACAACCCCGACTGGGTTCAGCAGGGCATCGACGGTACGCCGAACGTGTTCTATGGCGGTCAGGAAGTGTGGGTGTCACCGGGTGAGGAAAGCGCCTGGTTGTCACCAAACTCAGGTTACAGAGACTACTTTATTTCGCGTGTCGAGAAACTGGCGGCCACCGATCTGGATGGCGTCTGGCTTGATGTGCCGATCTATCTGGATACCGGCACACTCTGGACCGGTGCTGAGCCAGCCGCAGCAGCAGATTTTCAGGCCTGGACAATCGCCGAAGGGTTGAACGGAGGTGCCGGCTATACGGTGCCAAGTGCCTACAGCATGAGCAATCCGGCATTTCGCGCCTGGATCAAATGGCGTCACGTCAATGTGGCCGACTTTTTAAACGATGTGCGCGCCGCCGCTCAGGCAATCAATCCGTCATTCGCGGTGATCGTCGAGAATTTCCCGCTCGACTACTTTGACTCCACCGCCTATGGCCTGGATGGATCTTACCTGCCACTGGAAGACAACTTCTTTCACGTGTGGGAAACCGACAGCGTCTCTAACACCGAGGCGATGAAGTGGTCGACTCCGGACGATTTTGAAAACAAGCTCGCGATGCTGAAATGGGGCAAAAGCGTACACAGTGACCAGCCGTCGTGGAGTTTTTCCTACGGCTATGAACCGATGGATGCGCGCCTGACGATGGCAGCCACCGTTGCCACCCAAAACGTTCCTTTCGAATCGCAAACACCGACGATGCTCAACACCGTCGACAGCGACTTTCGCCGCAACTGGTTTGGCTATGTAGCCGATCACGAAGACGAGTTGCTGCGAGCGGATCGAATACCGAACCTGGCGATCTGGTACAGCTCGGCAACCCGCGATTTTCAGGACTACGACCCGAGTGGGAAATTCGGCCTGTATTCTGTCACGACACCGCCAATTGCCGATGACACCTGGTGGGCAAAGCGCCCATCCGACAGCGTGGTGACCGCTAAACATCTGGGTGGCTATCGCGGCATGTCGGCGGCGATGATGCGCATGGATATCCCCTACACCATCGTGCACGGTCGCGACGACGGCCCACTGGCTGATATCAGTGATCTCGAGATGCTGATACTGCCAAGCGTTGGCGCTATGTCAGATGCTGACGCTGCGTACATTCGGCAGTACGTACAAAACGGTGGCATCGTACTGGCCACTGGTGACTTGCCCGGCACGCTCGATGAGCGTGGCGACATCCGCACACAAAACGCCATTACCGATATTTTTGCATTCCCTGGCGAGCCGAGCGCACGCGTGAATCAGTTTGGTGATGGCCTTGCCATCTATCGCCCCGACATTGTCGGCACTACGCTGTTCGGCGAGCAGCTCGACGCCAATACCGCGGCCGACACACTCAGCGAACTGGAAAAGCTGGTGCGCATTCACGTTGAAGAACCGTTCACGCTGGAAAACGGCGAGGACATCTTTGTAGATCGCGCGATTGCAGAGGACGGAAAACACCTACTGTATCTGGTGAACTACAGCGGCCTGCAACTGCCACTGGTGCAGTCGATCCGCAATGTCACCATTCACTACAATGTGCCGGAAGGAAAAATGATCACCGGTGTGATTGCAAGCTCACCGGACATTGACGGCCTGAACGGCTTTGCCACTATTTCCAATCGCGGCAATGGCGTCTATACCATCGAAGCGTCAATTGATCAGTTTGCCTTGCTGGAAATCCAGCTGGCCGACGCCCCGACAACCACGCCCACCCCTTACGCTGGCCCGCAGTTTGAGGATCCGGCCCACGCTGAAGCAGCACAGAGTGGTCTTGCTTTTATTCTGACCAATATGCGTAACAACAGCGCACAGGAACCGAACCGATTTGGCGTCTATACCAACCTGATCGACAACGAAGACTCAACCGAAATCTACACCAACGGTCACAACGTAACCGGCGAACACATGGGGCTGCTGTTGCGCACCTCGGCCTGTATGGGTGACGAGAGTACATTCAACGAAGCCTATCGCTACGCCAGTGAAATGATGCAGTCACCGCTGTACCACGTGCCGAACTGGTCGATCGATAAAAACGCCCAGCGCCCGTTCCTGTTCTACGATGATTTTCGCAACAACTGGTTTAACGCCAACGCACCACTGGACGATCTGCGCCTGATTCACGGCCTGATCGATGGCTATGAAAACTTCGGTCGCGACGATGCCAACACCCTCGCCGACTCGATGCTTGAAGGCCTGTACTGGACGACGGTCACCGATCGCTCGCGCAACGCCAACAGTGCGCTGTTCCCGCAATACCCGGGCGGCCTGCTCGGCTTTGCGTGGGACTGGTCAGAAACCGACGACAACACGCTCAATCCGCCGGCCACTGCAACCGGTACGGGCTACCTTGGCACCGACCTGTTGCCGGTCGACTACCAGGACCTCGGCGCGATCGCACACGCGGCAGAGCGGGATCATCGATGGGACGGTGTGTTGCAATCGACCACTCAGCTTTTGCTCGATTCTGAAATCAATCTGTCTGGCCTCTACTACAACGGCTACCGGCCCGATGGCACCTGGACCGGTGACTTTGAGTATCAGGGCACGCGTCGTGGTGAGCACCTGAAGGTGATTCAGGAACTATGGACAGCGATTCACCTGGCGCGCGTGTCAAAGACTGGCAGCGATGCCTTGACCGCCACGCAAAAATCGCTCGCCGGTGCATCGGCGGCCAGAAGCCTGGCATTTTTCAAGAACTTTTATCTGACCAACGATCGCGTACCCGAGTACCTGACTTACGCAGGCGACGATGTGCCGAACTGCGTGAACAATCAACCGGCCAACTGTCTGGAACGCGGGGTGGAAAGTCTGTTTAACGGCGAAGCGCGAATCTACGCACAGATCGCCCGCCTGGCCCTGCTGTTGGGTGATCGCGACTTTTCCAATCAGGTTATTAACGAAAAGATCATCACCGACCGCGTCGCCGACAACACCGACCCGCGCTACGGCATGATCGGTCTGTCGACCACTGGCGCCAACGACGCCGAGGCATGGAACGTTCTCGAATCGGTGTTCTCACTTTGCCTCAATGCCGTCACGCAGGACGATGGCGGTACCCCGGTAGATAACAACAATTCTCCCGTTGCCAATACCGATACTTTCAGCACTAACGAAGAGACGGCACTCACATTCACAGCGGCGCAGCTGTTGTCTAACGATACCGATCCAGACAACGACACACTGACGATATCCGGCCTGCCCAGCCGCAGCAGCAACGGCGGCAGTGTAGAGCTGTTGTCGACGGGTGGCTGGCGCTACACGCCGCAGATCGGATTCACGGGTACCGACAGTATCTCTTATGCGATCAGCGATGGGCTCGGCGGCACTGCCATCGGCCAGATCGATATCACCGTGATCCTGGTACCGAAATCCACGCACCTGACAGAGTCAGTCAACATTCTGACCGGCGCCCTGAACTATGGCTCGGTGGAATTTCTGTCCACCGATGACGCCGACACCTACGACGTGGACTCCGCAGCAGAGGCGACCGGCAATATCGTCGATGTGTCGATCAGCGGCCGGGTGGAGAATCCCGCCGAAGTCTCGCGGCTGATCATGACCTACTCCGGTCACTACTCTGTCCCCAATGTGGCACAGGAGACTTTCCTGTACAACTTCAGCACAGCGTCCTGGGTCAGCCTCGATACACGCACCGTCGGCGATCAGTCCGATTCCATAGTGCGACTGGATATCACCGAGAACGCGCAACAGTTTATCGCCAACGATGGCGAGACGCGCGCGCGCATTCGTGCGGTACAGTCCACCCAGCCGGCAACGCTGTGGGCAAATTCGATTTCCTGGCGCGCCTACCGCGGCAATCAAGCCAACGGCAGCAACGCACCAGAGGCGCAGGATATTTCCGTTTCAACCCTGTTGAACACAGCCACTAACATTGTACTTCAGGGGGTCGAAGCCAATGGCAATGCGCTACAGTACACGATCGATGACAGTGGCACCAATGGCGCTCTGAGTGGCACCGCGCCGAATCTCGTCTACACACCCGCCGATGGCTTTACTGGTACCGATACCTTTAGCTACACCGTCAGCGATGGCCAGCTGACCAGCAGTCCGGCGACCGTGACCATCGCTGTGCTGCAACCGGGCATCACCAGCAATCTGGCCGCCGCACTGACACTGGATGGCAATCTCGATGACTGGGCGAGCTATATGCCGTTTGCCGCCGACCCGGATGACGTCAGCGGCGCAGACAATCCCCTGGACTGGCGCGAAGCCTGGATGGCGCATGACGGTGGCTTCTACTACCTGGCCTACCGCAACGACGGCCCGGTGAATGTATCCTGGGGCCAGACGATTTATATCGATATCGACGACAACCCGGCCACCGGCGCTCAGTTCGGCCTGCCGATTGGTGCCGATCGTGTCATTCAGGGCCGCTTCTTGTACAGCTACGCTGGCAATGGTGACAACTGGGCCTGGGACTTTGTCACCGAAGTGGTCGGTACTTCCAGCGACGGTAGCTTCGAGTATCGCTTCCCGCGCTCAGCGCTCGATAACAGCGAGCGACTAAACCTGGTCTTCGTCGGTTCCAACGAGGCTTATGGTGGAACCATTGAAGATCTCTACCCGGATACGCTCTACAATCCATCCGCTACCGATCGCTTCTTCACCTATACGGCTGAAGCACCCAGCAACAGCGCGCCGGATGCATCCGATCTGCAACTGATTACCAACACGGATGTCAGTGTGGATTTCAACTTAAGCGCGAGCGATGTCGACGGCGATGCCCTGACCTACTCCCTGCTGACGCAGCCGCAACACGGCACGCTCTCGGGTAGCGCACCGCAACTGAGCTACCTGCCCGAGGCGAGCTATTCCGGCGAGGACAGCTTTAGCTTCAGTGTCAGTGACGGCACAGTGCAAAGTCGCGTCGCGACGGTCTCGATTACGGTTCAGTCGCCGGTTGATTCACTTATCCCGAGCAACCCGGTGACACAGATCGATGTCGATGGCGCACTGACTGAGTGGCAGACACTGCGCTACTTCGACGATGATCCCGATGATGTCACTGGCGCGGAGAATCCGGTTGATTATCTGCGCGCAGCGATGGCACACGACAGCAGTTACTTTTATCTCAGCTATAGCAACGACGGTCAGGATCTGACTCAACTGCAGGACTGGCTGTTTACCATCTATATCGATTCTGACCTCGACGCGTCAACCGGCTACACGTCGGGTCTTGCCATCGGCGCAGACTACATGCAGCAGGCGGGCGCAATATTCAGCTATGCCGGCACCGGCCCTGACTGGACCTGGACGCCACTGGTCGCAGCACCGCGACAAGCCAATGGCAGCGACGCAGAGGTCGCGATTGCCCGGCAGTCGATTGGCGACCCGGCTGAGCTCAGACTAGTATTGATTGGCGATAATCTGTCGATCGGCGGTGGCGTGGAGGACGTCTACCCGGATGGCACCTATAACCCGACTGCTGCTGTGCGCTACCTTGAATACCGCACCGGTGGCTCGCCCAGCATCCCGGTATCACTGCCCGCCCTGGCGGCAGACGATGTCACGCCGGTGTCAGGACGACAGAACCTGATGGAAAACGCTACCGAGCTGACCCGTCAGTCGGAGCTTGAATCTTCAAGCGGGGGCGGTTCAGGGGCAATTGGCGCAGGCTTGCTGACATTATTGAGCGGCGGCATTCTATTTCAGCGGCGCCGCCGCACAAGTATCACGACTGCGCCGGAGTAACGCCAACTCTCATCGACACCGGCTCGCTGCCGGTGTTCGCTCTTGACGAGCGGTTAGCTGCGCACACCCGATTAGCCGATCGCGCAATTGCGCGGTAGCACGGCGATCTCACCTGGCTCATACGCCAATCCGCACCGCACCCTGCTGCGCGTCGCCGCCACGGTGAGTGTTTCAACAAACAACAAGCGGCCAAATACCGAAGGTTTGGCAACGACGTGCATCCATTAAAGCGGCGTCCAAGCTCCCATGTACGGGCAGCGACCGCACATCTGGCCGCCTAGAGGTAACATAACCCAGGCGGGCGTGGCAGCCAATACCAAGGCCGGCACGAACAGTCCGAACACAACTTAACGCATCGATTCGAATATTGGATGTTCGCTCTATCCAGTATTACAGAGAGTGCCAATCTATCGCTGCTACCAAATGAAGTCCTAACTTGCTCCCAACGGCGATCTGATGTAAACGTGCAGACAGGCAACACGGAGTCGACATGAACTCACTCGTATCAGCACTACGACTGGCCGCCATCTTCATCGGCCTGCTGTGCGCCGGCAGCTCCCGCGCAGATCTTGTTAGCGATGAAACCATCCTTGGCCATATCGCCATCCCAGGTGAAGTTGACGAATACTATTTTCAGGCGAGCTCAAACGAACGAGTGATCATTTCGGCCACCGGCCCTGAAGGTCACGCAAACGCGCTCGCTGGTGTGTCTATCGTCGTCTACGATCCAAACAATGAGCGAATCGCTGGCAGTTTGCGAACAGCGGCGCGTGTAAACTTGAATATAGAGTCGGCTGGCCGGTATCGACTGACCGTACGAGAAAATCCAAATGGCCCCGAACGAACAGGTGTCTACGAACTACGATACGTGTCATTTCCAGGCTCGAACGAGGGCGGGCCACTCATTAGCGGCGACAGTGTCTCCGATCAGATAAGCAGGGGTGATATCGATACCTTCACTATGGAGGTTGAAAAAAGCCAGCGCATCCTGCTGAGCGCCGGTGGTGCTTTGCACATCCCGTTGCTCAATCTTTTCGATCCGAATGGTGCGCTGGTAGACGTAAATTGGGGCTACGCCGCACGCATCAGCCATGTGGCAGAGTACTCGGGTACTTATACGGTCGCGGTTCTGGCCAACCCCAATGGTACCTCGCAAACCGGTGGCTACGAACTGCATTACTTTTCTGCCCCGGGCAGTGTTGAGTCTGGGCGAATTGCGGCTGGCGGCACCGCATCGGGAGAGATCTACAAGGGGGATTTGGATTCCTATTCGGTCTTCGCAGCCGCGGGGGATCGACTGACTTTTACCGCAGCCGGCTCGCTTCGAGTGCCGCACATTCAAGTTTTCAACCCGGATGGATCGCGCCTTGATTCGGATGTGGGATACACGGCTGAAATCAGCATCACCGCTCAACAAACCGGTATCCATAGCGTTACTGTGTGGCCTACGCCCAACTCCACACACTCTACTGGTAGTTACGAACTCACTTACGAGTCAGACCGCGACGTCTTCTCCTACGCGGCGTTGGGTGATTCGTTTTCCTCTGGTGAAGGCGCGGGCTACTACAGTGCATCGTCAGGTGACTGCCATCGTTCCGGCAAGGCATATGCGCAAAAAGTGACACTGGAGGATTCCCGCGTACCGCTGAGTCTGCGCGACGACACAGACTTCGACTTTATCGCCTGCAGTGGCGCGGAAACCAAAAACGTGCTGTTCGAATCCAAACACGGCGAGCCTCCGCAACTGGCCGCTCAGAACGGTATCGATGATTCGCGCGACCTGATCACTTTGACGATTGGTGGAAATGATGCCTATTTCAGCACCATCGTGAAACTGTGCGTCACCACGTCGGATTGTCAAAACAAAACAATCATGGGGCAAACGCTGGATGCATTCTATCGCGCGTATGTGCCGGCATTTGTTCGTCAGAAAGTCACGGCAACATTCGAGGCCATCGTCGACGAAGCAAGCAACGCCACCATTCTCGCGATGGACTACCCGATACTGTTGAGTGGCAAAACCTGCGTTGCCGCTGCGGGACTTTCGAAAGCAGAACAAAAGTGGTTGCGAGAGATGAACAGCCTAATCAATGCCGAGATCAAAACGGCGGCAGACGAGGCCGGCATCGCCTTCGCCAGTATAACCGACAGCTTCGACGGTCACGCCGTATGTGACGAGGAACCGTGGATTCACGGATTCAGGTGGCCGGAGGTGGAGAGTTTCCATCCAAAGGTAATCGGACAGGCAGCCTATGCACGCATTGTCAACGCATTTGTTACCGCTTCGCTGCCCGAAAGGCCGCTCCCCCGTGTTCAATCGAAATCCGAAACGACAAACGCCAGCGAGACACCTCGCGCTCAGCGGGCGATCGCTGCAATCGACCTGCCGCAACTTGGCGTACTATCAGCCTCCCTGCCCGCTGAGTATGCCGCCTGCGGTATGCCTGCCAATGTGGGGGTGGCGCAAACACCTTTAGATCTGAGCGGATCAGGTTACGCGGCAGAGGCAACCATTGCGCTGACACTCCTTCACAACGACGCGGAATATGATCTAGGTAGTGCGACTGCCGATGCCAGCGGTGATTTAAGCACGCAGGTACAACTGCCCTCAGGATTAATACCGGGTGCTCTCGCGGTCGTCGAGGCCAGCGGCGCCAGCGACAACGAAACCGGAACCGTGCTGTTAACAACGATTTTGATCGAAGAATCCGTGACCATCGATACCGATGGCGACGGCATTGCAGATGGCTGTGACAATTGCTCAACCGTTGCCAATCCCGATCAACTCGATCTCGATGCCGACGGCATCGGTGAGGCCTGCGGTTACTGCCCGCCCGAATATGACGGGGCGCTTTGCTTCGAACCCGATGTCGATCCGGATAGTTGCTACGCACAGGCTGGCACCTACACCCTGCCCACAAACGAGTGGCATCAACTCGCCTTCCCATGCCTGGCACCGGATGGACAATCGACGGTACGGGCACTGTTGAGCGACGACATAACCGGTACCTACGGTTCAGACTGGGTGGTGTACGACTATGCGCAAGATGGATCCTATCGCGATCCCGGACTCGATGGCGTGATCAAGCCCGGCCAGTCAATTTGGGTGCTACAGCAAACCGGCGGCAACGTGATCGTGGATATACCTCCATTTTCGCTCAACAGCGAATTCGACCGATCACTGCAGCGCGATTGCGATGATGACTTCGTCTGCGCGCAAAGCGCGATCAGCAATCAGGCGGCGGACCGACTCGACTGGCATATGGTAGGACACCCGTTTACAGCGGGCGAGAGCGTGTTGATGTCCGACGTGTTGCTGCAAACTACCAGCGGCACTTGTGCCAGCGGCTGCTCCTATCCTGATGCCAACGCCCAGGGCCTGATGGAGCCGCAACTGTATCACTGGAATGGCGAGCGCTATGAAGTGGCCAATGGTTTGGCATCTGTTGACCCCTGGTCGGGCTACTGGGCGGCCTCGCGCCTCTCGACCGACGCCAAACTGGTGTGGCGCACCCGTCTTGAATAGTCGATTCGACTTTCATTCTTGGAAAGCTGCCGATCATTCACGCGTCTGATCATGCGGATAGCCCGCAAGACAAGACCGGCGCCCATGACAGCAGCACCACAACATCTATTATTCGCAAAATGCGAAAACTGTTTCATCGTATTACGGGTTTAAGCGCCGGCGTATAGTCACTAGACTGCGGGTAGTCCACAACCCCGCGTTG
Organism: uncultured Granulosicoccaceae bacterium; assembly: GCA_964573105.1. Lineage (GTDB taxonomy): Bacteria > Pseudomonadota > Gammaproteobacteria > Granulosicoccales > Granulosicoccaceae > CAKZSB01. Next base: position 20,565 of record CAZNIS010000065.1, read on the forward strand.
CGAGCCATGGCAAGACTCATCGTTTACTACGCCCACCCAGGTCAGCAGTTTAGTCGTGCCAATGCTGCAATGGCCGCCGAGGCGCGCAGCCTTGACGGTGTGACATTCGTGGATCTGTACGCGGAGTATCCGCGACACGATATCGATGTAGCACGCGAGCAGCAGCGCCTGCTCGAGCACGAGGTGATTGTGTTTCAGTTTCCGCTGTTTTGGTACTCCACGCCAAGCCTGCTCAAGGAATGGCAGGATCTGGTGTTGCAGCACGGCTTCGCCTACGGCCACGGCGGGGACAAGCTGGCCGGCAAGACGCTGTTAGTGGCGCTGACCGCTGGCGGCACACGCGAGGCGTACACGGAAAACGGCTATCAATGTTACCCGCTGTGCACCTTCCTGACGCCGCTCGAACAGACGGCCCGGCTGTGCAAAATGCAGTTCGCCACCCCCTACGTGCTCTATGAAGCTCTGGCTGCTGATTCAGAAAGGGAAATAGCAAGCCACGTCGCAGGCTATGGCGAGTTGATCAGCGCCATTATCGATGATCGATATGACCTGGGTGCTCAATCGGCCCTTGACGTCATCACGCATCTCGATCTACCGCAGACGGCTAGGGACTGAGCCATGACAGAATTTCTTTTACTCGCCTTTGTATTTTTGATCTCTGGTGTGATCGCTGTACCGGTTGCATCGCGATTCGGACTCGGCTCGGTGCTGGGCTATCTGATCGCCGGCATTGTCATCAGCCCACTGCTCCATGCGCTCGATGTGGATGTTATTTCGATTCAGCACTTTGCCGAATTCGGTGTTGTGATGATGTTGTTTCTGGTTGGCCTTGAGCTTGAGCCCGCCATACTTTGGGCGATGCGCGCGAAACTGCTGGGGCTGGGTGGGCTGCAGGTTGGACTCACTACTGTGCTTGTCATGTTGATCGCAATGGCACTTGGCCAGCCGTGGACAATCGCGCTCGCCATTGGTCTGGTACTCGCACTCTCCTCTACCGCAATCGTGCTGCAAACACTTAACGAAAAAGGCCTGATGAAGTCCGATGGCGGCCAGTCCGGTTTTTCAGTGTTGTTGTTTCAGGACATCGCGGTTATCCCGATGCTGGCCTTTATACCGCTGCTGGCGGTGCCCGAACTGATGGATGTCACCTCCGAGTCCGGCGCGCACGGCGGCCACGCAGGCGATGCCCATCACGAGCTGGATCTCAATATCGTCGCTGGGCTGCAGGGCTGGCAGGCGGCACTGGTGACCGCCGCAGCAATCGGCGCGGTCATTCTCGGTGGCACCTATCTCACCCGCCCTATTTTTCGATACATCGCAATGGCTGGACTGCGCGAACTGTTTGTCGCCACCGCACTGCTCTTTGTCATTGGCATCGCACTGTTGATGATGGTTGTCGGGCTATCGCCTGCGCTTGGGACCTTTCTCGCAGGCGTGGTACTGGCGAACAGTGAATACCGCCACGAACTGGAATCCGATATCGACCCGTTTCGCGGTCTGTTACTCGGACTGTTCTTCATCACCGTTGGCGCGGGGATCAATTTCGCACTCCTGTACGACAGCTTTGCGAGCGTCATTGGACTAACACTCGGTTTGATTGCACTGAAATTTGCCGTACTGCTGCTGCTTGCGAAGTTATTCAAAATACAGGGCACCAACCAATGGCTCTTTTCACTGTGTCTGGCGCAGGCCGGTGAATTTGGTTTTGTATTGTTAAGCTTCACTGTCGCTAATCAGGTCATCCCGCAGTCCATCGCCGATCAACTGCTATTGGTGGTGGCGCTGTCGATGCTGCTGACTCCAGCGCTCTTCATCATCTATGAAAAGTTTATTCAACCCAGATTTACAGCTGCGGGTGACCGCCAGGCCGATGAGATAGACGACGATGGCGACATCATCATCGCAGGTCACGGTCGGTTTGGCGGTATCGTCAATCGTATGTTGCGCTCTGCCGGCTACTCCACCACGGTGCTCGACTACAGCGCCTCGCACTTGGAGATACTGCGCAAATTCGGTTTCAAACTATTCTATGGCGATGCCACCCGCCCGGACCTGCTGCACGCTGCCGGTATTGAAAAAGCGAGACTTTTCGTCGTGGCCATCGACGGCCAGGAACAGATCACCGAGCTCGTAAAGTACATACGCAAGCACCACCCGGATTTACCGGTCATCGCACGCGCGGTCAATCGCTCGCATGTGCACGAGCTCTATGCAGCAGGTTGTCGCGAAATTATACGAGACACCTTCGACTCCAGCGTTCGGACCGGCAGAACAGCCTTTGAGGTGCTGGGCATCCACCCCTTCCAGGCCGAGTTGCTGGCGCGCAAGTTTACCGAGGACGATCGCCACATACTCAAAGAGATGGCGCAGGTCTATGATCCGGACACCCCCAACCACGAGAACCTGGCCTACGTTGAGAAATCCAGAAGTTTGATGGAAGAGCGCGAGGCGCAGATATTTGGCAAGGGTGCGGTTTTCTCGGCCGAGAGTGACTCGGGCTGGGTGCCACCTGGTAAACGAGATGTAGTCGCAATTGAGGCAGACAGCCTAAAAGAACACTATTAGAGCGGGCAGGCGTGCTGCACATAGTGCCTAGGTTAAGCAGAGTTACTCTAACACGCCAGTGCATCCTTTCGCACGCGCGATCACAACTGCTCCCAAACTGGCGGATCACCGATCTTTTCCACCAGAAAGTCGATGAACACCCGCACCCGCTCGGCAAGCGCGGTAGCCTTGGGATACACCAGCCAGATCGCGGACTGATCCTTAACCATATAGTCGGGCAATACTCGCACTAGCGATCCTTGCTGCAGTTCGCGATAGACACTCCAGACTGAACTCATACCTATACCGACACCGGATTTAACCGCAATGCGCAGACTGGTGCCATCGTCGCAAACCACTTGCGAGCGCGCATCTGGCGGTGGAAATGTGCAATGTCCTATCTCTGAGCCAGCACTTAGCACTCTTGGCCTGGCCTCCATAAAGACCAGCAACCTGTGGTTGATGAGATCGCGCGGTTGCTGCGGTATCCCATATCGACTGAGGTACTCCGGCGATGCGCAGAGAATTCGATTGTCGTCAGCCAGTTTTCGTGCGCGCAGATTACTGTCCTCGATGGCGAAGTTACGCAGTGCCAGATCAAAACCACGCTCGATCAAATTGACCTGCAGATCAGATAACTTCAACTCGATGTTTATACCGGGGTAGCGCTCTAGAAATTCAGCCAGATGCGGTATCACGTGCAGTTGCGCAAAGGTACTGGTGGCAGCGAATTTCAACGTTCCCCTTAGTTCATCTGCGTTATCACTGAGCATTGCCCAGGCCGCATCTTCCTGCGCCACGATCTCGCGCGCGTACGGCAGAAATTCCATTCCTTTCTGCGAGAGTGACACCTGTCGAGTCGAGCGATGCAATAAATCGGCACCAATGTCGGCCTCAAGTCTGGACAGTTTGGCACTGGAGGTTCCAGGGGTCAGACCCAGCTCTCGACCGGCCGCACTGATGTTGAGCCTATCTGCTGCGAGAACGAAAAGCCGAAGTGCCTCTGTATCCATAATCTATATCTTACCCCTTTCGATTATGACCAATTATCGGAAACTGAATCTTTTTGCAGACCATTTTAACTCGAATTGAAAGTGCACAGACTATGGCCAAGCGAATGAATCCAGACTGTCACGGGCCATTCATCGCGAGCACCCCATCAAACTAAAATGGATCACGCAATGAAATACGCAGGATTTACAACATTCACCGCCGAACAAAACGAAGGCATTCTGACGGTCACTTTCGACTTTGGTTCTGTCAATGTACAAGGCCAGGAGATGCTGGCTGACCTGAACAGCCTCGCGATGCGCCTTGAGCGTGACAGACAAACTAAAGTTGTCGTCTTCCAATCAGCTAACCCGGAAATCTGGGTTTGTCACTATGACACTGAGCTGCTGAAAGATATGTCTGACGAGGCTGTCTCTCGCGATGAGGCGCAGCTACTCGATCTGCAGACAGTCTGCGAAAGAATCAGCAAGGTGCCACAGGCGACGATTGCGAAGCTTGAAGGGTTTGCCCGCGGCGGTGGCCACGAACTTGCGCTCGCACTGGACATGCGTTTTGCCGCCAGAGGTAAATTCAAATTCATGCAGATGGAAGTCGGTATGGGCATCCTGCCATGCGGCGGCGGTGCATCGAGAATGGCACGCCAGACCGGCCTGGGGCGCGCACTGGAAATTATCCTCAGCGCCAGGGATTTCGATGCCGACGAAGCCGAAGCAATGGGCACCATCAACAAAGCACTGGATCCGGCCGAGATCACTGACTACGTCGATACGCTGGCCAAACGCATCGCCCGCTTTCCCGCCGAGTCGATCAACGCATGTAAGCAAGCTGTCTATGAATCGATCGATAAGCCCATTGACGAAGCCTTGAAGGCAGAGGCTTACTGGCTGTACCAGGCCACCAGTAAAACACCGGCACTGAAGCGATTTTCACTTGCCGATGAGCAGGGCCTGGAGCACGATATCGAAAACCAGCGCAATTGGAATGACCTGGTGATGCAGGTCCAGGACATTAACTGACGAGCATTCTAGCAGCCAATGGGGAGGATCCCCGCTGGCTCAAGGTCATCGCAGACTAAATTATTCAACCCACGCACGATTGAGATACCGCACACCGTGATAATCTGTTACTGACACGTGCGTTTTGGGGCCAAGTGAGTTTTGCGCAACGATCTCGGTAGGTTCAAAGTCCATTTCATCGCTTTCACTATCCAGCGCCTCACGCAATACCCGACCATCCAATCTGTTCAGTGCCTCCACGCCCAGCAGATGCAGAATCGTCGGTGTGATATCAATGTTCGATGCGGGGCTCAGCACAGTCGCATCTTGCTTGAATGCGCTGCCACCCATCGACAGAAAATTGCCCAGCTCATAGCGGCTAAGACCACCGTGACAGCCCCCACCCACCGGATAGGGCGCAGCGTGAAGCGTATGTCCAGCGATACCAAAAGCATTTTCACTGTCATCTGTTCTCATCGTTATCGCCACCGTCGGTGCGCGCGGATGATCCAGCCCTACTGCACCGAGCGGCAATGTGTTGGCAATTCCACCACGACTGAACAAAGGCCCGCACCAGTCGGTTTGCAATAGAAACTCCACCAGCTTGCGTGACAGTACCGGATCATCGTCTCTTACCCAGATACCGCCAGCATTATGCACCCGCACTACATAGTCCACATCCGGACCTGGTGACACACTGGCGCGCAGGCCCGCGCTGTTCAATAAACTGCACAGATCCAGTGACTCTCCGCGCAAAGAAATCTGCCCGTGATCGGACATCGCAATAATCTGTAGCTGTCCCTTGTCGAGTGCGTGTTGCTGGCGTTGAAGAATCCGGCCAAACTCACGATCGGCATGGCGTATTGTCTCAATCGATTCTTCGGAACCGATGCCGTGGTAGTGAAAAGTTTCGTCCGGCTCGCACAGCCAAAGCAACATCACATCAGGGTCAACATCCGGCACGATGTATTCTAGATACGCATCGACCGCCCAACTTATCCATGCAGTGGCCGGACGCTGGTACTCCGGTGTCTGCCCCACTCTATCAAGCACCTGCTCCAGTGCCCCTGATGGCTGCGTCGCCTCAAGTGCGCGCATCGCCAGGCGAAAGGTGCCATACGTTTCAGCCGCGTGATTGATCAAGCGCCCGCCACCGGGTGTGCCGGCACTGAGCGAGGCAAACCGCAAGTTGGCGGCGGCCAGGTGTTCACCTAACGTTGGCACCTGAATCAGCTTGCCGCCACTGTCGGCCATTGCCGCGCGCAACTCATCTTCTACCCCGGTGTTCAGGATTTTGTCTGGCCAAATGTCGGTAGCCAAAAAAAGATTCGCCACCACGCCACTGCGCCCAGGTGTACATCCTGTCACGACGGCGGTCTGATTGACCCGTGTTTCGGTAAGAAAGGTCGATCGGCTATTGCGATACCTCACGCCGCCGGCTTGAAAGGCGTGCAGGTTCGGCATGAGTTCCGGGGTGACGAACTCGGGTCGCAGTGCATCAAAAACGACGATCAAAGCCTTAGTGTTCACGAGCGTCTCGGTTACCAGGGCGCGGCAATCATCATACACACAGTCTGCGCGAACTGTCTGTATGACTAAATCTATCGGGTACCCGCAATCAATACCTGGTGATCGACGTTTCTGGAGTACACCCCAACACAGGCACTCTGTACTGCAATGACGTTCAACAATAATAAATCAATCGACAACGCCACCACCGCCACTATTCTAAGAGTTGGCCTCGGGCTGATATTCGTGATTGGCGGATACAGCAAGCTGTCACAACTACTCGATCCGGAAAGGACCCTGGGCATCGTATCGAACTACACCGGCGGCAAAGGCTATATCAATGAATTTTTTCTCGACTTTCTATTCACTGGCAATTCACTGATCACGCCTTGGGGCTTCCTAACCACCCTGTCGACGTTTGAACTGATCAGCGGTCTGGCATTGGTGATGGGGCTGCTGGTGAGACCGCTGGCGCTGATCTATGCCTTCTTATTGTGGACCTTTGTGTTCTCACTGCCGGTGGTGACCACACCGGGTGTCGAGTCGACGATCAGTACCTATACCTCACCGGCGATGTTCGTACAGATTCGCGATATCGCCTTGTCGGGCATGATGTTCGTACTATTAGCACTGGGCTCTGGTCGAATGGCCGCAGATCGATGGATTATCACCCGTGGGCTCAACTCTGATGCCGCCAACTGGGAAACGCTGGGCTTGCTTTTGCGTCTGTCGCTGGCCGCACCGTTAATCATCGGTGGCGTATTTGGCAACTATGCGCAAATCGCTACCTTCGCAACCTATCAACCTTTATTGCTTATCGTCGGGCTCATGCTTGCGCTCGGTCTATTCACTCGACAAGCTGGCGCCGCCATCGTGTTGATAATGATCTGGTTCATGGCAACGAAGATTAACGCGGACAAATCCCTGATTGCGAATCTGAATGGCTTCAAGCGAGAATTCGCGTTTCTCGCGGCAGGGATCGTCATCGCACTGCGGGGTAGCGGCACGTACTACACACCCAGTGACATCGCCAATCGAATCCGCTACTCATTGGGTGGACCAAAAATCGGTGCTGACGCAACTTGATGAAACCGCCCGGTACAGCGCTGGCTGTGCCGGGCTCATTCTCTAGCCGCCCCGCACGGTGCCGACGCACATGTCGACATTACATCGGTGTTGCCCGCACCACAGAAGACGTACCGTTAAAGTACTGTGCGTCGTCGAACCACTTATCCAGCCATTCCTGCGGCGTTGAATGCGACTGCAACAGTGGCGCGAGGTAGCACCTGGCGAGGCCCTGCTGACTGTTGTTGTGTGCAGCCTTAGGCTACAGCGGAAAGTAGGCGGCCGGGTTATCCGCGACACGCCGATACTCAGACGGCGCTATCCCGACATTGGACGAGAAAAACCGAGTAAAACTTGCCTGCGACGAGTAGCCCAGATCGTGAGCAATGTCGGTAACGGTTTTGTTGGTGTTGATCAGATCGTCAATTGCGCGTTCCGAGCGCAGCGTATTGAGATAGACGTTCGGGGTGATGCCAAGCTGTTTTTTAAACAACTTAAAAAAGTGTGGCCGCGACAACCCGACAGCCCTGGCGACTTCCTCCATTTCAGTCTCAGCTGACATGCAACCCTGCATCATGCGAAGCGAACGTCGAATTCGATAGTCACTGACCCTTGAACTGTTGCTCTCCAGCAAACCAGGGGCAGCAACACTCTGCCAGCTTTGCTCGTAACACAATTGGGCGAGGTTAAACAGCAGGGTATCGACGCTATCAGCACAGTGATCGGCGAGCAGCAACGAGGTGAAGCGACGCACCAGGTTGTTGATCGCCTGTGTTCTGACAACTCTGGCGCTGCCGAATCGCAGCGTGAAGTCTGCAGACTGACTGTTCTCAAGAAACCAGATGGGCTTGATGTAGATCACCAGCACCACGCTGGCCTGATCAGGTTTGATGTTGAAACAATGCGGCTCGAGCGGGCTGACCGCTGCGGCGCAACACTCATCGACATCGAACTCCACGCCGTTGACGACGACAGAACTCAGGCATTCTTCGATGTGGAAGATCAAATGCCCTTCGCGGTGGGCGTGTGTAATCAACGACTTATCCAGGCGATACAGTGCCGCCCGGCCGAAAGCTCCGTGACAAACGGACATAGCCGTGCTCATTATTCAACCCTCGTGGCTACGGAGAAAAGGAAATTTCCGCTCGAACACAGGCACGACTTCAACCTTTGTGTTCCCGAGGCTCAGCCCGATCTGCGCCATGAATACTGTTGAGCTGCAAATCATGCCACCCGTGTCGATGCGCAGGCAAGACGTTTGATGACAAAATAAGACTTTGAGTTACATCGCTGCCCCCGGCAATGCGGGTCTGGCCATGCAGGCAGAGCGATATCCGGGCAAAACCAGCTTTTCTGGTCAGCGTCCTGCCCCCAAGCCTAGACTTCGCCCAACACAGGGCAGACTAGCGGACGACGGGTGCCAGATCCATGCGAAGCACCGCAACACGCAGGTTTACACTGGCAAGCGATGTTGCCGATGGCATTCAGCCGCTTTGAAGCCCAGAACCCGCCGCCAGGCGATCGGCCACTATCGACACCACACTTGCATTCAACTGCACGGCGTCATCGCGGTTATGTGATACCAGCAATGTGCACAGATTGTTGGCCTGTATCACTTCAAGCGTCAACTCGAGCATACTCTGCCGAGTCTCACTGTCCAGTGCGCTGTAAGGTTCATCCAGCAACAGAACAGGTTGTTTCCTGACCAGACAACGCGCCAGACCCACTCGCTGTCGCTCACCGCCAGACAAAGAACCGGGCATGCGCTTCGTCGCGCTACCAAGCCCGACTCGATCCAGCGCTTGGTGCACGTCGACCCACTGACGACGATCGAGGGCAAGCCCCGGATCAAGACCCAGCGCGACGTTTCGCTCGACGTTAATGTGTTCGAACAGGTTGTCACTCTGAAACAGGCTGGTGACAGGCCGTCTGTCTGGTGTCAGGGACACAATCGATCGCCCTTCCCAGAGAATATCGCCCGCTGATGGCGTGAGAAAGCCAGCGATCAAATTCAACAAGGTGCTTTTTCCGGCACCACTCTTACCGACAATCGCAAGCGTGCTGCCACGCGACAGCTCCAGCGAAAACTCAAAACGTCGTTCACCTAGCGTAATCTCAGCCTCGAACACGTGCAGCATCTGCCCCTCCCACTATGCGCTCAATCAACCAGAAAAGCGCAAGACAAACCAGCAGGAGCAGCAAGGCGGTGGTCGCCGCCTCAAACAGTCGGTAGCTGCCCATGCGCTGGTAGAGTAACAATGGCAGGGTGGCGACGCGTTCAGACCCAAATAATGCAATCACGGTGAGGTCACCGGCTGACAAAGTGGTGGTAACCGCCGCGGCCAGGCCCAATGGCTTACGCAATACCGGCCACTCGATAAACCGAAGCCGGTTCCAGCCAGTAACGCCCAGTGAGACACAAAGCCGATCGTTCTGACTCGCGCACTGCATCATTGGCACCGATAATATTCGCAACGCGAACGGCAAGCCCATGAGCGCGTTGATCAGAATAACCAAAACGAATGCGACCGAAAAGACATCAGCGTAGGGTCGCAGCATTAGAAACAGGCCTGTGCCCAGCACCACCGGTGGCACGACGAGAATAGCCATTCCCGAGTACTCCAGCAGACTACCCCACTGCGGTCGCTGCAGACGCAACGCCCAATGGCGACTTGTCATCAGCAACAAGCACGACAACAAGATACAAAGTGTCCCTGACAGGCAAGCCACCCAAATCGTATTAAATGCGGCACTCCCAGTGCTGGCAGACAAAAGCACATTGCTGAATGATGGATTTAAGGCCGAGAGAAACAATGCGAGCAGCGGCAATATGACGAACGAAAACGCCAGGGCAATCACCGCATAGTCCATCAGCCGCGCGGTAAAACTATCACGATAAAACCGCATTGCCTGCACACGCCTGCCACCACGGATCAGAGACAATCCCTGCAGTCGACCGGCAAAAATCATCAGTACGATACAACAGATCATTTGCACCAGCGCGAGCGACACGGCAGTGCCAAGGTCAAAGTCAAACCGGAGTGCCTGATAGATCGCCACTTCAATGGTGGTTGCGCGCGGACCACCGCCAAGTGTCATCACGATGGCAAAACTGGTGAAGCACAAACTGAAGATCAGCAATACGATCCCTGCCAGGTTTTGTCGAATCGCAGGCCATTCCAGCAACCGAAACAACTGCCAAGAATTCGTCCCAAGCTGAGCGGCGAGTTTCCAGTTACTTTCCGGAATAGCATCGAGCGATTGCAACAGAATACGGGTTGCCATCGGCATGTTGAAGAACACATGCGCGAGCAGTATTCCAGTCAGACCATAGATGGAAAACGGCTCGAAGCCCCACCACTCGAGCAGCTGGTTTAACCATCCGGTTTTGCCATAACAGGCCACGATACCGAACACAGCGACGATGGTCGGAATGATCAATGCCACACTGAACAAATTCAGCAGCAACCGGCGACCGGCAAAATGCTGCCTTCTGGATAACGCACGCGCCACGGGAATGGCCACCAGCACCGATATCAGTGTGGACAGGAATGCCTGATAAAACGAAAACGCTATGACGCGCCGCAACCAGGAGTTGGTAAACGGTTCAGTGAGCGCCTGCCAATTCAGATGGGACAGTAAGGCGACAAATGGCCCACCGGTAAGCAGGCCAATGATTGCCATACTGATGGCACCCGGCAACCACCAGTGACGGGCCGGGTACCAATCGGATCGAATTTTGGCACCGTTCAAATGAGCAGGCGCCCTGAGCGGCATGACTACCCGTTAGCGAGTAGTGGCCTCCAGCCATTCATTGACCCATGCCTTGCGGTTGTCCCTGACTTCCTGCGGAGTGAACAGCAGCGTCTTTGTCGGCTTAACCAGGCGATCGAACTCGGGCGGCAATTGATCTCCGATATCGGTGGCCGGGAACATCACGTTGGTCAACGGCAGTGCGCTCTGTGCCTCGGTACCAATCAGAAACTGCAGAAACTCACGCCCCAACGCCTGGTTTTTCGAATTTTTCAGCAGTGCCGCCACTTCTACCTGCAGATAGTGACCTTCGGAAAAACCGGCAGCCTGGTACCTTTCGGTTTTATCAATCGCCATGTGATACGCAGGCGACGTGGTATAGCTCAGCACCATCGGCGCCTCGCCATTGAGAAACAAGGAAAAGTAAGCCTCGCTCCAGCCTTTGGTCACGCTGAGAATTTTTTTCGACAATTTTGCCCAGGCCTGCGGCGCCTCATCTCCGTAGACGCTCTTGACCCATAACAACAGCCCCAGCCCCGGTGTACTGGTGCGCGGATCCTGGACGATGATTTTCAAATCATCCGGTGCGTCGATCAGCGCCTGCAGACTGGTCGGCGGTTCGGGCAGCGTTTCTGTGTCGTAGACAAAGGCAAAATAGCCATAGTCGTAGGGCACAAAAATTGTGGAATCCCAGTCAATCGGCAGGCTGAGCGCCGCCATATCGACACCACTGTCAGCGAGAAGACCGGAGTCCTCGGCCAGCGCCATCAAATTCGTATCCAGCCCGAGCACGATATCGGCCTTGCTCGACTCGCCCTCCAGCTGCACACGATTGAGAATACCAGCCGAGCTGTCGAGTGCGACGAAATCGACTGTGCAGCCATCGCAAGTCGCCTCAAAGGCTTTCTTGATTATTGGCCCCGGTCCCCACTCAGCGGTGAATGACTCGTAGGTGTAGACCGTCAGCGTCGACGCCGCAGCCTGAGCGGGTACCACAAACGCAGCCGTGATGAAAAGCGAAGTGGCAACGCGCGCAACGGATGACCGAAGCGTTGAGTAGGCAATTTGGAAAAACATATCTGTCCCCGAAATATTAGAGTGCGAACCCGCCCTCCGGCAACGCCAGAAGGCAGGTGAACAAGGGAATCTTCGGAGGAGCAAAGCGCGAGTGATGCTCAATCCCTACGCCGGTACTAACCGGGTCAGGTTCGACGGGTTGTGATCACTCTCAGCCTTGCGGCACCCCGTTGAGTCTGGGTGTATTCTGACCCTTTCGAGGGAGGCTCGCAAGTCAGCTGCGTTTTGCCAAACTGCGCAGTACCGCTCAGCCCGCCCGGCCAGCGTTGATCAAAAGCCCGGTTTGCGCTGTGCAGATGCAGTGGCGCCGGGCAATTTGAGTGAAGTTTGACGGAAGCGCCGGTATTCTGCGGCAGTCACTTTATACTGTTGTGCGGCGAATGAATCTGAACTTCATCGCCCGATTTTGTAGAGAGTCACACTACCCTTCAAGATTTCAACCCCAGGCTTGTGGGGCAAGATGCGTTGCTGTCACTCGCCTTTTGATTACTCAGAACATTTTATCCTGATGAAAACCATTCTCCAGCATCTCGACTCGGGCACGACGGAAATTGTCGACGTACCGGCGCCAACGTTGCAACCCGGCAGCCCGAAGGTCCTGATTCAAAATGCCCATTCGCTGGTGTCGATCGGAACCGAACGCATGCTGCTCGAGTTTGGTCGCGGCAATCTGCTGGCCAAAGCCAGACAGCAGCCTGACAAAGTCAAAGAAGTGATCGACAAGGCCGCCAGCGACGGCATAGTGGAGACAATCGGTGCTGTGCGCAGCAAACTCGGCAAACCAATACCGCTCGGCTACTGCGCCGCAGGCACTGTGATCGATCCCGGCAACAGCGATTTTGCCGCAGGCGATCGCGTGGTCTCAAACGGTCATCACGCCGAACTGGTGGCGGTCTCTCGCAATCTGGTTGCCAGCATACCCGACTCGGTCAGCACCGAAGCCGCCTGCTTTGCCCCAGCCGCGGCGATCGCGCTACAGGGAATCCGGCTGGCAAAACCTGAACTCGGAGAGACAATTGTCGTCATGGGGCTTGGATTAATTGGCCAGCTGGCGGTTCAGATCGCGCTGGCCAATGGCTGCAAAGTCATCGGCACCGATTATGACCCGCGAAAAGTTGAACTGGCAACCCAACAGGGTGCAACCGGCATTCAGCTGGAAGACGGCGGCAACCCGATTTCTATGATTACCGCCATTGCTGGCCCCGAAGCGGTCGACGCAGTAATTATCACCGCTTCAACCAAGTCGAACGATCCCGTGCATCAGGCCGCCAGTGTGTGCCGCAAGCGTGGCCGAATTGTGCTGGTTGGGGTCACCGGACTGGATCTCAGACGTGACGATTTCTACAAAAAGGAATTATCGTTCCAGGTCTCATGCTCCTACGGGCCGGGCCGATACGACACCTTCCACGAAGATCAGGGCAATGACTACCCGATAGGCTTTGTGCGCTGGACGATGAAGCGCAACTTTGAAGCAGTGTTATCACTGATGGCAAATGGCAGACTGGATATTGCGTCATTGATAACCAGCCGACACCAGTTTGACGAAGCCGTTACCGCCTACGACCAAATCGCAAAAGAGACGGGTGCAATGGGTGTCATTCTGGAATACCCGGAAAACACACAGGTCGAGCGCACCGTACCAATCGCCACTTCGTCCGCGCAATCGACACCACCGACAGCGATCGGCAAAGCCGATTCTGTCAGTGTCTCCTGCATCGGTGCGGGCAACTACGCGTCACGTGTGTTGCTGCCCTCGTTCAAACAGGCGGGCGTGAGCTTTGACACGCTGGTATCCGAGACCGGTGTTAGCAGTACCGTCGTCGGGCGCAGCCTGGATTTTGCCACCGCAACGACCGAGATAGACGCAGCACTGGACGGCGACAGCGACATCATTGTCATCGCGACACGACACGACAGCCACGCTAACCTTGCAATCAAAGCACTGCAGACGGGAAAAAAGGTCTTTGTTGAAAAACCGATGGCGTTGTCACGGGATGAACTGCTATCTGTAGAACAAGCGGCACGCGCCAATCCTGCCGCGGCAATCATGGTGGGATTCAATCGGCGCTACGCCCCGCTGGTGCAAACCATGCACGGATTGCTATCTAGCATAACCGAGCCCAAATGCTTCAACATTACGATCAATGCCGGCGCAATTCCGACAGATTCCTGGGTGCAATCGAGGCAATTGGGCGGCGGCCGAATCATTGGTGAAGCCTGCCACTGGATCGATCTCATGCGCTATCTGGCAAACGCGGCGATTGTCGACGTTCAGGGATGGGGAATGGGTCAAAACCCGGCCCACGACATTGTTGAAGACAAGGCCATTATCAACCTGCGATTCGCCGATGGTTCGATCGGTTGCCTGAATTATTTTGCCAACGGTGGCAAACGTCTGCAAAAAGAAAGAATCGAGGTGTTTGCGGCGGATGCGGTGCTGCAACTGAATAACTTCAAGCAGCTAAAGGGTTATGGCTGGCCAGGTTTTACATCAAAGCGGGCTTTTAGTCAGGACAAAGGACAAAACGCCTGTGTAAAGGCCTTTGTTGAATCGATCGAGAAACAGTCAGTATCTCCCATTTCACTGGAGGAACTGATTGAAGTACACGAGGCAACGTTCACGGCCGACGAACAAATTCGCAGCTAGTCACGGGCCTGCACGGGTCGCGCCATCGGACGCGGGTCGCACGTCCGATCAGGCGAGCGTGGTCAGATGATCGAGAATTCTTGTTGCAGCCAGACCGTCCCAACGATCTGGCACTGTACCCTGCTTCCAGGTGCCTACACTCATGTTACGCACGTGGGATTCGACTTTTTCCGGATCGGTGCCTGCCAATACATTTGTACCTAACCTGACAGTCTCGGGTCGCTCGGTGTTATCGCGAATCGTCACGCAGGGCACACCCAGTACAGTGGTCTCTTCGGTGATGCCGCCAGAATCCGTTACGACACCCTTCGCGTGTTTCACCAGATAATTGAATTCAAGGTAGCTCAATGCCTGAGTCACAACAAGATTATTTGCACAGTCGAGAGTAGATAAAACCTGTTGTGTCCTGGGGTGGACCGGAAAGATTACCGGCAATCCTTCTGCACCCGCAGTGATCGCCTGCAGCAAAGTATGAAACTGATCGCCCTTGTCTACGTTAGACGGGCGATGCATGGTTAGTACGAGATATTCTCCTTCGCACAACTTTTGGTCCTGCCAGATGGCCGGCTCGACAAACCGATCTTTGAAATGCAGCAGGGTGTCGATCATGGTGTTGCCGACGAACACAATGCTGGAATCAGCCACACCTTCTTTACGGAGATTTTCACCGGCATCTTCAGTCGTGGTGTAGTACCAATTGCTGATAGAGTCAGTCACAACACGATTGATCTCTTCTGGCATACTCCAGTCTCGCGAGCGAATACCAGCCTCCACGTGTGCGACATGCACACCGAGTTTTCTCGCGGTAATGGCGCACGCCATTGTAGAGTTTACATCGCCTACCACCAGGCAAAGATCTGCAGGTGACTCTTCAAGATGAGCCTCGTAGCGCGTCATGATCGCGGCGGTTTGCACCGCCTGTGAACCAGAACCAGTATCGAGATTAATATAGGGTGCGGGAATCTCAAGCTGGTTGAAAAAACTGCCAGACATGGCGTTATCGTAGTGTTGACCGGTATGGATCAACCGATACGCAACAAGTGAGTCTGTTCGCTGCTCAATAGCCCTGATTAGTGAGGCAATTTTTACAAAGTTTGGCCGAGTCCCGGCTATCAAATCAACAATCATCGGCGCATCTTTCAATCAATGTGACAATCGCATCAGCGCTTTTCCAGGTGCCTTTCATTGGCTAACCCGGAAGTGTTGGCTAGATTTGGAGACGATCGCACGCTCCACGGTTCTGCGACTGTGATGATTCAAAAGTACCATTCCCTCGAGGTAATCTGGTAACCGGATTGTCGAAGCTGCCGCTGCAGTGACGATGACCTGTTTATTGGCGTCACATCCAGCACGGTTATACTGCGCCATACTCTCGTCAACGCACAGTGGTCTTGGCACATCCGTTGCCGTTATCATATCGCACTTTGTCGGCACCCGGCTGTGCACAAACCCGGGCCAGCCCACAGAGTGGAGCGGCGAGCTGGCAATTTGTGAGTCGATTAACAATTCGGTGCTTCACTTAGGATCACGTCGCTCGGCACGTCGAAATCGCTTCGACTGCTACCCGCCAACTTCTCTGCAAGCGTGCGATCTCTACGCCATCTATTGTTGCCCCGCCGGAAGGAGCTATTCAGGGTGAGGAATCTGTTACGTTCTTGTTGGCTGTACGCGGTTACTGTCCGCTACTTAAAACCAGGCCAACTCCTGTGGCGGATCTGGTACCGATTGATTTGGTGGCCCACAGTCCACCAGTTGGTCAAGGTACCCACCCCGGCGAGAGCGCAACTTGGCGAGTGGCGGCCGGCGATAGTCAAGCCACAAAGCTGTTTCCCGGGCCCGGTGTTTACATTCCTGAATCGAGAGGTCGACTTTGGCGAAACCATCGACTGGCAGTACGACGCTAACGGAAGACTCTGGACCTACAACCTTCACTATTTTGACTTCCTCAATGCCACGTCAGAATCTGCCCCGGATGCCGGAACAGCCAGCGACGAGATCGGCAATCGAATAATCCAGCACTGGATCGACAACAATCCTCCAACCACCGGGACAGGTTGGGAGCCGTACCCTGTGTCGCTGAGAGTCGTCAACTGGATAAAGTGGACCCTGGACGGCCACTCACTTTCCCACGCGGCTCTGGAGAGTTTGTTCATTCAGGCCAGATGGCTGTCTGCGAGGCTGGAGCACCATATCCTCGCCAATCATCTTTTCACCAACCTGAAGGCATTGTGTTTTGCCGGAGTCTACTTCGACGGGCCGGAAGCCGCCCAATGGCAACAGCGGGCGCTGACGCTGCTGCAAGAACAACTCGACGAACAAATACTCCCCGATGGTGCACACTTCGAACTCAGCCCGATGTATCACGACATCATGCTTGAGGACCTACTGGACCTGATCAACCTTCTGTCGGCTCAACAGTCAGAAATCACCACTGAGATGCGAGACAAGCTTTGCGACACAGCCAGTCGCATGTTGGGCTGGTCTTTACAGACACGCCATCCCGATGGCCAGATCGCCTTTTTCAACGATGCCGCATTTTCAATAGCACCGGACATCGAGTCGCTGTCGACTTATGCAGCCAGATTGTCTATTGCTGAAATAAATACTTCACCGGATTCTGCGGCGAGACCTGAATACGCAAACCTGACCAATAACCGCAGTCATTCGGGCCTTACGATTCTACGCAATGGCAACGGCTTTGCCGTGTTTGACGCAGGCCCGATCGGCCCCGACTATCAACCGGGACATGCCCACGCAGATAGTCTGTCATTTGAGTACTCCTGGGGCAGTGATCGAATTTTCGTCAACAGCGGTACTTCAACGTACACGCCGGGAGCACTCAGAGAGCTCCAGCGCTCGACTAGACTGCACAACACAGTTGAAATTGACTCAACGAACTCAAGCGATGTCTGGGGAGGTTTTCGCGTTGCGGGCAGAGCCAGGACACGATTGCTCGACGCGGGCAGCGGCAATAACGAATCCGGCCAGTTTATTCTGGCCAGCCACAATGGCTATTCCGGATTGACGAAAAATGTGATCCATACCAGAAAACTGCAACTCGACTCGAATGGACTTCAGGTCGAGGACCAATTAAGCGGCGATTGGGATACGGCGATTGGCAGACTCTACCTGCATCCATCGGCGATTATCGAGGGCGATGACCGACTCATCAGTTGCTCAGGTCAGGTTTTTGTTTTTACAGTAACCGGCGGATATCTAACGGTTTGCGAATCAAACTGGTATCCAGAATTTGGCCGTCAAGTCGCCAGCCACTGCCTGGAGTTTCACTTCTCACCCGAGCACACGGGACACTACCGATTTCAGTTGTCCACCGTGAATGAGTGACCAAAGTTGCGCTGACCATACCTCACCACCGGTATCTGACGTCGCCGATGGGTGTAGAGATTATTGAACTGTTACATCCATTCCACTTACATCAACAACGACTAAAAACTCCGTGCAGCCGGATTGTGGAAGTCGTGCACAACTTACTGTTTTGCAGAACATCGCACGCGACCAACTCTAACGATATCACCCGTTCGAGTTATTTTCGCACGTATGGCCATGTAAAAATTGTGTAACACTTTCGCCTTCGGCGTACCGGCAAACAGGCAAGTACAGATCAAACCTGTCTGCCGAAGTTGCCGACAACAACGGTATTTTCACCTTGAACATGCTGTTAAATGTGGGTAAATTTTAACCAGCAAGACGCGTGCTCTCGCCGCTATCGCCCGAAGGGAACTGACATCAGCGATTGACTATGCGACACTCTATTGGCGCGCCACAGGAATCCAAGAAGTGCACATCCTCTTTCTCACGGACAATTTTCCACCCGAATCGAACGCCCCTGCCAATAGGACGTACGAGCACGCGATTCGCTGGGTAGAGAGTGGAAACAAGGTAACCGTCATAACCTGCGCGCCCAACTTCCCCAGCGGCAAAGTGTTCCCTGGCTACCGCAACCGCTGGTACCAGCGCGAAGAGATGAACGGCATTCAAGTGGTCAGGGTGAAAACCTACATCACTGCAAATGAGCGCTTCCTGAGACGCATCGTCGATTACATGTCATTTATGGTTACTGGCACAATCGCGGCGCTGATACAAAAGAAACCCGACGTTATCGTCGCAACATCGCCACAGTTCTTTTGCGGTATCGCCGGCATGATAGCCGCGACGCTGCGGTCAAAACGATTCGTAGTGGAGATTCGCGATCTCTGGCCAGATTCAATCGTCGCGCTTGGCATGATGCAACGCTCTCCCGGGATTCGTTTCCTCGAGTGGCTGGAGCGACTGCTCTACAAGAGAGCGGACTCCATTGTCGTGGTAACAGAAGCGTTTAAGCGAGTCATTTCCGAGCGCTGCGCCGAGCCCGGAAAAATAGAGGTGGTGCTCAATGGCGTTGACACGACAAAATTCTTCCCGGCCGAGCGAAACGAAGAACTGCGGACCAGCATCGGCCTGCAAGGCAAGTTCGTGGTCGCCTACATTGGCACACACGGTCTGGCGCACAACCTCAGTACGGTTGTTGAGTCAGCACGCAAGCTCGCCCACAATCCGAACATCGCCTTTTTGCTGATCGGGACAGGCGCTGACTACGCTCAAATCGCTGAAACAATCAAGATGTACGAATTGGACAACGTCATCCTGCTGGGCCAACAACCACGGGAACGCATACCGGACTACCTGCGGCTGTGTGACGTATCACTCATTACGCTTCGTGACACCGAAGTATTCACTACAGTTATACCCTCTAAGATTTTCGAATGTATGGGCGTCGGTGTGCCCGTCATAACTTCGGTGCCGGATGGTGAACTGACACGTATCGTCAAAGATCGCCGCTGCGGCGTTTGCATCCCACCGGAATCACCCGATGAAATGGCCGATGCCATCCAGATGCTGGCCGACAATCCCCGGCAACTGGCCGAGTACCGGGAAAACTCAATGTCCGCATCGAAGCACTACTCCCGAGATCGCCTGGCCCAGCAGATGCTATCTGTCATGACGGCAACATCTCTACAGGACGATCCAGTCAAGATCAGCACCTAGCGCTTGCCCTCTGCGAACGAACGTTCGGTTG
>CAZNIS010000066.1:0-40201 GCA_964573105.1 uncultured Granulosicoccaceae bacterium
CCAGTGGTGGTGGACAGGGTGACGGTCAGATTGCTTGATGCGGCGTCGACATCACTGAAGTTCACAGCCGACAGATCAACGTTGCTCAGTACGTCTTCGGTAACGACGATATCAGAGGGCAGGCCAGTGCCAGCCGGGTTGTCGTTAACCGCGGTGATGTTGATGGTCTGGGCAGCCGAGCTTTCTTCACTGGTACCATCTGCTGTCAGGCCCGGATCGGTGCCGGTGTTGCCGCCATCGTTGACCGTTAGCGTAATAGTGGTCGACGCGCTGGGGGTGTCACTGCCATTGTTGTAGACAATGGTGCCCGAGCTCGTGCCGGTGATCAGTGCGTTGAGTTGTGCCAGAGTGCCGGAGAAAGAAACACTGCCTGCGTTGTTGGTGCCGATAGAGACGCCGGAATTGCCGGCCACCAACGCGATATCGCCTTCGCCAACGGTGAGTGTGGCGCTCAGGGTACCTGAGCCCGCATCGATGTCGGTGACGCTAAAGCCACTGCCATGAATGTCAAGGTCAGTCTGTTCATCGACCGTGTAGGCTGAGACGGGGCTCGTCACCGACGGCGTATCATTCACGTTGGAGATATCCACGTTAACGTTGCCAAGCGTTTGATTGGTGCCGCCGCCAGTGCCGGTGTTGCCGTTGTCATTGATAACAACAGTAATGGTGTCGGCATTGTCGCCTGTGGTGCTGGGCGTGCCGTGAAGATACTGAATGTTTGATGCGGTATCGAAGTAGGTGTTCAGATCCGCAAGCGTACCAGTGAAGGTGCGCGCCGTAGCGGTACCGCCAACGGTGACACCACCGCCAGTGGTAGCAGACAGTTGTCCGCCGGTGGCAGTAGTCAGGGTAACCGTGAGATTGCTGGATACGGCGTCGACATCGGTGAAATTCACGGCCGACAGATCAACGTTGCTTAAGGCATCTTCAGTAACTGCGATATCAGTGGGCAGTCCGGTGGCGGCCGGGTTGTCGTTGACGGCAGTAATGTTGATGGTCTCTGCGGCAGCATCCTGTTCGCTTACGCCATCGCCAGTGAGACCCGGATCAGTGCCGGTATTGCCGGCGTCGTTGACGTTTAGCGTGATGGCAGTCGAGGCAGAAGGTGTATCGCTACCGTTGTGGTAGACAATGGTGCCAGTGCTGGTGCCAGTGATCAGCGCATTGAGTTGTGCCAGTGTGCCGCTAAAGGAGACGGTGCCAGCGTTGTTAGTGCCAATGGATACCCCGGAGTCGCCAGCGGTGAGCGCAATCGTACCTTCACCGACGATGAAGGTGGCGGTCATGGTGCCGGATGCGGCATCGACATCGGCAACGCTAAAGCCTGTGCCGTGAATATCCAGGTTGGTCTGTTCATTGACCGTGTAGGCCGATCCAGGACCGGTGACGACTGGGGTGTCATTGACTGCCGTCAGATCAATCTGAACGGTGTCGATATCGGACTGCGCGCCGCCGCCGCCGGAGTTGCCCAGATCATTGGTGGTGACGGTGAGCGTGTCGGCGTTGGTGCCGACGACATCGGTGTCGCCTGTGTAGGTCAGTGTGGCCAGGGTTGCATTGAGATCGATCTGGTTGCCCTGAACCGTCAGGTCTGCCGTACCATTAACACCGGCGCTGATAGTGGCCAACCCGGAAAGGGTGACATTCAGCACGCCGTTGGAGACTTGCAGCCGCGTGGTCAGATTGCCTACACCAGCATCGACATCAGAGACAGATACGCCAGTGATCGCCGAGGTGGTTTCTTCGGCTATCGTCTGCGTGCCGGGAACTGTATTGACCGGTGCATTGTTAACTGTTGAGATATCGACATTGACGGTGCCGACCGTTTGATTGGTGCCACCGCCGGAGCCGGTGTTACCACCATCGTTAATGACGACTGTGATTGTATCGGCGTCATTGCCATTGGTGTTTGGGATACCGTGCAGGTATTGAATGTTCGAGGCTGTATCGAAGTAGCTATTTAAATCGGCAAGGGAGCCCTGAAAGGTGCGCGCGGTGGCGGTGCCACCGACGGTCACGCCGCCACCGGTGCTGGCCGACAACTGCCCGCCAGTTGAAGTAGACAGGGTAACGGTTACAGAGGCAGCCCCCGCATCGACATCGCTGAAGGTAACGGCCGACAGATCGACGTCGCTGGATGCGTTTTCAATAACTGCGATATCGGTGGGCAGTCCGGTGCCAGTCGGGTCGTCATTGACCTCGTCAATGTTGATCGTTTGTGCGGCCGAATCCTGTTCGCTGACGCCATCACCAGTCAAACCGGGATCGGTGCCAGTGTTGCCACCATCGTTAATATTCAGCGTGATAGCGGTGGAGGCGGAAGGTGTGTTGCTGCTATTGTTGTAGACGATGGTGCCAGTGCTGGTACCGGTGATCAGCGCATTGAGTTGTGCCAGTGTGCCGCTAAAGGAGACGGTGCCAGCGTTGTTAGTGCCAATCGATACCCCGGAGTTGCCAGTGGTGAGCGCAATCGTACCTTCGCCGACGATGAAGGTGGCGGTCATGGTGCCGGATGCGGCATCTACATCGGCAACGCTAAAGCCTGTGCCGTGAATATCCAGGTTGGTCTGTTCATCGACCGTATAGGCCGATCCAGGACTGGTGACGACGGGGGTGTCATTGATTGCCGTCAGATCAATCTGCACGGTGTCGATATCGGTCTGCGCACCGCCGCTGCCGGTGTTGCCCAGATCACTGGTGGTAATGGTCAGCGTATCGGCGTTGGTGCCAACGACATCGGTATCGCCGGTGTAGGTCAGCGTGGCCAGCGTCGCATTGATATCGGCGATAACGCCCAGTATGGTGAGGTCACCGCTGCCGTTGCTGCCGGCACTGATGGTCGCGGCACCGGACAGGGTGATGTTGAGCACGCCATTTGATGTCTGCAATCGCGTCGATACATTGTTCGTCCCAGCGTCGATATCAGCAATCGATATTCCCGCGATGGCCGTTGTAGTTTCCTCTGGCACGGATTGCGTGCCTGGCACGGTATTGACCGGATCATCGTTGACCGCGGTGATATCGACTGTGGTGCTGCCGGTGGCAATCTGGTTGCCTCCGCTGCCTTGCGTACCAGCATTGTCGTCGTCGAATGTCCAATCAATCTGAACACTGGCCGGTGGCGTATCGCTGCTATTGGCGTAGCGGATGCCGTGCAGCAGTGCACTAACGTCTGTATCGGTGACAGTATGGCCGCCGTCGTTGATAAACTCTAACTGCAATGAACCATCCGCGGCACCAGGGTTGTGCCACTGAGCGATCTTGTCTCCGGCGAAGGTGATAAAAAACTCCAGCGGGCCTGACTCTATTACCAGGCCCAGTCCCGAGGTAAAGTCGATCGACAGTTGATCTTCGCTGTTGGCGCCGCCGTTTCGGCTCAAAGACAGGGTGGTGCCGTCATAGTCGTCCAGTGTCGCGTCGATCTCGGCATCAAACAGCACCAAGTCACTGTCAAGTGTGACGGCTGAACCTCCCTCACTGTAGGTTGCTGTCCCGAGCGCACCGTCGGCCTGTCGCACTGAGATGTTATCCAGAAAACCATCTACACCACCACTTTCAGAGCTATGTGAGCCTGCATCGTCCGAGGTATCGGTGAACGTCAGCCTTGTAGACGTTGAATCGGCTGTGAACCAGAACCGGTAACTGCTAAATGCGGCGTCACTGGCATCGGTTACAATATGTTCTGTGGTGAGCAGATTTGACAAGCCATCGACGGTTACCTGCAGCTGTTGGTTCCAGCTGGTGGTGTCGTCCATGTAGTCAAATTCCAGCAGGTAGGTTTCTCCCACTGTGGTAGTAATAATTTGCGATAGCTCGTGCGGGCCAACGGCGTTACCCTGACCAAACCTTGCTGCAGACAAGGAATGTTGGACTGTGTTGGCGGTTGACCAGTTAGACAGGTCTGTATCGAACTCACCATTGGTGACGAGTTCGGGCCCAAGCAGCACTGGCGCATCATTTTGTGCGGTAAAATTGATGTTTTGTGATGCGCTGTGTTCCTCGCTGCTGCCGTCTGCTGTGGTACCCGGATCGATACCCGTATTGCCCTGATCATTGACATTAAGCGAAATCGTCGTGGATGCAGGGGGTAGGTCACTGGCCGCTAGCTGATCGTACGCATAGACGATCGTGCCGGTGCTGGATCCGGAAAGCAGCGCATTTAACTGCGTTTTTGTTCCGGAGAAAACGACCGTATCGGTGCTGTTACCTGATGTAAATTTATAGCCTGAGGTAACAGTGACACCAGAATCACCTGCGTCGATCAGTACTCGTCCGACGCCCACGCTGAAAGTGGCGACAAGAACCCCACCGTTGTCATCACCGTCTGCGATGCTGAACCCGGTTCCGT
The DNA here is from genome assembly GCA_964573105.1 of uncultured Granulosicoccaceae bacterium. Taxonomy (GTDB): domain Bacteria; phylum Pseudomonadota; class Gammaproteobacteria; order Granulosicoccales; family Granulosicoccaceae; genus CAKZSB01. The sequence continues at coordinate 4,349 of CAZNIS010000066.1, forward strand.
GAAGGTTGAGGCTGGACTGTTCATTGACAGAATAGGCCACAACCGGCGCAGTCACTACGGGTGCATCATTAACAGCGGCAACTGAAACGGTTGCCTGGTGGGTTGTACTGGCCGCAGCGTTGCTGTCAGTGAAGACAAAATCGATGGTTCGTGCAGCAGTGGACGGGTTTGTGCTGTTGCTGTTTTGATAGGTAATATTCTTGAGTGCAGCCGTTACACCGCTGGAGGTTGCGCTGGCGTTAAAGGTAATGCTTAGCGCAGCACCGCCGGTACCGCCGGTTGCAGAGGCAATATCAACACCTTCAAAGCTGATCACACCTGCATTGAAACCAATCTGGCCCGCACCGGTACCCTGGTTTCGCACCGAGAGAATATCTTCGGTACTCGTCCCGCCTGCTGATATCGAAACATCCAGCAACGCGCCGTTGAAGTCAGCGTTGTCGATATCGCTTATAACTGCATCGGCACCCTGATCAATAACGCTGGCGGGGTCTTCTTCCGTGTAGGCCAGTGTATCGCCCGTCAGGTTGGCGATCGTTGGCGCATCATTGCTGCCATTGACGGTGATGGTAACGGTCTCAATGTCGGTGTTGCCGTTGCCATCATCGTAGGTGTAAGTGAAGGTATCTGTCGTCGATTGTCCGTCCGCCAGCGTTTCAAACTGGTTGTTCGGGTCATAGTTGAAACTGCCGTCAGTGTTGACGGATACGGTACCGGTCGTGCCGCTGTCATCGCTGCCTGCAACAAATGGCGATACCAGGCCCGCGCCGGGGTTAGTGTAGTGGGTATTAATGGTGGTGTTATCGAGCACTTGATCGTGCACTCTAAACGCTGCGATTTGCCCGTCCAGATCACCGCTTAAACCACCAACGGCCGAGCCATTAACGGTTCCCAAACCAAACGCACCTGGACCCCAATTGCTGATTGTGAGGGACACCTGTGCCAGCTGTGTGCCGTCTACGAAGGCGGTGATGACAGGGGGGGCTGCATCCATGTCGATGGTTAGTGTCACCAGATGCCACGTGTTTAGTGTGAATGCCGATGCACCGAAGTCAGTTAACAAACTACCCGACTGTGAAGCCTTAAGCTCTATCAAGCTGAAATTGGAGGCCAGTGTGATACCGGAAATGCCGGACGTACCTGTGTCGAAAATCATGTGAGTACCGGACAGATCTTCAAACCGCACCCATGTTTCCAGCGTGGCAGACGCGGTGCCGTCTATTTCGGGGAAACTGTCCAGCGCGGCAGCGGTTGCCCCGCCACCGGTGCCGTCGAAATCAAAAGCGGCAGTTATGCCCGCTGGCGGTGAGGGTGGAGAGCTCGTATAGCTGACTCCGGTGTCTAGCGACAGATCTACCGAACCCGTGTCGCTGCTCCAGGTCGAGTTGCCGTCGGTATCGGTCGAGCCGTGAAACCCGACAACCACGTTGCCGCCCAGCTCCACTGCCGGTGCATCGTTGCCAAGTACGCCCGGTGAGGCTATGGTCAACGGCGTATTTTCCCCGGTGTTGTAACTATCCGGCAAAGCCCCCGACATAATGACGCGGAAGTTACCTCGTGCCGGTGTCGATCCATCGGTGCCGTCATCGGCGAGGTCGAGCTCTATGTTGTCCGGTTGAGCTGAGGTGCCGGCGTGGACATAGATCAGATCGCCATTGTCAATATCCTCTTGCGTGAAACTGGTGATGGGAGTGGTTGGTGCACTCGCCAGCGCCACAAAACCGTAGATGGGTGCGGTGACAACACTGTAGGTCAAATCGGCACCACTTTGATCGGGATCGCCTTCCAGCAACATGGCGGGCGTTAAGGTCAGGGTGTCACCGATAGATACTATAGCGCCGGTATTGTTTTCATAGACCGGCGGATCATTGACTTCCGTAATGTCTATCGCAATCGAGCTGGAGTCGATTGCTCGATCGGTAGCCAGTGCGGCAATCTCGCTGGAATCTAGTGCGCGACTGTAAATACGCGCGTCATCGACCCGGCCCGACAGCCGACCCCATGCTGATTCATCGCCATGCGCGCCAATGGTGGTATTGCTGTTAAGGCCGTAACTGATGGGTTGAGTCAGCGCACTGGTTTCCACCAGTGCGCCGTCAATGTACAGGGAGCCGATGCTATTGGAGCCATCTGCCACAAACGCCACATGGCGCCAGCCGGTACCGGCGATAAACTCACCTGAATCAATAGACGAGAAAGATGTGCCGTTGTACAGATAGCCTTGCACACCGGATGTGCCGCCCGACTGGTCGAGTCGCAAAACAACGTTGTCGCCCAGTGAAATCAGATCGGCGTAGCCGTTGGGTGCGTCGTTCAGATTAACCCAGCCCGCCAGGGTGATATTGGCCGGGTTGCCGAACTGTCCATTGATGGTGACATACTTGCCGGCGGCGTCGAGATTGAGTACTTCACCACGCGTCGCATCGTTGGTGGTAGCGCTGCCACCGGTCAGGGCGCCATCGAACGCCGTCCCAATACTCTGATCCGCAGCTGTGCCGCCATTGAAAGTGTAATGTCCCTCCAGATCGACGGCTATCGCGGCTTCTACTTCAAGCGTAGCGGAGCCATTGAAGTGAGCGTTCGGTGTATAGGTCAAGCCCTCCAGAGCCGCGTTGATGTCCGATTCAGTACCATTGATCGTGACATTGCCACTGGCGTTCGCCCCATCGACGATCGTAATACCGCTGGTACTGGCAAGCTCCAGTATTCCATTGTTCGCCGTCAGCGTCAGCTGCATCGGTGCGTTGGTGCTCGTCAGCGTATCGCTGATGGTGATCTTGTTGCTTCCCGCCGTACTGAATACGATCGGGATGTCCTCGACAGTAGACTCTGTCGTATCCAGGGTGACCGTGGCTTCACTCTGATTGTTTACACTGATTGTGATGGCTTCACTGTAGGACGCGCCTGCCGCGTCTGTCACCTGAACAGTTATCGTATGAGTAGCGGCCAACTCGTAGTCGGGAGAAGTGGCCGTGCCGATCCACTTGTTCATCAGATGGGCGTGCAGACTCACTACATCGCTGCCGTTGAGCGCGGTATTGTTGTAGCTGAGTTCGCCGATCAGGCCAGCGTAAAAATGTGCACCCGATCCGTTAAAGTCACCATCGTGAAACTTGCTGTCCGTTCTAACGGTGCCGATGCCGATGTCACCGGTATGAACAGCCACTGGCACTGGTGCATCGGAGGAGTCTGCCAGATCACCGTTTACATACAGCGAGAGACTATTGCTGGTGCTGTCGTGCACCAGTGATACAACGTAACTGGTATTGGGGCTTACTGCGGTAGACAGCCAACTGCCGTTCCAGTTATTGGCCTCAGAATACGCCCCGACATAAAGTTGATTCGCATCGAGGTAGATATTGTAGCCGTTGGATTGTGCGCCCTCTTCATAGACGACCTGGCGCGTTGTAGTGTCAGCTGATGTCTGCAACGCGACAGTGATGGTTTTCTGTTCGTATTCGCTTAAGTTCAGGTCTGCGTGATCAGCAATCCGCAGGCGGCTATCGACACCGTCGAACTGCATGGCGCTCAGGCCGTTCATCGCATCCGGCACAAGTTGCGGACCGGTGTCGCCGTGATCGGCAAAATTGCCGCTTAGGGATTTATCGCTTAGCAAATCTATTTCAGAGCCACTGGCAGTGAGGGTGGAGGCATCTGAGGCGTCCAGCCAAACGACATGATCGGAAAAGCCGTCTGGCGAAGTGGAATTAGCCAGGCGGATTTCACCACTGGTAGCGTCGATGGTGAACAGCGGTTCGCTTTGATTGGTGATGCTGAATTCAAAAGCGGCCAGTACTTCCCGTGCATCCCACTCGATCACAAAGCTATTGGTCGTAACTGAGCCTTCAGTGTCTCGCCAGTTGCCACTATCGTGGGTCAGGCGGGCATAGTCTTCGTTTGTCGCGCTCGCGTTTGGCTCCTGGATGCCGCCGTCGTCCATCCAGTTGACAAAGTAGCCGGGTTGGGCGGTGCCGCTTTCATCACCCACCCAGAATTTTTCAGCAAGATTCTGAGTACCGTTGCTGTACCAGTGCCAGTCGCCCTCGGTGTCCTGATCGCTCGCGCCAATCCAGACATCCTCAGGTGTCGAGAGAGCACTGGCCAGATCTTGCACCAGAGCGTTCTCGTAGGCATTGGAAATGGTGACCAGTTGGCCCGCTACTCCGTTGATCAGGCTGGTGCTGGCAGCCGTGTTAGCTTGTACCCAACTATAGTCACCTTCTACTGCGCGATAGAATTTGCCCGTATTGGCATCGTACTGAAGGGAGGCGTCGGCAGACAGTATTGTCGATATAGCCTGGGGAACCTGGATCACTCTGATATTGCCTATCTGCGGGCCATAGGCGCTATTCGTTTGTGAGGCGAATTGCAACTCGGTAGCTGCTGTGTCCGCAGTAAAAGTGAGCGAACGCTGTTCCCAGTGCATATTGGCACTGGACCAATTCGCAGGCTCGGTCATCGAGAACGATGTCGGCACACCATCGATGCTGACATCAATCAGCTTTTCGTCCGGGCCGCTGTCCCATGCGCCAGACAGAGCAAAGGTCAACTGATACTGAGTTCCCGGTACTGTCGTCAGCGTCTGGCTAATCGCGCCGGGCCCGGTGCCGGACATATCAATGGAATAGCCACCCATTGGCGGTGCTTCAACCAGTGATCGCGAAAGATCGACGTTACCTGCAGTGACTGTCCAGTCACCGATGGTTTGCCCGATGCTATAGCGTGTCCAGCTGGTGCCACCGCCATCACCTACCTCGGTGAAGCTGCCATCCATGACGACATCTCTGTTTAAATCCGGTACGCTCGGTATGACGTAACCGACACTGGTACCCTGCGCCGCGTTCTCGTTAATGGAGAGATCCACAACCGCATCGCTTGCAAAAAAGCCGCTTCCGGTCGCCTGGTTGACAGACAGGTGATTGCCTCCTGCGATGTCGACGATCTCACTGGAACCGTTGAACCCATCCATCTGCCAGTTGGCTAATAGGCCCGCCGTCAGTGCCGCGGCGGCATTTAAATCCAGCTTTTGGCGGTAGTGCTGTGCAATTTCTGCCTCTGAGCGCGCATGATTCCAGATGCGAACGTCGTAGTAAGTACCGCGGAATGTATCGTTGCTCTGATAGCCCCCTCCGTAAGAATCCTGTTCATTGCCAAGTACCAGAATACCGGTGGATGAATCTCCGGCGACGCTCGCGCCCTGAGCCAGACCGGTTCCACCCTCAATAAATTTTCCGTCTACGTATATCGCCCACTCGCCAACGGTGTTATCCCAGGAGATGGCGAGCTGGTGACGGTTGCCATCGAGCAGAATGTCGTCGTAGTCGATGGCAAACGGATTGATCTGATTGGCTGAGCCATTGATGGTCAGGGTCAGGAAACCGTTGCCCGCAAGCTGGTCTATCCGCAGTAGTATGTCGTTGCCGTCAGGGTCTGTCGCTGCATAGGATAAAAGCGTTTGTCGATTGGCATCTGCAGCGGCGAAATCCAGTTCCAGTGTGAAAGCGGTGAGGCCGCCGATCACGTCGCCTATATCACCGCTGGCACCGGTGCTCGATGTAATCAGATAGGCGTCGTTGCCGCCATCGCTGTTGATTTCAATGCCGCTGGATAAATCGGTAATACTGCGGCTGAATTCGTTTTCCGGATTGACGTTGACAGAGAGTATTTGGCTGCTGCTCGCACTGTTGGCGTCGGTTACCTGCACCGTGATGTCGTAGCTGGTCGCGTCTTCATAGTCGATGCGAAAGCCGTCTGCCACGGTGATCTGGCCACTGCTGCTGTCGATCGCGAAACGCCCGCCGGCATCGTCTGTCAGGCTATAGGTGTATGCCGACAATACCTGACTGGCATCCCACTCGATAATGTAGGATTGCAAGCCCACTGCGGTCCAGTCGTTCCAGCTGCCATCAATTTCCAGATACGCGTAGTGTTCCGCGCTGCCGGAATCATTGGGTTCAGTCGCAAGCCAGCTGGTGTAGTGCCCGCCCACCGCGGAGCCTGATCCATCGCCACTCCAGAACTGATCGCCGTCGCTGGTGCCTGACTGCCAGCGCCAGACCCCTTCACTCGATTGATCGGTTGCGCCAAGCCAAACCGCCGCACTGATTGAATTGGCGAGCCCTGTGATCACCTGATTTTCATAGGCGGACGCGATGGTAACCAACTGGCCCGCCACACCGTTCAGTTCGGCACTGGTTGCGGCAGTCTGTGCGTTGGCCCAGGTTTGTGTCGCTGCGACCGGGCGATAGAATTTTCCAGTAGCAGCGTCATAACTCAATGTCGAGTCATTGGTCAGGATCGTTGAAATTGCCTGCGGAATTTCGATCACGCGGACATCGGCAATCAATGCACCATTGGCCATACCGGCAGAACTGAGGCTTTTGAATTCCAGCGAAGTTGAAGCCGAATCCGCCGTAAATGTGAAAGACCGATGCTCCCACATCAGTGTGGACATCGACCATCCAGCGGGCTTGCTCAGCGCATAACTGTGGTTATCGCTGCCGATGTTGACTTCGAAGTTTTTGATCGTATCGCCGGATGTTCCTGCTCCACCCCAGTTACCGGCTAACGCGAACACCACCTGGTACTGCCGACCGCTTTCGGTCGCCAGCGTTTGCTGAATGGCTCCAGGTGAGCTACCGTCCAGATCAACAGAGCGTCCGTCGAGTGGCGACGATTCGGTTACTGTACCGTGCAGATCTGCTGTGCCGGAAGATACTGTCCAGCCGCCTATCGACTGGCCATTAGTGTAGGTAGTGTATGAACCGGGGTTAGCGCCTTCCAGAAAGCGTCCGTCACTCACGACGTCGTCGATTTGTGCTGAATCGATCGACGTGACGTAGCCAATGTGAGTCCCGTTGCTGCTGGTCTCGTCAACCTGCAGGCCATCCTGCGGTGTGCTGACAGAGTAACCCGAGCCACTGGCGTTGGCCACGGTCAGGTCATTGCTACCGGCAATATCGGTGACGGTGTCAGTACCAGCGCCAGTCAGCTGATCGAATTGCCAGTTGGCGATCAGCCCGCTGGGCAGCGTGTCGCTTGGGTTGAACTTGTGCTGGTGATGCAGCGAAATTTCTGCTTCGCTGCGTGCGTGATCCCAGACGCGCAAATCGTGCAGGGTGCCTCTAAAGGCTTCGTCTGAATCAAAAGACCCGTCACCAAAATCGACGTGCTGTCCGACAACAAATGTGCCGCCGCCGGTGCTGCTGGCTTGCGATCCTAGAGAGACTGCCTCAGCAAATTCGCCGTCAACATAGAAAGCGATGCTGCCGCTGGAGGCATCCCAACTTACCGCCAGCGAATGCATGCCGCCATCCAGCAACTGGGTATATTGAGCTGAGCTTGTCAGGCCAGACCAGTCAAGAGTACCGTCGGCGTGGATCGCAAGGTATGACTGTGAGCTGCCCGCATCTCGATGTGAGTACACCGTCGCCATCGTATCGACGCTTGTCAGATCGGAAAAGCGGACCTCGTAGGTGTGTCCCGCGTGGCCGTTGAGAAAATTCGCATCGGTGGCGCCGAGGTAAGCGTCGTTGCCGCCGTCGAGATTAAGTTGTAGGCCGCTGGTTACTCCCTGCGTTGTTCTGGTTCGTTCCGATGCGTCGTCCACCGCGATTGACATTGGCTTGCTGTAGACATTAGCTGCCGCATCGGTAACGCCTACCGTTACGCTGTAACTGGGGGCGGCTTCGAGGTCGATTCGGTAGCCGTCTGTGACGGTGATTTCGCCACTGTTGCTGTCGATCTCGAATCGGCCATCGGCGTCGTCGATCAAGCTGTAGCTGAATCCGGACAGAACCTGGCTAGCGTCCCATTCGATAACATAGCGGTAGTATGCCGAGCCACTGGCGTCTTTCCATTTACCGCTAGTGTCCATCAGCGCAAAATCATCATCTGAGCCGATAGCGCGCGGCTGCTCCTGGCCGACTGTGTCTCCCCAGTTGGTATACAAATTGGCAGGTGATGAGCCGCTGCTGTCACCTGACCAAAAGTTTGCCTGGCTATTCTGTTCTGCACCGTTATACCAGTGCCAGTCGCCTTCGCTTTGTTGATCCGAACCACCGATCCATACGGAGCCTGCATTCACCTGGGTTAGCGAGAGAACCAGTTCATTCTCGTACTGGGAGCCGATGGTTACCAGTTGCCCGCCGTATCCGTTAATGGTATCGGCGGCGGCATTGGTTACTGCTTCTGACCATCTGGCGAGTGTGCTGACGTGACGATAGAATTTTCCGGTTTGGGCGTCGTAGTGAAGCGTACTGTCTCCATTCAGAATTTCATCAATCGCTGGCGGCACTTCAAACACACGCACGTCGTTTATCGCCGCACCATAGGCGTTGGATGCGCCTAATGACTCGAATATCAACTCGGAGCTGGTACTGCTGGCGGTGAATCGAAAGGTGCGCTCGGACCACTGCATATTGGCCGTAGACCAGCCTGCAGGCTGCGAGATACTATGATCCTGTACAACACCGTCAGCGCTAACTCGAAGGTGCTTGATTGAGTCCCCACCTGCCCAGTTTCCTGACAGCGCGAATACAACCTGGTACTCGCGGCCGGCTTCTGTCGCCAGTGTCTGCTGAATGACACCGCTGGCGGCACCATTGCCGTTCATATCAATGCCAACGCCGCCCAATGGGCCGCGCTCCCAGCCGTTCAGCACATTGACGCTGTCTCTGGTGACCGTCCATCCACCAAAACTATTCGGTGCAGATACCACCCCGCTCGCTACATACTCCTCCTGAAAGAGTCCATCGACTGCAACATCTTTCGCAATGTCCGGTTCGGCTGGCACGACAAACCCAACGCTGCTGCCGCGGGTAGCGTTCTCGACAATATGCAAGTCATCGACTGGCGTGCTGGTCGTAAAGGTTCCGGTACCTGTCGCATGGCCTACGCTGAGTATATTGTCCGTCGTTCCATCGGTGACAATATCTATCACCTGGTTTGACCCGTCGAGTTGCATTTGCCAGTTGGCAAGCAATCCGAGTGCGGCGGCGTCTGCGGGCGAGAGATCGAGCTTTTGCTGATAATTCAGCGAGATTTCGGCCTCGCTGCGGAAGTCATTCCAGACTCTAATGTCGTAGAGCGTTCCACTGAAAACCTGATCGGCGTCAAACGCGGAATTCTCGCCATCCTGCTCCTGGCCCAGCACCAGTGTGCCGCCGGTGGCTGTGGGAGCAGCGTTGTACCCGGTTATCGTCTCCGCCAGTTCGCCGTCGATATAGAAGGCGACGGTCTGCGCCGTGCTGTCCCAGGCAGCCGCTATGTGGTGGCGTTGCCCATCGAACAACTCCTGATAAGTCGCAGTTGTGCTGGCGATGTTATTGCTGAGATTAAAAATCAGCTGCCCGGTTGTTGAGAAGCCAAACAGTAGTTCGTTTGCCTCGCCGGACGTCGCGTACGAAATAATTGGTGTTACCAGCGACGCCATAGTCGAGCTTGCAAAACTTGCCTCGACGGTGACGGTAGACCGGCCCCCTAATACGGATCCACCGTCGTTCGCAATCAGGTAGGCATCGTTACCGCCGTCGGTGTTGAGCTCGATTCCGGATGAGAGGTCGGTCGGCGCGTTGTGCGCGTCTAACAGATCGTTCAGTGCAATTGTCAGAGCACGATCGGTAAAATTCCCCTCGCCGTCAGATACGCGCACGGTGACCGTGTGCGAAACGGGGCTTGGATCGCCTTGCAACAGGCTGCCGTCGGTGACGCTGATCTCACCATTGTCAGCGTCTATACCAAAAGCGCCATCTACCGTTTGTGATTCGATGGTGTAGCTCAGCGCAACGCTTGCATCCAGAACCTTGTCTGCATCGTACTCGATAATCGATTTTGTCAGACTGGTGCCAGAGACGTCATCCCACTTGCCAGTGGATGCAAAGATTTTGGCAAAGTCCTGATCACCGCTGTCGTTGGGGTTGCTGCTGGCCCAGTTGGCGTAAGCACCATCGATGTTGTAGCCATTGGCGTCGCCCTGCCAGAATTGCTCGCCAGAGGCAGAATCACCCCATCGCCACTCTCCCTCGCCATGCACATCCTGCGCACCGATGTAGGCCTCGGCAGTACCCGTTTCGTTGAGCAGATCGACGACGAGCTGATTTTCGGTCGCCGATTGAATCTGAACCAGGCGACCAGAAACGCCGTTTAAGGTGCTCGCCAGCGCATCATCGTCGGCTGTACCCCATTGCTTGGTGGTATCGACGAATTGGTAGAATTTGTCCGTCTCAGCACTGTACCGCAGATTAGTATCTGCGCTCAGCAACGCGGATATTTGCGCCTCGCGCTGTGGGTCGATCCCGTGTACGCTGCCAACTACTGTGCCGGCAAGGGCGTTTTCATCTACCGCCAGGGTTAGTGATGGATCGCTGCTGGAGAATCCTGTTTCGCTTGTGTGCCTGATGGTTAGATTGTTAGCGTTGACAGAATCGGTAACAACCCCATCTGTGGAGAGCTCGTCAAAATTCCATTGGGCCAGCATGTCTGACTCGTCGTACGGCAGCTCACTTCGATAGCTTGCAGACATCTCTGCATCAGATCTGACGTCGCTAAACAACCGCGTGTTGTACAGTGTGCCGACAAACTCCTGCGCATTGCTAAAAGAGCCCTCGACGCTGTCCTGCTCCTGGCCAAATAACAGGACACCACCGCTTTCAATCGTCTGGTTGTGAGCGAGCAGGGTACCGCCGCTGATCGAGGTACTGTCTACCAGGACGCCGTCGGCGTAGATAGCCCAATTGCCTGTTGACCCATCCCAGCTGAACCCCAAGGTGTGCTTCGCACCGTCGCGCAGGGTGTTGTAGTCAAACGCGCTGGAATTTACGGCTGAGCCTGCCAACAGCAAGGTCACTGAGCCGTCAGTATTTATTTCCAGGACGAGTTCGTTGTTGTTCGCTGGTACGGCGTAGGACAACAGTGTTAGATAGTCAGCCGTCGACGGTGCGACAAACTGGGTTTCGAAACTTAATGTTGATCGCCCACCCAGCAACGCATCGCTGTCGTCGGGGATCAGGTAGATATCATTGCCACCATCATTATTGATACTGAGCCCACCGTCATTGGTGGCGATGGTTTCTATGCGTTCGGGTGAGACGCCATCACCGTCGTCATCCAGTGCCAGTGCATAGGTTGAAAACTCACTGCTGTTGTTGACGGAGTCGGTGGTGACCAGAGTGACGAATTCACCCGTCGCCAGTGACACGCCGGACAGGGCGCCTGTGAGTGAGTTGTTGCCGGCGGTCACGCCTGATACCGTACCGATGAATCGCTCACCTTCTACCCGACCACCGTCGCGATTGGTACTGGCGTAGAAATCTACGGTGTAGGTGCCAGCCGTAAGAGAGGTAGTATCGAGGCTGTAGTTGAAAGTGCCATCATCGGCAATACTGGCCGAATTTAGTACAGCCCAGTTCTGTTTATTGTTCCCTCCGGTGTCGGTGTCGCCTGCGTCGTTGGGGTCGATGCCGTCAGTAGTCGAGGTGCTGGCCAGGTCTATCGCATTACCCTCGTTGGCGTAGATGCTGTTGCCCCGAATGCTGTTGCCCGTGCTGCCAATGGTGATATCTACACCAGCGTTGTAGGTGTTTGATGCCTGACCGCTGTAGGCAATCGTGTTGCCTTCTCCGGCCCCTGTGCCACCAACCTGGCTATCGCTCGCGCCGTTTTCCAGCAGTATGCCACTTTGTCCGGAGCCCCAGTTTTGATTGCCACTGGCATCGGTGCCAATTGTATTGCCGCGAATGATTGTGCCGGTCGAATCGCCGTCGACTTCAATGCCAACGATGCCTGACCCTGCAATGACGTTGTCCAGTATGTGATTGTCATCGCCACCGGAGTTGATGAAAATACCGTCGCCACCGTTACCCAGATTCTGATTGCCATCAGCGGTAGTGCCGATCAGGTTATTCTGGATGGTGTTGTGGTCGGTCAACTCTCCGCTTAAGCGGATGCCGTTGTCAGCATTGGCTGAGATGACATTACCCAGTTCCGGAGTGGCTCCACCGATGGTTACAGCATCCGGGCCACCGACTATATCGATACCGTCGTCGGTATTGCCGGCTGGGGTCGAGCCGTCTGCGCCAACGCCAATATAGTTGCCGGCGATGACGGTTCCCGAGTTGGTTAGATCGCCGTTTACAGAGATACCATTGGTATTGCCGCCGATGATGTTTCGCTCGGCGCTGTCGTTGGTGCTATCACCGTCGGTACCGATTCTGTTGCCGTTGGCACCGTTTAGGATTTGCAGGCCATCGTCGTTGTTGCCCGCCAGGGTGACGCCATCGGCATGCACGCCCAGGTAGTTGCCGTAGATCCAGTTGTTGTTGGAGTGAATGGCAATGCCATCGTCGCCGGCGTTGATGATGGACAGGCCTCGAATGGTAGAACCGTCGCTGCCGCTACCAAGTTCCAGGCCGTCGGAGGTAGCGCCTGCTCCGGCGGCATCAATCGTGATGACTGGCACACCGTCCAGGGCGTATTCAGTTTGACTCCAGCCGTCCAGAATAACGGTGTCTGTGATTTGCGGCAGAGCGCTTAGCGGTGAGATGACGTGCGGGCCGGCGCTCGTAATATTAAATACGATCGTGTCTGTACCGGGGTTACTGTTGGCGTCGATGATCGCCTGTCGCAGTGAACCAGGGACACTGTCGTCGGTGTTGTCCACACTGTAGGTGAGCAACACATGGGACCAGCTGTGGTCATTATCTGCCGCGATCAGCGATGCCGTCTCGATGCTGCCGCTTTGGTATTCCAGATCCCAGTCACCGCCAAGGCGACTGTCGCCGGTGAGGTTGTCACTTGCCGCAACGTCACGGTTGCTCAACGCAGCGATGTTGTCGATGAGGCTGGTGCCGGTGTCTGTTTGCGCGAGATTGCAACCGTAAAAGAGGATGTCGGCATTTTGTGCCAGCGATTGTGACCAGTCGCTGATTTGCTCACTGTGCTGCGTCAGCGTGTCTGCATTCAGTACGTCGGCGCCCAGATTAACCTGGCCATTGGCGCCGTGGCTGATAATGTGGATGGCGTCGATGCCGGTGTGGCGCTCAAGTGCCTCGGAAATTGTGTCAAAGCCCCGATCGCCTTCATCGATCAGCACCACTTCCAGGCGCGCGTTGATGTTATCACCGGAAATCTCTGCGAGCAGTTGCTGGTAATCCGGTGTCGTGCGATCGAGAAACACCAGCTCACTGCGTAGAGAACGTGCTTGCTCGTCGGTGGTGGAGACGCGTCGCTCTGGCTGTTCTGCGAGCTTGTGCTCGTCAGAATCTACCGTCAGCAGCGTCATATCCTGCTGTTCCTCCGCCAGATCATCAGGCAGGGAGTAGCTTCCGAGCAGATTATCGGCCGAGAACAGCATCCTTGATTCGAGAGGCTCGAGAACAAAGCGTCCTGCGCGCGGCAGCTTATCCCGATTTTTCCTATGGTTTGTCACTAATCAATCAGGCACGGTAGTGTTGAACAAACCCGGCTGGGTTTGCTCTTGTCATCCGATACACATGGCAAGAGTTCTGCCGATCAGTGTGGCCGGCATCGGAAATTTGAACTGATGCGTACTTTGAGAGTGACCGAGCGCGAATACCGGTTGTCGATACAAGCTAACCGGTGATCTAATCAGTGAGTAAGACAGGTCTTGTTGACAGCACCGTGTCTGCTCGCGGGCAGTATTACCGCGTGGAATTCAGATGGGTGTCAGTTTAATGGCAGGGGCGGGAACCAGGGGCCTGAGCCGCCCGGGAGACGGGGTATTGGGTGTGTCTGGACCGTCAGGCGATCGGCGCTGCGCCACCGATCGCCCACGATGAATACAGTTATTGCTCGGTGCTGGCCAGCTCCTGTGGCAGGAACTCGAGATTGCAGCGCACACCGCTGGGGATACGATAGCCGGCATTGGGCAGGCTCAGCTGAACACTGAACGTACCGCTGGCAGCATCCGCCACTCGGTCGACGCTGACCACCGTGGCAACCTGTCGATCCAGACCATCAGGGGCAACTTCCGGATGGATTTCAGCCTGCATACCGCGTGCAATAGCGCCAAAGTGATCGATGGGTACAATCAATTCAACGTGCAGCGGGTCCAGTTGTGCAATCTTGAATACCGGTTCGGCTTCGATGTATTCGCCAATCGACTTGTATCGTTCCATGATGACACCGTTGATCGGGCTGCGCAGTGTGCGTTGCTCAAGCGCTTCATGGGCGCGGGCCGCCTCCAGACGGGCAATGCGCTGATTGTCCTCTTCCTGCTTGGCCTGCAGCTCCGCTATGTAGGTTTCAGTTTTAACCCGATCCATATCGTAGGCCGAGATTGTCGAGTCTTTAAACAATTTCTGATTGCGCTTTTGCGTGCGCTTGCCAAAGGCAGCGTTCTCTTTGCGCAGTTGCAGCGTGGTCTCCAGATCGGCGCGTGCCGTGGCCAGTTCAAGCGTGGCCTGTTCAACGCTGGATTCGAGCCGGGCGACTACTTCGCCCTCGCTGACAAACGAATTGCGATCGGCGTTTAGCTCTTCCAGAATGCCCGAGACGCTGGTCCCCAGTTCGACGACTTCACTGGGCTGTACGATGCAATCCATTGCCGGCAGGGCATTGGTAGCAACCGTCTCTTCTACGACTTCGATTTCTTCACTGGTTGTCTGTGCCAGAGGTGCGCTTAGCGGCACGACGAGCAGTGCTGTCGCGACAGCCGATTGCAGTGTGCCGGTCCATTGCCGTTTCATAGTCTGGTTTACCTTCGTGTTCGTTGGAGTACTTTATCTATATCGACAGGCGGCTCAAAAGAAGTTGTCGAATTCCGCGTAGCCAGCGCTGTGCCAGACTTTCTCTGCCGTGGTTAAAGCGGACCAGGGCGCGGCTGCCCAGTCCCGCCACGCTAAACGCGTCCAGTAGTTTCAGATCGATCTGGAAAACCGGTTCGGCTGCGGTGGTGCCGGTGCGGTCGCTGGCGTCGACGGCGATCTCACCACCGCCCGATGCACCCAGCGCGCGACTGGGCAGCGCCACAGAGCCGGATGGGGTTTGTCGGAGCAGCTCTGCATCAAGCGTGCGGCCGGGTTGTTCTACCAGGCGCACGTGAACATCGCGCATTTTTCGTTGCACCAGTCCAATGGTTTGCTGCGGCACAACCAGCCGGACGATCAATTGATCCGGACTGACGATGTAGCCAATTGCCTCGCCCTTTTTGATGAAGCTGCCCAGTAGTTTTCGTTGTTCGTCGACGACGAATTGTCCACTCACATTGGCGTGAATTTGCAGTTTGTTGATATCGTTGTCTATGGAGTCGAGATCGGCTTGTACGGCCAACATTTCCTCTTGGGTTTGATCGGCTTTGACCGGTTGCTCGAACCGTTCGCTGGCGTAGCGGGCCTTGAGTTCACGGTAGCGCGCCTGCAACACATTGGCGCGCGCCTGCAGGTTCGGGTTTCGCAATTCAACCAGTAGCGTGCCGGCTTTGATTTCATCTCCGGTTTGTGCATGCACCTTCGTGACGAAGCCATCGCTCTCGGCGAACAGGTGGGCTTGCTCCGGTACCCAGACGATGCCCTGTGCATTGGAGTGCAGACTGAACGGCAACAGCGAAATCACCGCGAGCACCACCGCGGTGCCGACAGCAACATTGCGAATGGCCGGTTTGCGAATGCCTTCCAGTTCCGGGTTAGAGGCAAGATATTTGATGCCGCGGTACAGTGGCAGCACGATCATCAGAATAAACGACCACAGCGCCAGTACTACGCCGGCTGCAAAATACTTGCTGGCAAGGAATATCGAAATGACCACCATGATCACCATGCGATACAACCAGGCCAGCACACCGTATCCGATAAACCACCAGTGTTCACCTTCAGCGGTGACCGGCGATACGGCATCCTGATGGCCGAGTATGCGGGTCTTGATCTGGTACAGCGAGTAGCGACTGGAACGAGAATAAAGATTGGGGATCTCAATCAGGTCCTGAAGTATGTAGTAGCCGTCAAAACGAAGCAGGGGATTGGCATTGAAGAACACGGATGAAACACCGCCAATGAAAAACGCCGCCAGCGCAGTGTCGCGCAACAGGCCCGGTTCAACTATTGCCCAGATAATCAGTGCCACAGCGGCGATAAACAACTCCACAATCAAACCGGCAGCGCCGACTAATACTCTTTTGTACTTCTCCTGGAACGCCCAGGCGGCCGATGCATCGACGTAGGGGATCGGCATCAGTACCAGTAGCGTGATTCCCATTTCATGCACTTCACCGCCCCATACTTTCACCGCAAATGCGTGCCCGAATTCATGCAGTGCTTTCATCAGTGGGAACAGCACCAGCATAATCAACAGATTCTGCGGCCTGATTATTTGCTCGCTGACGGCGGCGGTGATGTCACTAAACGAGACAAACAGTGTCAGTAGTGCAATGGCTATTGTCACACCCCACAGCACGAGACCGGCGGTCGAAAACAACGGCCGGATAATGGGCGCATAGCGATTCAGAAAATTGTCTGGATCAAACAACGGGAAGCGCAGTGACAACGGGTTGAGCCAGCGTCGAAAGCGATTGGATCGACGTTCACTCTGGTAGCGCTTGAACAGCTCTTCGACATCCGGTGGCATACTGCTGTGCAGTACGCCAGAGGAGTAAAGTTGTGTCAGCAGGTTAATAATGCTTTGTTGTGACGGTGCGTTATCACCCAGAGCTGCGGATGCCTCCTGATGTATCTCGGCGACGGTTTTTTCACCATCCAGGCGCCCGATAAACTCATAGGCATGTTCGTTAAAGCGCATGTGTCGATTGCTGGCGCGATCAGCCAGGACATACCATCGCCGCCCGCGATACACATGTGCTGTGGCCTGTGTGTGTGAGCGCAGGCGAGGTTTTAGTCCTTCGACCTGGCTCCAGCCGTTCGGTATAGCGGTGTCGTTCACGTTTGCGTTACCAGCCGCGCGACCAGAACCACATGCGCAGACGGCTAAAGAGATTGTGCGTCCAGATCCAGATCAGCTTGCGATCGCCAATCTCGATTCTCGCCACCCCCTCCATACCGGGTCGCAGTTGTGGAAGTTCGCGATCCAGTTGTGCCTCGACTCGAAAATAACTGCCGCCATCATCGGAAACCGCCAGCGGAACAATCTGCACGACTTCGAAACTGATCGGGTCGCCTGGCATCGCGGCGATGCGGATACGCCCTGGCAGGCCTTTCTCGACACCTGCCATATCGCGTTCGCTGACTTCGAGCACAACGCGATACTGATTCAGCGGCGCTACCTCGAACAGCACATCACCCAGTTCGACAGGAGAGCCCAGCGATTGATTGAGATCGCCACTGACGATGTAGCCGGCAAAGGGTGCGCGCAGATTCGTGCGATCGATTTGTGCCTGTACCAGCGCGAGTTCGGCATCGATCTGATCGGTTTTTGCGCGCAGGATGCTAAGCTCGGTGCGGGCGCGCATGGCCAGCGCTTCCTGATAGGCTTTATCGGTTTTGTTCTTTTCACTCTGCCACTTGGTCAGTTCCAGTTGCAGCGAACGATCATCGATGTTGGCCAGCAACTGACCCTCGGCGACCGTGTCGCCGGCGCGAACCTCCGCCGATTTGATAAACCCGGCCAGTGGCGCCGCCACCACCTGTGAGACCGTGCCACTGATTCTAGCCGGTGCGCGTACTTCATAGGTGCCGCTGAATATCGAGGCGAGCAGTACAATGCCGAGCAAAGATCCACAGATAACTCGTAGTTTCAGGCGCTCGGGTCCCAGCAGGCCTGTCAGCGTCGAGCGCGCCGCATCGATGGTTTTTCGCCAGAACGGTCGCTCTTCAAAACGCTTTAACTCAATCACCGGACCGGCGACGCCCAGTACAGATTGGCACCATTCGATGGTGTCGGCGTCGAACGGTGCGCCGGTGTTGCGCTCCAGCGTGATCGCCCCGATGTAGCCGTCGCGACCAGGCAATCGAAGGGTACAAACCGATGTGCTGCCCTGCTGGGCAATCAGGTCGCGTTGTGCCTTATCGGGATAACTCTCCCCCGGCAGCGGCGGGTAACAAAGCGTCTCGTCGATATCCAGTGACTCTTCCATTGCCGCTTCGATGCAGCGGGCAAGCTGTGTGCGACCATCGAAGTTTGCCAGTCCGGAAATACTTTTCAGCCTGACCACCAGGCCTTCCCGCACACCCAGCGAGGCGCGCTCGCAGGCGAGTCGGATGGCCAGCCGGTTGGTCAATTCCATCGCCACCTGCTGAGAGTTGGTCTGGCCGAGAATGGTGGTGAGCAACGATTGCGTGAAAGTGGACGATTCCTGATGAATGCCGTTGGATAATTGCGACAAGGACTCCAGCCAGTAACCGCTCCACTGAATTAACTGCAGCACTGCGTTCTGGCGCGATTGTGGGCGCGGAGTCATGACGACCGAAATGTAGGCCAGCGGCTGCCCGACCGCATAGACCGGTGTGGCGATCGAATCGCCGATCCGACTTTCGTTGACACCAAAATTGACTTCGGTTCTGATGATGGCGCGATTGCCCTGTCGGGCTGCGTCGGCAGTCTGCTGCAGTACGTCGTCACCGTCGGCGTCGACCGGCCAGCTCGCCAGGCGAGTGCCATCAGTGTGGTAAACCGCCGCGGAAATTACGTCCGCGATCATTTTGCACTGCCAGACCAGCCAGCGGTTGGCCAGTTCGTGGCTCAGGCCGCAGGTCGAAATGCTGGCATTGTCTTCGTTTACCGACCCCTGATGTCGATCGGATGACACGGTGCCGACAGCAGGCTGGCGCGGCTGACGCCCATCGTCTGTCTGATCTGCTGCCGGGTCAGGCAGTTGGATTCCGGACGCGATCATCAAACTTGTTCCGTTGGTTTGTCTTGTCTGCACGGCAGCGTGGGTGGAGCAAGGCGTATGTTTCTGTTAATGCGTTGCTGCCTCGGCACAGGAATTCCGGTGCCAGTGAAAGGTGGTCAACTCGCGACTGATCAGCAGATGCGGTATCAGCGCCCCGGATCAGCAAATCAGCAACAAATGAACCAGTGCGATGCCTTCAGTGCCCCGGCGGACAGGCTTTGTGAGTTCTTTGGCAAAGCGGGCGTTGCCAATGATCGCCACAGTGTTTGACTTTCTGCACTTGGCGCAAACCCCATCCTTGTGCGGTAACGGGCCGCGTCGGTTTGGTGGAAAATTGGCAAGCTTGCGCACGTTCCCGCTGAACAATGGTGTACTCGTGGTTTGCCATCCCCACTTTGCGATTCACCCTGCACACCGGCAGGAATTGGAGAAAAACATGTTAGTTCGCGCGCTTGTTATCAGCACTTCACTGGCCCTGACGGCTTGTTCCGGCAACGGCCCGACACTGTCCGACCTCAATCGGGTGGCCGGCTCCGTGCTGGCTGGCGACAGTGCCCTGGGTGCCGATGAGATCGCCCGCGGTCTGAAGGAGGCGCTGTCGATTGGATCGAGCAACGTCACCGCACAGCTCGGCCAGCAAAACGGCTTCGGCGGGGATGCGAACATACGCATTCCGCTGCCCAGAGCGGTTGCGAATGCGCGTGAAGTTGCGGCTAAAGTCGGGCTGGACAGCGCTTTCAACAGCCTGGAAGACCGCCTCAACGAAGCCGCCGAGGCTGCAGTGCCCAAGGCGCGCGATATATTTCTCGACTCGATTCAGCAGATGACGCTGGCGGACGCAAAAAATATTCTTGGCGGCACGGATGATGCCGCTACACAGTACTTCCGCAGGACATCCGGCGATGCGCTGGCCGCGGAAATGCGTCCGATAGTCGATTCGAGTCTGGCGCAGGTTGGAGCCGTTCGCGCGTTCGATCAGCTGCTGGCGTCGTATCGGCGCATTCCGCTTGCCCCCAAAGTGGATGCCGATTTGACCGAGCACGTGCTCGACTACGCGCTCGATGGCGTTTTCTTCTATGTGGCCAAAGAGGAAAAAGCGATTCGCGAAAATCCGCTGCGCCGCACCACCGACCTGCTGCGCCGCGTCTTTGCCGGATCCAGCTGAGCGAATACCGAACGCGATAATTGTTAAGCGTCGACGCGATTGCTAGAATTCAGCGCCGCGCAACTGCTGCGGGATTGTTTCGGCGTTCGCCCGACTATCAATAACTTAACCTTTTTTTACGGGAGAGCCCGATGCACGGGAATGATGATGCTGTATTCATAAGGACCATGAGCATTGTTTTGGGACTATTGGTGATGTTTACCCTGGTCATAATGATATTGGCTAACTCGCTTTCGCCTGCTGTTGACAATTCATCTGATCCATTGGTGATGAATATGATGCAGACTCAGCTGGGACCCATTGGTCAGTCCCGGGTCAGCGAATAGCGAACGAAGGCAGCAAATAGGGGGATTGTCCGGATGAGCCATAGCGACTCGGCATTTTTTAAAACATTTGGCGTGGTGATTGGCGCGCTCGTCTTATTCACGATCTTCTGTATCGTTGTCGCCAACTCGTTGAGTCCGGACAGCGACTACAGCAACGATCCAGTCGTTCAGGGTGCGCTGAAGGATCGCGTTGGCGCGGTTGGAAAATCGCGCGTTGCAGCGCCGGCACCGGCGCCCGCTGCCGAGCCAAAGGTCGAGACGACTGAGCAGGCCGCTGCCCCGGCCGCCGAGTCGAGTGGCGATAGTGAACAGGCAAAGGCTGAAGAAACGACCGAGTCCGAGGCCCCGGCGGCACTGGCTGTCGCCAACAGTCAGGTCACCAGCGCCGACGATTTCGACGTCAAGGTCCGTGCGGTGGTGGCCACCAACTGTGCCGGCTGCCACGAAAAGGGCATTGTCGGTGCGCAGCGACTGGACGACAGCGTCAGCTGGAACAAGCTGGCCGATAAGGGCATCGATGCGCTGACTGCCAGCGTGATCGACGGCAAGGGCGCGATGCCGCCGCGGGCTGAGTCCGATCTCGACGACGAGCAACTTCGCGAGGCGGTGAAGTACACCTTGTTCCTGGCTGGCGTCAACGCCGAATCGCAAGAGCAGAGCAGTGCCGACGCGAGCAGTGCTTCCACCGAATCGGCGGCGCCCGCTGCGACGCCTGCAGCGACCACCGAAACGGTCGCCGCCGCCGACGTGCCGGACGAGATCAAGACCGCCGTCGACACAGTCTGCGCCGCCTGCCACAGCGCAGGCGTTGCCAATGCGCCGAAGTTTGACGACAAGGCCGCATGGGATGCGCGGATGGCCGACGGTGGCATAGACACTCTGCTGGCCAACTCGATTGCCGGCAAGGGTGGAATGCCCCCTCGCGGTGGAACAAATTTGACTGATGAGCAACTGAAACTGGCAATTGGGTATATACTAGCCAAGTAGTTTCACGCACATTTAAATTCAGGGCCGGCGCTTTCGCCGGCCCTTTTTTTTGCCTGTAACCCGCCGGGTTTTAATCTCGACGCAGTTTTTCGTCCAGCGCGATCGGTGTGGGGTAACGCGCGACAATCCAGTAGGAAGAGGCGATGAATGTCAGGATGGTCGCCGTCTGAATCAGCAGTGATGCCCCTTCGGATAACACACCGGCAGTGCTCGCCACCACCGCAACCAGCAACGAAAACTCACTGATTTGCCCGAGTCGAAAGCCGATCTCGGTGGCCACACCCGGCTTTTCGTTTTGCTGCCGCAGCAACAGCGAAAAGACCAGCGGCTTGAGCGTCAGGGCAACCGCGGCGAGGGTTGCAGCTGGCAGTAACACATCCCAGGCCTTGATCGGATCAAACCCGGCGCCCAGGCCGAAAAAGAACATGATCAGAAAGAAGTCGCGCAACGGCTTGAGGCTTTCGGCGATGAAGCGAGCGATCGGGTTGGTCGCCAGCGCGACGCCGGCGATGAACGCGCCGATCTCGTGCGACAGGCCAAGCAGGTGCGCAAGCTCTGCCACACCCATGCACCAGCCCACGGTCAAAAGAAAAATGTACTCCTTGATTTGATCGAACTTCATCAGCAATCGGCTGAGCACAAAGCGCGAGAAATAGTACGCGCCCGCCCCGAGCAGTGGCAGCAGCAGCAATATTTTGATGATTTCACCCAGCGCTGATGACTGGCTGCCCAGACCCTCCAGCAACAACAATGCGATGACCGCGATCATGTCCTGCAACAGCAGGATGCTGACGATAATCTCGCCCATGCGCTGATGGTGCAGGGCGCTGGTTGGCAGCAGTTTCAGCCCGATAATCGTCGATGAGAACATCATCGCGGTGGCGGCGATCAGGCTGTCGGTGGGCGAAAAGCCAAAGGCCATCGCGATAACGAAGCCTGCCAGTGCAAAACACAGGCAGCTAAGCAGCGTGACGGCAGTTGCCTCGCGTAGCAGGTGTTGAAGGTCGGCCGGCTCGAGGTTGAGGCCGAGCAGAAACAGCAAAAAGATGATGCCAATGTTAGCGATGTCCGCCACCAGCGCCGGATCAGAAATCAGGCCGAGCGCGTGCGGGCCGACGATAAACCCGAGCGCTATATAGGCGACCAGCAGCGCCTGCCGGGTGAACAGCGCAAGCGTGGCGATCACCGATGCACCGGTGAATATCAGAAAAATCGAAAAGATGATGGTCTCGCCATTCACGTAGCGTTTCGCTCTGGTGTCAGTCGTCGGGTGCTGGTTACCGCATCGAATGTGCGCGTCAGTACTATAATAGCGTGCTGCGCCCGCGATGATTGGCGTCGCGGTGCGCCGCGCAAATAAGGCGGGCAAGAGCCGGCCCCGGCGTGTATCATCCGCCCCTGCCGGCCGCGCGCCGGCGCTCTACCACTAAACTGTTGCACAAAGTACGCTATGGATCGTTATCTGGAATTTGTCGGTAATCACCCGATTCTTTTCACCGCGCTGGCCGCGGTACTCGGCATGATCGCGTTCATGGAATATGAGCGAATGTTCTCCGGCGTGAAGGCGCTCTCGCCGATGGAGGCCACGCGTTTGCAGAACGACGAGGACGCCATTTTTGTCGACGTTCGCGAAGAGGGCGAATTCAAGACCGGGCACGTGCCGGGTGCGCTGAACATTCCCAGTTCAGCCTTTGACAAGCGCATGGTCGAACTTGAAAAGCACAAGAAAAAGCCAATCATTCTCTACTGCGCCAACGGCACCCGCGCGGCCCGTGCCGGTGGAAAGCTGCGCAAAAAAGAGTTCGAGACTGTCTACAACATGAATGGTGGCATTGGCGGCTGGGAAAAAGCCAGCATGCCGATCTCGACAAAATCCTGATTGCTCGCAGGCTCGAGCGACCACACTTGCTTTAGCGCGGGTCACTGCACCGCGCCGCTTTATGAATCGGGGAGACCAGAATGCCTAAACCGGTATTGATGTATGAGACAGGCCTGTGCGGCTTCTGCCGGGCAGCGCGCCGGCTGCTCGATAACAAAGGTGTTAGCTACGACACCATCAGGGTCGATCAGCAGCCCGACAAAATGCAGGAGATGATGGAGCGCAGCGGTCGTCGCACTGTGCCGCAGATCTTCATCGGCGATCGCCACGTCGGTGGCTTTGACGATCTCCACGAACTGGAGACCGACGGCGAACTGGACAGCTGGCTGGCCGACTGAAACACACTTCTTTTCGGCATCGCCACCGGTGCCGCGCCGATTGAGCGCACGACTCGCGTTTGTGCGCTACATTCGAGCTACCCGATTTAAAATCAGAACACAGGATCGACATCGATATGGCAGAAGAAACGGCTGGCGGCGCTGCTGCGGCGAGTGAACAGAAGTCGGAAGGGCAGGTTTTCAGAATTCAGAAGGTCTTTATCAAGGATCTCTCCTTCGAGGCACCTCGTTCGACCGAAATCTTCACCGAACAGGCGCAGTGGAAGCCCGAGGTCAAAGTACAGCTCAACACCGAGAATCGGGCGATCAACCAGAACCTGTACGAGTGTGTGCTGACAGTCACCGTCACTGTCGAACTCGAAGGCAAGTCGGCCTATCTGATCGAGGTCAAGCAGGGTGGGCTGTTTTCTATCTCGGGTTTTGGCAAGGATGAGCTGGCTCATCTGCTGGGCAGCTATACGCCCAACGTCTTGTTCCCGTTCGTGCGTGAGGCCATTTCGGACATGGCAGTCAAGGGCGGCTTCCCGCAATTGTTGCTCGATCCAATCAACTTCGATGCGCTCTATGCCCAGCACCTGGCCCAGGGCAAACAGCCCAATGCGCCCGCGCCGGAAACACAGCAGTAGGTTGCACTTGCGCTCGCCTGACCGGTAACGCGGCGTGACGGCGAGGGTGTGTGTACTTGGCGCCGGCAGCTACGGCACGGCGCTGGCGGCGCATCTGGCGCGCAACGATTGCGACACCACGCTGTGGGCGCGCGATCAGACACTGGTTGGGCAGCTTCAGTCGTCTGCCGAAAACACACGCTATCTGCCCGGTGTCGCGCTGCCGCCGAATCTGGCTTACGAGAGCCGAATAGAAATCTGTCTGGCCGATGCCACCGATGTGTTGATCGCCGTGCCGAGCAGCGCGTTTGAGCAATCACTGCAACAGATTGCACAACACGCAAGCCAGGAATGCGGCGTGATCTGGGCCTGCAAGGGGCTGCAAAAACAAACCGGGCGTTTCCTCGGAGATGTACTGACCGCGAAGTTGGGTCAGGCGGTCAATCACGCGGTGATCTCCGGCCCTACCTTCGCGCGCGAACTGGCCGAGGGGCTGCCAACTGCATTGACCGTCGCTGCCAGCGCGCAGGCCTATGCCACGCACGTTTGCGAGTTGCTGCACTCGAATCGTTTTCGTGCCTATATCAGCGACGATATGCGCGGCGTGCAACTGGGTGGCGCGCTCAAAAACGTGTACGCGATTGCCGCCGGCATCTCCGACGGGCTTGGCTTTGGCGCCAACGCCAGAGTCGCGCTGATCACCCGGGGTCTGGCCGAGATGCGTCGCCTCGGTGATCGGCTGGGCGCGAGCGCCGAGACGCTGTCGGGGCTTGCCGGCACCGGCGATCTGATTCTCACCTGCACCGATGATCAATCGCGCAACCGCCGGTTTGGTCTGGCGCTGGCGGATGGCTTGTCCGTTGATGCGGCACTGGCAAAGATCGGCCAGTCGGTCGAGGGCGTGGCTGCGACGTCAGCGGCGTTTGGTCTGTCGCGCGAGCATGGCGTGGAGATGCCGATCGTTGAGCAAGTCTACGAAGTGGTGGCCAATGCGCGACAGCCGCTCGATGCGGTGCGCTCACTGCTGGAACGTGCACCCCGCAGTGAAGGTGCCTAGCCGCATCGTTTGTCGCAACCGCTTCAGGCTAAAAGGGGGCGAAGTGATGCTGGCAGGTAAATACTTCAGTTTCCTGCAAAGCCCAATTGTCGCCAGGCCTCGTAGGCCACGATCGCCACACTGTTAGACAAATTCAGACTGCGGCTGTTTTCCAGCATCGGTATGGTCAGACGCATCGAGGCGGGCCTGGCATTTAATACCTCGTCCGGCAGGCCGCGCGTCTCGGGACCAAACAGCAAGGAATCCCCTGCTTGAAAGCTGGCATCACTGTAGTGGCGCCGGGCTTTGGTCGTCAGCGCGTACAGGTTTGCATCGCCGTGCTCCGCGCAATAGTCATCAAGCGTTGGCCAGTGCTTGACCGTGGCCAGCTCCCGGTAGTCGAGTCCCGCACGTCTGACGCGCTTTTCATCGAGGCTGAATCCAAGTGGTTCTATCAAATGCAGTCTGAAACCGTTGTTCGCACACAGGCGAATAATGTTGCCGGTGTTGGGTGGAATTTCCGGTTGATACAAAACGATATTCAGCATGTGTCGATAGTTCGTTTGCCGTAAATCGGCCTGGTTTTATGAATCACTGCGCGAATCGCCCGGCTGGATTTTCCGGTCACGATTGCATGGTATAGGGTTTGCAGCTGGCAGCGCCTGCAAAGTATTGAGCCGGGGCAGGTCTGCCCGGATAGTTTTACCGGATGTAGCCATGTGGTAGGTAATAGATGGTTTTCAGTAGTAACCGTGACGTTGTTTTGCGAGTCGTTGTGCTGATGCTCGGCACGTATCTGAGCGGCTGTGTGTCGAAAACCGATGTGGCTCAGACGGTGCCTGGCAATGTCGCCACATCGCCCCCGCCGATACCACAACCGGTGCGCGTCGCCACCGAAGTCGCGCTGCAAACGGTTCCCGCATCAGCACCTGCCAATCCGCCTGCCGAAATCATCCCGACACCCCCCGAGCCTGACTACACGCTAGTCGCTGATAGTCTGGATGCCGATGAAGTGTTGTTTGCGCTCGCGCGCCGCGCGCACGTGGATCTGGATATCGTCGGTCGTATACCCGGCAAGCTGACCATGTCGGCAGTTGATCAGCCGCTGTCGGCGATTCTGCAAACGATTGCTCGCCAGCTCCCGGTGACGCTCGAGCAGACTGACAGTGGCGGTTTCATCGTCGCGCTCGATCAGCCGTATTTTGTATCCTATCCGGTCGACTATTTGAACATGCAGCGGCTGTCCAGCAGCAGCGTCGAGCTCACCACACAGTTGGGTTCACCGGGCGTGGCAGGCGAGGGCGGTGATGGCAGCAGTCCCGGCAATCGCTCGCGGATGCAGGTGCAGAACCTGTCAGACAATCGCTTCTGGCGCTCGTTGATCAGTGGCGTTGCGGGGCTGATCGGGCAAACAATCAGCGCCGACTCACGGACCGGCAGGGTATCGGCGAAGGGCGTTTATATCAATCAGGAGGCCGGCATTTTGGGGGTCAGGGCCACCCGCGCGCAGCACAATGACATTCGCCGGTTGATCCAGGATGCCGTGGGTAGCGCGCAGCGCCAGGTGCTGATCGAGGCGACAGTGGTCGAGGTCACGCTCAGTGATACCTTCGAGTCTGGCATCGACTGGTCAGTGCTCGATCAGCGCGAGGGCTCGCGGACTGTGGCAATCAACCAGCAGCTGACCGGCACGCCGAGCGCAGCGGATTTGGCTGAGTCGCCCGCTGTCGCGCTGAGTTACCTCAATCCGTTCAGCCGCATTGGCGATGTGACGGCAACCCTGCGGGCACTACAGGCCTTTGGCGATGTAAAGGTGTTGTCGAGCCCGAAGATCATGGCCTTGAACAATCAGCCAGCGGTGTTGAAGGTGGCGGATAACCGGGTCTACTTTACGTTCGAGATCGATCGCCTGTCGCGCGAGAACGGCGATGAGCGCACCCTGGTGGAGTCGCGCGTGCACTCGGTGCCAGTGGGCCTGGTGATGAATGTGGTGCCGTTCGTCACTGCTGGCGACGAGGTGATTCTGAACGTTCGCCCATCGATCTCCAGAATTCTCAATTTCGTGCAGGATCCGAGTTCTGCGCTGAGTGGGCAGGCCGAGGTGCGCAATCTGATCCCGGAGATTCAGATCCGTGAGATGGAATCTTTGCTTAGGGTAAAAAGTGGAGAGGTCGCAATAATCGGCGGTCTGATGCAGAATAAGCAGGACAACAGAAGCACCGGCGTTCCCGGCCTGAATCGAATCCCCCTGCTGGGCAAAGCCTTCTCCCATGAAAAGAATGAGATTGTTAAAACTGAGTTGCTGGTCTTTTTGCGCCCCACCGTGCTGCATGGCGGTACCCGGCTGCCGCTCGATCCGCTTGCAGACGGCGTCGACCGGCTCTTGAGCGACTGACAGCCGTGAGTCTCTTCCTGCAAGCCATTCAGGAGAAGCGGCCATCGCCGCCTGAATCGGATCGCCCATCGACGGGTGATCTGCCACCGCCGGCTATGGACACAGAGCTCGCGCTGGAGCCGGCCAGTGAAAGCGATTCTGCCCGACCGACCTGGCACGATGCGACTGCCACTCAGCAGCAAACAGTGCAGCCGGATCGACCGCCCGAACCGCCGGCGCCTGCGACACCGGATCAGCCTGTCGCGCAGCCAACGGCGCATCCAGTGGCGCAGGCAGCGCCCGACGTTGCGGAGCCACGGCAGACCACCGAACGCGCACCTGCAAGTCTTGGCTCGATCGCGATTATTGAACCTCTGTTGCTACTGGTGGCGGTGCTATCGGCCGTTGGTATGGTGTTGGGCCTGTATTTTCTGCTCGCAGGCTTTGACAATTTTGCCGAGAGCGAACGTGCGAGCCTGCAGCGCGACAGGCAAGCCCTGCAGACTCAGGTAGGTGAATTGCGCTCTGCAGAATTGCCGGCCGAGTTCGACGTGTCGCCCGTCGAAACAGTGGTGAATGCTCAGGCAGAACCAGTCGCAGCCAACCCACAGCAATCTGACACTGCAATGCCGGTTAGCGTTGATAGCGTGATCGCAGACGTGCCGGCTGCCGAAAAAGAACCTGTGGAGCTTACAGACAATGCGTCTGCAAACGATGAGCTGGCCGCTGAACTCAATGCACTGAAGGCGCAGCTCGCCTTGCAAAATAATCGCATCGACAAACTAGTCGATGAAAACTCGCGCTTGCGTAATGCGCAACCCGCAGCATTGGAAAGCTCGGCAAGCCATTCAGTAAAAAAGGCGGCCGAGACTAAAGACAAGGTAGCTGTGGCTGATCCACCCGCCGCTGCCACACCACAGGTAACCATTAGCGAGCAGTCGGCCAAATCCACCACTCACATCGATGGCGAGCAAACGGGTGTGGGTGCCCGATCGATTGACGATGAGGCAATCGAGGTGAGCGATCGACTGCGGTTGTTGCTGCGTCAAGGGTTTGCCGCTTACCAGCAGGGCGACTACACAGCTGCAGGTTCATTTTATGATCAGGCCATGCTGCTCGATCCGTACAATCGAGACGCGAATCTGGCGGTGGCCTCGGTGGCGCGACAGCTTGGTGAATTTCGCCGGGCGGAAAATCGTTATCGGCATTTGCTGTCGCTGGATGGGCAGGACTCGGCGGCCTTTAGCGGTATGCTGGATATAGCGGCGGCGCTGGCTGATCAGACGATCGAGCACGAGATGGTCGCCCACATCGGCAGTGTCGAGCAGCCTGGTCGCATGCACGCGGCACTGGGCAACTACTACAGCGCTCAACGCAGTTGGCAACTGGCGCGCGACGCCTGGCGTGATGCACTGGCGATCGATGTGTCCAATCCCGACTACGCGTTTAATCTTGCGGTTAGCCTCGATCACCTGCAGCGTCACAACACCGCCATTGGTTATTATCAGCAGGCGCTGGAACATGCCTCGACCCGCACCTTTCACTTTGATCGTGCGACCACGCAGAATCGACTGGATACCCTTGTCGCCGCGCGCAACAGATAGTTCGCCTAATATTTTCGGAAGTACCGATGTCCAGCCAGTTGCAGTTAGATTCAGAAGACCGTCCTATCATTGAATTGATGTTGCAGCGAGGATTGCTCAGTGACGATCAGCTGCGAATTGGTCTGACGGAACAGGCAAGTGCCAATGGGTCTTTGCAGCAGGCATTGCTTTCGCTGGGGTTTGTCAGCAGTGCTGTTTTGCGGGATTTGAAAGGTGAGATCAGTGGCGCAGGCAGTGTTGATCTGGCCAGTGTATTGCCCGATCTGCGGGCGCTTGCCACGATAGATCGCGCCACTGCGCTGCGTCATCGATGTGTGCCACTGTCGCTGGATGACGGGCGTTTTGTCGTGGCGATGGCCGATGTCGATGATCTGATAACACTCGACAGGCTCAGCGCTGTGGCTGGATCTTCAGTCGAGTTGGTGGCCCTTTATGCCGATACGGATGAAATTCAGGAGTGCATCGATCGTTTCTATGGCTTTGAACTGTCTATCGATGGCATTTTGCTGGAGATCGAATCCGGCACCCAGGAAGTTGGACTGGATTCAACCGACGGCTACGGCCATCCAGTGGTACGACTGGTTGATGCAATTCTGTCCGATGCGGTCAAACATGCAGCCTCGGACATACACTTTGAGCCAGAGGCGGGTTTTCTGCGCGTGCGCTATCGCATTGATGGCGTGCTGCATCAGATCAGAAGTTTTCACAGTAACTGTCAGGCGGCGCTTACCGTTCGCTTGAAGGTAATGGCAGGGTTGGATATCGCCGACAGTCGCGCCCCGCAGGACGGGCGCTTGTCACTATCGGTTGCCGGCCGGCAGATCGAATTGCGTGTGTCGACGTTGCCGGTTGCCTTCGGCGAGAACATCGTGTTGCGCGTGCTGGATCGCCAGCGGGGCATCGTGCCGCTTGAAACACTGGGTATGTCTGCGGCGGCGCAACAGGCAATCAACCTGATGATTGCGCGCCCGGAGGGATTGATTCTCGTCACCGGTCCCACCGGCAGCGGCAAAACCACCACCTTGTATTCGATGTTGTCGCGAATCAGCAGCGAACAGATCAACATTATGACAATGGAAGATCCGGTTGAATACCCGATGCCACTGCTGCGTCAGGCTTCACTCAACGAACAGGCCGGGCTGGACTTTGCCACCGGCATTCGCGCAATGCTGCGGCAGGATCCAGACGTGATGTTGATTGGTGAAATTCGCGATGAGGACACCGCGTCGATGGCCTATCGCGCGGCGATGACCGGACACCAGGTGTACTCGACGCTGCACGCCAATTCCAGTATCGGGGCTCTGGCCCGATTAAAAGACATTGGCGTTGATTCAACGCTAATTTCCGGGAATACCATTGGAATCGTGTCGCAACGGCTGGTACGCGCACTGTGCGAGCATTGCAAAAAAGCCGTCTCGCCGGATTCCACAACCGGTTTTTTCGATGGCGTGACGACAGTATTCGATGCTACGGGTTGCGATCAATGTCGCCACACAGGCTATCGCGGTCGGTTGGTGTTAACTGAAGTGTTGCGAGTAACACCGGCGCTCGATCAATTGATTGCCGAATCGGCTCCGATTCATTTGATTGCTGCCAGCGCTGTTGAAGCTGGCTACGTAACACTGGCCGACGACGCGCTGCGCCGTGTTTGCGAAGGCAGCACGTCCTTTGCAGAAGTGACTCGTGTGATTGATTTCACAAACAGGATTCAAGTCTTGGATTAGAGTTTTCACCGTAGCTTGTGCGTAGTTTGCGGTAGAAGTGATATGCGGTACTTTCAATACAGGGCACTGGATCAGAGCGGCAGCATCGTCAGCGGCACACTTGCCGCATCCAGCAATGCCGATCTCAAAACCCGTCTCGCCCATCGCAGGTTATCGCTGCTGTCCTGTCGCCGCCACTGGCGCGCATCCTTCGCTGCCAATCGAAAAGTGACTCGCAGCGATTTACTGGCTTTTACCTTTCACATCCAACAATTACTTGCCGCCGGCGTGCCATTGCTGCAAGCGCTTGATGATTTACGCCAGGCATCAGCCAGTCCGTCGCTGGTCACCACCATTGAGTCATTGCGTGAATCCATAGATGCGGGTCTGTGCTTTTCGGATGCCTGTCGGCAACAGCCAGACGTGTTCGACGCGCTCTACTGCAGCCTGGTGGAAATTGGGGAGACCAGCGGGCGATTGAGCGAATTGCTGGGCGAACTGGCTGACCTGCTGAAGTGGCAGGATGAAACCGCAGCCGGCCTTCGCAAAGCGATGATCTATCCCGCGTTTGTTGCTGTGGTACTTTTTTCTGTGATTGTATTTGTAATGACATTCCTGGTCCCAAGCCTGATCTCATTCGTAACATCGACAGGGTCTGCTATACCGTGGCACACGCAGTTGTTGATTGGCACATCTGACCTGATCGCCGCAAGCTGGGTTTGGCTGCTTTTGATCTCTGTGGCCGTCGCCCTGGCCACTCCGCTGTTACTCGCCCGCTTCCCGATTCTGCACACCATCAAGGATCGACTGCTGTTGCGATTGCCACTGCTCGGTGCTGTCCTGTACCGCGTAAAAATCGCACGTTTTTCACGTTGTGCCGCTTTGATGTATGGCGCCGGCATCGGCTTGCCCGAGGCACTGAAGCTCGGTGCCGGAGTTGTCAACTGTCGAGTGATCGGTAGTGACTTACTGACCGCGAGAAAGCGGGTTTTCGAAGGCGTGTCAGTCACTGATGCACTGCGGGACACCGGGCAGTTCACGCCACTGGTGGTGAGTATGGTCGGCGTGGGCGAGATGACCGGCGCGCTCGACAACGCATTCAGGCAAATCAGCTATTTCTATGATCGCGAGGCACGCGATGCGATTGACCGTCTGGAGCAGGCGCTTGGTCCGTGCCTGATCGTGCTGGTTGGCGTCATCATGCTGTGGGTAGTAGTGTCGGTGGTGGGGCCGATATACGACCTGGTCTTCGACCTGCAGGCTGCCTGACGATGCGTTTCTATTTACTGATCGACGCAACCGGTCTCTTCGCCTGCCAGAATCGAGGCGGCAAAAATAGCTGGCGTTTTGCATCAGATGCCAATGGAAGGGCACAGTTTAGCCACTGGGTTACTCAGCACTGTGGCGCGATATTCCACATCGCCATTGACCATCCACAGATCGAATGTCATTTCGAATCCACGCCAAAGTTGCGAGCCGGTGAGCGCCGGGCCTATCTCGATACACTGTGTCAAAGCCTGGCACCTGTAAATGGCTGGATTGGTCTGCAATCCGGGGCTGGCAGCGGCGGGGCGGCAGCGCTGGCACTAGTGACGACGCTCGCCGCGGACGACAGTATTGCGTCCTGGCTGGCGTTATTAGACGAACACCGCGCTCGCGTAGCTTACGTGGGTTTTTTACCGGTAGCACTTGCGGGCTTGTTGTACATAGTCGAGCGTCGTGAGCACACCCTGTTGATGGTTAGCGTCGCAACAGGTGGCGACACTCGGCTTTGCTTGTACTGTAAAGGCGCCTTGCTGCTGCATCGACACATCAGTGCCCAAAAAGATCTGATCACAGAAGTCGAACGAACTTTGCAGTATGCCCACAAGAACGACGTGCTGACTGAATCCGGAGCCAAGCTGATATTGCTGGGGTCTAATCAGCGTGAAGTACTGCAAATTCATGGCCCGAAGATAAACGACCAGGATCGCGAACGGTTGTCAGCATTCCCGTTCGATGTGGTGCCTGATAAAAATCAGTTGATTCGACTGACCCGTTCGATTCGGGCTGACAATGGTTTGCGTGACGAACCCTGCGTCGCGCATTTCAACACTGATAGAACGGCGCAGCGATTGTGGATGGCAAGTGCTGTGATCGGGGTGTTTTTTGCCATGACCTTGTTTGTCAAAGCCAGCATTCAGGAGCGATATAAGGAGCTGTCTGCTGTTGCGCGATCACACCAGCGATTTGTGGCCGAGCAATTGCCAGCGGCTGATGAGGGTGAGATCCCTGCCGACACTCGTATCGCGATAACGCACTTTGTCAACACGGTAGAGGCGGATGTGTCTGGTACGTTATTGCGCAGCTTTACCTGGCTTGCCAACATACTCCATCATCAGCCGGATATTCGACTACAGGCGCTGCAGTGGCATGCAGCGGCTAATAGCGGTGGTCAACACCGTCTGATGATGTCCGGAAGAATCGATGAACGTGTCGCCTCACTGGTTGCAGCAGTCATGGTTGCCAATGACTGGCTCTCAGTCCTGCGCAGTAGTGCGGCGGTCACGGTAACGGTGACCAAAGCACCGTTTGGACTAGGCACCGGAGCGGGCGAGTCGGCTCGGGTGAATGCCAATCTCGCCGATCGCGATTTTCGCATTGAGCTGTCATTTGATGATACGTGGCAGATGCATGATGCAGGCTGAATTGAAAAGGCCGTTTGCCGTTTTCATCTGTGCATGTGTGTTGGCAGGTGGCGGTCTGTTGATGACTGTATCCGGGTACCACGAACTCGATCAGCAGTGGGAGCGGCAAAAGCAAGTCAAAGCACGTGAGTCAGCAAGTCTGTTGGCCGCATTGGCCGATCATCAGGCCTACGCCCGTTTCAGACCCGCCTATGCGTCAATATTGGAAAACCGTGATCGGCTGGTACACAACCGGATTGTACTACTGAACTACCTCGCGCAGCTCGAGGAGGAAACCGGGCCATTATTACATTCATACTCGATAGGCGCGGCCAGAACACATGGTGATCACCCTGACGCCCGGACGCAGGTGTTGGTGGCAGATATCACTATCGATGCGCAGTTTCGTCACGAAGAACACCTGGCCGAATATCTTTGGCATCTGGAACAGCAGCGGGACGCGTTGCTCGGCGTGGCGGTGGTAGATGTCGCATTGCATGAAACGAGTGTGTCTGGCAGCGATCAGGT
The DNA here is from genome assembly GCA_964573105.1 of uncultured Granulosicoccaceae bacterium. GTDB lineage: Bacteria > Pseudomonadota > Gammaproteobacteria > Granulosicoccales > Granulosicoccaceae > CAKZSB01. Next base: position 38,359 of record CAZNIS010000066.1, read on the forward strand.
AACGCCTACACTGACGGCGAAGATCAAATTGCACTGGCTTGCGCTGCCGGTTTTCGATGCGAGCTGATTGGATATGATGACTAAAACCGTTTTATGCGTTGTGTTGTATTGGGTGTCGTATGCCGTCAGTGCAAACACCGTCGAGGTGTCACCGCGGCAATTTGCCAATGAAAAAAGACTGTTCTTTACCGCCGATCAGCGCGCCGCGATTGATCGCGCGCTACAGCTCAGTGAATCAGCACGAGTGCTTGCACCCTTGGTCGTAGCTGATGTTCAGATGCAGGCCCTGGCACTACCCTCTAAAACAACAACGGTTGTTAAAAATAGACCTCTGGTGGCGGCCATCCATGGTTATCTGGTCGTGGCTGGCGATGTCTCGGCAGTCTGGGGCAATCGTGATACCCGGCTTGACGTCGCAAATTACACGGCGCGCACCGTGTCGGGGCGAAAAAGCCCTGAGATAGTCTTCTATGCAAGTGGCAGAAAACATACTGTGGAATTGCGTGCGCTGAGAAAGATTGCCAATCAGCTGATCCTGGAGGTTCGTCGCTGATGTACTGTGCCCATCGATCTCGCGGGGTGGTGCTGCTGGTAGTGCTGTTGATGATGACTGGCGGCAGTGCACTGGTGCTCGCCTATCATCTTGATTCGTCCAATCCGCGTGTGCAATCGGCGCAGGAATCAGGGCAGGCGCTCAGTGCCGCGAGAGAGGCACTGATCGCCTTTGCCGTCAATTACGCTGATAACTACGGACATAACACAAGGGGTGGCACCGGGCGCTTGCCATGCCCGGCGGCGGCAAGATTCAGCAGCCCGGATTGGCGATGCGGCGAGGTCAATCTCGGATTCCTGCCAACACTATGGGAGCGCGATGGAAAAATCCTCGACATCGATTACGTTGAACGATTTCTGGATCGCGATTTGTGGTACTCGGTGGCGCCTGATTTCCGATTCAATCCATCGTTTAATCCACTCAGTGCGATCAGTGTCAGCCGATTTCTCAGTGTCGATCATATCGAAGATGTCGTGGCAGTGATTATCGATCCGGGTGAACCACTCCCCTGGCAGCGATCTGAACGTCCAGGTAACGACGTAAGCGCTTATCTGGAAGGCGAGAATGCAGATGGCGACTTGCACTTCAGCGTGCAGACGGGTGGCAATGATCGCCTGCTTTGGATCACGCGTGACCAGTTGATGCCGTTGATCGAGCGTCGAGTGCTCGGCGATGTGCGCGACTGGCTCGTCGAATACAAACAACGTTATGGCCGCTATCCCTACGCCAGTGCCCTGGGCGACGATACCAATACTTGTGTAAACGGCTTGACCCGGGGCATGTTGTCAATGGTGGCTGGTGATTGCGTTGGAAAGTCTTTTGGTCAATTTGTCTCAGAGTCGGTGCCCAAAGGGCGGATGATCAATCAGACCTGGTTCAACACTAATCAGTGGCAGCAGCAGATTCTCTATCATGTAGCCAGTGATTGTGCCGGTGATCAGGCGTTGAGTGCCTGTGATGGCTTTGGGGATGATCCGCTCCCTCTGCGTATCGATTCACAACCGCTGGAGGTCATGCTGATTACCGCTGGCGTGCCAATCGAAAGCACCGCCAGGGGGGCGATGCAGAATCGCCAGTCGTCGAGCGCGTTGATCGAATATCTGGATACACCGACATTGCTGGCAGCGATTGACGAATACCCGTTCGTCAGGATCGGTGCCGGGTCTAATGATCAAATGCTGTTTATCGCGCAGCCGCCGCTATGAATATGAGTGCAGGCAGACATCAGCGCGGATTCTCGCTACTGGAAGTGGGGATCGTACTGATTATCATGGCGGCGTTGATGGGCTC